>ONDH01000013.1 GCA_900316505.1 uncultured Prevotellaceae bacterium
GGATCACGACTATTATGCAGCACTCAAGGTGGCATGAAGGTCAAAGTGTTAAATTTATAGTTAAAACGAGAAATTTATTAGGAATTTAACATAGAATGCCGATTTAGCAGAAGAAACGCCTTGCGCGGCGTTGCGCTGTGCTAAATGAGAAATGATAAAGGATAAAGGAGGTCAAACAAAATTCTGTGGAATCAGTGGAATCCGTGAGAGATGTAAAAGTCCACACGGATTGCACAGATGGCACGGATGAAACGCCTTGCGCGGCGTGATAAAGGTTCGTTGTTAAAAAAACTGTGAGTGGTTTTTATAACTTCCGAAAGTTGAGCTATTAAAAATAATCTGTGAAATCTGTGCTATCTGTGTGACACAAAAAAGCCCGTCCGGATGGTAGCAAGAGTCGTCCACGACTCTAATCCGGGTAATGGCTTATCCATAAACAAAAAATCCGCATAATCAGATTAATCCGTGGTTGAAAATATTAAAACTCCGTTCACCTCCGCTCAATTCGCTCAATCGTTCCGCAGGAACTTGTTGATATAAAACATACCGCTTCGCGATGATTAAGCAGATTCAACGGATTCATCGGACTTATTATTTTCAACAACTAATTTTCCGAATGTGGCGAATCGTTTTTAATGGGCAAGCCCGACGAATGAAATCCTGCTGATTTCTCCGAATGCAGAACACCCGCCATTCGTTTCCCTTCGTTGCCGTCCCACGGCATTGAAAAGAAATAAAGATTCGTTTCATTAGTTCTATTCGTTGTTTAAAAAATCCGTTTCATCCGATAAATCTGTGGTTAAAAATATCTCCGTTCACCTCCGCTCAATTCGCTCAATCGTTCCGCAGGAACTTGTTGATATAAAACATACTCCTTTGGGATGATTAAGCAGATTCAGCAGATTTATAGGATGTATTCAAACCTATACACGGGATTATGCAAGTGAGCCAATAATTCCCCGTGGTGTTCCGAAAGATGCACTGTCCTTGTGGGGGACGCAGCTTAGTCCTTATGGGCTACGCAAAGCAGTCCTTGTGGAAGTCTCAGCTTGTCCCTTGTGGGGGAGTGACTTTGACACATGTGGAAATGTTCATACAGCGTCCGAAATGTCACGCCCTTTCTGGACTTATGGAGGGAAAGAAATGAGAATAATGCGATTTCCCCTAACTCGTTAAGTGTCAATTATCTCCTTCCAGCGCGAAATAACATGCGCTGGAAGAACGAAATATTATGCGCTGGGTGCGTGAAATGACATGCGCACGGTGCGCACTAAGGTTATGCTCTTGACAGACAAAAAAAGTCCCCCTTCTCACGAAGGAGGATTCCATACTATTAATAATCAACTTTTTTACTAATTAAAGCTCATTTGCTTTTCTGAATGCAAAGTTACGGACTATTCGTATAAATCGCTTTCCTGTATGTTTCAACAGTTTTCTAATAGATAACATTTTGTATTTTAAGGGGAACAATTCGAATAATTAGAATTTATGTAACATGGGAACAAATTTTTGTAACATGATAATTCCCGCCCTTTTATAGGAACGTTGTATCTTTGCCGGCAAATGACAATCGCTGTTTTATACACATTTATTAATTAACCAATTTCATTTAACTAAAACTTCAAAAACTATGTTGAAAAAGATTACACAATCTTTCCTGGCTCTATTACTTATGATGGTAATAGGAGTTGTTAGTGCAAGTGCGAAGACTGAGAAGGTGCATGCCACCTTTGAGTCTCCAAGCAACACCAACACGACTTGGAATAGTGAGACGAGGACTTTCACTTGGTCCACGACTTACTACAACCAGTTGCGTAACATCGGTTTGCCTTCTGGGGACATCTCCAAGTACAAGAAGCTCGTTGTGGACTGTTCCATCAAGTCTGGCGAGAAGTTCCGTATTCTGTTCTACAAGGGTGGCTCTAACCTGACGCTTTACGCTGTAGACGGTGTGAATGAGTTCGTCATCAAGGACGAACTGGAAAAAGTTGCTCCAAATGATTACAACGAGTATCTGCTCGCTTGTGATGAAATTTGCCTTTCTGGTAACAATGGTGCTGCTCCAGGCGAGGCTGTCATCAATGATGTTTACTTAGAGACGTATGATGACGAAGGTGCAAAGACCTATGCCACTTTTGAAGCCCCATCCAACACAAACACGACTTGGAATGGCGAGACAAAGACCTTCACATGGTCAACAACGTACTACAACCAGTTGCGTAACATTGGCCTTCCCTCTGGTGACATCTCTGGCTACAAGAAGTTGGTGGTGGACTGTTCCATCAAGTCTGGCGAGAAGTTCCGTATTCTGTTCTACAAGGGTGGCTCTAACCTGACGCTTTACGCTGTAGACGGTGTGAATGAGTTCCTCATCAAGGACGAACTTGAGAAATTGTCTCCTGAAGGATACAATGAGTATTTGCTCGCTTGTGATGAGATTTGTCTGTCAGGAAACAATGGTGCCGCTCCAGGCGAGGCAATCATCAATTCTGTTTATCTTGAGGCTTATCCAGAAAACGAGTCTGTTGATGTACCAGAGATTACTTACGAAGAAGACCCAGGTAAACCTGCCGGTGACTTTGTCGACTTCACAGAGGCATTCCCAACTCTCAGTCCTAAAATCGGTTTAGGCACTGATGAGCACCCAATCGTGCTTGGTAATGGCGAAGTTGTACTTGGTGCAAGAAGTCAAGATGTGATTGCTGACCTTTCTGATTATTCTAAGTTGACGGTTGTCGGTACTCCTGGCTTGAAACTCGTGTTCTACATGAACCATGAGGTTGCAGCTCAGCAGAACGCTGGCGACTATGCATCTGAAGATGAAGGCAAGTATGTCTTCCTTGATGCTCAGACTGACGAAAACGGACTCTACGAACTCGACCTCACTCAGTTCGACAAGCAAGATCTCAACGCAATCTGCTTGCCTTGGGACAACAACAATAAGGGTACTGTTTGGTATCTCCTTTTGACCGAAGCTGCTGAAGCAGGTCCAGTTGCCACCTACGCTATCACTATCCCTGAGACAGAAAATGGTACTGTTACTGCCGACGTAGAAGAGGCTGAGGAAGGTGACAAGGTGACACTCACCATCACTCCTGCGGGCTACGAACTTGATGCACTTTCTGTTGCCGCTGGCGAGACCGCTGTCGAGGTGGCTGAAGATAATACCTTCATCATGCCTGCTGCTGCTGTGACTGTGACTGCAACCTTCAAGGAGAAACAAGGTGGAGAAGAACAAGGCACTGAGGCGAAAGTTGCCGACTTGGCTAAAGACATGTTCCACAAGTGGACTGGTTTCGATGCTGAAGCTACAGTGGCAGATCCCGATGAAAATGGTGGCGCTATCAATCTGGACGCTGAAACTGACTGCCCATACGGTAACACGAACGTGACAGAATTCGAGTATGCAGACCTCTCTGCATGGGATTACCTCACAGTTGTTTTGAATACTGACGACCAGCCCCGTCTTTTCCTCAATAGCAAGGGTGGTAATGATCGTATTCAAGTGAACACCAACGATGCAAACTATGTGGTGAGCAACGAGGATGGTGTCATCGTTTACAATCTTGCTGCTATCAAGGCAGCTGCCGGTTTCGTTCACCTGAACTCTATCAAGGCTTCTTCATGGAACACAAAAGCAAATGTTGCAGAGATGAAGCTTGCTACAGTTAAGCCTTACATCCCTGTAAAAGCTGAGGTTGCAGACCTTGCTGCTGACATGTTCCACAAGTGGACAGGCTTTGATGCTGAAGCTACAGTGGCAGATCCCGATGAAAATGGTGGTGCTGTCAATCTGGATGCTGAGACTGACTGTCCATACGGTAACACGAACGTGACAGAATATGAGTATGCAGATCTCTCTGCATGGGATTACCTCACGCTTGTTGTGAAATCTGACAATCCTCGTCTGTTCTTCAACAGCAAGGGCGGCAATGACCGCATCACTGTGCTTGTGAACGATGAGAAGTATGTAAAGAGCAACGAAAATGGTGTCATCGTTTATGACCTTGCAGCCATCAAGGCAGATGGCGGTTTCGTTCATCTGAACTCTATCAAGGCATCTGCATGGAACACAAAGACAATTGTAACCGAGATGAAGCTCGCTACAGTCGAGCCTTATATCCCTGTTGTGGCTGAAACTTACGCTATCACCATCGCTGAGCCTGAGAACGGTTCTGTTACCGCTGATGTGACTGAGGCTGCTGAGGGTGCCAAGGTGACTCTCACCATCACTCCTGCTGAGGGCTATGAGCTTGACGCACTCTCTGTTGCTGCTGGTGAAACTCCTGTAGAGGTGGCTGACGACAACTCCTTCACCATGCCAGCTGCTGCCGTGACGGTAACTGCTACCTTCAAGGCCGTTGAGTCTGGAGAAGAAGAGTATCTGCCAAAGCCTGAAACTGATCCAGACTATGCAGACTTCGAAGAGATTGCACAGGATCAGGGTAAGGATCTTGACACATTTGCTCGCACAGCAGTTGAGGAAGGTGCAGACTTCAACACTTACACAGCTTCTGGTGACCTTCAGGTTGCGTTCAAGATGTATGACATCGACGTGAAGGACTGCGACTATGTAACAGTGAAGTTCGCTCAGCCTGCTCCTAAGGGTTGGAACATCGCATTCTGGGCACAGGGTGGCACAGACAATGTGGAAATTCCAGAAGGTGTTACTGAATATAAGTATGTATTTGCTGATGATGCGAAGTGCGCTATCAAGGACGACGTTCTCCCACAGATTTGTGTTCTGACACTCTGGCCTGGTGGCTATCCATTCGACATGAAGGTTTATGGCATCTACAAGCACAAGGCAACTGCAACTGCTATCGAAGGCGTTGAGACTGCAGAAGACGCTGTTAAGGATGGCAAGTACTTCATCAACGGTCAGATCGTTATCGTGAAGAACGGTGTGAAGTACAACGCAGCAGGTGTCGCAATCAAGTAATCCGACAGAATTAACAATTCTATAAAAAAGGGTGGAGCCGCATGGTTCCACCCCTTTTTTATCCGTTCCCATAAAATCATGCCTGCTCCTATCCTCCTCATAGGCTCCTCCTAAGCTCCTCCTAAGTTCCTCCTTGAGTAAGGCTAGAGTATGCCTAGATTAAGGCTGGAGTATGGCTACTTGTCAACTGTCAACTGTCAATTGTCAACTCTCAACTGTCAACTGTCAACTGTCAACTGTCAATTGTCAATTGTCAACTGTCAATTGTCTTCATGACAGCCCTTCTATCAACCCGTCAACGATGTTGATGCGTTCCGCTTGTGGTGACTTCGCCAATCCTGGCATTCGCATGATGTCACCTGCGATGGCAACAATCATCTCTGCGCCCGTATTGATGACAAAGTCACGAATCTTGATGTTGAAGTCTCGAGGACTTCCATACAGTTTCTTGTCTGCGGAGAACGAGAATTGTGTCTTGGCAATGCAGACAGGGTAGTGCTCGAGCCCCAACTTCTGGATGCGCAGTAACGCTGCTTCTGCTGTCTTGCCGTACGAGACACTGGAAGCCCCGTATATCTTGCGGCACACCTTCTCCACTTTTGTCTTGATGGAGTCGTTGTCTGCATAGGTGTAGGTGAGCGGATGCGAGGGTTGCTGTTCTATGGTATCTACTACCAACTGTGCCAATTCCTTTGCCCCTTCTCCTCCTTCGTGGAAGGCATTGTTGATGGCGAATCCCACACCAATGCTGTTGCAATGCTGGCGCACGAATTCTATCTCTTCTTCTGCATCGGTGTCGAAGCGATTGAAAGCAACCACCACGCTCTGTCCAAACCCTTTCAAGTTGCGGATGTGACGATCCAAGTTGTCAAAGCCCTTGGCAAGTCCCTCCATGTTTGGTTCCTTGATGGCTTCTACAGGAACTCCTCCATGCATCTTGAGCCCTTGTGTGGTGGCAACGATGACGGTGAGTTTGGGTTGTAGCCCGCTCTTGCGGCACTTGATGTCGAAGAACTTCTCTGCGCCAAGGTCAGCACCGAAACCCGCCTCTGTCACCACGTAATCAGCAAAGGTCATTGCCATTTGTGTGGCAAGGAGTGTGTTGCATCCATGGGCGATATTGGCGAAAGGTCCTCCATGCACGAAACCAGGAGTCTGCTCTGTGGTCTGCACAAGATTGGGCTTGATGGCATCCATGAGCAACACTGTGATGGCGCCTCCTACGCCCATGTCTCTGACATAGAAGGGTGTGTCGTCCATCTTGATGCCAAGGAGGATATTGTCAATGCGTCTGCGCAGGTCGTCAAGGTCTTTGGAGAGACAAAGAATCGCCATGATTTCGGAAGCAGGCGTGATGTCAAATCCGGTCTCTGCAGGGATACCATCAGTTTTAGGACCAAGCCCTGTCACGATGTTGCGCAAGCTGCGGTCATTCACATCAAGCACACGTTTCCACAGCACTTCCTTGAGCGCAAAGCCATCATCACGGTGCTGGAAGAGATAGTTGTCCAGCAGGGCTGCAATCATGTTGGTGGCTGTGGTGACAGCATGGAAATCGCCTGTGAAATGGAGATTGATTTTTTCCATGGGCAGCACCTGTGCATAGCCACCTCCTGCTGCACCTCCCTTCACACCGAAGCAAGGACCCAATGAGGGTTCACGCAGGGCACACACCGCCTTCTTTCCTATCTTGTTCAATCCAAGGGAAAGCCCGATGCTGACAGTGGTCTTGCCAATGCCTGCTTTGGTGGGGGTGATGGCTGTGACGAGGATAAGGTTGCTTTTCGCCATCTTCTTTTCGTCAATGAGGTGCGTGGGCACCTTCGCGATGTACTTGCCGTAATGCTCAAGTTCATCGGTGGGAATCTGAATGTATGCTGCTATCTCCTCAATGGGGCTCAGCTTACATTCACGTGCGATTTCTATGTCTGTCTTCATTTATTGATGAGTTAAGGAGTTTAAGTTTCGCAAGTGCTCAACTTTCTTGGAGTTAAGGAGTTATAGAAGCGATAACTTCTAAAATTCATTTTTATTTCATGAGTTTGAGCGTGCCTTTCTTGCCTGCCTCGCTTTTGATGCACAACAGGTAGATTCCCTTCGGAAGGGTTGCCCTGGCGAAGGTGTCGGACACGTTGCCCATTGGGCATGTGAATGTCTTGACAGTGACGCTGCTTGTATTGATGACTTCCACCATAACGGTTTCTCCTGCATCAATGGCACTGATGCCTGTGAGGTATTCCTGATACTTGGAGGCATTGCATCTCACATAGAGGATACCTTCGCTGATGCGGCTGGTGTCCCAGTAGTTATAGACGGGCAGTTCAGGCAGGTCGAAGTTGAGCTCACCTGCGATGTTGACATTCTTCACGTCTGTCCAAACATAGAAGGAGTCTGCCACTGCCTCATCGGTGGTGAGTTTCCCTAAGTTGTTCTTGCTGATGACAGCACCAATGGTCGTGCCTGCTGCCAACTTCAGGGTGCCGATGCCCTTGATGTATGAGTTGTTGATGGAATTTTCAGAGGCACTCTTGCGGATGCCGATAACCACTTTAGCTGTCTTGCTCAAGGTGACATTCTTGCCACCAAAATTGATGTTGCCTGAAGTGGAAGTGGCTGATTCTCCTGGGTGGACAGTGCCGTTGATGGTGATGCTGCTGTTGGTCAGTGCCAACTTGCTGTCGCTCACACCTGTCAGTGCGGCGTTCTCGGAAACTGTCAGTGAGCCTGTACCGAGTGAGCCACCTGTGCCCAAACGAATGCTGCCGGCAGAGATGTTCACTGCTCCTGTGCTGTTCCAAGCACCAGTGACGGTCATCTCTCCTGAGCCCATCTTGGTGAAGTTATCGTTGCTGGTGACGATGCCTTCGAACTTGAAGTTATTGTCATTGCCTACCTGCCATGTGTTGGCTCTTACGGTAGCATTCTGCTGGAACGAACAGAAACCACCCAACTCGCCCTTGCCAGTCAGTTTACCGATGCGCAACGTCTTGCCTGAGTTCTGCACAATGACATTTTCAGGAATGTTGAAGGTGCAGTTCTCTGAACCATTGCTGGTGTCGAGTGTGAAACGTTTGTCAGCAGCGATGGCGGCGTGTGGTACAATGGTGCCTTTGAAGGCGGAGAGGTTGAGCTGGAGCGAGGTGCGTGTGGCTACCCAACCATTTCCCTGCTCTCCTGCACAAGTAATGTCAAGGGAACCTTCTCCTGTCACCTTATTGGTGTAGGTGGCACGGTTGGCTGTGTTCCATGCACCTTTCTTATCCTTCGGTATATTGAGTTCATTGTTGGTGCCAACCTCATCAATCAGCGTTCCACCTTGGAACTCGACGACTTTGGCGGCATTGCCGGAGAAGTTGTCAATGGCTCCACCAACAATGATGGCTCTGTTAAGGTTGGCACCGCTGGTGTAGGTCTTGAGCCATCCTGACCCCTTCTTGGTGAGGAGCGTACCAGAGAGAGCCTTGTTTTGGATGAAGTCCTTATTGGCATCAGCACTGATGACGCCTCCTTTTTCACCCACAAACTTGATGGGCGAACCATTGGTGACCGTGGCTGCTGTCTGAATCATGGCTCCATTCTCCATGGTGAATAGGTCTGCAGAAGTGGTTACGGCACCTAAGTTGCCTGTCGCTTTGTTTTCATTGGAAAGCGAGGAAACCACGACTGTGCCCCCTTTCAGCACATTGCCGTCCATATAGGAGTTTTCAGTGGAGATCGTCAGTGTGCCCGTGCCTTCTTTCACCAAAGCACCAGAGGTGATGGCTCCATTGCCCGAGATGGTGTAGTTCTTGGAGGCATTTACCTTAAACGTCTTGGGATCGAGATTTTCAGTGATGGCGATGGATGTCTTGGAGGCTTCATCGGTGAAGTTGACAATGTCGCCCTTCACAAAGATGTCAGCAGCCTTGGCTTGGTCATCTGCTACATAGAAGTTCTCAGTCTTGGCAAAGTCCCAAGTGGAAGAGTTTGCACCTGTCCACACGATCTCGCTTGCAGCACGCACGGCACTGATGGTGAGGATGAGCTGGTTTTGAGCATTGAGAGAGAGAACGGCGCGATGGTTGGTGACACCTTCAATCTTGATGTCGTTGAGAGAACCAGACACCGCACCAATCTTACCGATGATGTAGCTGCCAGGTTCGAGGGTCTTGGCACCATCCTTGCAGTGTTCCACCACCTCAATGACGGGCTGCAGATAGCGTGGGCCATAGTCCATCCAGACTTTCTCGTTGAGTTTGGTCTCAATGACAAGTTTGTCGGCAATCACTTGGTCTGCCTTAACCCCGTCGGAATAGAGATCAAGGGCCAATCGTGAACCAAAGCCCATCGTGTAGGTGGTTGTAGTGATGGTACCCATGGTGTTCTCACCACCCGGACGGATGGTGGAGGCGTAGTCTGCCTTGATGCCACCGAGGAATTTGCCACCATTGGAATTCAGTTCTACAAAGCGGTTGAGCCAAAGAGCTGAGTTCTGAAATGTGCCGTCGAAGTTGACAGTACCTGCCCATACGTCAGTGTTGCCGGTGTGCTTCATGGTCACGTTCGGCAAGGTGAGGATGCCATCACCCTGTTTCACAAGACGGGCATCACCTGCCAAACCGCCACCTGTCACCTCGCAGGTGAAGTATTGATAGGTTGGGGCAGGCTTTGCGGTAGTGCCGCTGGTTGCATTGCCTTGTACATGTGATGGTACATTGAACGTCACGATATAGGGTGCGGCACCTTCTTGGATGCTCACTTTTGTGTTGTTCGTCTCACAGACAATCAGATGGTCGCTCGTAGTGGAGATGGTACCGCCATTTTTCACCTCGGTGCGTCCTGTCATGGTGTTGGTGGGAGGAGCCTGAGTGATACCCTCCAGTTCACCAAGGAAGTAACTCTTGTGAGGAGGTTGGTTGTATCCGATAGGCTGTGTCACCATGGCATTGCGGTACTGGTGGTCAGACCAGAGGGTAGGGATGCGGTAAGTGGTGGCATGGGGCGTGGTGAAGATGCGGATGTACTTGTTGTCAGATGTACGCATCACTACTTCTTCACGCCAGTCTCCAAAGATGTCGGCAATGGCACATGCATTGTTTTTCGTGCCGTTGATGGTCAGGCAGTCGTCGGAGTTGAAAAGACGCCCTGATGGATACTTGTAGATGGCTGCAGCGCGTCCTTCATTGGCACTACCGGGAGAATCATACACTTCATCGCAGAGGTCACCGTCCCAATAGATGCGCTGGTTAAGGTGTGACCAGAAGAGTGCATCGTTGGTGCCGCCGGGAGCATTTGCCACCACCAAATCCTTTACGGTGGAAACAATGCCTGTCTGGGTGCTTCTGCCTATGCTGCCCACAAAGTCATTGGAGAAGTTGGCGCATAGCGCACGTCCATCATCTGATGTGGATTTCAAACGGTAGTAGATTTCGCCAGTGGTGGCATTGTAGTAGGTGCAGGCAGGCTGTGTCTCGTTACAGATGAACTGCTCTGCGTATTTGCGGTAAGGGTCAAGGTCTGCACAATGTTGTGCATCGCCATGTCCGAGCCCTGTGGTGCAGAGTCCCTTTCCGTTGTCGTCAATCATCATGGAACCGAAGATGATTTCATCGCGTCCGTCCCAGTCAACATCTCCAATGGTGAAGTTGTGGAAACCATTGCCAAACCAAGGTCCCGAAGTGGCATCCCAACGCCAGAGTTGAGTCAGCTGGTGAGTTTGCGGATCAACGTCCAACGCACACATCTTGTGCTGGCTGTAACAGCCACGTCCAAGGAAGATGCTGGGTTTGCGCCCATCAAGATAAGGGGCACCGAAATAGTGCTTGGACGAACGGTGTCCTGTGTCGTTTTTACCCCAAACGGTGGCATAGTCACTTTCATCGCTTTCGAAACGGGGAAGAGGGTATGTCATCGGGGTGTATGTCGCTGATTGCGATTGATAATCGTAAGGCACAGCCGTGACTCCGTTCATGTAGAGCAGGTATTCAGCACCATTGCGCGTGTATTCGTCACGTGGAGCCACATAGTTCATATTACCCACCTTGATGACTGTGCCATCGCCAGCATGGATAATCATATTGTCAGCACCACGCATGAGACACTCTGCTTTTCCATCCATGTCCCAGTCGTAGCTGACGAGGTCCCACTGTTCATCGGGACCAGCCATGAGGTTGGGACCAAGGTCTATCCACCACAGGCGTGTACCATCAAGTTTGTAGCATTCGTAGTGGTGGAACTTGGTAGTGTTGGCGGCATTGAGGATGTCGCCTGTGTAGTTGCGCTTCACCATAAACTCCACCACGCCGTCACCATCCACGTCACCTAAGGAGATGTCGTTGATGATGTATTGGGAAGTCACATCGTTCCCATTGCGATCCAATACTTTGGCAACAGGAATGTCGAAGTGACCGTTGTTCCATCGTGTCACAGACTTGCTCTTTGTCTGTTCGACACCACGCACCACAGGCGCCACCTGATAACTGCTGGATGCATTGCCTGAAGTGTGCGTGTAGTTAGATGCCTGAAGGTTCTCGGCTATCTTCGTACCATTACAATAGAGGTTGTAGGTCACATCATAGTATTCCTCGCCAAGTACACGCCAACTGACGAAATTACCTCCACCACCAGGCACTGCCACCAACCCACGGTCCAGTTGGTCGGTGAAACGCTGTGCGAAGCCTATCGTGGCAAGCATAGCGAGAATCGATGTGAGAATCAGCTTTTTCATAAATATTTAGTTAGTAGTTAGTTAATTGGTGTCAAAGTTACGAATAATCATTTTATTGGGCAACCATTTCGAGCAAATCTTTGCCTGTGAGTTTGTAACTGGCATCAGTTCCTGCCAGAATGTTCTCGGCAAGGTCTCGTTTGGTCTGATGGAGACGGATGATTTTCTCCTCGATGGTGTTCTTGCTGACCAAGTGATAGACGGTGACGGCACGGTTCTGTCCGATGCGGTAGGTGCGGTCGGTCGCTTGCTGCTCAATGGCAGGATTCCACCAAGGGTCAAGGTGAAACACATAGTTGGCTTGAGTGAGGTTTAGACCCAATCCTCCTGCTTTAAGACTGATGAGGAAAATGGGTCTTTCACCACGCTGGAAGGCATCCACCATCTCGGTGCGTTGCTTGAGAGGCACCCCACCATCAATGTAGAAGTAGGACATGCCAAGACGGTCAAGCTCACGTCTGACAAGATCGAAGAAACTGACGAACTGACTGAATACCAAAGCTGTGTTTCCTCCCTCAATGACACCTTGCAGCAATTCAGTGAGAGCTGTGATCTTGGAACACTCACCAGTCCATTTCGGTTCAATGAGTTGTGCGCTGCATGCCGCTTGGCGCAGTCGTGTGATTTCTGCTAATACATGCATGTCAATTTCAGCTCCTGAGGCTTGGAGCATCTTCTCGGCGCGGATGCGGATGCTTTCGTAAATGGCAAGTTCATCGCGGTTCATTTCCACGGAATGGTAGATTTCTGTCTTTTCGGGCAGTTCTTTCAGCACAGCCTGTTTGGTGCGCCTGAGCATGAAGGGGTGTACGATGTGTTCAAGCTGTTCCTGCTTTTCTTTATCTTGATGTCCTTCGATGGGAATGATGAACTTTTGTGAGAAATGTTCGTAGTTGCCCAAAAGTCCTGGATTGACGAATTGGAAAAGGCTCCAAAGCTCACCCAAGTGGTTCTGTACGGGCGTACCTGTCAGCATCACACGATTGTCTGCTTGTATCTTCATCGCTGCGGCACTGGTCTTGGCTCCTCTGTTCTTGATGATGTGTGCCTCGTCCAGACATGCCACGTTCCAATGTTTCTTGGTGATGTGTTCTTGTATGCTGAGCAGGATGCCGTAGGTGGTCACTATCACGTCGCCAGCCTTGGCATCTTGAATGGTTTGTTGACGGTCAGTCGCAAAATTGAGAATCTGCACGTTGAGGGTAGGCGCAAATTTTTCCATCTCTGTCTTCCAGTTCGGTGCAACAGATGCAGGTGCCACCACAAGGGATGGCCCTTCTTCCTTCTTCAACAAAAGGAATGCGATGGTTTGTATGGTTTTGCCAAGTCCCATGTCATCGGCAAGCAAAGCTCCGGCTCCCCAGCTGTTGAGACGGGCTATCCAGATGTATCCGTCCTTCTGGTAGGGTCGTAGGACTGCATTCAGTTCTTTGGGGACGTCTGGACTGTAATTGGAGCCTTCAAGGATGCGCTTTCGAATGTCCAGGAGTTTTTCGTCCATGTCCAGTCTCATTTCACCATACAGGAGGTCATCACCCATCAAGGCTGCACTGAAAGGTGAAATCTTGATTTTGCCACGCTCTCGGTTGGCAATGGCATCGAGTGCCTTCAATTGGTTCCTTAGCTTCTCGCTCAGGGCAAGGAATTCACCTTCCGCTATTTTGACAAACTTACCCTTGCTCTTACCCACCAGTTCCAGCAGTTCGCTGATGCTGATGCGAGTTTGTTCATCGATGTTGACCTCACCCTCGATGTCGAACCATTGACCCCGTTGTTTCACCACACCGCTCCATGAGCCTGTACCCTTGGTGAGGTTGCGAATCTTGAAACCTTGACCTTCAGGCCATTCGGCATAAAATGTGTCAGGGTGCTCTTGTATCAGTTGTACGAGGTCAAGCATGAACTCAGGGGGATAGACAGCCTCTTCTTCATCATACCCTTCGCTTCGCCAGAAGGCATGTACCAACTCAAGGTTCTGTCGTTCCATCTCCATGTTGCGCTTCACCCTCACACGACCTTCTTCGTTCTCATCGATGATGGTGTCGTCACCTTTTCCTAAACGGAACGTCTTTCTGCCTCCTTGCAGGGGACGTACAAAGATTTCCACTTCCCAGTTGCTGCCTTGCTTGGGGCTAAGTTTGAATCCTACGTTCCATTGTCCATCAACAAGGGGTAGGGTGCTGCCGCCCTCTATCAATGAAGAGTGCAGTTCCACCTTGCCGCCAATCTTTGCCAAAAGGCTTCTGAGGGTATTCTCCGCTTCCAGGGGCAGACTGCCCAGCTGCAGTAATTTGACGTAGTAGCCGCGTATTTCATTAGGGATGTTGATGAGGCTGTAGTGTGTGGGAGAGTCCTCTACAATCACAAGGTCATCCTTTGCATTTCCAAGTGGCACGTTTGACTTAACCACAAACCGGTCGTCTTCCTTCTCTACAATCAGATAGGGCTTGTCCCGATCCACCTTCACCAGCTCATATGGAACGGATGGACCGACGTACAGACGACTATCGTCAACCATTTCCTCAATCACGTCTTCCACTTGCAGTTCCCAATGCTCGCTGTGGTTGAGTCGTGCCAAAATGCGGCGGTCGGCATTGTTCATGCATTCCACGTCTCCTCTTCTGTATCTGGTGTCACTCAGTCGCTTGCCATTGCCCCATGCACCGTTCTTCAGTCGTGTCTGTTCCCTGACTTGTATGGTGCGCGAGTCAGGAGACTCACGAAGATACATCAATCGAGTGTCTTGCATCTCAATCACAGGCTTGCTGCCGTCAGCCTCGTCTATCAGCCCCTGTAATACTGATTCCCATTCTGCCTTGTGGTAGATATTTGCAAGGGTGGGGTGGTCTCCGAAACGATGACGCAATGATTCGCGTTCGTAGTCGTAAAAAGGAAGATATTTCGACATCTCATGTTGCAGCAAAGCAAGATGGGGAATGCAGAGATTGACATCCATGCCGTTGGTGGGATAACCCAGGTAGTTGGCAAGCAGGAATGCCAGATGGCGGAACAGTGGCGGTAAGTCGCCATTGACTCCATCCTCATACATTTTCTGTACTTGTTCTTTGTGCAGGGAAATGCTGATGTTGCAGAAATCTTCAGCTAAAAGTCTGGCAGGCAGCATCTGTCTGTCAGTTCTCACTCCCATGTTCGCTACAAGCTCCTTGAGTCTGTTACGACAGGCGGCAGCCATCTTTCCGCGTTCTGTTGTCTGTTGTCCGTTGTCTGTTGTCCCTTCCGAAGCCACAGCCATATATGATAACACCAGATAGAACGTCAGCAGTCCATTGAGGAAATAGCCTCTTATTCCTCCTTCCTTCAGTTGTGTCTTCAGTGCCATGTCAAACCACTGCGCTGACTCAATGACCTTGCCTGCACAAAGGTTCCGCAATGCCCCCAACTGAAATCCTGCTGAGATGTTAGAGTAGATGCCTTCAGAGGGTGCTTGTCCAGTGGCGATGTATTCGTAAAGCTCCATCTCTGCTAACAGACGGAAGCGCGAGGATTCTGTAATGGCGTTGTAGCTGCTGATGATGGTGAGTGTCAATGTCATATCGACCACCATGTCGTGGCATAGGAGGTAGTTGCTCAGGTGCCCGTAGAACTGCATGAAGGATTCTGTTTGCAAGTTCTCAAATAATGACTGGAAACGGGGTTCTGTCGCCACGCTATAGAAAAGATGCACGTGGTCTTTCCCAATTACATTGGCACTGCGGCATAGTTGGTAGTTGCTCTCCACCAACTGTTTGACTGCATACCGCACAAACATGTAGGTCTGACCGCTAAACTGTTGCAATTTCTTGAATGCCAGCAATAAATCCTTGCGGCATTCATACAGATACCATAGTGCAGGTACGAAATCCTCTTCATTCACGCCATAGCGTGGCATATTGGAATACCAATCCTTCCCCTCTTCAGTGAAGATGCCCTTTTGTACCAGTTCGTTCAATGCGGCCTTGCCATCGAACACTTTGAAGCAATACTGCCCCAAAATGTAGATGTGCTCGTCCATTCGCTTGTTGGAATCTACTCCCATGTCAACATGGAAGCAGAGCAGCCGTTGTGCATCCTCACTCAGTTGTTCGTACTTGTCAAATACCATGAATCGTTTGTGTTGGTTAAAAGCGTGCAAAGGTAGTACATTCCGAGCGAAATGCCAAAGGAAAAACTCTTTTTGTTGTGCTTGGTCACTCTTTTGTTCTTTATGTGGGAGTAAAGGGGGATTATCGCTCTGCTTAGAAGTGAAACCAATCCCTCTGACGTCAGCAACACATTCGGCTTCTGAATCCTTTAACCCCTCGAACTACTAAGAAGTTGAGCAAACGCGAAACTGTTGTTAAGTAACATGTGAATAAATATATGTAACGTGGAAGATGATGAATCAGATAGATAAATGCTAACTTTGTCGCGCAAATAATTGTACATGTTTAACCAACACGAAGAGTGTATTACCAAATACTTGAATAATAGCATGATAGACGGAAAATGGAAAAACGTGACGATGATGGCAATCCTTTTTGCGACCATCTCGTCTGTGGCAATCGCGCAAACAAAGGCTACAGTGCACCTCGATGCTCAGAAGACGCATCAGCATATCACTGGTTTTGGCGGATTTGTGTGTAGCCCGCAATTTACATATAACCATATGTCAAACACGGAGATTGAAAAGGTGTGGGGAAAGAACAGCACTGTGGGGTGTAATATCATGCGACTCTATATCCCTATTGGCAAAAATTCGTGGAGCCAATCGTTGGCAACTGCCAAAAAAGCAAAGCAGATGGGACTCATCGTGTTTGCATCGCCTTGGGGTCAACCGTCTGAGTGGAAGACCAATGGAACGATTAATGCGAAAAACAGTGATGGCACTACAGGTAAGTTGAAAAAAGCCAATTGGGCAGATTATGCTCAATATCTGGAGGAGTATGTACAATATATGCGCAAAAATGGGGTGGAGTTGGATGCCATCAGCATTCAGAATGAGCCTGACTGGCCTGCTGAATATGCAGGATGCTTGTGGTCGGATAGTGAGATTGCAGAGTTTGTGAAAACATACGGAAGAACAATCAGTTGCAAGATTATGGCTCCAGAGACATTGGCAGTGAGTGACTCCTACGTCAATGCCTTGAACAAAAGTGGTGTTATTGATTGTTTCGACATTTATGGTGGACACCAGTATGGTGGCATACAGTCGGCATATAAAAACCTTGCTAAGAAAGGCAAGGAAATTTGGATGACCGAATACCTTATCAACTGGAATGAGAATAAAAAGGAAAGCGAGATGCGTAACTTCGACTTCTCGAAAGATTTCTTCAATTTCTTTACCGCAATCAATACATGCATGCTGGGCGATTTCAATGCATGGATACATTATGCGTCAAAGCGCTTCTATGCGATGATGGGTGATGGACAGCGAGGGACTTCGAATGGTACTATTACGAAACGTGGTTATATTATGGCTCATTTCGCGCGGTTTGTGACGGGCATGATACGTATTGATGCCACATGGAGTGGTAATAGTCTGGAGAGTTCTGCCTATCTGTCGCAGACGGGTGATACGGTAGTGGCTGTGATGTCGAATAGTGGTGATGAGGATGTAACCTTGACAGTGGATTTGCCTTTCTATACGGAAAAGGGCGAACTCTACACAACGGTCAAATCGAAGAGTTTTTCGAAGACAGTGTTAAATCAGGAGAAGGAAACGTGTCGTCCAGTGGCAACTATTGCTGCTAAGAGCGTTTGCACGGTGTTGTTTGTCCGTTCACGTGACCGTCAGATTTCGAACATGACGGGTTCGACAACTCGATTCAATCGCCTGGATGATATGCAAACCACGAAGACGACTTTCGGCACCACTTACAAACTGAGTGGTAAGACCAAGACTTTCGATGCCTCTAATCCGCTCATTTCAACCCGAACAACTGCAGCCAGCGGGTATGTGGCACTGAGTGACCGCTTCTCGAGGTTGGTCATGCACATCAACAAGGTGACCTCCACCAATTCACTTACGATGGGTGCTCCTACACTTATCTATGTGAATGATGAGGGCAAGTCGCAGAAACATGAATATGAGCGTATTGACTTGAGCCGTGCACAGAACTTTGATGTGGTATTGGATCTTTCGCCTGCAACTCTTACTGATGGTTGCATGGGATTGATTTCTTTCACTTGTGACAATGCCCAATCGCATTTGACCATTACGTTTGGTGATGTCTATTTGGACAATGGAAACAATTATGCTGCAAAACTGAGTGGTGCTTACGTGGCAGATGACAGTAATGTGCTGGAATATACCGAGGATGAGGCTTGCACCAGTCTTGACTTGACTGGGGTGACGGGCTTGCCTGCGGAACTGCCATGGCTGGAAGGAACTAACCGTGTTGTGTATGTGGGTGAGGAAAGCACACTGACTGCAGATAATGTGGTGAAAGGTGCAGTTTGCCCAATCTTGAAACTCTCGGCAACAGGTGGTGACTTCCGTCCTGCGACTGCCTTCACAGCCCAGGATGCATCATTGGAGGTTCATGTGGAAGGTGCACGTATGCTGATGTTACCATTTGCAGCGAATGTGCCTAAGGGTGTGACGGCATACACGATTGGCGATGACCAGATGTTGCAAGAGGTGACGACAATTGCTGCTCATCAGCCTGTGTTCATAGCTGCGAATGGCGATGTGACCTTCACAGTGGGTGAAGAAGCTGTCATGCATCAGATATCCTTTGCTACTAGTCCTCTGGAAGCTACCTTCCGAGGAACCTATGTGCAGATACCGCTTTGTGCAGGTGATTACGTTTTGGGACAGAAGGATGGTCAATGGGGTTGGGTCCGGCAGACGGCCGTTTCAACCTTGGTGCCTTTTGATGTTTATGCACAACTTGGCTCTACGGAGGATTTCATTCCTCTGGATCTTTCTTCAACAGGCATTGAGGATGTGGTGGATGCTTCCCGTTCGGATGTGGAACAGTATTATGACTTGCAGGGTAGGCAAATCAAGAACATGACGAATGTGCAGAAGGGGCAATTCATCATCATCCGTAAGGGCGACAAGGTGAAGAAAGTGCTTGTAAAGGATTAGTGTTCACCAATTTTTCCCGACATGATATCGATAAGTTCGTTGGTGATGCTTTGTTGACGTGTCTTGTTGTAAAGTAATGTCAGTTCTTTGAGCAAGTCGTTGGCATTGTCATCTGCTGTTTGCATTGCCAACATTCGTGCAGCATGCTCACTGGTGAGAGAATCAAGCATGATGCCATAAACCTTGGCGTTGAGCAGACGGGGGAAAAGAGAGGCAAGCAGTTCTTGGCGGGATGGCTCGGTGAGATAAGTTGACAGTTGATAGTTGACAGTTGATAGTTGGCTGGCGCCTTGTGTGTCATCGGTCCGCATGGAACTGTCAGTTGTCAACTGTAAACTGTCAACTTGAATAACTTGTGTGCCCATGGATTTGAAATGATGGTACAAGAATTCCACGTCATCAATTGTCTCACGTTGGTAGAGCCCATTCACACATCTTACTAAAGTCTCCACATCTGTATAGGCATTACTCTTCTCTATCTTGTCGAGCATGTCCACAAAGTCTGTACTGAAGTCTTTATTCGTCTTTTTCAGTTCATGAGCAATCTTCTTACCGATGGGCAACAGCTGGACCTGCCTACCTTGTGCTTCTAACTCCTGAACACGTTGCATCGTGGCTTTAGCAATGTTGCTGTTGAACGCACCACAAAGTCCGCTATTGGAAGAAATGGGAATGAGGAGAGTTGACAGTTGAGAGTTAACAGTTGACAGTTGACTGGCGCCTTGTGGGTCATCTGTCTGCATGGAGCTGTCATCTGTCCGCATGGAATTGTCAACTGTAAACTGTAAACTGTCAACTATCTTTTGTAGCTCATCCTTATACCGCAGGAATGCCTCCGTCATACCTTGTGTGTGATGGAGTTTCGCGCTTGCCACCATGCGCATGGCACTGGTGATTTTCTGTGTGTTGCGGACAGACGCGATGCGACTTTTTATTTCTTTGAGAGAAGCCAAGATGGTTTACAATTATTCTATTTACAATTTACAATTTGATGGTGGCGGCAGTCTGTTCGATGATGGTGGTGATTTTGTCATCAATTTTGCCTGCACGAAGTGGTGTGAGCACATCCTCTTGGTGGGTGGTGCGAAGCAAATCGAGGAAGGCTGCCTCAAAGTTACGTGACTTCTCAACAGGGATGTCACGCAACAATCCGTGTGTGCCACAATAGAGAATGGCAATCTGCTCCTCCACGGGCATGGGTTGATACTGCTTTTGAATGAGCAGTTGGGCATTCTTGCGACCTTTATCAATGGTGAAAGCGGTGACAGGATCCATGTCGCTGCCGAACTTGGAGAAAGATTCCAGTTCACGATACTGGGCCTGATCTATCTTCAACGTACCTGCCACTTTCTTCATGGCTTTCAATTGGGCGTTGCCACCTACACGTGAGACTGAGATGCCGACGTTGATGGCAGGACGGACACCTTGGTTGAAGAGGTCTGTCTCGAGGAATATCTGTCCATCTGTAATGGAGATGACATTGGTGGGGATGTATGCCGACACATCACCAGCCTGTGTCTCAATGATAGGCAATGCAGTGAGTGAACCACCACCACGCACTTTTCCCTTGAGGCTGTCTGGCAAGTCATTCATCTGCTCAGCCACTTCTTGTTGGGCAATGATTTTGGCTGCACGCTCGAGCAGACGGGAGTGGAGATAGAAGATGTCACCAGGATAGGCTTCACGACCTGAAGGACGTTTCAGAATCAGCGACACCTCACGATAAGCAACGGCTTGTTTGGAAAGGTCATCATACACGACAAGAGCATGACGTCCTGTGTCACGGAAATATTCGCCAATCGCTGCACCTGCAAATGGTGCGTAATATTGCATGGCAGCAGGGTCGCTGGCAGTGGCGGACACGACAATGGTGTAGTCCATCGCCCCCTTTTGTCGGAGGGTATTGACAATGGTGGCAACCGTGGAGCCTTTCTGTCCAATAGCCACATAGATACAATAGACGGGTTTCCCTGCCTCGTAGTTGGCACGCTGGTTGATGATGGTGTCGATGGCAATGGCAGTCTTACCTGTCTGACGGTCTCCGATGATGAGTTCTCGTTGTCCTCTACCAATCGGAATCATGGCGTCCACAGCTTTCAGTCCTGTCTGCAACGGCTCGTTCACGGGTTGACGGAAGATGACGCCAGGGGCTTTGCGCTCCAAAGGCATGTCAATGGTATCTCCCATGATGGCACCTTGTCCATCAATAGGATGTCCGAGGGTGTCAACAACACGTCCTACCATCCCTTCACTCACGGCGATGGAAGCAATGCGTCCTGTACGTTTCACGATGTCGCCCTCCTCGATATTGTCGGTTGGACCAAGCAGCACAGCGCCCACATTGTCTTCCTCAAGGTTCATCACGATGGCTTCCATGCCATTGTCGAACTGAAGGAGTTCGCCAGCTTCTGCATTGCGGAGTCCATAGGCACGAACCACACCGTCACTGACAGTCAGTACGGTACCTACCTCGGTTTCGTTGCCGAGGGTGTTCTCTTCGTTGTCGATGTCGGCGAGTTGCTGGCGCAGCATCGCTGTCACTTCACTTACTTTTATGGGGTCGGACATAATTCTTTCCTTATCTTTTCAAGTTGATGTCTGTAACTATAATCATAGTGGCGGTCACCGATGCGGAGCCTGAAGCCACCAATGAGGTTGGGATTGACCTTGTGGACACATTCCACTTCGCGATTCCGATGCGCCTTGATGCGCTCGGTCAAGTGGTCAACGATGGTGTCATCAACTTCTACCGCCGTTTCAAACACCACGCGGTCAATGCCATGCTGCTCTCTGTACATGTCCCGATAGACGAAAATGATGATGCGCAACTGGTTCTCACGATGGTTTTTCAGTAGCAGGCGAAGGAACCGTGTGTATAGCGTGTTAGCTTCAGGGTCAAGACCCGATGCCAACAGGAGAAGCTTGTACTTCTTCTCAGCCGTGACACGTGGGTTGATGAGTGCCATTTGCAAGTCGGGCTCTGCTTTCATGGTGGTATGGAGCATACCGAGGTGTTCATAGATTTGTTGATCTACGAACTGCGCCTTCGCCTCTTCGTACAAGGCTGTGGCATACCGTTTGGCAATACTTCCGTTCATCATGTTTTAGTTGACAGTTGAATGGCGAAAAATGAAAGTTGCGGGCTCAGAGCTTGTCAATGAGTTGCTCGATGGCCTTTTTCTGAATGGCATCGTCCTTCATCCGTTCACCAATTACCTTCTCTGCAATGTCGAGGGCGAGGCTTGCCACCTCTTGCCGCACGTCTTGCAAGGCTCGTTCCTTCTCCGCCTGAATGCTCTGCCGTGCCTCTTCAATCATCTGGTTGGCAGCAGCTTGCGCTTCGTCCTGTGCGGCCTGCACAATCTGTTTCTTTTCCTGCATGGCACTGGCAATGATGTCTTTCTGTTGTGCCTTGGCATCAGCCAACAACTTCTCACCCTCTGTTTGGATGCTTGCCAATTTTTCATTGGCTTGCTTGGCAGAGAGGAGCGACATCTCGATGAACTCCTTGCGTTCGTTGATGGCCTTCACGATAACTGGGAAGCCAAACTTCGCCAGCAGGAAGAACACCACACCGAAGGAGAGTACCATCCAGAAGAGCAATCCCGGGTCTGGTATGAGTGGATTCATCTTTTTTCTTTTAGCTAGATATACTAGTCTGTTCTAGTGATACTAGTTCTTTGGAAAACTTACTTCAGCACAACGAGGAGGCACACCACGATGGCAAACAACGCCACACCCTCAATGAAGGCGGCGGTCAGAATCATGGAGGTACGGATGTTGCTCGCAGCTGATGGCTGACGGGCAATGCTCTCTGTGGCTGACTTACCAATCATTCCGATGCCGAATGCGGCACCAATCACTGCGATGGCAGCACCAATGGCTGCTCCGACTTGTGCAAGGCTCATGCCTGCTTCTACTGCTTCAAGAATCATAATTTTATGGTTTTTAGTTGTTTGTACTTTCTTCTTTTAGCTTACTTGATTGATGTAATTTTTGGGGGTTCCTATAGTTTTACTTGTCTTTCCAGTTTCACTGGCTTCACTCATCGTGCGCCAATCCTATGAAGTTGGCGGTCAGGATGGTGAACACATATGCTTGGATGAACGCCACGAGCAGTTCGAGGCAGTTCATGAAGATGCAGAAAAGGACGCTCACAGCCGTCATCGAGGCACACATGGCGGTGCCCATCTTCGCCGTCACAAACACCACACTGGTCAAAGCGAGGATGATGATGTGTCCTGCCATGATGTTGGCAAAGAGACGGACGGTCAGCGAGAAGGGTTTCGTGAAGACCCCGATAAACTCGATGGTCGGCATGATGGGCAGCGGCGCCTTGAGGAAAATGGGCACATCGGGCCAGAAGATGCTTTTGTAGTACCCCTTTGGCGCGAAGCAGTTGATGGCGATGAAGGCGGTGACAGCACACGTCAGTGTGACGGCGATGTTGCCTGTCAGGTTTGCTCCACCCGGGAAGACGGGGATAAGTCCTAAGAGGTTGCTGGTCAGAATGAAGAGGAACACAGTCATCAGATAGGGAGAGAATTTCTCATATCCATGTCCGATGCTCTCCTTTGCCACATCCTTGTCTATGAAATCAATGACTGCTTCCATCATGCCCACAAAACCACCTGGTGCTTTCTTGTATCCATTCTTCCTGTACCATCGTGCCAAGCCCAACACCACCGAACATAGCAAGAAGCACACAATGAACAGCTCCAGCACATTCTTCGTGATGCTGATGTCGAAGGGGCGTTCACCAGCCGCATTCACAATCTTTCCCTCGTGGTCTCCCCCCTCGGCTATATGGTATCCCTTATAAGTCGCTCCATGCTCCAGCTTGTCCGACATGAACACATCCACGCCTCCCTCTCCGATGAGAATGCAGGGTAGGGGAATGACTGCCCCCTTCGTGATGTGCCACTCGTAGCTGTCACCCAAATGCTCGAAGATGAGCTTGGACACATCCAGCTCTTCCTCCTCCGCTCTGATGGGTGCGGCGAAAGCCAATGCACATATTATATATATAAGCAGTCTTTTAACCATGCCTTTATGATTCATCCAGCTGACGGGCTGGCTCACATACCACTTTTATTTCGTCATTCTCAATCCTCACCACACCATTGCCGCAATTGATCGCTTCACTTTCCGTGTGAATGCTCCCCTCCTTCAGCTCCGCTATCATCGGTGCATGACCTGGCAAGAACTCCATAAGTCCCGTTGCCGAGGTGAACTGGAAACGCTTCACTTCCCCCTCGTATTGTGTGCCTGTAGGTGTGATGATTTGTAGATGCATACCCTTAACTCTTAACTCTCAACTCCTCACTGATTTTCCTTGCCTTCTCAAACGCCTCTTCAATGGTTCCGACATTGAGAAATGCCTGTTCGGGCAGGTCATCGCACTCACCGTCCAGAATCATCTTGAAGCCCTTGATAGTGTCCTCTATGCTCACCATCACGCCTGGTACACCCGTGAACTGTTGAGCCACAGCGAACGGTTGTGACAGGAATCGCTGCACGCGTCGAGCACGGTTCACTGTTGTCTTGTCCTCGTCGGAGAGTTCTTCCATGCCGAGGATGCTGATGATATCTTGCAATTCCTTGTTGCGTTGCAGAATCTGCTTCACGCGCTGTGCCGTCTGGTAGTGCTCCTCGCCCACCACGTTGGGGTCGAGGATGCGCGACGTGGAATCCAATGGGTCAACAGCAGGATAGATACCTAACTCTGCAATCTTACGGTTCAGCACCGTTGTGGCATCCAAGTGAGAGAAGGTTGTGGCAGGAGCGGGGTCAGTCAAGTCGTCGGCAGGCACATACACCGCCTGTACCGACGTGATGGAACCATTCTTTGTTGAGGTGATGCGCTCCTGCATCTGTCCCATCTCACTTGCCAAGGTAGGTTGATAACCCACGGCAGAAGGCATACGTCCCAACAGGGCTGATACCTCCGAACCAGCCTGTGTGAAGCGGAAGATGTTGTCGATGAACAGCAAGATGTCACCGCCTTTTCCACCGCTCACACCATCGCGGAACGACTCGGCAATGGTCAAGCCCGACAACGCCACCGATGCACGTGCACCAGGAGGCTCGTTCATCTGTCCAAACACAAGGCTCACCTGACTCTTTTTCAGTTCCTCCTTATCGATGAGGCTCAAATCCCACTTTCCTTCTTCCATCGCCTCCTTGAACTTGTCGCCATAGCGGATGACACCACTCTCAATCATCTCCCTCAAGAGGTCATTGCCCTCACGTGTGCGTTCTCCCACACCCGTGAAGACCGAGAAACCGTTATTTTTCTTCGCCACGTTGTTGATGAGTTCCTGAATCAGCACAGTCTTGCCCACACCGGCACCACCGAAGAGCCCAATCTTACCACCCTTCGCATACGGCTCAATCAGGTCAATCACCTTGATGCCCGTGTAGAGCACCTCTTGTGCAGGCGACAGTTCTTCAAACTTCGGTGCTTCCCGATGGATGGGCAAAGCCCCCTCGCGACTCATCTCCTCCATGCCGTCGATGGCATCGCCACTCACGTTCATCAATCGTCCCTTCACCTGATTTCCAACAGGCATCGTGATGGGGCGTCCCAGTGCCGCCACCTCCATGCCGCGTCTAAGTCCATCAGTGCTCTCCATCGCCACACAGCGCACCGTGTTCTCGCCCAGATGCTGCTGCACCTCCACCACCATGCGTCGTCCTTCTTCACGCTCGATGGTGAGAGCATCGTGAATGCGTGGCAGTTTCTCTGCCGAGAACTGCACATCCACCACTGGACCAATAATTTGTGATATCTTTCCCTTGATTTGTTCCATATTGTGTAATCACATTTTCGAATGCAAATATAAGTATAATCATATTATCGAACAATTTTTTTAGATAATTTAAGATTGACTCCGTCTAAAGGTTCGCAAGTTTAATTTATTTGAAGTAAATGAAGTTACCGAAGTGAGCGCTGCGCTTAGTTGACAATTGACAGTTGGCAAACTCATCGTACATCGTACATTTATCTGATGATTTTCTCACTGCCAGGTATCGTCGTTAACTCCTTTAACTTCGATTACTTCGAGCGCAGCGATAACTTCAGAACGTTGAGTAAATGCTTTCACTCCCCTTTTCACTTCATTTTTAACTTCAGAAAGTTAAGTAATCTACACAAAAGTAAATTTTTGCCCGATATTTTGGTGGTGGGGAATTTTTATTCGTAACTTTGTAGTCACAAATGGAATCTTGCAGAGATTCTGTGGTTAATACCAATTATTCACTCACAAAAATACTATTCTTGCCCAATGAGACAATTAGTTCTTTTCGTCCTTGCCTTGACCATGTGTCAGGTTGCCAGTGCCAAAGACGTGTTTGTGAACACGCCCAAGACGACGTTGATGCTCGCTGTGAACGAGGGCCAGACGCCACGTATCCAGTATTATGGTTCTCGTATCAAGCCGGAACAGGCGCATGAGGTGTATGATGCCTCAGGTCTGAATGGAGATGCCTATCCTGCTTTTGGTCGCAATAGTTTCGACGAGACGGCGCTGAGCGTGACGCATGCTGATGGTAATATGACCACGGAATTGGTGGTGACGGGTTGCCAGCAACGGGGCAATGAAACAATTGTGTCGCTGAAAGACAAGACGTATGATTTTTTTGTGGATTTGTATTACCGTGCTGACGATAAGAGCGATGTGATTGTGACATGGTCGGTGATTCGCAATGGTGAAAAGAAACCTGTCAAGATGGAGCAGTATGCCAGCGGTGTGATGACTTTTCGTCAAGAGGGCGCCTGGCTTACTCATTTTCATGGAGCGTGGGGACAGGAGGCAGGCATGACTGAAGAGCCGCTGACGGCTGGCTTGAAAACCATTGTGAATCATGATGGAGTGCGCACGGCAATGGATGACCGTGCAGAGGTCATGATTTCTCTCGACGGCAAGCCGCAAGAGAACTGTGGGCGTGTGGTGGGTGCTGCCCTTTGTTGGACGGGCAACTACAAACTTCGCATCGAGACGCGTGGCAAGAACAGACATACACTTTTGGCTGGTATTGATGATTTGCATACAGCCTATACGTTGAAATCTGGCGAAACCTTTACGACCCCAGAACTGGCATTGACCTTCAGCAATGAGGGTAAGGGTGGTGTGAGTCGGGCTTTCCACCGATGGGGCCGCAACGTGCAGCTGCACAATGGACATGTTCTGCGCGAGATTTTGCTGAACTCATGGGAAGGCGTCTATATGAACGTGAATCAAGAGGTGTGCGAACAGATGATGGATGGCATCAAGGAGTTGGGTGGTGAATTGTTCGTTGTGGATGATGGTTGGTTCGGACGTAAGTATCGACGCACGGATGACACACAGGGCTTGGGCGACTGGGTGACTGATACACAAAAACTGCCTAACGGCATTCCTGCCTTGGTGAAGGCTGCTGAGAACCGTGGTTTGAAGTTCGGCATTTGGATAGAACCCGAAATGACCAACAGTAAGAGCGAACTCTTTGAGGCGCATCCTGATTGGGTGGTGGCACATCCTACCCGAGAATTGGCGAAAGGGCGTGGCGGCACACAGCTGGTGCTCGATCTCTCGAACCCTAAAGTGCAGGACTTTGTAGTGGGCATCGTGGACAATTTGGTGAAGGAGAACCCGACGCTGCACTATATCAAATGGGACTGCAACATGTCGATGCAGAATTTTGGTAGCAGCTATCTGACGGCAGATAAGCAGAGTCACCTCTTCGTGGATTATCATCTGGGATTGCGCAGTGCATTGGAGCGTATCCGCAAGGCTCATCCCGACCTCGTCATTCAACTATGTTCAAGTGGTGGTGGTCGTGTAAACTGGGGTGCGTTGCCATATTTCGACGAGTTTTGGGTAAGTGATGACACTGATGCCCAGCAGCGACTCTTCATTCAATGGGGCACCAGCCACTTCTTCCCTCCGATGGCGATGGCTCAGCACGTGAGCGCCTCGCCTAACCACCAGACGGGACGTGTAATTCCGTTGAAGTTCCGCTTCGATGTGGCGATGACAGGGCGTCTGGGCATGGAGATGAAGCCCAGTGACTTAAATGAGCAGGAGCGTGCCTACGCGAAGAAGGCAGTGGCATTCTACAAGGAGATTCGTCCTCTTGTGCAGCAAGGTGACCTCTATCGTCTGCTTTCACCTTACGAGAATCAGGGTTTCTGTAGTGAGATGTTTGTGAGTGATGACAAGAACGAGGCTGTGTTCTTTTGTTATAAGTTTGAGAACTACATCGGTTTGGAAGCTCCCCGTTGGCATATGGCAGGTCTTGACCCTGATGCGACCTACCGCCTCAATGAGTTTGAGGGAACGGGAAGAAGACGCAACTTTGAAGGCAAGACTTTCTCGGGTAAGTTCCTGATGGAGACGGGCATCGAAGCGACGATGAGCGGACAGTTCGCCAGCAGGGTGATTCGCTTGCGGAAAATCTAAACCCCTAAACAATTAATCGTAAATTGTCAAATAGTAAATAAGAATGGCTTTAATCAAGACAGTGTGCGGCTTGACTCCCAAATGGGGCGAGGGCTGCTATTTCAGCGAGAACGCCACAATTGTGGGCGATGTGCAGATGGGCGACCAATGTACGGTGTGGTTTAATGCGGTGGTGCGTGGTGATGTGAACTACATCAAGATAGGTAACCGCGTGAACATACAGGATGGGTCATGTCTGCATACTTTATATAAGAAAGCAGCGATTGAGATTGGTGACGATGTGACCATCGGACACAACGTGACCTTGCATGGCTGCACAGTGAAGAGTGGTGCTCTGATTGGCATGGGTGCGACAGTGCTCGATGATGCCGTGATAGGCGAGGGCGCGATTATTGCAGCAGGTGCCTTGGTGTTGAAGGGCACACAGGTGGGTGACGGAGAGATGTGGGGTGGTGTGCCGGCAAAATTCATCAAGAAGGTGGATCCCGAACAGGCGAAGGAACTCAACATTGGAATTGCCAAGCATTACATCATGTATGCTGAATGGTACAAGGATAATTGACTCAAGTTTGACTTCGTCGAGCTGAAGGTTCGCAAGCTTCACTTTCTTGTAGTTATTGAAGTTATAGAAGTTATCACTTCGCTCAGTTGACAATTGACAGTTGACAGACTCATCGTTCATCGTTCATCGTTCATCGTTCATCGTACATCGTACATCGTACATTTCCCTGATGTCCTTCTCGTTGCTATGTATCGTCGTTTACTTCGTTAACTCCATTAACTTCGTCACTTCAGAAAGTTGAGTCTTTTATTTGAGGAAGACTTTGTGTGTTTGTGTACCTTGTCTGACTAGATAAATGCCTGGTGTTTGAGGGCTCTCAACACGAATGCCATCCAGTGTGTAGTAGGTGACAGGTAGTTTGGCGTCTGCCAAGTCATGAATGTCCATTGCTTCGTTTCCACCCATGAACTTAAAGGAAATCAACCCGTTGCTTTCTTGAATGTCGGTAATGGGCTTGTTCATGAATAAAGTGCCGTCAGTATTTTTGTTGAAGAGCTTCCCGCCATAGTCAATATGGGAATCATTAGTGAGTGCTGTCACATTCTTTCTGCCAGGGAAGAGTTGGGAACGATATTGTGAGGCGGTGATAATATAGCTTTTGCCTGAATAAGTGCCATATTCACCTCCTGCGCAGATGATGGTCATACGTTGGTGCTTTTTCAATGTGTTGACGGTGTTGAGCACCCATTTATATCGGTCATAATCCACGTGTGTGACGAGCAACCCATGCATACCGGTGAAGGTGCTGACATATTGGTGCCAACCTTTGGATTGGCGGTTCTCAAGGATGAAGTATTCGTTGCGGTTGCCGTCGTTGTAGATGACGTATGCCACGGGCTCATCCTGAAGGCAGGGCATGTCGGTGATAGTGGTTGGCTCATTCAATTCAATCAAGTCGAGCCATCCGGCAAACCAACGTTCATAGGCAGTGAAACCTGCTGGGCATTCGCTATTGTAATACATTCCGTTGTTGCTGCCAGAAGCCATGATGTCCCAATGCTGCATGCCATAGCCACCTGAATAATTGGCATCGTAGAAATCGGGAAGTCCGAGGCAGTGGCTGAACTCATGACAGGCAGTGCCAATGCCGTTCAGGGTGCTGCTGTTGTCGTTGGCCAGCTCGCAAGTCATGGCATAGGTGTCAATTTTTATTCCACCAAATTTGATAGGACCTTCCCCGTCTCCGAATGTCTTGAGAATAGTGAGTGATGATTCGTGTGGCCAGATGGTGTTCTTGTCGTTGTTGGCATGCTCTCCGCTACCAGCATAGATGATGAGAACCTGATCCACCTCTTTGTCGCCATCCCAATCATAGTCAGCCCAATTGATGTCGTATTTTGTATCTGCCAATCGACATACCTCTGTGGTGAGTTCTCCCACTCGTTGGTCGTCACCACCTTTACTATTTGCACCATAATAAACATAGTCCTGGCTGACTACGATGGGACCATACACATCGAAAGAAAGGTCGAACTGCTCGTAGGATTGGTCATAAAAATAATCGTGGACAGAGCCGACGATGTTGTCTTCGTTGTATCCCACTTGGTTGAACATTTTGTCGAACGTGTCTCTCGTATGGGTGCTTTTCATTGCTTTGTTGGCAAAGTTCACCAATAAGACAATGCCTTTCTTCTTCCCAGTATAGGAGGATGGATAGCCAAATGCTTGCCTGGTCTTGTTCTGTAAAGCACGTTGCTGACGGCGCAAGTTGAGCCGTGTGCTTTTTTCGTTCCACACCTTGTTGATGGAATCGGTGAGTTCGGGTGCCAATCGCCAGTCACCATTGGCATCTTCTACTACAGGTACACCATCTAACGTGGCATAGAAATGACAACACTCGTCACCACATAGGGTGATGGTCAGCACAGTGCCGTCACTGTTCGTTACAGTGAAAGGTCTTAGTTGGGCAGGAATACTCCATGCTGTTCCCGCCACAAACAGCCATAATATGCTTAATATTAGTTGCTTCATCATTGAAAAAACGAGGCAAAGGTATAAAAAAATCCCAACTCATCCCTTCTAACTCGTTACTTTTTTTTATCTTTGCATCATCAATCATCAAAAAAGATAATGAAAATGAAACTTCTGACAACATCAATTTTGTGGATTATTGCCATATTGGCAAGTGCCAATGATGGTTCGTTTTATGTGAATGGAAACCAAATTGTTCCCTTACAGGAAACGGATGTGGCAGTGACCAAGGAAGTGCTGACCATCAGTATTCAGGATGACGGATACGCAAGCGTGGACGTGCTTTATGAATTCACCAATCGTGGAGCTGCGAAAGTGGTGGATGTGGGTTTTGAAGCTTCGTCACCTTACAATACTGGGGATGATTTGGACAGGTCGGGTAAGCACCCTTATATTTACGATTTCACGGTTGAGATGAATGGGGCAAAACTCCCTATCCGCAACTATGTAGTGCATCATAGCTCGGAAGATGAGCCAACCGATTTCGTGCCGCTTGACCTCAATCAGTGGCGTGACCTTGAGGATTCTGATGATGCGATCTCAGGCATCATTAATAAGCAGACTAAAGAAAACATCGACTATTCCTATGCATATTGTTTCAAAGCCAACTTTACGGAGGGCAAGAATGTGGTTCATCACACTTACCGATATCAGATGTCAGGGGGAATCTATAACCATTTCGGCATTCCTTATTGGTTGAAACCAGCCATGCGTTGGGCAAACCATCAGATAGATGATTTCACACTTCGTATCAAGGCTGAGAAAACAGCCAAGCAGTTCTGTATAGCCAAAGATCCGATGTGGAGTGCTGCCCAATGGCGTTTGGCAGAGGGGACTGGTAAGATGCATGTCGTTAATGGCGGATATGACATGGAGTATTATGAGTTCTCTTTGCGTAATGGCACTTATGAATGGCACGCTAAGAATTTCCGTCCAACGGATGACATCCATATTGATTCTGCTGAAGGGGCTCTTTTCTCTCGTGAGGATTTCAAATTGGGACGTTTTTATGATCGTACCGCCCCCATGAATATGTTGGTGCCTTACGAAATGATGGAAGAGACGGATGACGACCTTCGGATACCCGCCAATGCCACGACCAATGGCATTCCCAACTCTCGCATCTTGCGTAACCTTCCTTATGCCAATCGTGGGTATGTGTTCAAAGACCAGAAATTGGCAGCCTACTTCAAGTCACTTTGGTGGTACATGCCTGATCCCCAATGGAATCAGGATACCTCGGACTTTACAGAGGAAGAACGGGAACTTGTTAATAAATATAAGTAACTCAACTTTCGGAAGTGACGAAGTTAATGGAGTTAACGAAGTAAACGACGAAATCTGGCAACGAGAAGGAGATCAGGGAAATGTACGATGAACGATGTACGATGTACGATGAGTTTGTCAACTCTCAATTGTCAACTGAGCGAAGCGATAACTTCTATAACTTCAATAACTACAAGAAAGTGAAATTTGCGAAACTTAAATAAGTAACTTCAACTACAAAACACTCATTTATCTATCTTACTCTATGAAAAAGTTATTTTTTGTATTTGCCCTGATGCTGCTTTGTGGCATGCAGGGATTTGCGGCGAAGGTGGACAAAATTGTGAACATCTCCGTGAAAGACGACAAAGGGAAAACAGAGACACGTTCTTATCGATTGTATGTGCCGGCTAATGTGGCGGATAACGCTCCGTTGGTGGTGTCGCTCCATGGTGCTAATGGCAATCAGTGGGCTAACCGTCCAATGACGACAGAGGTAGCTGACGATGAAGGTTTCATCGTTGTCTATCCACAAGGAAAGACGGTGGATTTTTATTTGGCTGGAATGAATACGACGGGTTGGGTCTCTTCTGGTGAGGTCAATGCTGATGTCGAGTTCATTAAGGCTGTTATTGAAGACGTGAAAAAGAACTATTCGGTGGACAGCAAGCGCATTTACTGTTGTGGATTCTCTAATGGTGGTATGATGACCTATGCGCTCTCCAACACTTGTGCTGACATTTTCGCGGCATTTGCTTCCATCAGTGGATTCCAGATGAATGAATTCCACTTCCGTCATACTGGTGTACGTCCTGTGCCATTCCTTCACATTCATGGAAAGGCGGACGATTTTGTAAAGTATTCATTGATGCCCACGATTGTAGATGAAATGGTCGCAAGAGTGGGAGCAAATCCGGTACCAGTGAAGACAACTGTTTCTGGCAAGTACACGAAGAGTGTGTATGAGGCAACCGAAGGAGGGTTTCCGTACGTGTACTACGAAATGGATGGAATGGGACATAATGATATTACCAACAACACACCGGAAGGTAATTCTGCAAAAACCATGTGGGCTCACTTCAAGCAGTATACCTTGGACACTCCTTGTGATGCCACGCTTAAGTGGATGCCACGAGTGGAAGAAGAAGGCTATCACCCTGCTCAACATGGATGGATAAATTCAGGTAAGACCATTCTTCGATATGGTGGTGCTAAGCATGCCAGTGACAACAGCGACCACAACGTGTATCGCTCGTTCCAGCTTGACAAGGGAAACTACAAACTGACCTTTAAGTCTTCAGGTGATGTGGGTAAGGATTTCTTGGTACGTATCAAGAAAATAGGTGGAGATTATGTGCTTGACACTACTGCTAAGGTGGGAGAAGATGCAGCTTTCTGCTTCAAGGTGGAGGATGGCTGGGGTGAATATATCTTTGCCTTGACTCGCAATGATAACGCTGACAACATCAGTGTGACTAACATCGAACTCCATACTGCCACCGATGAGGAAATGTCCAGTGTTCAGGTTCCCAATGCCTCTCAAAATCAGACAACAGCCTATTACACACTGGCAGGTGTTCCTATGTCTCAACCGCAGAAGGGCTATAACGTTGTCCGTACAGGTTCAGACGCCAAGACTATCTATGTGAAGTGATACAACCTGTCTTTGAAAATGATGCAGGAAAACTTTTTTGTATAAAAATTAGTTTTCCTGCATTAACTTTTGCCTTTTTGAAGTTTCTTTACAATATACACACAACGAAAGTACTTTTGATATGAGATTGATGCGGTTGGGACGGCAAGACGATGACGCGCCTACGTTTGAAGCCGTGCTGAAACAGTACGAACGCCCCATCTATTGGCATATCCGCCGCATGGTGGTCAGCCACGAGGATGCGCAGGACGTGATGCAGGAGACCTTCATTCGTGTGTATCAGGGCTTGGAAAAACTGAGGAAGAAGGAGCTGCTGAAAGTGTGGGTGTACAGGATAGCCACTAACGAGTGCATCCGTCATCTCAACAAGATGAGAGAACGGACGATGTCTGAACTGAGCGAGGAGGATGTGCTGTTGAACCGTCTGACAGCATCGGAGTATGTGGATTGGGAAGATGTGGAAGGTGTGCGCCTGCAACAGGCAATCCTCCGATTGAGCCAGCAGGAACGCATGGTGTTCAACATGCGCTACTATGACGAGATGAGTTATGAGGAGATTAGCGAAGTGACTGGTAGTAAGGTGGCTACCCTCAAGGTTGCATATCACCATGCCAAAGAGAAAATTAAGAATGAACTACTAAACTAACTCAAATTTCGGAAGTGACGGAGTAATCGAAGTTAAAGGAGCTAACGACGATACCCAGTCATTGGAAATTAGGAATGAGGAATGAGGAATGAGGAATTGCCATGCGGGGTGTAAGCATCGCGTCAGCCTAATTGTCAACTGTCAATTGTCAACTGTCAACTGAGCGAAGCGAGAACTTCTATAACCTCTATAACTTCAAATAAATAAAACTTGCGCAACTTAAATAAACTAAATAGATATGGAAGAGCAACTCAACAACATCGGCAAGCGTATGCCATACACAGTGCCGGAAGGCTTTTTCGATGAGATGCACGGGCGATTGATGGAGAAGACCGTCGTCAATTCTCAATTGCCAACGGTTCACTCTCGCAGCCGTTTCTGGATGTCGGCAGCGGCTGTGGTGCTGCTCATTGCAGGAGTGTCATTCTATGCTCTCCAACGCTCAGAGCAGTCAGAGGCGAATCTGCTGGCAGACGAGTCGGTCGAAACTTACATGACTGACGATGCACTCGATGAGTGGATTGCCATCTACGAGAATATAGACAATACAGTTTTATAACCACTGAAAAAATAGTATGAATATGAAAAGGATTCTTTCAATGGCAGTGGCATTCCTCTTCGTGGCAGGATGCACACTGATGGCTCAACCCAAACAGGGTGGCAAGCCTCAAAGACTGACTGAAGAACAACTATCACAAAGGCTGGCAGCACGCATGGCGTGTCAGCTTCAGCTGGACGAAGAGAAGACCACGAAGTTTGTTCCTATCTATGTGGATTATCGCAGCGAATTGAAAACGGTATGGGAGAAGTATTCCAACCATCCTGCAGCAAAGCAGGGAAAGCCTCAGGGAGGTGAAAAACCTAAATACCACCAACCAACAGACGAGGAGCTGGAGAAAATGAATGCCAGCCGTTTCGCTCGCAGCCGTGCCACCATCGATGTGGAAGAGACCTACTACAAGCGTTTCCTCACCGTGCTCACCCAGCGTCAGTACGAAAAGATGAAACAGTTGGAAAGGATGAACCTGCAGCGCATGAAGTCTGAACGGATGCGCCGCATGCCCAATGGTAAGTTCAACGGCAAACCGAATGGCAAGCCTAATCCCCCACAGCGTCCCAATAGTGGGGCTGATGCCAAGCAGCGCAAGGCTCAGGTGTCAGAAGGTATAGCCTCGGACATTGAGTCCGTGGAACAGCAGAGCAGGAAATCTGGCCGTTGGGTGTCCATGAATGGAACAACCATCAATGGCATGCCCACCACTCCTGGCATCTATCTCAATAGTAAGGGGGAACGAGTGTACATCAAATAAAAGAATCTCACAAATTAAACACGACAAAAATATACATTTCTTTTACTGGATAGAAAAAGAGTGATTGGGGAGGAGAGCCGCAGTGATGCGATTCTCCTCTTTTTTTGTGCCTGATTCTGCCTAATATGGGGAAGAATGAACGATAAAGAAAAGAAAATGTAACCTGCAGTAAAGGAGGAAAGGGGTAATTTGTGCTAAATTTGCACAATAAAACCTAATTCCAATTTCCAAACCGTATATGAGACTACTCAACATGAAACATTCCGTTCTTTCATTCATCCTGCTTGTGGCGGGATTCCTGTCCGTGAAGGCTGACAACATCACCGTCAACGGCACTAATCGTTCGTATAATGTCATTGTGCCTAAGAATTTAGGTGAGAACCGTCCTTTGCTTATCTTCTGCCATGGCTATAACCAAGATGCCAACTGGATGCAGAACAGCGAGTTCAAGAATGACAATGTCAGCATGGAAGCCGTGTGTGACACTGCCAAGTTTATCTGTGTGTTCCCCAATGGTATAGACAGAGCATGGGACACTGGTGGTGACCGCGACATCAATTTCATCAAGGCTATCATCGAAAGGATGGTGACGCTGCACAAGATTGACCGTAACCGCATCTACCTCGGCGGGTTCTCGATGGGTGGCATGCTGACGTACAACGCCATCAACAAGATGTCCAATATCATTGCTGCTTTTGTTTCTTGCAGTGGCCCTTCAGTCGTAACTCCTAAATCGACCACTCGTGCTGTGCCTATTTTGCATATCCAAGGAACAGCCGACAACTTCGGAGGTGTGCAACCAGCGCTGAACCCTTGGATTCAGCACAATGGTTGTCCAACGACAGACAAGGTCGTTTCAAATTACAATGGTTTTTCTGGGGCCAAGATGCACACTTGGGGACCTGGCAACGACGGTGTTGAAGTCAAGCTTTTGGAGTTAAAGGACAAAGGACACTGGATTTGCAAGGAACGTCAGGTGTACACTGGTAAAGAGATTTGGAACTTCTGCAAGCGTTACTCGCTGAACAAGACAGCGCCCAGCGTGAAGATTACAGCACCTACCTCGGGTGTTAGGTATGTTAATTATGCTCCTACCGGCGAGGAAACCTTTCCAGACATTGCTGTCACTGCCACTGCTGATGACTCCAATGGAACCATTGAGAAGGTGGAGTTCTATGATGGAACAACTCTGTTGTCCACTTGCACTGCAAAACCTTACAAGGCTACATTGACGGGTGGCAAGGTGGGTAAACATACGTTGAAGGTCGTTGCCACTGACAACGATGGCGAGACGGGCACAGCCACCGTGGAGGTGATGCTGCAATCACCCCTGACCCTTACCATCTCCACGGCTTTTACCGAGGGAGGAGCGCTGCCTGCAGGCTGGGTCACTTTCGATGGCTCTGAAAAGCGTGTGGGTTACGGTAGTGGATATTCGCAGGGGTGTCGTGTCTTGCAGTTCACGGGTTCACCTCGTGGATTGGACTATGGACTCTATTTCCGCAACATCGAGGGGAAAGCCCATCAGGGTTGGGCAAAGTTTGGTCTCTCTGAAAGCGGCACAACCATCAGTATGGCGCCCGGACACTATACGTTGAAATATAAGATTTGCAATTGGAACAAACCTGATTTTGCGCCCATTGAACTGAGTATTGAGAAACGTGTTGGTAGCGTGAGCGTTGCAAGTCAGATATATACCCCAACCATCAATATTGGCAATAATGCATCCAATAGTTTTGGTTCGTTGAAACAGCAGACCTTTGAGTTTGACATCACAGAGCAGGGCAATTATGTCATTGCCCTTTATTCGGCAGAACAGGAATGGAGTGACTGCATCTTGGGGCAACTTTCCCTGACGGCAAATAGTTATGTGTCAACAGCCATCAGCGCTGTGCCCGCTTCACCTTTCCTTATGGAAAATGAAATCTATGACTTGCAGGGACGCAAGGTTTCAAATCCCAAACACGGAATCTATATCAGAAACGGCAGAAAGGTGTGGGTTGAATGAAAAAAATCTGTTTCTTTTTCTTAGTCTTGATTTGCTGCTTCTTGTCGGCTGGCGCGGTCGATTTGAAGCAGTGTCGTATTGTGGTGGCTGAAGAGGATGCCGCTTTGGTGAAGAAGATGGGCGTGGTGCTGAGTGAGGACATCGAACGGGTGACAGGAGTGAAACCCGTGGTGGAGACATCGGGAACAGCATCTTCCAAGAATGAGGTTGTCTTGGCAACCGTGGAGCATCTGCCGGCATCGTTGGGCGTGGATGTGAGTGATGTCAGGGGGTGCTGGGAACGCTACAAGATTGTCACCAAAGGCAACCGCCTCATCATTGTAGGTAGTGATGCGAGAGGGGCTGCATACGGCGCATTCCACGTGAGTGAGCGTATCGGTGTGTCTCCGTGGTATTGGTTTGCCGATGTGCCTGTGCAGAAAAAGAAGACACTTGATTATAAGGAAAACTATACATCCAAGTCACCCACCATCAAGTATCGTGGCATTTTCATTAACGATGAGGACTGGGGAATGAAGACGTGGGCTGCTGAGAACTTTGAAAAAGAACTGAATGATATAGGTCCGAAAACCTACGACAAAGTGTGTGAGCTGCTGTTGCGCTTGAAAGCCAATATGTTGGCACCTGCCATGCACGACTGCACGGGCGCTTTCTACAGTCATCCGGAAAGTCAGAAAGTGGCGGCAGAGTGGGGCATTATGATTACAACAAGCCATTGTGAACCGCTGCTCTTTAATAATGCAGCTCCTTCTGAATGGGATAAGGAACGTGATGGCGAATGGAATTACCTGACTAACAAGGAAACGATTTGGAAGAAGTTGGACAACCGCCTGCGTGAGACGGCTCAATATGACAACATCTACACGACTGGCATGCGCGGTTTGCATGATGAGGCGATGAAAGGCTCCACAGACCCGAAAGTCCGTGCAAGGACTTTGGAAACGGTGTTTGCGGATCAGCGGAAAATATTGGAAACCCACAAGCGGAAGCCTGCTGCAGACATTCCCCAAATATTTGTTCCTTACAAAGAGACGTTGGACATCTACGATGCAGGTCTTCGTGTACCTGATGACATCACGCTGGTGTGGCCTGATGACAACTATGGGTATATGAAACGCGTGTCAAACGAGCAGGAACGTCAGCGCAAGGGCGGTTCAGGTGTGTACTATCACCTCAGCTATCTGGGAACCCCGCATGACAACATCTGGATAGCCACCACAGCTCCCATGCTGATGTATGAGGAACTGAAAAAAGCTTATGATGCAGGAGCAGACCGCTACTGGCTGCTGAATGTTGGCGACATCAAGCCGATGGAGATGGAAATGCAGCATTTCTTTGACATGGCATGGAATTTCTCTTCCTTCACTTATGAGAATGTGAACCAATACCAAGCTATATGGCTTGCTTCTATATATGGGAAAAAGTATGAGCGTGATTTCCAACGGATTCTCGACACTTACTATCGTTTGGCATGGGAAAGAAAACCCGAATTCATGGGTTATGAAATAGAGTGGGACAATCAGGAGAACAGTAAGCTGCACGATACAGACTTCTCTTTTGAGTCAGGCACTGCACAGAAGCGCCTTGCAGACTATCAGCGTATTTCTGACCGCATCGATGCCATTCAGCAGGAACTACCTCCTGTTCTGCAACCATCCTTCTTTGAAATCATTGCTTACAGCGTCAAGTCTGCCTGTCAGATGAACCGTAAGTTTCTTATGGCACAGCGCAATCACGAAACGGGAGATGCGGAGGCTGCAAGAGAGGCAACTCAAGCCTTTGACAGCCTTCAAACGCTCCTTGACACTTACAACACGCAGCTTTCGGGCAAATGGAACCAGATGATTTCGCAAATACCCCCTGGTTATTGTGCCTTATATCAGCTCATGCCAGAATTGGTCACAGCTCCCACTCATGCTCATCGCTTACCTGATCATCAACGGCATCCTATTTATGACCAGCACATGAACCTTGGACAAGTGAAGGTGCGTGCTCCATTCCGTCTCATAGAGGGAATCGGCACAGACTGGATGGCTCTCCAGATGGGTGAACCACTCGACCCTGTGCAGAATCCTGCGCGTCTCACCTCTGCTCATATAGACATCCCCTTCGATTATTCCTCTTCCAAGGACACCCTCTCGGTCTGCATCTCGACCATTCCCTTCTGGCCCGTCACCCTTGAACGTGGTAACCGTATTGGTGTCAGTGTCGATGGTTGCCCTCCTGTTGTTTGTGAAAACAAATTCGAAGAGTGGTCTTATCCTTGGAAACTGCAAGTGCTAGAGAACCGTAAAGACTATCTGCTCACATTCCCCATCGACCCTGCGAGAAAACACCATGTCCTTACACTCGTCATTGGCGACCCGGGACAAATGGTTCAGCAAATCACCTTCCAATGACAGATGTTTAGATGCTGGTGTTACGTTCATTCATCGAGGAGGTAACATACACAAAACAATATGAAACGTGTTGCAAAGCGGGTTTCTTCAGGAACACCTAACTTTGCAACATGTTTTGTGATGATGTCTCATCACGTAATCTTTTACAAAGAAACAGTTTTACCAAACACAGATAGATAATGAAGAAAACATTTTTGACGCTATGGGTAATGGCGTGGATGGGTGTGATGCCAATGCTGGCTCAGCCTCAATTCAGTCAGCCTCATGGTCTTTATGATGGTGGCAGCTTGAGTGTTAGCATGACAGCACAAGATGCTGAGGCAGCCATTCGATATACCACGGATGGCAGTGAACCGACCACGACCAGCCGACTCTATTCAGCACCGCTCACTATCAGCAAGACGACTATCATACGCGCCGTTGAGGTGAAAGATGGGGAAATTATTTCGCCCATCTCCACAGCATCTTATATCTTCATGAATAGTGTGCTGAACCAGTCGGACACCCCGACGGGCTATCCGACAGAGTGGGGACGCTACACCCAAATGAGCGGTGTAGCTCCAGCCGACTATGGCATGGATGCGGAAATGACAAACGATCCTGTGTTGAAAGAAAAGATACAAGAAGGATTGAAATCGTTGCCAATCCTCAGTATCGTGACTGACAAAGATAATCTGTTCAGTCATGAGAATGACGAGGAGAAGGGGGGCATCTACATCTTTACAGGTCCTCCAATAGGTGATGCGACGGGGCACGGATGGACACGTCCTGCCAGCATCGAGTTGATGGGCGGCGACCAGAAACATGACCTCTCTGCCACTTGCGGATTGCGTCTGCATGGAGGTCATGGGCGTTTGGCAGAAAAGAATCCCAAGCATTCGTTCCGTCTTGTCTTCAAGGAAAAGTATGGTGAGAAGACTCTGAAATACCCTCTCTATGGTGAAGATGAACCCAGTAAGTTTGACCAACTGGTGCTGCGTTGTCACTTTGGTAATGCTTGGCAACATTGGACAGAAGCAAACCGTCAGAAAGCTCAATACACCCGCGATGTTTGGGCTCGCCGCATGCAGCGTAAGATGGGACATACTGCAGCCAATGCCCTCTATGTCCATCTGTTCCTCAATGGTATGTACTGGGGACTTTACAACATTGCAGAACGGGTTGATGACCAGTTCGGAAAAAATCACATCGGGGGTAAGAAAGGTGACTACGATGTCATCAAGATAGAAGAAGATGGTGGCAACCACATTGAGGCGAGTGAAGGTGATTTGGAAGCATGGAACCTCATGGTGGAAACAGTGACTCATGCTGCTTCGCCGGAAGCTTATGCCCAATTGGATACATTGCTTGATGTGGACAACTTTATTGACTATATGCTTATCAACCAATATGGTGGTAACACTGATTGGGACCATCATAACTGGTATGCCATCCGTCGTCATGGTCTGGATTCTGAAGGATTCCGCTTCTTGTGCTGGGATTCGGAAATCATCTTTGAAAGTGAAAATGAGAATGTGCTGGGCAAGAACAATGGCAAAAGTTTCCCTACTGGTATTTTCAACAACCTGTTGCAGAATGAGGATTTCGCCCGTCGCTATCTCCGTCGTGCCAAAGAGGTGTTGGCAGACGATGGCTTGTTAGGCGAGGCGTCTGTTGTGGCAGTGTGGGACAGTCTCTACAATACCATTTCTTCGGCACTCTATGTGGAGGCTGCCCGTTGGGGTGACTACCGTCGTGACGTCCATCCCTACACAACCAGGGGTAATCTCTACACCGTCGATGGAACCTATATGAAAGAGCGTAACAGACTCTTGACGCAATACTTCCCAGTGCGCACAGAACGTGTGCTGAACAGCATCGTGAGCCTTGTCAATGTGGATGACTTCGAGATGCCAGATGGATGGATTGCTTTGGCATCCGAAATGTTCAAGGAATGGGATGGCGTGGATGCTGATGCACAGCCTCTGGATAAAGATGTGAATGTCGATTGGAACATAGGTCAGAATACGGGAGGAGGCAAGGCTTTGGCAGGTTTTGTGAATGTGGATCACAACCAATATGCTGATATCAGTCCGTACGAGAAACTTGTCCTGCGTGGCACAGGAAGTGGATTGCGCATCCTTACGAACAGGCTGGTGCCGCATGGACCCTGGAAGCAGATTGTCGTGTCTTTCAGGGAGGATGACCCATATTGGGACAGCGAATTGGGTGCTATTGTCATTCCATTGGAGGAAATCCGTACGATGCGTACGACAGAAAATGAGTGGAGGGAGGATGATTTTGTTCATTTGAATGCGCTCAAAGTGGATTGGAACAGTATGGTGAATCTCAAGGGTGCTTACCTCGTTCCTACAGAGTCAGAGATGGCTATCAATAGTCCGGTTACCAACTCTCAACTTTCAACATCCGGCTCTCAACTATATTACAATTTGCAGGGTCAGCCTGTCGAACATCCTACCCGTGGCATCTACATTTACAATGGAAGAAAGGTGTTTATTCGCTAATATGCGACAAAACAGGAGAGAATGTTACAAATTTGCAACTTTAGGGTACATGGCGCAATGCTCTTTCGGTAAAAAAGGAGTAACTTTGCAGCATATTTTTACTAATCAAGAACTATATTGAATATGAAAAAGATTATTGTTTGTATCTGTCTGGCTTTCGTGGCATGTATTGGCGGACAGACAAAGGTGTGGGCAGCGGCTCAGACAAAGTCAGTGGACAATGACCAACGATTGTGGTATGACCACCCAGCCACGGTGTGGCTTGAGGCAGTTCCTCTGGGTAATTCACGCATGGGTGCCATGGTGTTTGGTGGTACCGATGTGGAGGAAATCCAGTTGAATGAGGAGACCTTCTGGAGCGGTGGCCCTCACAACAACAACAGCACCACTTCCTTGCAGCATCTCGATGAGGTGCGCAACCTGATTTTTGACGGTAAGGAGCGTGAGGCTGAGAACATCATCAACAAGGAATTTGTCAAAGGTCCTCATGGCATGCGTTTCCTCACAGTGGGAAGCCTGCGCTTGCATTTCGGACATCAGAAGGTGGAAAACTATGTGCGCGACCTGGATTTGCAGACAGCTGTCAGCACCACTTCCTATACCTGTGACAATGTACAATACACTCGTCGTGTCATCGCTTCACTTGCCGACGGCATTGTCGTGGTGAACGTGAAGGCAAGCAAGAAGGGTGCGCTGAATTTCACACTTTCTCACAAATGTATCTTCCCAATGGAGGCAAAAGCTTCCGGCAATCAGTTGCTGGCAACCATCAAGGGCGTTGACCAAGAGGGCATTCGTGCGGCATTGACAGCTCAGTGCTTGACACGTGTGAAGGCTGACGGCACAACTAAGGCTGAAGGTGATTCGTTGGTGGTGGCTGGCGCGACAGAAGCCACGCTCTACATTTCTGCAGCCACTAATTTCGTCAACTACCACGATGTGTCTGGCGATGCAGCCAAGAAGAACGAACAGTTCCTGACGGCAGCAGATAAGATGAAGTTTGACCAGCTTTTGAAACGCCATTTGGCTGTTTATCAGAAGCAGTATAATCGTGTCAATCTTTCTTTGACCTCTTCTGACAATCAGAAGCTCCCAACCGACCAACGATTGGACAAGTTCTATGGCAGTAGTGATATGGGTATGGTTTCACTGCTCTTCAACTATGGTCGTTACTTGCTCATTTCCTCTTCGCAGAAGGGTGGACAGGCTGCCAATCTGCAGGGCGTGTGGAATGACAAACGTGATGCTCCTTGGGATTCAAAATACACCATCAACATCAATGCGGAGATGAACTACTGGCCTGCTGAGGTGTGCAACATCTCTGAGACTGCCGAACCTCTGTTCTCAATGGTGAAAGACCTGAGTGTAACAGGTGCAGAGACTGCCCGTGTCATGTATAACTGCGGAGGATGGGTGGCACACCACAACACGGACATTTGGCGCATTGCAGGTCCTGTGGATGGCGCCGCATGGGGCATGTTCCCACATGGAGGAGGTTGGCTCACCACTCACCTGTGGGAGCACTACCAGTACACGCTCGACAAGGCATTCCTGCGTGAATATTATCCTATCATGAAAGGTGCTGCAGATTTCTATCTTGACTTTATGGTGGAGCGTAATGGCGAACTCCTTGTTGTGCCCAGCACCTCTCCTGAGCATGGTGGTCGCGGCAAGTCATCCACCATTACAGCAGGTTGTACGATGGACAACCAGATTGTTCACGACGTTCTCTCACAGACCTTGGCGGCAGCTAAGATTCTGGGTGAAGACGCTGGCTACCAGCAGAAACTCTCCGTTGCTATCAGCAAACTCCCCAAGATGAAAGTGGGACAGTATGGTCAGCTGCAGGAGTGGCGTGACGACCTTGATGATCCTAATGACCAACATCGTCACATCTCACATCTGTACGGACTCTATCCTTCTAATCAGATTTCTCCTTATACCACACCTGACCTTTGGAAGGCAGCAGGCGTGACCTTGAAACAGCGTGGTGACCAGGCTACAGGTTGGAGTCTTGGATGGAAAACAAACTTCTGGGCGCGTATGCTCGATGGCAATCATGCCTTCACCATTATCAGCAATATGTTGAGGCTCCTGCCCAACGAGGGACGTGAACGTCAGTACCCCAACGGACGTACTTTCCCGAACCTCTTCGATGCACACCCACCTTTCCAGATTGACGGAAACTTCGGTGTCACAGCAGGTATTGCTGAAATGCTGATGCAGAGTGATCCTATCACCAACGAGAAGCCGGCCATCCATTTGTTGCCAGCTCTGCCCGATGCATGGAAAGAGGGTAGCGTGAGCGGTCTTCGCGCCCGTGGTGGTTACGAAGTGAGCGAGGCATGGGAAAATGGCACCATCAAGACTGCGACTATCAAAGCCCAGCAAAATGGTACCCTTCGTGTTCGTTGCAAGGATACGCTGACAGCCAAGGGCTTGTCTCTTGTTTCCACTCACGATGGTGTCAACGAGTATGAAGTGGCTGTTAAGGCAGGACAGGTCGTTGAAATCAAGCATTAAATACCAACACTAAAGCCAATAAAAAACTAACAAATGAGAAAACTATTTTTTGCAATTCTTTCGTTTTGTGCACTCTCCATGAATGCACAAAACCCTTACCTCCCATTGTGGGAGCACTTGCCAGATGGTGAACCTCGTGTCTTTGAAGACCCCGACAACCCAGGCAAGTATCGTGCTTACATCATTGGTTCGCACGACGTGACTTACACTGCTTATTGTGGTAATGATGTGCGCATGTGGTCAGCGCCAGTTGAAGACTTGAGCCAGTGGCGTGACGAAGGCCCTATCTTCTCTCACTATGTGGATGGCAGATGGGACACCATGTATGCTCCTGACCTCGTGGAGGTGAAGGACAAGACAACAGGCAAGAAGACCTATTGGCTCTATCCTCACTCTCGTGGATGGCGTCGCACCCCGATGGTGTGTAAGGGTGACCGTCCTGATGGTCCTTTCACTCCAGTCAACCTGACACCTGATGGTCGTCAGTGTGTGGAGGGTTCACTCATCGACTTTGACCCTTCTGTGTTCATCGAGAACATCACTGACAAGAAAGATCCTGACTACGATAAAGGCTATCGCGCTTATGTGTTCTATGGTTTCCAGCACTCTACTGCTGTTGAGCTCGACCAGAACACCATGTACAGCAAGCGTCAGGGTACAGACCCAATTGACCCCTTCATTCCTGCCAGCAGCGCAGATGGCCGTCTGCTCGACAGGGCTGGTAGCGAGTACAAAGCGCTCTACAAGGGACAGAACCCACTCGATTTCAACTTCTTTGAAGCATCTTCCATCCGTCAGGTTGGTAACAAATATGTGATGGTGTTCTCTGGATATAGCGGTAAGGAATATGGTTTGGGCAACACCAACTCTGCACTTCGTTATGCTTATGGCGACTCTCCACTGGGTCCTTGGCGTTCTGGTGGTGTGCTGGTTGACTCTCGTGGCGTTGTGGTGAACGAGGATGGTTCCAAGTTGATTACCACTAACGCAGGTCACAACACGCACGGCTCTATTCAGGAAATCAATGGTCAGTGGTATGTGTTCTATCACCGTCCTCCACGTGGCTTCGGCAATGCACGTCAGGCAATGGTGGCTCCTGTCAAGATTGTCTGGGACAAGAAGTCTGTAGCTGATGGCGGTAAGGTTCGCATCGTGGGTTACGACCCATATACGAAGAATAACGAGTGGACAGCAAAGGCAAGCGATGGTAACGAATATACTGGTGCAGAGGTGACTTCCGAAGGTTTCCAGATTTATGGTCTTCCTCCTTATGCTTACTACTCTGCAGGTCTTGCTTGCTTCATGTACGGTCCAAACAGCAACCAGTGGATGCAAGACAACCATGATGTGTGGAACAACTCCATGGATCTCGCAGGCATTCAGAATGGTGGCGTCATCGGTTTCAAATACTTCGGTTTTGGCGGTCTTGCCAAGGATTCTAAGGGCGTGAAAGCCTTTGAAGGAACGAAGAAGGGTGACAACACGACGTTGGAACTGAACCTGACTCCTGCAGGAAAGGGTGCATTCAAAATTCATGTCAAGTTGGATGATCCTTGGAAAGGTCAGGAGATTGGTGTCATCGATGTGCCTGCTTCTGCCAATAAGCAAGAGGCTTATCGGGTAAGTGTGCCAGCAGTGGAAGGTCTCACAGGCAAGCATGCCATTTATCTTGTGGTGGAAGGCGACGAAATCAAGCAGCCAGAGCAGCCACAGGGTCGTCCACAGTTCGGTGGTGGCAGACAGCAGCAAGGTCAGCAGCGTCCTCAGGGACTTTTCGACCTGCACGGAATCAGCTTCGGTAAGGGTGCTGGCGTGAAGGCTCCTGTAGTTCCAACTGTGACAATTACAGTTGATGGCAAGGACATCAAACTGCCTACAGCTCCTATGTTCTCTACCAACGACAATGGTTTCATGATGGCAAACAACTATCAGGCATACGCACCACTCAAAGACAACTCTGTCATCAAGGCTACAGCCTCTGATCCAGCTGTCACCTTCCAGATTGGTGCTGTATCCAATGGACGTGCTATTGTGAAGGCTACCTACAAAGGTTACACCAAGAACTTCTTCATCAACTAATCACGTCATTTGACAAACACTTCTATAGAGGTGCCCTCGACGAAGCTCGGGGGCACCTTTTCTGTGTCTTTATACCGAACTGACGTTAAGACAAGTTCCTACGTAACGATTGAACGAATTGAGCGGATGTGAACGGAGATATTATTTTAACCACGGATTTAGCCGATTCAACGGATTTTTTGCCTACGAATTAGACGAATTAAACGAATTTTTTGCTTTCTTGGCGAGAGCCCCGTCCGGATGGTTCCCCAAGAGCCTCGGGTGATGGTTTTTGAGAAACAAATTACCATAATTAAAATAATTTTATCCACAAATTTTGATGATTTAATTATAGAAATTAGTGACATGAATTTATTGATGTCAGATTGACGTGTATATTCACGAGGATTCACGTCTAATAAAATCATTGAAGGTCGGTTTTAAGGCTCACCTGCAAAATCCTGTGTGTGGATTTGAAAAAAGAAAAACAGAACGTAGAGTTAAGCTCGCTTAATCGCATCTTTCATCCCTGCGAAGCGCATTCTAATTAACGTCTGTTCGGTATAAGGAATCGCTTCGCGAGAACCTTCAGCTCGACGTAGTCAAATTCTGCAAATCTTCCCAGATCTTCCAAATAAAAATAGGATTTTGATAGATTTTGAATAGATTTTGTATGATTTGACTACGTCGAGCTAAAGGTTCTGCCTCGGAGAGGCAACCCCAAAGACACGTTTTTGTTATATCGAACACACGTTAATTACGAAATCATCCAGAGCACAGAAGGAACGCCGTACGCAGCACTAAATGATTGCGGAAAGTTCTATGAGTGAGATACCGTAGGGTGTATGGGTGAGACACCGACACCTGTATGGGTGAGACACCGACACCTGTATGGGTGAGACACCGACACCTGTATGGGTGAGACGCCAACACCTGTATGGGTGAGACACTTCAACAGTTGTGTGAAGTAATACAAGCCGCGCATGGCTCTCGGGAAACATTCAGATAGATGATAAAGCACAAAAAACGGCTCACACGGAAAACCCTGTGTGTGGATTTGGATAAATCCCATAAATCTGCTGAATCAGCTTAATCATCCCAAAGGGGTATGTTTTTATATAAACAAGTTCCTGCGGAACGATTGAGCGGATTGAGCGGAGATTTTAATTTTTAACCACAGATTGAGCCGATTAACGGATTTTTTTTGACTACGAATTTGACTAATGCGAATTATTGGCTTTCTTGGCGAAAGCCCTGTCCGAATGGTTTCCCAAGAGCCGTCAAGGCCTGAACAGAAGGGTTTTGATTGTTTTCTTTAATTATCCACATTTTAACAAAATTGAAGAAGAACCACTTAAGTGCGCACTCAGCGCATGCTATTTCGCTCTTACAGCGCATGTTATTATGCGCACGGTGCGCATCTTGGGGGTATGTGCTTGTTGATGAAGAAGAAAGAGGGGAAAAAACAAAGACTCCCCCTTCTCACGAAGGAGGAATCTCTCAGTTGAATACTAAACTTTTTTTACTAACCTATTTATTATCAATTTTTCTGCTGCAAAGTTACGGACTTTTTGCAAGTTAGGATTTCTCGTATGTTTCAACTATTTTATCTTATGTATCAAAATGCCTTTTTAGGCGTAAAAATATTGGATTTCAGCGTTGAATGTATCAAAAATGAAAAATTATGGAACGTTCAAGCAAGTTTTGTCAAGGCTTTTTCCGTACCTTTGCACTCAATGCTATTCCAAAACTAATCAACATATGAGAAAATTACTATCTGCAGTCTGTTTACTGATGGCTACGATGGCCGCAGCACAAACAACAACTCCCGATGCATTGCCTGAAGTGTCGGCTTTACCAAAAATTCAAGTGAAAAATCCGTTTATCTGGGCTGACGCTCCAGACCCTGACATTATTCGTGTGGGTGACTATTATTATTTGGTTACGACAACCATGCATATGTTCCCGGGTGCTCCCATCATGCGCAGTAAGGATTTGGCGCATTGGGAGACGGTGTCTTATCTCTTCGATGAGATCAAGGACACCCCCCGTTATGACCTGAAGGAGGGCACCGTGTATGGTCGTGGACAATGGGCAACTACCTTGCGTTATCATAAGGGCACGTTCTGGGCACTCTTCGTGGCGAACGACGACCCTCATAAGTCAATGGTGTTCAAGACCGATGATCCTGCCAAGGGTTGGAAACTCCACAGTCGTCTGCCTGCCTATCACGACTCATCGCTTTTCTTCGATGATGATGACCGCGTGTATGTGTTTTCAGGCAGTGGCGACATCACACTGGTGGAGTTGAATGCTGACCTGACGGGTGAGAAGCCCGGTGGCATTCGCAAGAAACTGGAACTGAGAGGTAAACCTCAAGGTCTGCATGAGGGTAGCCGTGTAGTCAAGCACGATGGCATGTACTACCTGCTTTGCATCGCATGGCCAGGTTCGGGTAGAGAGGAGATTGCCTATCGCAGTAAGAATATAGAGGGTCCCTACGACTCCAAAGTGATTCTGAAGAGCAAATTGGGCGGTTTCAACTTTGCTGGTCAAGGCACCATCGTGGATGGCAAGCATGGTGAGTGGTATGGTGTGATGTTCCAAGACCGCGATGGAGTGGGGCGTGTGCTCACCATCGAACCTTGTTCTTGGATTGATGGTTGGCCGGTGCTGGGCACCAAGGGCGATGGCATCATTCCTGAGGTGATGACGCTCGATGGTGACTGCGAGTGCCACAAGGAGCCTGCTTATGCTGTGATTGAAAAAGATTACCAGTGGAACCACAATTATATCAAGGCAGACATTGCTCCCATGCCTAAGAAGGGTGAGAAGCCAGAGTTCGGAAAGTCTATGCGTGATCCAGCCACTTATCGCCAAACTTCTTCGTTTGAAGGTGTGGTGCTGAAGACCTCACAGGTGTGCAAAAGTATTTACGATGCGCGTAACACACTCACTTGGCGTACATGGGGACCCACCTGCTCAGACACCATTTGCATTGATGCCCGCAAGATGAAAGAGGGCGATTGTGCAGGTTTTGCAGCATTAAATGGCGATTCTGGTGTATTGACGATTAAACTTAATGGTGGTCAGTATAGTCTAACCATGAGTGAGGAGAATGTGAATTTGTCGAACAACACCAAGGAAATCACCGATGTGAAGGTGAAAGAGGTGGAAACCGTGAAGCTCCCTAAGGGCAAAGTGGGTAAGATTTATCTGCGCATTGACGGTGACTTCGACGACTTCAGCCGCAAGCGCGACACGGCAAACTTCTACTACAGCCTCGACGGCAAGACCTTCACGAAGATAGGCACTGCCGACTACAAGATGCGTTTTGATTACCGCCGTCTCTTCATGGGCACTCGCTATGCAGCCTTCTACTATGCTACTCAGCAGGTGGGTGGTCAAGTGAGTGTGGAATTGTAAAATTGACACATTATATATAATACATATTAGTAATTACTAAATCTTTAAAAACTAATCAATGATGAAGAAAACTATCTTTTCTGTGCTTCTGGCATCTTTGGCGCTGAGTGCTTCGGCACAATTCGGGCGTAATCCAGACACAAATCCCGACAAGGGTTACAAGGACACCTATCAGGGGTATTTCACAGTGGGTGTGGCAGTGAACATGCGCAACATCAACGACCCTCAGACGGTGGAAATCATCAAGAAAAACTACAACAGTGTGACGGCAGAGAACGACATGAAGCCTATCTCTGTTCACCCAAGAGAAGGTGAGTGGACTTGGCAGAATGCTGATGCCATTGCAAACTTCTGTCGCCAAAACGGCATCAAGATGCGTGGACACTGCCTTTGCTGGCACTCTCAGTTCTGTGACTGGATGTTTACTGACAAGAATGGTAAGGAAGTGACTAAGGAAGTGTTCTATCAGCGTCTGCGCGAACACATCCACACAGTGGTGAACCGCTATAAGGATGTGGTGTATGCATGGGACGTTGTGAACGAGGCCATGTCTGATGCTGGTGCTGCTCGTTTCGGTCAGCAGCCTAACCCTTATCGTGAGAGCCGTGCTTACAGACTTTGTGGTGACGAGTTCATCGCTAAGGCTTTTGAGTATGCACATGAGGCAGACCCCAATGCAATTCTTGTCTATAACGACTATAACGCTTTCCAGCCTGCTAAGCGCGACCGTATCTACAACATGGTGAAGAAGATGCAGGCAGCTGGTGTGCCAATCACTGGTATCGGCATGCAGGGCCACTACAACTCTTACGGCCCAGACGAGTCTGAGGTGGAAGAGGCCATCAAGAAGTATTCTGAGTTGGTGAAGCACATTCAGATCACTGAGCTTGACATCCGTCTGAACGAGGAAATGGGTGGTCAGCTTCAGTTCTCTCGTGGTCAGGAAGGACAGGCTCCTGCTCACCTCGTGACCATGCAGACCGACCGTTACATCAAGTTGTTCCGTCTCTATCGTAAGTATAAGGACATCATCGACAACGTGACTTTCTGGAACGTGTCTGATAAGGACTCTTGGGTAGGTGTGAACAATCACCCACTGCCATTCGACGAGAATCTCCGTCCAAAGCCTGTTTACTATGCTATCAAGAACTTTGATCCAGCGATGGACAACGCAGCTCCTATCGAGGACTTCAAACCAAGCGAACTGAACCAGCCAGGTCAGGAATATCCTCAGGTGAACTCTCAGGGCTACGCTCGCTTCCAGATTAAGGCTCCACAGGCTCGTACTGTCATCGTCAGCCTCGGTCTTGGTGGCAATGGCGGCACTGTGCTGAAGAAGGGTGAAGGTGGTGTATGGACAGGTACTACCGATGGTCCTATGGACGAAGGTTTCCACTACTATCACATGACTATTGACGGCGCTACTGTGAACGATCCTGGTACCAACAACTACTATGGTTCTACCCGTTGGGAGAGCGGTATCGAAATTCCTGCTCACGACCGTGACTTCTACGCACTCAAGAATGTGCCACACGGCAACGTGACTGAGATTCTCTTCCACTCACCAAGCACTAACGCTGAGCGCCGCGCCTTCGTTTATACTCCTGCTGAGTATGAGAAGAATCCTAAGAAGAAGTATCCAGTGCTCTACCTCCAGCACGGTTGGGGTGAGAACGAATACGCTTGGAGCAACCAAGGTCACGCTGGTCTCATCATGGACAACCTCCTCGCTGATGGTAAGGCTAAGCCATTCATCATCGTGATGACTTATGGTATGACCAACGATGCTGGCTTCGGCACATTGGGCAGCTTTAACTACAAGAACTTCGAAACAGTGCTCGTTGACGAACTGATTCCATACGTGGACAGCCACTTCCGCACGATTGCCAAGAAGGAAAGCCGCGCAATGGCAGGTCTGTCAATGGGTGGCATGGAGACCAAGAATATCACTTTGGCTCGTCCAGAAACATTCGACTGGTACGGACTCCTTAGTGGTGGTACTTATGCTCCAGCTGACTTCGAAGGCAAGGCTAAGCCAAAGTTCATCTTCACATCTTGTGGTTCGAAGGAGAATCCTGATGGCGTGAAGAAGTCTGTGGAAGACCTCAAGGCTGCCGGCTTCAATGCATACTCTTACGTGTCTGAAGGTACAGCTCACGAGTTCCTTACATGGCGTCGCAGCCTCAAGGAAATGGCACAGCTCTTGTTCAAATAATGGATAATCAAGTGCATTGAAGTTCCACTTCGGTCACTTCTGAATAATAAAGACCCCGATAGTCTGTTACATGGCTTTCGGGGCCTTTTTTTGTTTCCTGTAACATGCGCAAATTACTTTGCATAGGCATGTTACGGCTTATTTGTAACGTATGAAAAAATTCATGTAACATCTGCAAAAATCCCTTTTTTACAATTTCTATAACTTTGCACCGGAATTTGTTGCTTTTTAAAGGCACAAACCAAATGATTTAACCCAAAACTTATAAAAGAAAGTCAAAAGACAATTTTAATAACCAAAATTCATTTAACCAAAAAACTTTTTTTCATTATGAAGAAAAATTACTTACTGATTGCAGCTGGTCTTTTAGGTGCCGCTTCCTTGCAGGCACAGACCGTTGTGGCATCACTCGATTTCGAGGATGAATCCCAAAAGGGTGCATTCAAGACCGAGTATGCTCTTACACCAGAACTTGGTTTCTTTGGTGACTGGGTGAATTACAAAGACACTGACGAGTGGGATGAACGGTCGCAAGACGATCCACACAGTGGTGAGTACTGCTTCATGGCTGCCAACACAGGCGCTATCGGACAGACTTGGGATCGTGGTTTCAAGTTGAGCTTCCCCATGAAGGTGGAAACTCCTTACCGTGTCAGCTTCTGGGCTAAGATTGACCCATCTTATCAGGGTTCTGATGCAGGCGGCGGCAGAACTTTGGAGAGCACAGAGCTTACTTCTTGGCTCTCAAAAGGTATGGAGAACTATGACAAGTCCATCCTGAGCTATGGAATGGATCACAAGAATGGTCCAAGAGATGGCGTTCTGTTCAATGGTGAGTGGCAGCATGTGTCATACGTTGTTTATAACCCAACGGCTGAGGCAATGGATGCAACCATTCCATCATGGCAGGGTGGTGGTGAATTCCCCGCAAGATTTGGCGGTCAAGCTGGTGAAACTTACAGATCTCACTTCGAAGAGAAGCTTCCTGAGGTTTACTTCTTTATCGCGAATATGTTCTGTCCTGTTACTTATTACCTCGATGACATCGTGATTGAGGAAGGTGTAACAGTACGTGAAGTGACCTATAGCGATGAAATCATCAAGGTTGACTTCGGTTATGCAACAAACATTGCAACTCTTGCTAAAGCCAACAAGGGCACTCTCTCATTGGATAAGGATCTTGTTACAGTAACTATCAATGGTGAAGAAGCAGAGGTTGTATATGTTGAAGGTAAGGAAGATGGTTTCCTCTATATCAATGTAGCTGCACAGATGTTTGAAGATGATGAGGTGGTTGTAAGCTTCAAGGGGTCTGAAGAAATGCTTTATTCTTCTGCCAACCGTCCAAGTTCTGACACAACAGGCAACGTCCAGGTGTTCGGTTTCAAGGACGAGAAGGCCTATTGGGATGAGACTGTCGAGACAGTGTTTGCTGCTTGGGGTAAGCCAACTATGAAGAGTTCTGTTCCTGTGAACAACTCATTCAACTTGAAGGCTGAAGACGTGAAGGAAGTTACTGTGAATTTCGTTTCTGCAGTGAATACTAAGAACGCAAGCGCAGTGCTGATTAAGGGTGCTCAGAAAACGAGCTTGACAAGTGCAATGCAACTCTCTGAGGATAAAAAGACCATTACGATTCCAGTGTCTGGTTTGACTGATGGTGCATATAAACTGGTTATTGAGAACCTCAAGAATGAGAATGACGAGTATGCTGATGAACCAGCAGAAGTCAATTTCGAAATTGGCGCGCCTCAAGGCGATGCAGAAGAGAAGATTGCTGTAGAGTCTGACTACACTGGTTATGGTCAGGATGCTCTTCCAATCGGTTATAGCGGTACAAGTGACAATGGCGAGCGCCAGAGTACATCGGCTGAGCCATATACTGGTGGCGGCGCTCCACGTATTATGGGTGCAAACGACCACGTGAATCATGGTATCTATTGGGGTGCTCGTGGTGGTTCTGGTGCTAGAAGCGGTCTTCTTCAGTTTGGTAAGTATGCAGCTGAGTTGGCTATTGGTGGCCAGCTTCCAGAGGGTATTACAGAAGAAGAAGCGCTCTATCTTGATGAGGGTACTTATCTCTTGACTTTCCGTAATGGTGCATGGGAAGACCACACTCAACCATACGCTGTAAGAGTGTGCAAGCCTGGTGATGAAACACCTGAAGTGATTTTTGAAGAAACTGGTATCGTTCCAGATTCAAAGATTCTGCACGAAGGTGTTAACATCACAACTGATGCTGCGATTAGTCCAATTGAGTATGAGTTCGCGGTTACAGAACCTGGTTACTATTATGTAGAATTTGAAGGTAACAGTGGTTGGCAGTGCTGGATTCTCACTTCTCTCTCTGTTACATCTAAGCCTGCTTCTTCAGGTGCAGCAGCAATGAAGAAACTGAAAGATGCCATTGAGACAGCTCAGATGAATCTGAATGGTGCTGATGAGAAGTATGATGGTACTGCTAAGACTGCTTTGGCAGAGGTTATCAAGAAAGCACAGGAAGGTACATATACCAATCCTCAGGAAGTTACTGAAATGGTGAAGGAACTGAGTGCTGCAAGCCAGAAGCTCGCAGAGCGCAAGGCAAACTACGACAACTTCGTGAAGAAGCTTGCTGATGCTCAGTCTTCAATCGAGACACTCGAGGGTAAGTATAAGACCAATGCGAAGGTGAAGGATGCTGAGGCTATCATCAAGAAGTATGACGGTGTTGATCCAAAGGGCTTCTCTGACAGTGAACTCGCTGCTGCCTCTAAGGATGTGGATGGTGTTCCTGGTATCTTGAACAACATCAAGACTATTGTTGACATTCTGACATACCGTGCTGCTCGTGCGTCTGAATTGGCAATGAAACTCGGTGTTGCTGATGAAGTGATTGACGCTTTGGACGCTCTTGCTGATGATGCAACTCCAGATATTGAAGCTGCGAACAAGCATATTACTCTTGCACTCTATAATGCAATCGCTAATGGTGATGACCTCGATGCTTTGAAGGAGAAGAAGTATAGCTCTGAAGTGGATGAAGAATTTGACGAGACTGATGAAGAGTCAGTTGCCACTCATGATGCTGATGGCCACAAGCTCCTTCTTTCTGGTATCCCAACGTCTGGTTACGTGAGAAATCCGAACTTCTATACTACGAACACCGATGCACAAGTAGTTGACTTCGCTGGTTGGACTTTCGAAGGTCTTACTTACGAGACGACCAATGAAGCAGAAGAGACTGAAACTCATACTGGTTCTGCTAAGATGACTACTGCAGCTTCTGTTGACAATCCAGTGGTTACTGCTTCACTCAACCCCTATGGTCAGTCTGCTGAATACAAGTTCTATCAGGTAATTGAGAATATCCCTGCAGGTGAATATATGGTGAACATCCAGACTCGTACTGCTGCTAAGAACAATCCTGATAGTGATGGCGAATATGGCTTCTTCAACGCTCAGGACGAAAATGGTGTTTGGGATAAGTACATCTTCGCTCAGGTGGATGACGAGGCTCCTATTATGGTTCCATTCACAGTGGGTGCTTACAATGATCAGGGTTATGCTACTTATATTCCTGGCATTAAGATTAAGGATGGTCAGAAACTCACTATCGGTGCTGTTGAACACTTGGTTTCTGGCAAGGCTTCTACTCATACTTGGAATGAAGAGTTGGGTGCTTACGAGCCAGCTGCATTCTGGGACACCAACACTTGGGTGAGAAATGCAACTCTCTATTTCACTGCTCCTCTCGAGGGTTATGACTACAAAGCTGCTGCTCAGAAGCTGGCTAACGACATCGAAACCGCTATCGAGACTGTTGAGGCTGCTCCTGCTAAGCAGAATGGCGCTCTCTTCAACCTCGCAGGTCAGCAGGTGGATGAGAACTACAAGGGCATTGTAGTTACTGCAGACGGCAAGAAATTCTTGCAGAAGTAAGAAATACGCTAAGAATTATTGATATAATTAGACATGAGGGCTGCATCGTACGTCGGTGCAACCCTCTGTTTTTATGGCTTTCTCTTTGTTTTTTTCTGCTATTCAGAAAATTTAAGAATCATCCCTTGCTAAGTGTCAATTATAATTATTACCTTTGTACCTGAATACACTAAACTTAATACGACAACGATGAAATTTCATTTACTAACCCTCTTATATTTTGTTTTGGGAACACTTGGTTTGGGTGCTCAAAACGTCATGTTCTTCAGCTCGAAACAGGGTTTGTCCAATTCCCGTGTGCGCAATCTGACAGAAGACAGTTTGCACAACATTTGGGTGACCACGCAAAACGGCTTGAACCGCTACGATGGCGTGAAGATGAATGTCTATCGTCATGAGATAGGCAATCCCTCGTCGCTCTGCTATGATGAGAGTACATTTGTTTTTGAATATAAGAAGGGGACAATGCTCATCGGTACGGGAGCTGGATTGCAGGTGTTTGATTACGCCACCAACCAATTCACAGATATTCCTTTTATCAGGTCTGAAAACGATACGGTCAAGGCACGTGTGGTGAGTATCAACCGCTTGAGGAAGAATCGAGTGATTGTGTGCTATGCTGGATATGGCAATGGCGAACTCCTGAAAAACAAGAAGGGTGAGTTTTACACGAAACGTACAGAGGAATTCGATATAGAAGGCGTTGGCTCCATTCGCCTCTTTGACGACCCTAAAGGGAGAACCTGGATTATTAGTGGTTTGGGAGCATTGTTCAGAAAAACGCCAAAGGGCTTTCATCGTTATGAGGGGCTGCGATTGTTGAGGAAGGTGTGTGCCAGTTCGTCGGGGAAAGTGTATGCAGCCACTTACAATAATGGATTCTATGTGTATGACAGCGCACAGGACCAATTTAACTTGGTGGCATCACCAGATGAGTTGGGGGGTGCGGTACAGAACCTCAGGACTTGGACAGACGGTCGTCTGCTTCTCAGTACAGATGGTGGTGGTGTGCGCGTTTATGATGAAAAATTAGGGAGAATCACTCTGCATGTGATATCAGTGAAGGACTTTGATATGGCGACCAGCAATGTAATGGATGCCATGTATGACTCTTTTGGCAATGCGTGGGCAGCTGTGTACATGAAGGGTGTAGTGGTGAAGCCTATCAACCAGTCAGCCTTTGACTATATCGGACAAAATTCTATCTTCAAGAATACGGTCGGACAAAATGCTGTTTACGCTTTGGCTAAGGCGATGAATCCAGCTCCTTTCACAAAAGGTTTTTGGGCATCGGTGGAGAATGACGGATTGTATCTTCTGGCTGCTGATGGTACCGCCTCCAAGCATTGGAATGCAGAAACGAATCCTGGCATGCCTCATGCATTCACCACAATGCTCGATGCAGCTCCCTCTACACTGCTTTTGGGTACCTTTTATGACGGGTTGTGGCAGATGAAGGATGGGCGTTTCTCTTGTTTGACCAAAGACCTCAATTGGATATTTGAGATTCGTGAGGCAGCAAAAAAGGATTGCTATTGGATTGCTTCCATGGGAGATGGCTTTTATTATTATGATTATTCAACAGGAAAGCATATAGTTTATAAACCAGTACAGGATAGTTCTTCTGGCGCCAAGGTGATAGGAAACCCGTATGTCTATACAGTCTTGCCGGTGAAGGATCAGCTCTTTGTGGGAACGGCTGACGGCATCATTGTCTGTCGTACGGAAGAGGATGGCAGAATCCTATATCAGAGCACCAGAATTCCTGGACATAGCTCCATACGCCATCTTGCTTTGTCGGCAGATGGTGCTTACATTTGGGCTGCCACGAATGAGGGCTTGCAGAAGATTGATTGCATGTCGTTCACAACGCGTACGTACACGGTAGCTGATGGTCTGCCCATCAACAGTATTACATCAGTGTGTGTGGATGGCGATAACCTGTGGGTGGGTACTGATTTTGGTTTGTCTTGCATGGATACGAGAAAGGAGACTTTCACCAATTTCTTCATGGATGATGGTTTGCAGGACAATGAGTTTAGTCGTGGTGCCGCATTTGCTTTGGATGGCAAATTGTATTTTAGCGGTGTTGGTGGCATCACCTACTTTGACACGAAAGAGATGAAAGACTGGCAGGGCAAGGAACGCGTTTTGAGTCTGCGCTTTGTTGATGTATTGATAGATGACAAGCCTATCCATCAAGGGGATATGTCTGGAAGCTATGCTGTCTTGCAAGGACTGATCAATGATTGTGGCAGGATGGATTTGTGCCACACTGACAACCACTTTGCACTGGAATTGTGCGTGGAGGGACTGAGCAACCAGCATGTGACATATGAATACTGCATTGATGGGGGCAAATGGATGGATCAGGGTGGCAATAGCTCCCGTATCATCTTTGATAACTTACAACCGGGCACGTATCACATCAAGGTGAGAGCGCTTGCGCTGGGCGCAGTCAGCGGCGAACGCGAACTGATTGCCGTAGTGCACCCAGCTTGGTATGCTTCTGTATGGGCAAAGGTGGTCTATTTCTTGCTGTTCCTCGCCTTGTGTTGGTTCGTTTATGAATATGTAAGGCGTCAGGTAAGATTGCGCCATGTCATGGCACGCAACCGTCAGCAACGTGAACTGAATGAGGCGCGTGTGCAGTTCTTTATGAACATCAGTCATGAAATTCGTACGCCTATGACGCTGATATTGGCTCCACTGGAGAAACTGATTGGTCGTGACAAGGACCCGGAGCGTCAAAAGAACTATCAGTTGATGAAGCAGAATTCCAACCGTATTTTGAGGTTGATTAACCAGATGATGGACGTGAGAAAGATAGAGCAGGGTAAGTTCTTGCTTGATTATCATCCTGTGGAATTGGTGGATTTCATCCAAAATATCTATGACGTGTTCGTGACGAATGCACAGAGTCGTGACATCACTTATGAATTTGTGCACAATATGGATAGTATGCCGGTGTATGTGGATCCCGATAATATGGACAAGATTGTGATGAATCTGCTTTCCAATGCCTTCAAGTTCACGCCGGATGGAGGTAAAATCATCTTGCAGCTGACGGGAAAAGACACCGAGTTTGAAATCAAGGTGACAGATTCAGGCGTCGGCATCCCTGATGATGAGAAGAAGAAGGTCTTCGAGCGTTTCTATTCTGCCAAGCATCAAAATGGTTACATGGGCACGGGTATTGGTTTGAATCTGACTTCTATGCTGGTGCGTCTGCATAAAGGCTCCATTATGGTGGAGGACAATCCGGAAGGGAAGGGCACTTCGTTTATCATTAATATGCCAATGGGAGATGATTCATTGCGGTCAATAAAGCCTGAAGCGATTACAAACATTGTGGACGGTATGGATACTGCCAATGTGGACACCGAAGACTTGCTGATGGTTGGGAAACCTGCTGAGTCGCACAGCAAGCGGGCTTTGTTGGTAGAGGATGATGAAGCGATACGACAGTATGTGGAGGGTGAATTGTCTTCAGACATGTCTATGCACATGTGTGGCAATGGACAGGAAGCGTGGGATTATATCGTGTCGCATCCGGGTAAGGTTGATATCGTAGTGAGTGATATCATGATGCCTGTGATGGACGGCATGACGCTGTGTCAGAAACTGAAGTCCAATTTCAACACCAATCATATTCCTGTCGTGCTGATTACAGCTTTGGGCAGCGATGCAGACCGTATCGCCGGCATCTCCAATGGCGCAGATGCATACGTGTCCAAGCCTTTCAATATAGACGTGCTTCGTACGACCATCTTGCAGCTGTTGAAGACTCGCCAAGTTCTGCAAGGCAAATTCAAGAGCGACAAGCAGCAAGAGGAGAACATAGACAAAGTGGAAATGGTGTCTCCAGATGAGCACCTGATGAAGCGTGTAATGAAGGTGATAAACGAGAACATGGATAATCCAGAACTCTCTGTTGAGATTATTGCAGACAAGGTGGGTATCAGCCGCGTACATTTCTATCGTAAGATGAAGGATCTGACGGGACAGTCACCTCGTGATTTCGTCAAGTATGTGCGTCTGAAGGAAGCTGCACGCATGCTGGAAGACAAGGACTATGACATCACTGGTGTCAGCATCGCAACGGGATTCAAATCCCTTTCTGCATTCTCCACCAGTTTCAAGGCGCTGTATGGCCTGACTCCTACCGAGTGGATGAAAAAGTCAGAGAAGAATTGAAATGAGGAAACCAAGCAGAAATAGGGGCAAACAAAAAGCGCCCGTTCTCACGAATGGGCGCTTTCTCGACTAATTAACTAACTAACTAATTATTAACCTATTTATGCTTTACTAACTTTTTTCTGATGCAAAGGTACGGAGTTTTCAAGAGGCGGACTTTCTTTCATGTGCCAATTGTTTCTTCAAATGTCACCACCCCATATTTTCTTTAAATGTAACAAAATTGAAAGAAATATGTATCATTCTCCAATCCTATATAAGTAATTATGTATGTTATTTTAACACAATTGGCATGGGAGGTGGTTTAACTTGAAGAAAATGAGTAAGAAATGGTGGTGTGTGGGGTTGGTTTGAAATAAGACAACGACTGGTGATGAGGAAACATAATTTACCATCAATTGAAACAAGAACGGGGCGTTTTTCTGCGTTTTCCCGAGAATTAATATACTCCACCTCAAGGTGTGAGAATCGTTTTGATGATAAAATAATGATACTTTTTGGTGTTTTCTAAAATAGTTTGTAACTTTGTAATCGTTCAACACTCACTGAAATGGTGAATAAAAATAGTAGAAATATGAAATGTAAACACTTTTTTCTTAGCGTCTGCTGTGCCTTCTTGGGTTTATCCGTTCAGGCACAAGTGACAATTGATGTTGATGCCCAACAAAGAGGTCCGAAAGTGAGCCCTATGCTTTATGGCATCTTCTACGAAGACATTAACCATGCTGCCGATGGTGGTCTTTATGCAGAGCTGATACGCAATCGCTCGTTTGAAGACGGACCACGTTATGGTGCTCCCGCTGACATGCAGGGGTGGTCAACGTATGCTCCAACTCCGTCGCAACTAACGGCTAAGCTGATTCAGCCTTCAAAAAAAACGCCTTTGCTTAATGCCGTGCAACACAACGCTCTTGAACTGGACATCAAAGCTTCATCGTCTGTTCCTGTACTATTGGTGAATAAGGGCTATTGGGGCATCAATGCTGTTCAAGGTCGCACTTATCGTTTGTCTTTTTGGGCTAAGACCTTAAACTATAAGGGTACACTGAAGGCAATGCTTGCCTCGGAAAAGGGTGCGCAACCCTATGCCGAGACTGTCATCAACGAGTTTGCTTCTGGTAAAGCAAAAGGCTGGACAAAGTATGAGGCTACATTTACAGCCAATGATAATGACCCCCAAGCACAGTTCATTTTCGTATTTGATGGCGTGGGGCAAGTGCAGTTGGATATGGTGAGCCTCTTCCCTCCGACATTCAAGAATCGTGAGAATGGTATGAGACCTGACCTTGCCAATATGTTGTGGCAGATGCATCCGAAGTTCATGCGCTTTCCAGGTGGTTGTTTCGTCGAAGGGCAGGAGAGTCCAGATAATGCATTCCGTTGGGAGCGCACCATTGGTCCTATAGAGGAACGTGAGGGACATTGGAATGTGAACTGGGGTTACCGCACGACTGATGGTTTAGGCTATCACGAATATCTGCAGCTGGCGGAAGATTTGGGTGCTAAGCCGCTCTTTGTGGTGAATGTGGGTTTGTGGCATGGGGGAATGACTCCTTATGACAGCATTCAGCCTTGGATTGACGAGTGTTTGAATGCCATAGAGTATGCGAATGGCCCTATCACCTCAAAGTATGGTGCTATGCGTGCTAAGAACGGGCATCCGGAACCCTTCGGGCTGGAGTATTTGGAAGTGGGTAACGAGAACAACCAACCCGATCCACGTCAGCAGAGTGACCATTACTATGAGCGCTATGAGCAGTTCTACAAGGCTATCCGTGCCAAGTACCCGGAGATGAAAATCATTGGTAATGTCGTGGCTTGGGGTGACGATAATCCCAAGTGGAACTCTACATTGCCAGTTGACTTGCTGGATGAGCACTACTACCGTTCGCCTGATTGGTTTGCCGGTGCTTTCCATAAATACGACAGCTATGACCGTCGTGGTCCGAAGATTTATGTGGGCGAATACGCAGTGACCAACGGATTCGGAAATCTGGGCAACATGAATGCAGCCTTGGGCGAGGCTGTTTATATGATGGGCATGGAGAACAACTCCGATGTGGTGGAACTGGCATCTTATGCACCCATTTTCGTCAACGAGAATGATGCGAGATGGCGTCCCGACATGATACGTTTTTCATCGAGCCGTGTTATGGGAACCCCTTCGTATTATGTACAGCAACTCATGCCGCAACACATCGGCACACAGGTGGTGAAGGTGGCGCAGAATGACCCCTACAAGGGACAGATTCGCAAATCGTTGACACCAAAGCAGAGTCGTGTGGGATTCGGAACATGGGGCACGCGTGCCTCGTTCGAGACATCCAAGGATGTTGACTATGTCTATGGCGATTGGCAGAAGGACGGTAACGTCGTGCGTCAGACCGGTCGCAAGGAAGCCACTCTCTGCATTGAAAAGGATGTCATCAGCAGTGACCACTACACTTGCAAGTTCCGTGCCCGCAAAGAAGAGGGTGCTGAGGGATTCCTCATTATATTTAATTATGTGGACGAAAAGAATTATTGTTGGCTCAATTTTGGTGGATGGGGCAACACGCAACATGCCATCGAGCAAATCAGCAATGGGGGTAAGTTGCAGGCTGCTGGTAAGCGCGGAAGAGTGGAACAAGGACGTTGGTATGACATCACTCTGCAGGTTGCGGGCGACAGCGTGAAGGCTTGGCTCGACAATGAACTGGTCTTTGACACGGTTCTGAAGCAGGATGACACGAAGGGTGTATTCTCTTCTGCCACTATTGATGAAAACACCGGTGAGCTCATCGTGAAAGTGGCGAATACGGGTGATATGGCGACCACTGCCAACTTGAATCTGAAGAATTTTGTCCCCCGAAGTGCTCAGGTGGTGCGTCTGGCCGCCAACGATGGCATGGAAGAGAACACGCTGGATGCTCCCACTCATATCCATCCCGTAGAGCAATTGCTCTCTCCTGAAGGTAATAAAGTGCAGCTTGATGTGCCTCCTTACTCACTGAACATTGTCAGAATAAAAGGAAACGGCAAGGAATAGTTCTAACGGCTCTTGGGTAGTACACCTTAAAAAAACAAGTCACCTATAAACGTTGATTTATAGGTGACTTTATTGATGCCAAAGTACCGGAAGCGGGGCTCGAACCCGCACGGGCGCAATGCCCAAGGGATTTTAAGTCCCTCGTGTCTACCATTCCACCATTCCGGCACGGTATCGTTTTAATTGATAATTGACAATTGATAATTGATAATTAAGCTGATGCTATGTTCACAAGCCGGATGGCAATTATCAATTTTCAATTGTCAATCTTCAATTGAATTGGTTGCGGGGGCAGGACTCGAACATGCGACCTCCAGGTTATGAGCCTGGCGAGCTACCAACTGCTCCACCCCGCGATGTTATGTTGTGCAACATAAAAAGAGCGTCTCTTTTTTGTTTGCGGGTGCAAAGTTAGTGCTTTTTTCGGACATTACAAAACGAAACGGGTTTTTTTTGAGGAAAAAGTTGTGGGTGTGCGGGTTTTTTCTTTACTTTGCAAGCACAATACCACCTAAATCAGCTATTTGATGAATATTGTTCGTGCTCGTATCTGTTTGATGATGCTCTGCTTCTCGTTGCCCTTCGGATGGTGTTGGGGACAGGTGCTGCATTCATCGCAAGACCCATCCCATTCTGTGAAGTGGGGTGTGGGAGAAGGCTTGCATTCCTCTACCAATCCAAATGGATGGGTGGGTGCGTTGCCTGTTTCTCCAGAGGATGCACAAAAAGAGAAAGATGTGATGCTGAAAGAACCTGTCATTCCTTCCGAGAATCTGGACACAAAGCAGGTGACGGAGGAAACGGGTACATTGTATGAAACAGGTATGGCGACTTACTATTCAGCCAAGACACATGGGAGGATGATGGCAAATGGTACACGATATGATAAGAATCAACTGTTCTGTGCACATAAGAAACTTCCGTTTGGAACTCGAGTTCGTGTAGTGAACAAGAAAAACGGGAAGGAAGTGATTGTAGATGTGAGAGACCGTGGACCTTTTGCAAAAGGACGTGTGATAGACCTCAGTAATAAAGCTGCTGAGCTCTTGGGCATGTTGAGTGATGGCGTGGTGCCAGTTGAGTTGTGGGTGGTTGAACCTAAAAACTAACCTTTCAGTTCTTCAAGTTCCATACTGGCTTCAGTCCATTCATCTTCTGCAGCAGAGAGTTGATTTTTCAGTTCTCCGTATTGTGTGAATAGGGTAGTGTCCGTGGCGCCTTCAGGTGTGGCAAGTCTTGCTTCTATCTCTGCGATTTCTTTTTCCAATTTAGCAATCTTCTGCTCGGCTTGTTCCACTGCTTTTTCTGCTTTCTTGATGGTTTTGTTGCGTTCTTTCAGCTCGGCATAAGAAAGTAGTGACTGCACCTTGTTGCCCAAGTCTTTGGGAGTTGACAGTTGGGAGTTGGGGTTTGACGATTGAGAATTGACAATGGTCTGTTGTCCATTATCTTTCGCAACAGAAGGGCTTCCTGCGCTGTTCAGGTTCTGTCCGAGTTGGTTCAGACTTTCAATTTGCTTCTTCTGCAGGAAGTCGTAGATGCCTCCTAAGTGTTCACGCACTTTTCCACCACCAAATTCATAGACTTTGTCCACTAAACCATCCAGAAAGTCGCGGTCGTGGCTTACGACGATGGCAGTGCCGTCGAAGTCCTTGATGGCTTGTTTGAGTACATCTTTCGACTGCATGTCGAGGTGGTTGGTAGGCTCGTCAAGGATGAGCAGGTTGACAGGTTCAAGAAGCAGACGGATCATGGCAAGTCGGCTGCGTTCACCACCTGAGAGCACTTTCACGTACTTGTCAGATGCTTCGCCACCAAACATGAAGGCTCCCAAGATGTCGCGAATCTTCAGACGGATATCGCCCCTTGCCACACGGTCAATGGTGTCGAATACAGTGATGTTTTCGTCCAGCAGTTGGGCTTGGTTCTGTGCGAAATAACCAATCTGTACATTGTGCCCGATTTTGAGATTGCCCTCAAAGGGAATCTGCCCCATGATGCACTTGACGAGCGTAGATTTACCCTCACCGTTGTTGCCGACGAATGCCACCTTCTCGCCTCGTTTGATGGTTAGGTTGACATCGGAGAAGACGGGCTTTGAATAGCTTTTCGCCACATCCTCGCAGATGATAGGGTAGTCGCCACTTCGGAGACATGGAGGAAACTTGAGGTGGAGTGAAGAGGTGTCGACTTCGTCAATCTCGATAGGTACGATTTTCTCCAGCATTTTGATGCGCGACTGCACTTGGTTACTTTTGGTGGGCTTGTAACGGAAGGTCTCGATGAACTGCTTGATGTCCGCAATCTCCTTTTGCTGATTTTCGTAGGCACGAATCTGTTGTTCACGCCGTTCGTCGCGCAATTTCACATATTCATCATACTTCACCTTGTAATCATTGATGCGGTGGCAGGTGATTTCGATGGTGCGGTTCGTCACGTTGTTGATGAATGCGCGGTCATGGCTGACCAGTATGACGGCATTGGCACGTGTTGCCAAGAACTGCTCCAACCACTGGATGGAGCCTATGTCGAGGTGGTTGGTTGGCTCGTCGAGCAGCAGGAGGTCTGGTTTCTGCAAAAGGAGCTTCGCTAATTCGATACGCATGCGCCAACCACCAGAAAACTCAGCTGTGGGGCGGTCAAAATCCGTGCGTTGGAAACCCAAACCTTGCAGAGTGCGTTCCAATTCAGCATGATAGTTTGTGCCCCCCATCATGGTGAAGCGGTCATTCTCATGAGTGAACTTTTCAATGAGAGCCATGTATGAATCACTCTCATAGTCCGTTCGTCGGGCAATCTCCTCATTCATCTTGTTGAGGCGTTCCTGCATCTCGCTGATGTGGGCAAATGCGGTCTCTGCCTCTTCCATCACCGTGCGGCTGTCGGAGAGCACCATCACCTGCGGCAGATACCCGATGGTGATGTCCTTCTGTCGTGCCACCTGTCCATACGTCGGTTCCTGCATGCCTGCAATAATTTTCAGCATGGTGCTCTTGCCCGCTCCGTTCTTGCCTACGAGGGCAATGCGGTCTTTCGGGTTGACCACGAAACTTGCATCCAAGAATAGTGGTGTTGCAGAAAACTCAACTCCTAACTTATCAATCGAAATCATGTACTTTTTGTCCTTTGTTTTTGGTGAATCTTCCGAACTGCACTGCATTGACAGGGCATCGATGGTAGCATCTCAAACAGCCTGTGCAGTTCTCATGTTTCCACACAATCTTTCCTTTGTCGTCTGTTGTGATGTTGTCCAACGGACATCCTCTCAAACAGCGTTTGCACTGGGTGCACTTCTTGGTGGTGTGGAAGTATTTATCGGTAACGAGAAAGCGGTTGAACAGGGGGCGCAGCACAGATGTCTTCAGCCAGGCACATGCTCCCCTCACCACTTCCGTCTTTTTTTCTCGGTTCTTGATGCTTTCTGCGATGGAAGGAATGCGTTGCAGTGTCTCTTGCACCTTGGCTTGTGCCACCTCATCTTTGTCCACATCAAACCCGGGCAGACAAACATAAGTGTTGGGCATATGAACAGAGAATACGGCATCCACCTCACGGTTCATCACCTGATTGAGCACCTTGTCCGCATAGCCAATGTCGTCGCCACAAGTCATCACTGCCCATACATACTTGGCTGATTTGATGTCTTCTTGATGTGTCTCTATGTATTCCTTAACCACTTTGGGAATGCCCCACGCATACACAGGGAAGACCATGCCGAACACGTCAGCCTCATCCTCCATCAGCCCTTGCAGCTTGTCTGCCACCCATTGGCTGTTGCCTGTTCCTGAAAAGCAATAAAACACAGTGTGATAATTGATGATTACGGTTCCACCAAACGGAACACCCTGATGCCCGTGTGTTTAGCCTGTTTCTTCTCATACTCATAGAAGGTCTCTTGGCTCATGAGCACCTTTTTGTATAGGCTGGAAGCATGGAGCAGATGGAGCTTCCCGTTCTTCCAAAAAGCGATACCGATATGGCGGGTGTCCAATCCGTCACTGTCGGTGAGCATGGCAACGATGTCACCGTCTTTCACCATACTCAGTGGGGTTCCTGCTTGCCAAGACAAATCTTGCTTGAGGATATAGTGGAACTGTTTGCCTTCAGTGGCTTGCTCATAACCTTTGATGACGGGCACAAACTCTGGGTGATTCTTTAACTGCTTGTACAATGTGGGGTGTTGCGACATGTAGTTGATGTGGACGGTTTGTGTCCCAAAGAACGGAGCGTCGTCGATGCTGATGTCCTTCACGATGCCCTTCCGTTCGTTGTCCTCTGCCCACCATGTGAAATAGTGCAGTCTCGATGTGTAGTCTGTCATCTTGCCATCACGGAAACGAATCTTTGTCAGGTTCTTGCAGAAATCGTCAAATGTTCGCAGGTTCTGCATGTCACACATGGACAGCGCCACCACCGTCTCCACGAATGTGGTGCAGTCCAGTCCGTGCAAGTTCACGATGAGATGTTCCGTGTCACCGAGTTCCAACGTGTGTGCCACATACGGCAATCCCAAGAACTTCTTGCCGAAATAGAACACGCGGTTCTCCTTGCCACGTTGTGTTTGGGCATCTGTCAACAGCTTCACCACCAAAGCGCTGTCCGCCTTGGTGTACTCCACGTTTTGTGCCTGCATGCCTAAGATGAAAGTCAAGGCAAGCAGGGTCGTCATCCATTTGGTCATCATTCCATTCATTGATGCTTTTCTTCCTTCTTTTTATCTTTTTCTGCCAATTCTGCGGCAAGATCATGTTTGCCACGATAGTCAAACTTCGTGTTTACAAGATGTTGCATGAAGTCGTTGGCACGATTCAGAAGCTCGTTGTCGTCAGCGATGAGCTGGACAAGCCGTTCCAATTGATCAAGTTGTGTTTTTTGTTCCATAGTAGGGATTGATTTTTGGTGTTTGGGTGCAAAGATACGATTAAGTGAGCATAATTCAAAGGAAAAACAAAAGTTTTTACTATTATTCTCGAACGAAAGTGTTACCTTTGTACTTCGAATGTACTTCGAATGTACTACGGATAAACATAGATAAAATATTATGAATATTAAAAACACTTTACTGATGATGACTATAGCAGCATCAAATTTAGCTGGAAATGCTCAGACGATGGGCATCAAGTTGGAGAATATGGACACTACCGTTAAACCTGGCACAGATTTCTATCAATATGCTTGTGGTGGTTGGATTAAGAACAATCCGTTGAGGCCAGAGTTTTCAAGATATGGCAGTTTCGATGTGGTGGCTGAAGAGAATCAGAAGCGTATCCGCGAGATTATCGAAGGGCTTGCCTCCCTGCCACAGGAAAAAGGCTCGTTAGGTCAGAAGATTGGTGACCTTTATGCTTTGCGCATGGACTCTGTGCGTCAGAACAAAGACGGTGTGACGCCTGTGATGGCAGATTTGAAGCGTGTGGCTGCTGTGAAGACAACAGCAGAACTGATTGCGCTGATCAATCAGATGAACACAGAAGGTGTGGCATTCGGTGAATTGTGGGGCAGCTATGTGGGTGCCGACATGATGGAATCCACCCAGAACCTTCTGGAACTCTCGCAGGGCGGTTACTCTCTGGAACGTGACTACTATGTGAAGGATGATGAGGCACACAAGAAGATATTGGAGGCCTACAAAAAACATATCGTGAAGATGTTCCAGTTTGTGGGTGAAACGCCGGAGGCGGCTCAAAAGAAGATGGAGAACATCTTGGCATTGGAGACTCGCATGGCAAAGGCGGGACGTGACAAGGTGGCATTGCGTGATCCAGCCTCCAACTATCACAAGATGTCCTTTGCAGACTTTACAAAGGAATATGCAGGCTTCGATTGGAAAACCTATTTCGATGTGCAAGGTCTCACCGAGATTGATTCCCTCTCAGTGGGACAACCCGAAGCGGTGAAGGAAGCCTTGGCGGTGTTGAAAGACACCCCTGTGGAAGTGCTGAAAGACTGGATGCAGTGGCAGATATTGGATTCGGCAGGTTCGATGTTGGGCGACACGGTGTATGAAGAAGTGTTTGACTTCAATGGACGTATCATGACGGGAGCCAAGGAACCCCGTCCACGTTGGAAACGTAGTGTCAGCATTGTCAATAGCGTGCTGGGCGAAGCGGTAGGTCAACTTTATGTGGAGAAATATTTTCCGCCAGCTAACAAGGCTCGTATGGAGCAACTCATCAAGAACCTCCAGATTGCACTTGGTCAACGCATCGATGCACAGGAGTGGATGAGCGAATCCACCAAGAAGGCAGCCCATGAGAAATTGGATTCTTTCTATGTGAAAGTGGGCTATCCGAACAAGTGGCGCGACTACTCAAAGATGAACATTGATCCGGCAAAGACACTCTATGAGAATATGAAGGAGGTGTCGAAGTGGTCACATGCCGACATGCTCAGCCGCAAATGGAAGAAACCGGTTGACCGTGACGAATGGTATATGGATCCGCAAACGGTGAATGCCTACTACAACCCCACCACCAACGAAATCTGTTTCCCTGCAGGCATTCTGCAATATCCGTTCTTCGACATGGAGGCAGACGATGCTTTCAACTATGGAGCCATTGGTGTGGTCATAGGGCATGAGATGTCGCACGGTTTCGACGACCAAGGTCGCCAGTTCGATAAGGACGGCAATTTCCGTGACTGGTGGGCTGACGGTGATGGCGATCAGTACAAAGAACGGGCACAAGTCATCAAGGATTTCTTCTCTGCCATCAAGGTGCTGCCCGACCTCAATGCCAATGGTGACCTTTGCTGTGGTGAGAACCTTGGTGACCACGGAGGTTTGAAGTTCGCCTATACAGCCTTCAAGAATGCCACCAAAGAGAAACCACTGCCTGTGAAGAACGGATTCACACCCGAACAACGCTTCTTCTTGGCTTATGCAGGGGTGTGGGCAGGAAACATCACCGAAGAGGCCATCCGCAATTTGACCACATCTGACCCCCATTCGTTGGCTCGTTGGCGAGTGAATGGTGCCTTGCCGTTGGTGGATGCGTGGTATGAGGCATTCGGCATCACCGAGAAAGACCCGCTTTTTGTTCCTGAAGAAAAGCGCGTGAAGATTTGGTAAGAAATAATTGACAAAGAAAAAGAGGGTGAAAAGTCGTTAAAAAAGAACTTTTTCCCCTCTTTTTTTATGTTTTCTTAAGATTTTTTTAAAAAAAATGGTAACCATGTGAACAATTTTACAAAATATGTTGTACCTTTGGGACACTAAACCGAAATACTTTATTACAAACCTATCAACAAAATAATGCTTATGAAAAAGTTATTCTTTCTGTTCATGATGTTGGCAATGGGCATGTATGCCCAAGCGCAACAGTTGGATGTGTGCACTAAGCCATACGGCGATGATGGCAGCGAGATCACAGTCATCAAGCCGACCGTTGCTAATTTCCTCCAGCTACTCTCCATGACAGAAGAGCAGTTCAAGGCAGCGATGGAGGCAAACAAGTACAGCACTCAGATGCCAAGAAGTAATTTCATCTCTTATTGGAATGGCAGTAACGACAACTTTGCCTATGCCAAGTGTGTCAACTCGTTCCTGTACAACAAGGAAACGAAAGAGGTGCATTTTGCTGTTGGTAACGACATGATCTATCCTCAGGGCTCCATCATGGCACTCTACCGTGAATTGCAGCCTTATAGGGTGGCTGAGCCAGAGAATGCACAGCCAGGTTTCCCAACTCCTCCCAATGCACGTCCAGGTGAAGGGCCCGGTCAAGGTCCTCGTCCAGGTGCAGGTCCACGCCGTGGAATGGGACGTGGCAGAGGAGTCTTCGGACGTGGTGGTGCCTTCGGTAGAAATCGCACCGACACATTTGAAGTGAAGAACGATGATGGCACCATCTACACTTTCTCCATTGGTGCTTTCCCACGCTTCTTCTATGTGACGGCAAGCAAGAAGGCTGCACAGTAAACGGAATGGTTCAAACGACAGGGGGCAGGTCATCAAACCTGCCCCTTATTGTTTTATGTTCAATCACTCAATATCAGAAAGGTAAATGAGAGGATGTTATCCCTTCACGACATTGGTCCCCAAAGCGAAGGCTTTCTCCATGTTGCCCGTGGTGCTGAAAATGTCAGCCTTCGCAGAGATGTTGTCAAGGTAGTTGATGAGTTGTGCCTCAGGGATGCAAGGCAACACAGGGCTGCCAAACTCCAATTGTCCGTGATGCGCCAACACGCAGTGTACGATGAAATTAATTTCACGCTTATCAATGCCGAGGTCACGCAACAAGTTGTTCAGGTAGTTCGCTGACATGTAGATATGTCCCAACAGGAAACCGTTCTCCAGCTTTTCACCCTCCACATTGTATTCGCACAATTTGCCCCAATCGTGGAACAGGATGCCGATGATGATGCGTTCCACCTTGATGTCCTCCGGATAAGGATAAACAGGATATACCCCTTCCAGCAGATGCAGCATCTGGTACGTGTGGTTCAGCAATCCCCCCGGAAATGCGTGGTGTACGCTTGTGGCAGCTGGGTATTTACTGTATTGCGGAAACAGCGCATCTGCCTGTTGCTTGACAAAATCAATCAACACCTCATCCTTGCAGAACTTGAGCACCGCTTTGATGCAGCGGTCCCATTCCTCGCGTTTGATGGGGCGTGGCACCAGCGTGTACAGTGGATGATTCTCCGTCGGAAATGTCCCTGCAATCATGTCCATGTTCGTAGCAGACTTCTTGCCCTGATTCTCACGGATGTTCAAGAACCTCACCAATTGTCCCACTTTCGGTCCGCTCGTTTTAGGCACGTCAAACACACAGATGTTTTCCACCTCCTCCTTGTTCGCCACCTTCAGATTGACATAAGGCGAATTATTACGAGCCACAGCATCCTGACGGCTCAACACGATATACTCTTTATTCATAATACAGCTATTTTAATTATTACGCCCACAAAGTTAATGTAAAAAAAAGAGTGTACGAAGAAAAAAATAAAAAAGCTTTTGTTTAGGACACCTTTTCGTCAAAATCATAGCTGAAACCTTGTCGGTTCGTGATGTTGGAGGCATTTCGTGCACCGCAAAGGACTCCTCACTCCTCACTCTAAACCCTCAACTCTAAACTAAGCAATCAAGATCTTATAAATTCTGTGAATTAAAAAAGCTTACCCTAAGTGCGCTGTTCTATGGGAAGCGGGGTAAGCTAAATCACAGTGTATCTTCCGTTTTCAGTTTAATTGTCGAGCGAGAGTACAAAACCATAGTGGTATGGCTTGTTCCCGTCGATGGTGTATTGGGGCAGGGTGCGTTGCCCCCATGTGTCGATGCCGCCCACGCCATGGATGTTGAGGTCGATGTTCAGGTTGACAAATTTGCCACGCTGAATTTCGTGGGGATGGGTTGCGTTTTCAAGGTCCTCCTCGCCATAATCCCATGCTCGGATGCAGAGAGGCTGGCTGCCTTCAACACGAAGAGTCGGGAGCGAAGAGCCGGGAGCGGAGAGTTCGAACCATCGGACATCTGTGCGGCATCCGTTGTCTTGGGGATGAAGGTACTCTGTCTCAAATTCCTTGAGTGGCATCTTGTAGTTTCCTATAAATGCACCACGTTTGCGGTCGGGATAGTTCTCCCAAGGACCTCTGCCGTAATAATTCACTTGATTGTAGGTGGCAGGGATTCTCATCCTCATGCCGAACTTGGGCATCACGGGTTTTTCGCCGCCTGTGGGGCGATAATCCACATCCACCCAGATGCGGCGCTCGCTCAAGATGGTGTAGTTCACCTTCACGTCAGTGGCTTCTTTCCATACAGCGGTGCGACGGGCAAACCCTGCGGCATGCTGGTTGTCGTTTTCGGGTTTCCAGAAATAGGGCTCCAGAGGCGCTTGTAGCATTTCCTTGCCATCAACAATCCAGGAGGTGAGGGCATTGCCCACAATCGTGATATTGTTGGTGGTTGGTTTGGCTTTAGGTGCAGCAGACTGAGGGAATTGGTATGGACTTATGATGAACTGTTCGCGAGCCACGGCGAGCCCCCCATCTGCCCATGTGGTGGCGTTGCGAAGTCGTGCGGCAATGTTGAGGGCGAGTTCAGGATAAGGACCGCCGCCTACCACGGGAGCAGAGGTGGATGGAATGACGAGATTATCTCCTTGTATGGTCAGTGCTCCTGATGCTTTCACCTTTCCGTCTGCAAGCAGTTCGTAGGTGTAGTCATATTCGTCGAGTTCGGTGAAGAAATCGCGGTTGATGAGGCGGATGCTCTGTTTGTCATCGGCAAGGACGAATGTGATGGGTTGATAGACATGTCGCACCTCAAAGTAATGGGGGTGCTCTGTGCGGTCGGGTGCCAAAAGCCCGTTGAGGCAGAAGGCGCCATCGTTGGGCTTGTCACCGAAGTCGCCACCGTATGCCCAGAACTCGTCAGGCTCCAAAGACAGCTTGGTGGATGGTCGCAGTGGACTTCCATCTATGGGCTTCGCGATGCCCTGATCCACCCAATCCCAGATGGCTGCTCCGCAGATGCTGGAATCGTTGTAGATGACATCCCAATACTCTTGGAAGTTGCCCACCGAGTTGCCCATGGCATGAGCATATTCGCGCATCATGAAGGGGCGGTCGGTCACTTTCCTTGCCTCTTCTGCCAATTTGGTGGGAGTCAGATAGCTGTCATCGTATATGTCAGATTGACTGCGGTCGGTGTCGCAGAAAGGAAGTCGGGTTGAGTCGAGCGCAACCACGGCATCATGCATCGCCTTGAAGTTGGGGCCTACACCCCCTTCATTTCCGAGACTCCAAAAGATGATGCTGGGATGATTCTTGTCGCGTTGCACCAGCGATACGGCACGATCCACATGGGCTTCACGCCATGCAGGGTCTTCGCCCATCACCTTGTTGGCATAGCCATAGCCATGACTCTCCTGATTTGCCTCGTCCATCACATAGATGCCGTAGCGGTCGCACAGTTCATACAGATAAGGACGGTCGGGATAGTGGCTGGTGCGCAGGAAATTGATGTTTGCCAGTTTCATCATCTTCAAGTCTTTTTCGTATGTGGCATCATCCACTTTACGTCCTGTGCGAGGATGGTGGTCATGACGGTTCACCCCCCGCAGTTTTACGTTCTTCCCATTGATTTTTAATACTTCGCCCACGCATTCCACTCGCTTCACGCCCAGGTGGTAGTCGAAATGTTCCACCACTGCTCCCTTCTTGTCAATCAGTTCCACACTGAAAGGATAGAGATTGGGCTTTTCTGCCGACCACAACAGCGGCTTGTCCAGCTGACAGGCAAGTTGCAGGTGGGTGGTGTCTCCAGAAGCGAGGCTTTTCAGCGTTCCCTCCAGTTTCCTGTCGTTGATGCTGAAGACGACCTTAAAGTCCTTCGCAACTTTCTTGCCGGTATTGCACAGCGTGATGTCTGCCTTCACCTGAGCTTGTGAGAAATCTTTGTTGGGGATAGCCTCCACCTTATAGTCGGCAATGTGTGTCAATGGGCGCACCCACAGCTGCACCTCTCGATAGATGCCTGAGAGCCGCCACATGTCCTGACATTCCAGATAGCTGCCGTCACTCCAGCGATACACTTCCACAGCAAGTCTGTTCTTGCCTTCGCGCAGATGGCTGGTCACATCAAATTCGGCTGGCGACATGGAGTTCTGGCTATATCCCACCTTCTTGCCATTCACCCATACATAGAATGCGGAATGTACACCGCCAAAATGAAGGATGAGGTTTTGGGTAAGCATCTCTTTCGTCACCTCAATGGTAGTCACATACGAACCCACGGGATTGCGGTGGTCATAGGCATACCAATCTTTTGCAGGCTCACCAGTGACGTAAGGGCGGTCACGGTGAAAGGGGTAGCTCATGTTGATGTAGATGGGTTTGCCGTAACCCTCCATCTGCCAGTTGCTTGGCACGGTGATGTCATCCCATGCACTCACGTCGAAGTCCTCGCGCTCGAAACCAATGGGGCGTGATTCGGGGTCTTTCGCCCAACGGAACTTCCATTGTCCGTCAAGGGACACGATTTCCTTGCACTTTGACTCCTTCGAAGGCAGCTGCAAGGTGCTGTGGTAGGGTAGTTTGTTGATGCCCAGCACGGCAGGGTTCTCCCAGTCGTGCATGCTTTCCTGTGCCTGAACTGATAAACTCAGTGCCAGGGCAATAGCTGATATGAAATGTTTCAATTTTTATGGTTTTAGGTTCTTGATTTTCAATGCAGGCATGATGTTGTTGAGTTTCTCTGGCAAGGTGACCACGAGGGCATCTTGCGTGCGCTCAAACTTCACCTTGCCGTAGCCGAGCAGTTCTACTGACTTGATGGCAGCAGGGTAGAGGGAAGAGCCGTCTGCCAACGACTTGATGGTGAGGGTGTGATTCTCTGGCCATGCAAGTGCTGTGACATAGAGTGCCTTCTCCGTTTGAGTGAAACGGATTTCCTCACTGCCAGCCTTGGTGTATTGCCCGTCGTTGAAGCCTTGGTCGTTGATTTTGATGTCGGCATTGGCGATAGGTCCCTCACCGAACACCTTCCATGGGCGTGTCTTCACGATGGCTTCGCTGTTCACCTTCATCCATGCGCCAAATTCCTTCATGATGGCAAGCTCCTTCTCGTCGGGAGTGCCGTCAGCGCGCAAGGGCACAGAGAGGAGCATGTTGCCGTTTTTGCTGACTATGTCCACCAGCAGTTTCGCCACTGTGTGCGCACTCTTGTAGCCGTTGCGTTCATATACGCTGTTGTTGTAGTGCCAGTCGCCCAGACAGTTGCAGCATTGCCATGGACGCTCCATGATCTTGTTGGGTGCCCCACGTTCCACATCCCACACAAGGGCGTCCTTCATGTTGTCTTCCAATATCTTGCCAAACACCACTGCCTGATTCTTGCCTTGATGGGTGGCAGCGCTGTGGTTATACATATGCGTTGTAATCTTCATGCCCGCATCGCTGATGGGGTAGAAGGGCAGCACGGTCACATCGAAATAGATGAGGTCGGGGTTGTAGCGGTTGATGGCGTCGAGGGTGCGGTTGTAGAAGTTGGTCACAAACTCTTGCGAAGGTTGTGCCGCACCATTTTGCCAGCCCCACTGACGATGAATGGCACCGTTGTCCCATGTGTTGTTGCTGAAGTCGTGGTCTTGCTGATAGAGTTTCTGAGGGTCAAGACCTTTCCACCATTTCTCCGAGCCGTCAGCATTCAGTTTGTAGCCGTCTTCTTTCGTCAGCCACCCATCATACTTCACGCCTCGCTTCTCTCCCTTCAAGTCGAAACGCCGTGAAGGCTCATACCATGTCCATGCGTGGTCGGCATGAAAGGAGATGCCGAAGGGCAGCCCTGCCTTCTTGGCAGCCTTTGCCCATCCTTCGAGAATGTCTTTCTTGGGACCTATGTTTTTGGAGTTCCATTCTTGATACTTGGAATCCCAAAGGTCGAAATTGTCGTGGTGGTTGCCGAGTGCGAAGAAATACTGTGCCCCGCACTCTTCCTTGTAGAACTTCACGAGTTCCTCAGGTGTCCAGTTTTCAGCTTTGAAGAGGGGCAGGATGTCCTTGAACCCCACTTCCGAAGGGTGTCCATAGTGTTCACGATGATAGTTGTATTGATACTCCCCCTCAATATACAGCTTGCGTGCCATCCAGTCACCAGAGCCTTCCACACATTGTGGCCCCCAGTGTGCCCATATGCCGAACTTGGCATCACGGAACCATTCTGGCACTTCATAGGTGCGCAACGACTCCCAGTCAGGAGTGAACTGCCCTGTTGCCATGGGCTCGTCGTTTTCCAGAACCGGCACTTTGTAGTCTTGTGCGTTCATGGTGGGTGCGAAAACGGAAAGCAGCCCCACCGTCGTGCAAAAGTTTAGTAATTTGTTTCTTGACATGCAATAAGTTTAGTTAGTTAGTAATTAGTCCCTTACTTAATAACGTCTTCAATAAAACAATGTAATAATAATGAAACGATATAGGGAAAAAATGTGTAAATGATGTGAGTTATTCGTTATTCGTAGAGGTGGAACATGCGTTCCATCATCTGCCACTTCTCGTCGCTCTTGGCGTCAGCGGCACATCCTTGGAATGCGGCGACAAAAGCTTCCCATTCAGCTTGTCGTGGCAGGGTGGCGAGTTTGTCCATCGCTGTTTGCCAGTCAAAGTCCTCTGGGGCATCGACAATCATCACCAGACGGGTGCCGAGGATGTAGATTTCCATTTCGAGGATGCCCACAGCCTTGATGCCGTCTCGGATTTCCTTCCAATGAAATTCCTCTGAGTGCCATTTCCGGTACTCCTTAATCATGTCAGGGTCATTGCGCAGTTCCAATATCTGCACATACCGCTTGGTCTTGCCCTCAAATTGTTTCTGTACATATCCGTCCATATCCCAATCTTTTTTTGTTTGCAAAGATACGCATTTCCCCATCATTTTCATCGGACATACTTCATATAAAGTAGGACAAAATATCCTTAAACACGGGCACCCAGCGCGAACCTTTAGCTCGCCGTTAGGCAAATAACATGCGCTGAGTGCCCGTAATATGATGCACACGGTGCGCGAACCTTTAGCTCGCCGTTAGGCAAATGTGATGCGCACGGTGCGTACGTAGGGGAATAATCCCGATTTTGTGTAAGGAGGAACTTTAGAACTGCACCAAGATGCGGAACACCTTGCCGGGGTTCTCGCTCCACCACTTCATGGTGTCGAGGGCTTCTTCTGGCTTGATGACCTTAGTGATGAGGCTGTCGACAGGGCATGTGCCTCTCTCCAGATAACGGATGACGGCACGGAAGTCTTGTGGAGTGGCATTGCGTGAACCACGGATGTCAAGCTCTTTCTGCACGAAGAGCTTGGTCTGGAAGGTCACGTCGCTCTTGGCATAGCCGATGCATGCCACACGTCCCGTGAAGGCGACTTCGTTGACTGCCATCTGATAGGTGAAGGGGTTGCCCACAGCTTCCACCACCACGTCAGGACCAAACCCGCTGGTGATGTCTGCAAGGCGCTGGTGCACATCTTCTGTCTTGGTGTTGATGACGTGTGAAGCGCCCATCTGCTTTGCCAATGCCAGCTTTTCATCATCGATGTCGGCTGCAATGACGGTTGCACCACGCAGGGCTGCACGTACAATGGCTCCCATGCCCACCATGCCGCAGCCAATCACCATCACGGTGTCCACATCGGTCACCTGTGCACGGCTCACTGCATGGAAACCAACACTCATGGGTTCAATCAGTGCGCTGGTCTTTGCAGAGAGGGTTCCGGCTGGGATGATTTTCTCCCATGGCAGCACGATGAATTCCTTCATGGCACCATTGCGCTGTACACCCAATGTCTCGTTGTGCTGACATGCGTTTACCCGTCCATTGCGGCAGGAAGCACATTTGTTACAATTGGTGTAGGGGTTGCAAGTGACCACCATACCCACTTTCAGTTCTGCAGGTACATCGCTGCCCACGGCTTCGATGACGGCACCCACTTCGTGTCCGGGAATGACGGGGTTGAGTGCCATGGTGTTGCGTCCCATGAAGGTGTTGATGTCGGAGCCGCAGAAGCCGACATATTGCAATCGGAGCATCACTTCGCCTGCCTTCAGCTCGGCAGGTTTCTCTATGTCAATGATGTTCAGTTCTTGTGAATGACTAATCTGAATTGCTTTCATTTGTTCTCTATTATTATTTAACTCTAAACTCTAATCTCTAAACTCTAATCTCTAAACTCTAATCTCTAAACTCTAATCTCTCATCTCTCATCTCTTCGCTCTCAATTTCTTGTAGCTGAATCCGTACCATGCGCACACGGCGAAGCACACCATTGGCACGATGTAGGCGATTTGATAGATGTGTTCGTTGGCATGCATGATGTAGGCAGTGAATTGTGGCACACAGGCGTTGCCCACGATTGCCATCACGAGGAATGCTGAACCCGACTTGGTTTGCTCGCCAAGCCCGTCGATGGCGAGTGAGAACTGGGTGGGGTACATGATGGACATGAAGAATGAGATGGCCAACATGGCGTAAAGTCCCACCATGCCACCGAAACTGGTCACCACGATGCACAGCAGCACATTTGCCACACCATACACGAGCAACATCTTCTCAGGGGCAAACTTGACCATGAGCATGGTGCCAATCCAACGTCCGAGCAGGAATGCCAGCATGTAGAGTCCGAAGAATGTGGTGGCGATGTCTTCGTCGATGCCCACATAGGTGCAGCAATAGACGAGGAAGAGGCTGTTGATGGCTGTCTGACCACCATTGTAGAAGAATTGGGCGATGACACCCCACTTCAGATGAGGGTGACGAAGAGTGGAAAAGTCAATCAGCTTCTTGCCCTCTTGGTTCTCCTCCTCTTCTTCTGCCACCTTGGGAAGTTTCACCATCATCAAGATGACGGCAACGACAATCAGGATGGAGGCAAGGATGAGGTAGGGCGTCTTCATCGAGTCAGTTTCAGTTTGGATGTATCCTTCCCAGCCTCCGGGGAAGTCGGCTGGAATGGTGTCGCGGGTGTAGCTCTGTCCGCTCAGCACGAGTTTGCTGAGGAACATGGCTGACACGAAAGCGCCCAGTCCGTTGAATGACTGTGCCAGGTTCAGACGGCGAGGGGCTGTCTGTGGGTCGCCAAGGGTGGTGACGTATGGGTTTGCCGCTGTCTCCAGAAAGCACATGCCTGTGGCGATGATGAAGAAGATGCACAGATAAACTCCGTAGCTCTTCACAATGGCGGCAGGGAAGAATAGCAAGCCTCCGAAGGCAGCCAACAGAAGACCAAGGATGATGCCGGAACGGTAGCTGAACCGTTTCATGTACATGGCAATGGGGATGGGGCAGATGAAGTAGGCGAGCCAGTAGGCACTCTCTGTGAAGGATGCCTCAAAGGTGTTGAGTTCGCAGGTCTTCATCAACTGTCTGATCATGGTGGGCAGCAGGTTGCTGCTGATGGCCCAAAGGAAGAACAGACAGAAAATCAGGGTCAGTGCAAGAGTGTTCTTTTTCATTGTTCTAAATGTATTTGTTGGTTGGAATGACTGCCACGTGTTGGGAATGATGCCAACTGCGTGGAAGGGTCATTCTGACATGTTTTTGATGTATGGTAAATCGGGCAAGTTTTTGAATCCGTAGAATTGTTCGGCATTCTCTCCGAGGAACAAGGCCTTCTCCTTGTCTGTCAGTTCTGCTGACTTGGTGATGAAATCATACGACATCCGATAAGTGATGGCGGTGATGGTGCGGGGATAATCGCTGCCCCACATGAGTCTGTCCATACCCACCCAATCGGCAGCCTGCTTGATGCTGCGGATGGCAGAAGGGTAGGGGTAGAACTCGCTGTTGTAGAGCCATGTGATGCCACCTGACTCCACCATCACGTTCTCGCCAGCAAGGGCAAGTTTCACCTGACTCTCAAATGCCTTAGTGGTCACCATACCGAAATGCCCGATTGCCACTTTCAGCCGTGGACATTCCTGTATCATTTCTTTCATCTCGGCTATCTGTGCTTCGCTTTCGCCCAGACACATGGAGAGCACCATGCCCTTTTCTTCCATGAATTTGAAAACGGGCAGGAGATTGTGCAGTGGGTCGTGAATGCGATGTCCGGGAAAGGCAATGCCCTTCAAGCCTGCTGCATGTACAGCTTGGGCTTCTTCAAGGTTCCATGCCATGCCCATGCAGAAGAATCGCTCTGGGTATTTCTGTTGCACTTCGGTCAGGTAGGCATTCTGATTGCCATCGATGACTTCCTGCACAACCACAGCACCACCTACTTGTGCATAATCCATATTGGAAAGGAACACTTCAGCAGAGTTCACGCCGTCCACCAGCCAAGGGGGTAGCATCTGCACCTCCTCGTCCATAAAGATGCTCCTGCCGTTCTTCAACGACAGGATTCTCTTACCTTCCACCCATGTGTCTTGTTTCTGCCACAGGTGGGAATGTGCGTCTATGATTGTCATGTTGTAATTTACAATTTCACAATTTACAATTTACCATTTATTTTTCAATTGGATGATTGGCGAGAAATGGTGAAATGATTCAATGGCCCAATCAATAGTACATTATATATGGTCAAATTGGAAATAATCACGAATTAGCCCAGCTCACTCTCTTCTGGTCGCCAATGATGTCCTGCACCTCCTTCACCAAGTTCCAGTCGGGCTCTTCGTTTGCCCACTCGATGTTGCGCTTCACGTTGGCAGGATTTGCTGATGAGAACAGGGTGCCTGCAATACGGGTGTTGCTTGCAGAGTATTGGATGGCAAGTCGCTCGATAGGGTAGCCCTTCTCAGCACAGTGCTGGGCTGCCTTGGCACAAACGTCCACCAATGGCTTGGGTGCTGGATGCCAATCTGGCACTCCACGTACGGTGAGCAGACCCATGCTCAGTGGAGAGGCGTTGATGATGCCGATGCCCTTGCTCTCGAAGAAATCCATGAAGTCTGTCAGTTTATCGTCGTTCAGACAGTAGTGGCAGAAGTTCAGGATGCTCTCCACGGTGCCTTCCTCTGAATGCTCAACCACCCATTTCAAGTTTTCCAACTGCAAGTCAGTGATGCCCACGTGACCTACCACACCTTTTTTCTTCAGTTCCACCAAAGCTGGCAAGGTCTCATCCACCACCTTCTGCAAACCACCTTCCATGGCTGCCTGAAACTCGATGTCGTGCACATTGATGAGGTCGATGTAGTCGATGTTCAGACGCTCCATGCTCTCATACACGCTCTCGGTGGCACGTTTGCCGGAGTAGTCCCAAGTGTTTACGCCATCTTTGCCATAGCGTCCCACTTTCGTGCTCAAGAAATACTTGTCGCGAGGAATGATTTTCAGCGCTTTGCCCAACACTGTCTCAGCCTTGTAGTGGCCATAGTACGGACTTACGTCAATGAAGTTGATGCCGCCTTCAATAGCTGTTTCTACAGCTTTGATACTTTCTGCCTCTTTGGTCTCATGAAAAACGCTTCCGAGCGATGAGGCTCCGAAACAAAGATGGGAAATCTTCATTCCCGTCTTACCAAGTTCTGTATATCTCATATAGGTATAGGGTTTATATTTGTCCGTTGCAAAGGTACAGACTTCTACCCTAATGTTATCGGATAATAAAAAACAAAGATAGGACAATGTTGCCCTACCTCATGGTGTTCCGATACTCTTGCGGTGTTCTGCCCGTCAGTTTCTTGAAGAGCCGTATGAAATACGAGTGGTCGTTGAACCCTAATGTGTAAGCCACCTCCTTTACCGCCATATCCTCTGTCAGCAGCATCAGTTGTGCCCGTTCCATCTTCTTGCGGTTGATGTATTGCAAAGGCGACACACCGAAATGTTGCTTGAACATGCGGATGAAATAGGGCTTCGTCACACACGCCAATGCTGCCAGGTTGGTTATGTCGATGTTTTCGTCGATGTTGCCGTGAATGTGGTTCAGTACCTTCACCATCCTTTCATCTTTTGTCCACACCTTCTCTGTGGCCTCTTCCATGAACCTTGAGAACAACATCAGGATGCCGCCTCTCAGCTGCATCTTCTCATGGAGGGGAAGAGCATTGTAGCGGCGCACATAGTCGGTGAACTTTGTCGTGTTGTCATAAGAGCGTGGGTCGCTTCCCGGCAGACGCGCCTCGGGATGCCTGCGACACATGTCAGCCATCAGCTCTTCGTCGCCCTCTTGGGCAGCCACTTCTCTGGGAAGATCATAGCGCTCGAACACGTCTGTCTCCTTCTTGAATCCTTCATACACATGCAGATAATAATGACAGAACACACCGTCGCACTCATAAGAATGCACGGTATAGGCAGGTATGATGTAAAGATGGTGTGGACGTAAATTGATGATGGTGGGAGTGGATGAGGATTCTCCTTCTGATGAAGAGGAGAGGGACTTTTCAAAATGCAACCGGGCACTACCTTCCGTCACATAATAGATGCGCGTGAAGGGTGATTGCACTCCCTGCCAGTTCCAGTCGCCGTCGTGATGGGCAAATCCCACGTTCAGCACCAACAAGTTCAGACTTTCAATAGGCATTTGCATAGGTCGTAAAGAGTTTAGGGTTTGGCTTTGCCGAAGATGCCTACGCTCGGCATAGCCCAAACAAGTTTGTTCTCTGCACTCGCTAAATTGCATCTTTCAATTTGCAAAGGTAGTGAAGAATTAGGAATTAGGAATTAGGAAATGGGAATTATTTGCTGTTCAGCGTGTTTTTTTCGTTGAAAAAGTAACAATTCCTCATTCCTCATTCTTCATTCCTCATTAAATTTTCCTACCTTTGCTCCAACTAACGCAAACATGATATGAAAGGCTTTACTAACACCATTTTGATGGGTGCGGCTTTGTTCTGCATGGCAGGGCATGTGGCGGCACAGAAAACGACTTCTTTTACGGTGACGAACCATGCACAACAGACCATTGACGGATTTGGTGCCAGCGATGCGTGGAGCATGTGGCAGATAGGGGAGTGGGAGGACTCTTTGCAGACGAAAGTGGCGGATTGGCTCTTCTCATCGGAGGTTTTTGCTGATGGCTCTCCGAAAGGCATCGGATTGAGCATCTGGCGTTTCAATGCGGGGGCTGGCAGTGCAACGCAGGGTGATGCGGCGCAAATCAACAGGGACACGCGTACGGAGTTTTTTGAAAAGCAGACGGGACAACGGCGTTTCCTGAAATTGGCGAAGGAACGTGGTGTTCCCACCTTTTTGGCATTCTATAACTCTCCTCCTATACATCTGACTCAGAATGGGCTTGCCACCAACACTGGGCGTGGGGGTACTTTCAACTTGAAAGAGGATGCTTATGACGATTTTGCAGTTTATATCGCAGATATGCTGCAAGCGGCTGAACGTGAGGATGGTGTCCACTTTGAGTATGTGTGTCCTGTGAACGAGCCTGATGGACATTGGAACTGGTTAGGTCCGAAGCAGGAGGGCTCGCCTGCCACGAACAGGGAAATCGCGCACATAGCCCGTGAGATGAGCCGTGAGTTTCTGCAACGTGGCATCACGACGAAGATTCTGGTAAACGAGTCGAGTGACTATCGTTGCATGTTTGCCACCCATCAGACGGATTGGCAGCGTGGCTATGAGATTCAAGCCTTCTGGAATCCAGACTCAACAGACACCTACGTGGGCAATCTGCCGAACATCGCCAAGGTGATGGCAGGTCATTCTTATTGGACGAACACCCCCATTCTCAAACCGGGTGACAGAGGATATGAACGTGTCGGATTGTATGGCTATAGAAAGAGGTTAAAGGATGAGTTTGCCAAGGTGGGTGCGGAATTTTGGATGACAGAGCTCTGCATCATGTCGAACGATGAGGAGATTCATGGTGGTGGCGGTTTCGACTTCTCAATGGAGGAGGCACTTTATGTGGCACGTGTGATGCACTATGACCTGACGGTTGCCAATGCCCGTTCGTGGCAGTGGTGGCGTGCTGCAGGTGGCAATTACAAGGACGGACTGATTCGTATGTATGTGAAAGGAGAACGTATAGGTGGGCGTGGACAACGGCGTGAACCCTTGCGAGAGAATAGGGTGCGCGACTCCAAACTGATGTGGACAATGGGTAACTTCTCCCGCTTTGTCCGTCCCGGTGCTGTGCGTCTTGATGTGGAAGGGAAGATGGAGATTGACGGCTTGATGCTCTCTGCCTACAAGAATACGGATGGCACCCTTGCCATTGTCGCCATCAACTACAGTCAAGAAGACCGTCCCGTCAGCATTGATGCGTCAGGGATGAAGACCGCCACAGCATATCGCACCTCTGATGTGGAAGGCGAAAATCTGAAGCATGTGGGCAAAGTGGACATGAAGAAAATTGTCTTGCCAGCCCGTTCTGTCACTACTTTTGTTGGCAAAAAGTAAATAATGTGGAAAAAGTTTTGTTAAAACGAGAAAAGATTGTACCTTTGCATTCGAATTTGAAGAAAATGGCAACATATAGCAACACATCGCTTCTGAACCTTTTGGCACTACGACTTACGGAGTCGGAGGTGAGAAAGGTGCGTATGTGTTCGTGTGCATAGCGATATAAATTAAATGTTTAACCTTTCTCACAACTGTGGGGAAGGTTTTACTTTTATATGGGCTTATGCTTGTGCCTCATGGTGGTGAGAACTAAAAACTCAAAAATATGGCAGATAGATTATTTATTTTTGACACAACGCTCCGCGATGGCGAGCAGGTGCCAGGATGTCAGCTCAACACTGTTGAGAAGATTCAGGTGGCTAAGCAGCTGGAGGCGCTGGGTGTCGATGTCATTGAGGCTGGTTTCCCTATCTCCAGCCCTGGCGATTTCAACAGTGTGGTAGAGATTTCGAAGGCTGTGACATGGCCTACCATCTGTGCGCTGACACGTGCGGTGGAGAAGGACATCGACGTGGCTGCAGAAGCGCTTCAGTATGCCAAGCACAAGCGCATCCACACGGGTATCGGAACAAGCCCCTCTCATATCAAGTATAAGTTCAATTCTACGCCAGAAGAGATTATCGAACGTGCGGTGGCAGCGGTGAAGTATGCCAAGAAGTACGTGGAGGATGTGGAATTCTATGCTGAGGATGCTGGTCGTACCGACAATGAATATCTGGCTCGTGTGATAGACGCTGTGACGAAGGCTGGTGCAACAGTTTGTAACATCCCCGACACGACGGGGTTCCGTGTGCCGAACGAGTATCATGAGAAAATCAAGTACCTGTATGAGCACGTGGATGCTTTTGCTGCCGGTAAGTCTATCCTCTCAACCCACTGTCACAACGACCTCGGTATGGCTACAGCCAATACGGTGGCAGGTGTGCTGGGTGGTGCGCGTCAGGTGGAGGTGACCATTAACGGTATTGGTGAACGTGCTGGTAACACCTCTTTGGAAGAGATTGCCATGATATTCAAGACTCACCCAGACTTGGGCATTGAGACGAATATCAACACGACAAAGATATACCCGACAAGCCGTATGGTGTCGAGCCTCATGAACATGCCCGTGCAGCCAAACAAGGCGATTGTGGGTAAGAATGCGTTTGCACACTCCAGCGGTATTCATCAAGATGGTGTGCTGAAAAATGCTTCAACATATGAAATCATGGATCCGAAGGATGTGGGTATCGATGACAATGCTATTGTGCTGACAGCTCGCTCTGGTCGTGCCGCCTTGAAGCACCGTCTGCATGTGAATGGTGTGGAATTGGAAGGCGAGAAACTCGACCAAGTTTATGAGGAATTCCTGAAGTTGGCAGATAAGAAGAAGGAAGTGACGGATGATGATATTCTCGTGTTGGCAGGTGCAGAGCGCAGTGCCACTCATAACGTGAAGCTTGACTATCTGCAGGTGACTACAGGTAAGGGTGTCCGTTCTGTTGCATCCATTGGTTTGCAGGTGGCAAATGAACACTTCGAAGCTGCTGCGTCGGGTAATGGTCCTGTGGATGCTGCCATCAATGCGCTGAAGTGTGTCATCAAGCGCAAGATGACGCTGAAGGAATTCACCATTCAGGCTCTCTCGAAGGGTTCTGACGACATGGGTAAGGTGCACATGCAGGTGGAATACAATGGTCATCTCTACTACGGCTTTGGCGCCAACACCGACATCGTTACCGCATCCGTAGAAGCATATATTGATTGTATCAATAAATTCCGCAACTGAACAATGGGAAAGACATTATTTGATAAAATATGGGATGCTCACGTGGTACAAAACGTGGAGGATGGTCCCACACAATTGTACATCGACCGCTTGTATGCACATGAGGTGACAAGCCCGCAGGCGTTTGACACGCTGAGAGACAAGAACATCAAGGTGTTCCGTCCTGACCATGTGGTGGCAATGCCTGACCATAACACACCTTCCGACCAACAGGAGGTCATCAACGACCCTGTAGGTGGCAAGCAGGTGGAAACTCTTGCCAAGAACTGTGCTGAGTTTGGTATCAAGCACTTTGCGATGGGTACGAAAGACAATGGTATCATTCATGTGGTAGGTCCCGAGAAGGCACTCTCGTTGCCGGGCATGACGATTGTGTGTGGTGACTCACACACCTCTACACATGGTGCAGTGGGTGCCATTGCAATGGGTATCGGTACCAGCGAGGTGGCTCAGGTGCTCGCTTCTCAGTGCATTCTGCAGAGCAAACCCAAGACCATGCGCATCAATGTTGAGGGCACACTGCCTGAAGGAACGACGGCTAAGGATGTGGCACTCTACATCATGGCACAGATGACCACCAGCGGCGCTACGGGTTATGCTGTGGAATACGCTGGTTCTGCTGTGCGAAACATGAGCATGGAAGGTCGTCTGACCCTTTCAAATCTCTCTATCGAGATGGGTAGCCGTGCAGGTTTGATTGCTCCCGATGAGACCACTTTTGCATATCTGAAAGGTCGTGAATATGCACCTAAGGGTGAAGATTGGGACAAGGCAGTGGAAGAGTGGAAAAAACTCTACTCTGACGAGGATGCCGTATTTGATAAGGAGGTGACTTATCGTGCAGAGGATATTGCACCACGCATCACATACGGAACAAATCCTGGTGCCGGCATTGCTGTTGATGAGTGCATCCCGACATTGGAAGAGATTCCAGAGGCTGACCGCTCTCAGTTCCTCAGCATGTTGGAATATATGCAGTTTGAACCTGGACAGAAACTGGAAGGCGTGCCTGTTGACTACTGCTTCCTCGGTGCTTGCACCAATGGTCGTATCGAAGACTTCCGTGCCTTTGCTTCTATCGTGAAAGGAAAGAAGAAGGCTGACAATGTGGTGGCTTGGCTTGTTCCTGGCTCATGGCTTGTGCGTCAGCAAATCATAGACGAGGGCATTGACAAGATTTTGGAAGAGGCAGGTTTCGAACTTCGTCTCCCATCATGTTCTGCGTGTCTTGCCATGAACCCTGATAAGGTGCCAGCTGGCAAACTCGCCATCTCTACCAGCAACCGCAACTTCGTCGGTCGTCAAGGTCCTGGTGCCCGCACCATCCTTGCTTCGCCTCTTGTTGTGGCAGCATCAGCAATCACAGGAGTAGTAACTGACCCAAGAAAATTGTAAAGTTATGGCTAAAGAAAAATTCGACATCATCCAGTCAACCTGCATTCCGATTCAGATTGACAACTGCAATACCGACCTGATCATCCCTGCCCGTTATTTGGCAAGCACAACACGTGACCCCAAGTTCTTTGGCGATGCCTTCATGCACGACCTCCGTTTCGATGCTGAGGGTAATCCTGTGGCTGACTTTGTGATGAACCAACCTGAGTATGCAGAGGCACCTCGTAAGGGTGTGCACGAAATCATTGTGGGTGGTCAGAACTGGGGCTCTGGCTCTTCTCGTGAACATGCTGCATGGGCTATTGCTGGCTATGGTGTGCGTGTGGTTATTTCCAGTTCTTTTGCTGATATCCACCGCAACAACCTGCTCAACTGCTTTGTGCTGCCCGTCATCGTTAGCAAGGAGTTCCAACAGGAACTTTTTGACAGCATCGCAGCTAACCCTCAGACAGAAGTGAAGGTGGATGTGCCTAACCAGACGGTGACCAATCTCGCCACAGGCAACAGCGAGCACTTTGACATCAACTCCTATAAGAAGTACTGCCTCATGAATGCCTACGATGACATCGATTTTCTCCTTTCCAATAAGGACAAGATTGAGGCATACGAGGGACAGGGTGTAGCTTCTGCAGAGGATGCCGCTGTAGTGGAGGAAACTGATTTTCAGGAGCCAGCTGCCCCGACATACGTTGAGGCTACCGATGAGGCTCCTGCAGAAGAGCCCGCAGAAGAGGTCGCTCCCATCGAAGTGACAACGCATCATGAGAGTGAACCTTTCGTACCCAAGAAACTCCTTCCCATCAATCGCGGATTGGCAAAGTTCTTCTTGTTGAGCATGGTCACGTTAGGTATTTATGGCATTGTTGTGCTTACTCAGATCTCGAGTGAAATCAACACCGTCGCCACCCGATATGATGACCGTAAGACTACTAACTATCTGTGGTTCTTCTTCCTTTGGGGATGGCTTACTGGTGGCATTGCATTCCTCGTGTGGTTCCACAATCTTAGCAATCGCATCGGCAACGAACTTCAACGCCGTCAGATTCCTTACTCTTTCAGTGCATCTGACTACTGGCTCTGGTGCGTTCTGGGTTCTTTCGTGGGTTTCCTTCCATTGGTGTACACCCACAAGCTGCTCACTGCCATGAATATGCTCAATGCTGATTACAACCAAAAGGGGTAAGAGTGATTATATATTATATAATAAAAGCGGCACTAAGTTCGATGAAACTTGGTGCCGCTTTTATTGTTCTTCACAAATGGCGTAGCGAGTGGACTATTTGATGTATTGCATGATCAAGTCTGCCACTTCGTCCTCTGTATGCCCTGCCATAGAGATGACAAGATCGTAATTTCGTGTGTCGTAACGTGAGGTCTTAGCATATTTGTTCACGTAGCGTTCACGCATCTTGTCCACTTTCTTGATAACCTCTTCAGCAGCTTCTCGACTGAGCATCTGCTTTTTCATCACACGTTGAATGCGCTGTTCCATTGGAGCTTGAATCAGAATGCTCATGTGGTTGGGGTGGTTGGCAAATACAGAGAAGCCTAAACGCCCCGTGATGATGCATGACTCTTCCTCTGCAATATCAGACAATATCTTCTTCTCTGTTTTATACATCTCATCAGTCGTCAATACATCAGGTTCGTCGAGTGCAGAGATTTCATTGTAGTACATTGCCTTTGATTTCTCGGCGAGGATGAAGCCACGCGCAAACTCTGCCCACCAACTGTGGTTTCTTCCTTTTAGGTTCTCAATCTCCTCAACAGTGAGGTTATACTTCTCTTCCAAAGCCTTGATGAGTGCCTTGTCATAGAACCTTACACCTAACTTGGCGGCCAATTTTTCACCGACAGTGCGGCCACCGCTACCTAACTCGCGGTTGATGGTGATAACAAATTTCTCGTTCTTGTTCATATCCTGCTATTTTGTGATTTGTTCAATGGTTGGGGGCAAAGGTACACACTTTTTCTGATATAAAAAAATCTTTGGCGAAAAAAGAAACCCCTCAATCCATCATGAAGTTGAAGGGTTGAGGGGATTTATCTAATCAGTTATGGATTATTCGCCAGTGATGTAGCTGGAGCACTCAGCGATTTCTTCCGGAGTCATGCCCAGCTCCAGGCCTTTGGTGCCGATGGCTTTTCCGATTTCAATACCAGCCTCACCATAAGCCTGAATAGTTTCAGCGTCAGGAGTGAAACCTGGGTAAGTCTTGTCGAGGTTATCAACACCTTCGCCAAACTCCTGACAGATAGCCACAAGCTCTTCCTTGCTCTCTGCAGCAGCAATGCTTTCTGCCACACCATCGTAAACGGCAGCCATCGCAGCAGCAGCCTCCTCTGGATCATAATTACCAGTAGCTTCAGCAGCCTCAGTGTTTTCTTCAGCACTAGGATCTTCAGTTTTCTTTGAATCAGCACAAGAGATCATTACCATGGATGCGGCAACGAAACATACGAAAAAAATCTTCTTCATTGTTTTTAAGTTTTTTTGTTAATAAATAAGGATTTAGATATGATGATTGTTATTTGTAGCACTTCCAGATGCTGTCCAACTTTGCTTGTGGCAGCTTCTTGGTGAAGAGGCTGACAAGCAGCACAACGGGGAAGCCGCCTACCATGGCGATGGCACCGCAATCAATAGGGTTGATGGGGTTGCCCATAAGCATGTTGACCACGGTGAAGCCGACACCCCAGATGAAGCATGCCCATACAGAAGCCGTCGTAACTCCACGCCAATAGAGACCCAAAAGGAAGGGAGCAAGGAATGCGCCTGCCAATGCGCCCCAACTGATGCCCATAAGCTGGGCGATGAATGTTGGAGGATTCAAGGCGATGAGCACGGAGATGACGATGAAGAAGACAATGAGGACACGCATGATGACCACCTTGCGACGCTCAATCTTCTCTGCCACCTCGTCGTCAATTTCGCCTCCCTTCACCTCGTCGGCACCTGCGCGCTTGTCACGATAGATGAGGTCGAGCGTCATGGTGGAAGAAGAGGTCAGTACTAGTGATGCCAATGTGGACATCGAAGCGGAAAGCACCAACACCATTACAAGACCGATGAGCAGGTCAGAATTGACCGCAGTATCGAGCATGGTGGGGATGATGTCGTCAAACTTATAATTGTGACGAGCCTCGTTCCATACTGGTTCACCAAACAGACGGCCGAAACCACCCAGGAAGTAGCAACCACCAGCCACTATAAAGGCGAAGATGGTGCTGATGATGGTGCCGCGCTTGATGGCACTCTCGTCGGTGATGGAGTAGAACTTACCCACCATCTGAGGAAGACCCCATGTGCCGAGTGATGTCAATACAACCACACCCAACAGGCTCATGGCGTTTGGTCCCCACCACGAAGCGAAATCGCCTGGTTGGAAGTCTTTATAGAGTGGATTCTCAAGGTCATGGGCAGTAGGTACAGCCTCCTTCATCTTCGTCAAAGCCTCAGTGAAACCACCCTGACTATTGAGCACCACAGCGATGACAGCGATGATACCGCCCAGCATCACGATGCCCTGAATGAAGTCGTTGATGGCAGTGGCCTTATAACCTCCCAAAATCACATAGACAGCTGTGAGCAGTGCCATGATGATGATACAATATTCGTAAGGAATGCCGAAGCCCATGTCGAAGAGCTTGGAGATACCGCTATACACACCAGCTGTGTAAGGAATGAGGAACACGAAAGCGATGATGGAAGCAACGATGCGAAGTCCCTGATTGCCGAAACGTGTACCGAAGAAGTCTGGCATGGTGCGTGAATGGATGTGCTGAGTCATCAGTTTGGTGCGACGACCCAAAATGAGCCATGCGAGGAGTGAGCCGATGATGGCATTTCCGATACCGATCCAAGAACTGGCAAGACCGTACTTCCAACCGAACTGACCGGCATAGCCAACAAACACGACGGCAGAAAAGTAACTTGTTCCAAATGCGAAGGCTGAAAGCCAGGGTCCTACAGAACGACCACCCAGCACGAAACCATCCACGTTCTTGGCTTGCTTGCGTGAGTAGATACCGACATAAACCGTCACAGCCAAGAAGATGACGGTGAGAAGAATTTTGACTAACATATTACTTGATTCTTACCTGCATTTGACACATGATGGCGTGGTTGGCGTTGTGAGTGAACTCTCTGCCAGTAGGAGTGTTCTGAAGCGATGCACTCTTATACACGTATTGCAGTTGGATGCGGCAACGCTTGTAGAACCAGTATTGGAGTCCGAAGATAGCCTTGTGCTGATCCATGTGCTCCTTCACGTTGTAGTTGAAGAAGTCGTAAGAGCCAACCAAATCCAACTTGGGCGCAACAGGCAAAACACCCGTCAAATATGCGCCTCGGCTGGTCACATCGTCATCACGGCCTTCCAGATATTCAGCACGGAGGCTGAGATGAGAGTCCTGAGACTTGTATTGAAGACCTGCTGACCAACGGTTGCGCTTGTAGTCCTGACCAGCTGTGATGTTGTTATAAATAGAACCATTGATGGCATGTCCACGACCAATCTGACCTGTAGCCACAATGTTCAGTTCCTTTGTGGGACGGAATTCCAAATGACCGATGAAGTCCTTCTCGTTGTTGCCATCCTTCTTGTTGATGCCCTGTCCGTTCATGATGGCGGCTTTGTAGGCAAATTTGCTGTCATTGCTTTCACCAAAGAACTCCAGACCGAGGTCACGACCATACTGCACACCCATCAGAGGGTCGTTGCAGCCAGCCAGATAGGTGACACCTTCAGAACAAACGTCAATGGCCTCCAACTCAGTGGGCGACATGTTGTTTTCGATGGTATAGGCATGCTTGAACTGACCAATCTTGGCACTGAATGCCTTGTTGTTGGTGAAGCGGTAAGAAGTCCAGTACTCATGCACCACACCTCCGTTGAAGTCATGCATGAACATGGCGAACCAACGGTCGGTGATGGGGGCGCCCACAACCAAGAATACACGCTTCATCTCAAATGTGTTGTAATCACGCTTGTTGAGTTCGTCGTTGTCGGCCAAGCCGCCAGTGTGCTGATAAGTGAAGCCTGCCTGAGCATAGCCGTCAATCTGTACACGCTCAGCCAAGTCTTTTGCCCAATCGGGAACCTTCTGTTCCTTGGGAGCTTGCGCATTCATGGTGCCAATGCCTGCAAGGCACAGCAACATCGTTGTCAATGTAGATTTGAATCCCATAATCTTTGATTTTTACTGGTTTGTGTAGTTAAATTTTGGGGCAAAGTTACACTTTCCTTATCATTCCTCCAAATGATTTGTGAAAAAATGTTTAACTTTGCATCCAAATTGAATGAATGCATGGATAAGTTCATAGAAATCATGGACACTACGCTCCGCGATGGTGAGCAAACCAATAGCGTGAGCTTTGTGCCGCACGAAAAGTTGCTGATTGCGCGTATGCTCTTGACGGAGTTGAATGTTGACCGTATAGAGGTGGCATCTGCACGTGTGTCGGACGGTGAGAAGGAAGCCGTGAAGAGCATCTGCCGTTGGGCTCGTCAGGGTGACATGCTCGATAGGGTGGAGGTGCTGGGCTTTGTCGATGGAAAGACGTCGCTCGATTGGATTAATGATTGTGGATGCCGCAACATCAACTTGCTCTGCAAGGGCAGTGAGCGGCATTGCAAGTTCCAGTTGAAGAAGACACTTGAGGAGCATGTGGCAGACATTCGTCAGAGCATCGACTATGCCAAGCAGTTGGGCATCCATGTCAACCTCTACTTGGAGGACTGGTCAAACGGCATGAAGGACAGCCCTGCGTATGTGTTTGGCTTGATTGATGCGCTGAAGGACAGTGGGGTGAAACGCTTTATGTTGCCCGACACGCTCGGCATCTTGAATCCACAACTGACAGCCACTTTTGTCAGTCAGATGGTGACGCGCTATCCTGACCTACATTTCGACTTCCATGCCCACAACGACTATGACCTCGCTACGAGCAATGTGCTGGCTGCTGTGATGGCTGGTTGCCGAGGTGTTCACACGGCTGTGAATGGGCTTGGCGAACGTGCTGGCAATGCACCCCTTTCTTCCGTTCAAGCCATTCTTCACGACCATGCACAAGTGCAGACGCATATCAACGAGGAAAATCTTGGCAAGGTCTCCACGATGGTGGAAAGCCTTTCTGGCATCGCCATTCCACCCAATAAGCCCATCATTGGTGAGAATGTCTTCACACAGGTGGCAGGTGTGCATGCTGATGGCGACAACAAGAACAACCTTTATTGCAATGACCTTCTGCCTGAACGTTTTGGCAGAAAGCGTGAATATGCGCTTGGCAAGAATTCCGGCAAGGCGAACATTCTCAAGAATCTCGAAGAACTGGGGCTTGAGCTTACTCCTGAACAGACACGCCGTGTGACTGACCGCATCATTGAATTGGGTGACAAGAAACAGCTTATCACACAGGAAGACCTTCCCTACATTGTTGCCGATGTGCTCAAGCACAATGCACCAGACGACAAGGTGAAGCTCATCTCCTACATGGTCAGCACTGCCTATGGTTTGAAGCCGATGGCATCCGTGAAACTCGAAGTGAATAGCGACGTGTTTGAGGAGTCTGCAATTGGTGATGGTATGTACGATGCCTTCATCCATGCTGTGCGCCACATCTACAAAGACAAGCTCAACCGTCCCTTCCCTTGGCTTACCAACTATCAGGTCAGCATCCCGCCAGGTGGTCGTACAGACGCCCTCGTTCAAACCACCATCTCGTGGACGTATAACGAGCGTGCCTATCGCACCCGTGCCCTCGATGCCGATCAGACGGAAGCGGCTATCAAGGCAACCATCAAGATGTTAAACATAATAGAAAATGAAGATTAGCTATGCAAAAGTACGAGAAAATCATTGTGGCAGCTATTGTGGCTGTAGGTCTCTTGATGCTGGGTTTGTGCATCAAGGGTGGTATTGACAACTTCACCAACAAAGACCGTCGTGTGACTGTGAAGGGACTCTCTGAACGGGAGGTCGATGCCGATAAAGTGACATGGACCATGAGTGTGCAGGTGGCAGGTGATGACCTGGTACCATTGTTTAACGAACTCAACACGAAGATGGATGCCATTCAGCAGTTCTTGAAAGAGAAGGGCATCAAAGGCAAGGGTGACGTGACGGTCAATACGTATGATGTGACTGACAATTTGGCGAATGCATGGGGTGGCAATCAACCACGTTACCGCTACACCGTGAGACGTTCGCTGAAAGTCGTGTCAAAAGACACCAAGTTCATCAGCAACTTGCGTCAGAATGCTGACGAACTGATTGGTTGGGATGTCATTCTGGATTCTGATTATGCAGAATACGAATATACGCAGTTTCAAAAGCTGAAGCCCGAAATGATGGCAGAAGCCATTGCTAACGCAGAGAAGACTGCCAGCCAGTTCGCTGAGAACAGCCATTCGACCATCAACAAAATCGTAGAAGCAGGGCAGGGGGAGTTCTCCATCGACGATGCCGACACCCCATACAAGAAGAAGGTGCGCGTGGTGTCGACCATCACCTATTCGCTGAAGGACTGAACAAAAGAACATGAGCAAAATAATAGCGTCGAATGTGTCTGCATGGAACATCCGATGCTATTATTTTGTGTTTTCGCCTCTCTTTGTAACACTTGAAGGCATTTCTTCCTCCTTACATTATATTCTTTATGAGATTGAGGAAGAGGGTGATCATTCCTGTATTGATTAAGTCGGCGAACATGGCTCCGATGATGGGAATGATGAGAAAGGGTTTGACGGTATAGCGGTATTTGTAGCATACGGCACTCATGTTTGCCATCGCATTGGGGGTGGCGCCTAATCCGAAACCGCAAATTCCGGCACACAAGACGGCAGCATCGTAATCGCGACCTAACAGAGGGAATGCCACAAAGTAAGCAAACAGTGCCATCATGAGCACCTGAGACACCAGAATGATGATCAATGGCAGGGCAAGGTGTTGCAGTTCCCAAAGTTTAAGGGAAATCATCGCCATTCCGAGGAACAAAGACAGGCATATATTGCCGACACTGATGATTCGCTCCATATCCAGCAGTTTTTCAGCATTCTCCCATTTACCATTCTCCTTGTAACTGACAAATCCTATAGTGTTACGAACGATGGCGGCTAAAATCAAGGCACCAAAATAGGTTGGAAACGTGATGCCGGTTTTTTCCAACAGCCAACTCAACAAGGTGCCGGCACCCATGACCAGGATGATACAATAGAAAGCCTTCGCATACTGTTGGAACTCCTGCTCATTGGTACTGATGCGCTTGGTACGACCTGTTGGCGAAGCCTCATCACTCTCGATACCCGCCATTGCGGGGTCTATTTCTTCATCTATTGGTTGCATTTGCTCTTGTGTCAGTTTCTTGCGGATAATCCTTTCTGCCAACGGACCGCCCAGCATGGAACCAGCTATCAAGCCGAAAGTGGCAGCTGCCATGGCGATGGTTCCCGCACCTTGCAGTCCCATGTTTTCAAGTACGCCCGCAAATCCGCCTGCCGTGCCATGTCCTCCCGTCATGGATATACTGCCTGAAGCCATGCCAATCAGAGGTTCAACACCCATGAGACGTGTAATCCCCATGGGCATTAAGTTCTGCATGGTGATAATGATGACCAACAGGACGAGCATGATGATCAGGAGCTTGCCACCTCGCTTTAAAACCTTCAGGTCGCTCTGGAAGCCAACGCTGGTGAAGAATGCCACCATAAAAACATCTTTCAATGTGCCATCGAACGATACCTCCACATCGAACCAGCCATACAATATCAGGGTAATCAATGAAAAGATGATGCCACCACTGACAGGTGACGGTACACAGAATTTCTGCAAGAAATTGACTCTTCTTGTCAAGAACATACCGACGATGAGGGCTAAGGCACCGATGCCGGCAGTTTGTATGATGTCCAGTTCTACATTTATCATATTCATGTTCGTGTTAGAATCTATATTGTATCTTTACATTCGCGGCATGTCTGTTCACTTCTGCATCACGACAACATGCGTCAAACATGTTGTGCCAGTCAACTCCCAAGTTCCATCTTCTTCCCAATTGCTTGTTCACTGACATACATCCATACACAGGCACACCTGTCTGCTCGCGTATGGGGGATTTCTTTGTGTAAAACACCATCTGCATTCCTACCTGCCAAGCGTGAGGAAGATAAGCGGTGGGGGCAAACCGTACAGATGCATAGACAGAGTTGGAGGCGATATAGAGATTCGTTCCACCCGTCAGCGTCAACCCGTTTGTCTTCCAGTATGCAGATGCTCCCAACTCTGTAAAGTTGTCATCATCTTCAACGGCATAATAACTGGCATCCGTCTGCACGGTTACCTTTTGCTTGCTATAGGCATACGCCAACTTGAACTGATTGATGTCCCGTTCATTAAGTCTTCCTTTCGTGATTGCCCATTCCTCGTCAGAGAGCGTGAGGGCGTTTGTGAAGAGGTCATCATGAGAAGGATTAAAGTATTTGCGATAATAGCCCAACTGGATTTGATTCCGTTTGTCGGGCACAAAGATGACACAGGCATTCGTGTTGTTGCGCACGTCAGAATGCTTTTTGCTGCTTCCCCCATCTTTCAACTTGTAGTCGTAGAACATCACACGGTCACCGACAGTAAATCTCCATTTTGGCAATGAGTAGGTGAACTGCAAGTAGATGTCGTTGTTGAAGACATTCCAATTCCTGTCCTGATGCTTCTGCTCCGTCATGAGGAAATTACCCTCAACACCCAGCATCATCGACAGTCGGTCGGTCAGCAGGGGTGTGTTCAGCTCAACAGTGTAGAAAGGCAGTTTGTTGGAACGGAACTGATCGCTGGCATACTGATAACTGCCCACGATAAGCAGTTCCGTGCCCTGCTCATTGAAGGTGTGGAAATATCTCGCCCTGCCCATCACCTTTCGGGTTGTGTTGGAAGGAAGTTCCAGATATTGCTGGGTGAAATAGGTCAAAAGTCTGTTTTTATCGTCAAAGCGGTTGGTCATGTGAAGCGTCAGATACTCCTTGTTCCCTTCCTGATAGCGGTATGACGCATTGGCATAGAGGTCGGTGTGCTTACTGCCATATAACGCATTCACGGTTCCGTTTCCTTCAGCATTCTTTCCGAAATCACCCTGTCCCTCAACGAAACCACTCAGCGCATCAGGCATCACCATGTTGATGTCCAGCACTCGCCCTTTTCCGATGGTACCCTTGGCGACACCCGTATTGGTGCAAACCTGAATCTTGGCGATGTCCTTTGCCTTCATCTGACTCAGCACCAACCTCGTGTCGCCATTTACAGGGCCATTGTCAATGCGGAGGTTATATCCGGCAATGACATCCTCGTAATTGGCAATCATCAAGTCTGGCACCATCAGAAGAACATCCATCAGTGTCTCTTCACCCGTCAGTTCCATGCGTTGAGGGTAAATCATCGTCCTGTCCGCCTTCATCTCAACGACAGGCAAATCATCATCTGCCAACGCGCAAGCAGACAAGCACAATAAGATGATTGAAATGAAAAGATGTCGGTTCATACGAATATTAATTGCTCGATTTAGTTTGGTACAAAGTTACATGGAATAATTGAAATGTCCAAGAATTATTGATAAAAATATATAATGTACTTGTGTTTCAGCAACATGAAGACATGACTTTCGTCATCACAAGAACATGTGTGAAGTCATCTCCGTGATGCGTTGCCGTAAAGCCCAAAACAATTTGGCTTGATTACAACATTCAATTTGGCTTGAATACAACTTTCAATTTGGCTTGATTACAACTTTCGATTTGGCTTGAATACAAAACTCAATTTGGCTTGAATACAAATTGGTGTCTTCAAGCCAAATGAAAAGGAGTATTCAAGGTAAATAATTTTGTGTAATCAGAACAAATGAGTTAGCGTTGCACCGCAAGGGGCTGTTGTGATATGCTCGCACGGTTCGATATGGAGATTCAACAGAAAGAGAGGTGGAGATGTTTGAGCTCGTCGAAGTGACATGGGATAAATATTAAATCGGAAATGCAAGTTTTTGTATAATGTTTTGGCGAAGAGGAGATTTTATTCGTACCTTTGCATATCTCCACAACGAAGTGGGAAGTAAACAAAAGAGATATGACACGAAGTATTTTACTTATATTGTTGGTGCTTAGCTGTGTGTCGCTGAAGATGGATGCGCAGAAGGCAGAGTTGAAGCCACGTTTGGTAGTGTGTACGGACATTGGCGCACCCGATGTGGAACCTGATGATATGGAGTCGGCTGTGCGTCTCATGGCTTATGCCGACCAGTTTGAGATTGAAGGCATCTTTACGACAGTGGGGTGGAATTGTGACCCTTATCCGCAGGAATGGGCAGACTATCTGAGAAAGGTGATGGATGCGTATGAGAAAGATGTGAAGCATTTGATGGCTCGTTCGGGACAAAAGAAGTTTGCCTCGCTTGCCAAAGAGAATGGAAAGCAACGGATAGGTTATTGGCCAAGCCCTGAATATATCCGTGGACGTGCCATGATGGGCAGCACACGTGGTGGCATCAAGGTGGTGGGTGAGGGCAATGATTCTCCGGGAAGCAATCTCCTGATTCGATTGGCTGACGAACCTGACGAGCGCCCGATTTGGGTGGCTGCATGGGGTGGTGCCAACACATTGGCACAGGCTATCTGGCGAGTGAAGCAGACACGCACTCCTGAGCAGGTGCGACAATTCGTCAGGAAGTTCCGCATCTATACCATTACTGACCAAGATATGCAGTACAGCATGCGCATGAACAGGGCGTACAGCTCGCATCAGTGGTTGCGTCAGGAGTTTCAGAATGACCTGAAATTCATTTGGGATGAGGGAACGTGGCAGCTGCAATGCGACTTGGGTAAGGAGTATTGGGAAGAACACGAGAAGTATATTCAGGGAAAAGGTGCTTTGGGTGCCGAATATCCGAAATACAAATGGGGAGTGGAAGGTGATACACCTTCGTTCCTCTATGTGATGCCTAATGGTCTCAGCGATCCAGAAGACCCGACGCAAGTGAACTGGGGCGGCTATCACCAGTTCGGGCTTTGTCCTGACTCTCTGACGTATGCGTGGACAAGTTGGGAACAGCCCACCTACAACACCACTCGCGATTATAAGCGCTATTTCTACCCTAACGAACTGAACGACTTTAAGGCTCGTATGCAATGGGCAGATGAGGGTAGGGGAAACACCAATCCTTATGTGATTGTGAACGGCAAGAAAGGTATTTCTATCATCCATATACAAGCGAAAGCAGGAACTCAAGTCCGTTTGGATGCCTCTCGTTCCTATGATTGTGAGGGTGATGCCCTTTCATTCCTTTGGTGGCAGCAGAAAGAGGCAGGACTCGACCATCAGCCACTTTCCATTATTGCATCAACGTCACCCGTTGCTATCATAGAGATTCCTCAAAATGCACAAGGCAAGGAACTTCATCTGGTGTGCGAAGTGCATGATGAAGGTCCCTTCCATCTGGTGGCATATCGACGTGTTATCATCAAGGTGGAATAGAAAAGGATGTGTGTAATTGCAAAAAATACAAGAATTACCAAAGAAAAAGGGCAAAGCTATATTTAGAAAAGTTTTGACGCTTGCTTATAATTGACTAGCTGGATGTCGGCATTGGTGTTTTCCATATTGCCAGCATAGACAATAGCTCTTTTTCCGATAGGGTCTTTGATGTATGTGTCCATTTTGCTGATTACTTTTTGGAAATCAATATTGTAAGTCATAGAGGATTTAATCTCAAAGCCATTCATACAATTACCATCTTTTGTTAGCAAGTCAATCTCGTTTTTATTTGAATCGCGATAGAAATAAAGATTGCTCTCTTTCCCTTTGTTAAATCTTGCTTTCAGAGCCTCCATAACAATCAAATTTTCAAACAAATGTCCACGCATCTTGTCACGAGAAAGTTGGACGGGTGACTCAATGTTGAGCAAATAGCATGCTAATCCTGTATCGCAAAAATAGAGTTTGGGCGATTTGATAAGTCGCTTGACGGTATTCCCAGAATAAGGATGCAGCAACGTTATAACATAAGAAGCCTCCAAAACGGAAAGCCAAGAACTGATGGTGTTGGATGTCACTCCTACTTCGCTTGCGAGTTCCGAAGCATTGAAAACACTGCCGATTCTTCCAGCGCACAACCTAAGAAATGTGTTGAATTGAATTAAATCTTTCACGTTGACAACCTCCCTTACATCACGCTCAAGATAAGTCTTTACATACGACGGATAATAAAGGCGTGCTATATTCTTTTCCGCACAAATGGAAGGATAAAGTCCGTCAAACATTAGTTCGTCAAGACTTTTTCTTTCAGTGTCCTTCTGTGTTTCTTCCATTGACATGGGCAAAAGGTCAAACATGCCAACACGTCCAGCTAATGATTGTGACACGCTGCGTATCAGTGCGAAATTGGAACTCCCTGACAAGATGAATTGTCTGTTGGGATGGTCATCCGCGATGCCTTGAATGTAAGAAAGTAATTCTGGTACTTTGTGTACCTCGTCCAAAATCATTCCTTCTTCCGTTTGATTCAGAAAAGCTACAGGGTCACTCTTGGCATAGTTCCTCACATCCAAATCTTCAAGTGTGTATTTGATGAAATTGGGGAACAAATGTTTGATGAGTGTACTTTTCCCCGATTGTCTTGGTCCCGTGATACACACCACGGGAAAATACTGCGCAGCCTCCAATACCACAGCAGAAATGCTTCGTTCTATGTATTTACTCTTGTCCATTATTTGTGCAAATTTGAAATTAGATTGCAAATTTACATAAAAAAAGACGCATCTCCAAATAAAAATAGAAAAAAAAGAAAAATCCCCCATCTTTATGCAAATTTGAAGTCGAATTGCAAATTTGCATAGAATTGACAATACATAGATGACCTGCCCGAATGGGCAAAGATGCTGGTGAAGGATTAAAAAGCAATCGGATGTGTGTTGGCGCATCCGATTACTTTTTATGTTGCTTTGGAACTTCTTTTAATGGGAAATGATTGTTCGTCCACAAAAAATATAAGAAAGTCGTGCGAGATATTTGAAAAAAAACGTATCTTTGTACAAAATATCTTTTAGGCATAAGGTCATTGCAATTAAATAAAAAATCTCAAATTTGACGTGAACAGTTATGAATATACTTGCATTTATACAAACTTTATCTAACGAACTGAAATGTCGATATTCATATGATGAAATGTTGACAATAGACAATGGACGATATTATTCAACTAGTGGTATTATATATCATGAAGAAACCCCATTTATTATTATTAAAGATAGAAGTGGAAATACTGAAAAACAAAATGAGAAAGCGAAAAAAGAGTTGTCTCTAATCCAAGATTATTTAGAGATCAAATGGAGTTTGATAAAAGTGGGAGGTACAATACATTTGCGTCATCAAAAGAATGAATTTGAAATTTATGATGATATAAAATCTATTGTTCAAATTATAAAGAAGATAAGTGAGGATATTTCCTCTTCTGTGTCAAAAAAACAGATTCTGACAATGTTAAAAGAAACAATCTTGGATCATATAGATGGTCTTACCAGAAATAATTCCGTTTCTCTTTTTCTAAATAATTTACAGCTGGGTGATATCGAAATAATAAATGATAAGATATACCTTGTGGAAAAGAAAGAAACGGATTTCTTTACATCCCTATTAACTCCAGTTGAAAGCGAATCTTTATGGCGATATACATCAAAAAATAGTTTGTTCTTTTTGCTTAAAGAACATACACAAAACATGTTAAGTCTAACTTGCATGAATGATATTAGTGAAATTGATTATGCTGAAAAATATATAGGGACAAGAAGTTGTGTGTTAAAACAAAATATTGAAGAAGCAAATCAGATTTTCATATTATCATGTTGTGATGAAACCATGTCAGACGATTTAATGATGTGGCGCCTATACGCTCAAGACGCTGAGGGTGTATCATTAAAATATCATGTGTATAAGAATGTAATTGATAATGACTATTTTTATTTAGCTAAAGTTAGTTATGGGGAAAAAGATGCTCATCCTGAATTGGATTTAATAAAAGGTCTAATGTCATTACCCAGTTTTAGATTCCATAAATGGATGATTTGGAAACATTTTTTTAAGCCATATCATTTTAATTATGAGAAGGAGATACGGTTGATATATTATGAACATGACGAGTCTCGAGCGAAACAGTCAGTATGGGTGACAGATAATAAGAGCGGAATTGTTGCACCAATGAAATTATTTTGTTTGGAGTATAATTTCAAACCACGATATCCTCTTGCATTAACAGCGGTTCTTATAGGACCTAAAAGTAATGAAGCACCTCTCAATCTTGTTCAATTTGAAAAGATGTATCGTGAGGCGAATATCTTTTGCCCTGGAGTTAAACCAGAATTTAAGCTGTCAGAAATAGATATTTATAGGTAATGTTTTTTAATATAATCATGAGAATATAAGGAATAGAGAGTGAATAAATTTATGTTTCTATTTGTTGTTCTCGACTACTTTGTAAAATGTTCCATTATCCTCAAAAAGGAAATAATAATCCATATAAGAATAACGGCGACACCTTTTTCCATAATATGTCAGGATTCCATCAAATTTTGCTTTGTTATGTGTAATGTCTTTAAACTCATTTTCTGTTATGCTTGTATCACCATATAAGGCAATATTCATTATCTTTGCATTACATATTTCACCGTTGTTTTCTGAAAACAAATAGCAATAATCATTCTGATACATTGAAGGAATTATAGACCACGCATCACTTTGTGTATTCAATTCCCAAATAATCTTATCTTGATTAGTACCCCAATAAGATTTAGCATATCTTTCCATTTTGAGATAATATGGACCTTCTTGCAAATACCTTGCCCATTTCCCTAATCCGTCAGATGGCTTGAAATTTACAAGAATCCCTTTTTCAAATGTCAATATATATTTGTATTTTGCTGACGTTAATGTTACATTGTCCGTCTCAAAATCAGAATATGGAATATCCATTACTTCACATAGGAATGGTAATGTAAGTGTTCTTTTTTCAATTCCCCTTTGCAAAATATCCTCTGTATTTATCGCCCTGTTCTCCGACTTCTGATCGTACTTGGCTCCATATAAATTAATATTATTATCTGTAATGATATCTACGTCGCTCATAGTTGTAACGACAATAATGTCACCAGAAAACAACTTTCTATATATTGACTCTATACGCGATTCCCCATGCCTCCCCGATTGACGACGAAACATTTCTTGTGTATATCCTAGTTGTAGACAAGCAGAATCTCCATACACATGAATATCTGTCTTTATCCACGCTCCATCTTTTTTGATGAAATTATTATATTGAGTTTGAGCAAAAGCTGTAATTGATGATAGGTAAAACACCAACACAAAAAAACTCTTCATACTTTTCATACATGATACCATAATATTATTCTTTTTTCAATCTAACTTTTTTTATTCAAACACCATTGTTCCATACTTATGCGTCTTTAATGTTAGAGTTTCCTCTTCCTCATTAAAAGTCATACGATTAGACCCTAACCCTGAATAAGAAATGGTTACTATGTTCCCGTTTCTTTCCCATGTAAAATCATGATTCCTTCCATCTTTTGAGACTAACAAGCCTGTATAATTGCTGTAAAATGCAATCTTGTCGCCAGTATTATAACATTTATAGCTGTTAACTACAGAATCGTACTTTTTCTTTTGTGCAGATGTCGTATTTATTGTCTCATCTTCTGCGTTATACAACAATAATCCTCCTGTGCCATCTATGTTTTTCGCGTAAACACCGTTTTCTCTTATTTCATAAGTTTCTGACCATTCATCTACAACAACAGGTTTGAATCCCAAGTTTCCATTTATTTGAGTTTTAATCAGTTCGTATGGGTCGTTAGACCAAATTCCGTTGTTAATGTAGTCGGCATAATACTTTCCATTTTCTTCATATATAACAAACAAAGAAGTTCCTTGTGAAGGGCTTTCAAATACAATCCATTTACCAATAATAACCTTGTTCGAATCTGGAGAATCCTTTGAATCGATTGTAGGAGCATCAGCGTCATCTGCATAGGCTCCGTATAACAAAGAGTCTTCTTCCACAATAGTTACGTTTGTTCTATTAGAATTTAAGCAACTAGCTATTGTTGTAGTTAGGCAAAGGAGAGTTAAAATCTTTGGTAATAACTTTTTCATAATTATAATTGTTTTTAGGTTAATAAATAAAGAAACTGTCTTCGCCTCAATGGAGAAGCACTACACAAACCTATAAGCATAAGAAAAGCGCAGGTCTTCACCATACGCTACTCGGGTCTAGGCCAACCCTCTACATCCTATGGGAAGCCTGCACTTAGGTACAAGCCTCAAGATGTAGATATTGCTCTTTTTCACGTTTCGAGGGCCTAGTTCGAGTAGCGATTGAGCAAATAAAATGTCTGTGCTTTATAGAAAGCACGTTGCAAATGTAGTGATTTTGTCAGTTATTCTCCAAATACTTTGGCGAAAAAGTGATAGAAAAATTGTAAGAGAGAGCCACTGTCAGGACACTTGTGCCACATTGTCAGTATTCTGTCAGTCGAAAGAGAAAGTCGTGTCAGTATGAAAGTGCTGGCACGGCTTTTGTCTTTGTGTGGTATCGACTGCGGTTTATTATGACCGTAGTGAGAGAACTACACATTATTAATATTAAGAATTAAAAACTAAAAACAAATACGATTATGGGAAAGATTATTGGTATTGACCTTGGTACAACTAACTCTTGTGTATCGGTCTTTGAAGGCAATGAGCCTGTAGTGATTGCAAACTCTGAGGGCAAGCGTACAACTCCTTCAGTGGTAGGTTTTGTGAAGGATGGCGAGCGTAAGGTGGGTGACCCTGCCAAGCGTCAGGCTATCACGAACCCAAAGAACACGGTGTTCTCCATCAAGCGTTTCATGGGTGAAACTTACGATCAGGTGCAGAAGGAAATCGCACGTGTGCCTTACACAGTGGTGAAGGGCGACAACAACACACCTCGTGTGGAGATTGAAGGTCGCAAATACACGCCACAGGAAATCTCTGCCATCATTCTGCAGAAGATGAAGAAGACCGCAGAGGATTACCTCGGTCAGGAAGTGACAGAAGCTGTCATCACCGTGCCTGCTTACTTCTCCGACTCTCAGCGTCAGGCTACTAAGGAAGCAGGTCAGATTGCAGGTCTCGACGTGAAGCGTATCGTGAACGAGCCTACTGCTGCCGCATTGGCTTATGGTATCGACAAGGCTAACAAGGACATGAAGATTGCCGTGTTCGACCTTGGTGGTGGTACATTCGATATCTCTATCCTTGAGTTCGGTGGCGGTGTGTTCGAGGTGCTCTCAACCAATGGTGACACCCATCTTGGTGGTGACGACTTCGACCAGGTGATTATCGACTGGCTCGTCAGCGACTTCAAGAGCAACGAGGGTGTCGACCTCTCACTCGACCCAATGGCTATGCAGCGTCTGAAGGAGGCTGCTGAGAAGGCGAAGATTGAACTTTCATCTTCTTCTTCAACAGAAATCAACCTGCCTTACATCACCGCTGCAGGCGGTGTGCCAAAGCACCTTGTGACCACACTCACACGTGCTAAGTTCGAATCTCTGGCTCACAACCTCATTCAGGCTTGCTTGGCTCCATGTCAGGCTGCCATCAAGGATGCAGGCATCTCAACAAGCGATATCGACGAAGTAATCCTCGTGGGTGGTTCAAGTCGTATCCCAGCTGTGCAGCAGCTCGTGGAGAACTACTTCGGCAAGGCTCCATCAAAGGGCGTGAACCCCGACGAAGTGGTGGCTGTGGGTGCATCTATCCAGGGTGCCATCCTCAACAAGGAAGAAGGTGTGGGCGACATCGTGTTGCTCGACGTGACTCCGCTGAACGTGGGTATCGAGACACTCGGTCAGGTGATGACCACCATGATTGAGTCGAACACCACCATCCCATGCAAGAAGACAGAGGTGTTCTCAACCGCTGCCGACAACCAGACAGAAGTGACCATCCGCGTCTTGCAGGGTAACCGTCCAATGGCGAACCAGAACAAGCAGATTGGTATCTTCAACCTCACCGGCATCGCACCAGCACGTCGTGGCGTTCCACAGATTGAAGTCAGCTTCGACATCGACGCCAACGGTATCCTCAAGGTGTCTGCCAAGGATAAGGCAACTGGTAAGGAACAGGAAATCCGTATCGAAGCATCCTCTGGTCTTTCTAAGGAAGAAATCGAGCGCATGAAGGCTGAAGCAGAAGCTAACGCAGATGCCGATAAGAAGGAACGTGAACGCATCGACAAGGTGAATCAGGCGGACAGCATGATTTTCCAGACCGAAAACTTCCTCAACGACAACAAGGACAAGATTCCTGCTGATGACAAACCAGCCATCGACTCAGCTGTCGAAGCCCTCAAGAAGGCCAAGGACAGCGGTGATGTAGCTCAGATTGACGCAGCCATCGATGGTCTCAACAAAGCCATGCAGGCAGCCTCTCAGAAGATGTATGCCGCCGGTGGCGCAGGTCAGCCCGGTGCAGGCTTCAATCCTGGCGACGCAGGCTTCCAAGGTGGTGCTCAACCTAACGATGGCGCTCAGTCCAATGGTGCTGACGACGTTCAGGATGCCGACTTTGAGGAGGTCAAATGAGACATATAAGTATTATCAGATAGAAAATGTGCAGGCCATTGGTGGTCTGCACATTTTTTTCTGTCAATCATCCTCTGGAAAGTGCTCATAATAAATATCACCTATGGTATCAGCAAATCCCCATCCGCATGGCGAGGCCCACTCCATACACTGTCTCAAACGCGGTTTGAAGTGCTCCAACATATTATTCTTGGCAATGAATGCCATAGTCTTTTCGAAATTATTCTCTACCGATGTATAATACTGCTCCCACATGTCACCATAGTCGTATGTAAACTGACAAGCGTTCTCGACATAGCAAAGCATCAAGTCTGCCAACTTGTCCGGAGAAGGTTTCAGTTTCTTGTAATCAGAAACAGCTTTCCGACAAACCGAGAACCGGGTCTTTGGTTCCTGTCGTCCCCTCGATGGATAGAACTCTTCTGTAATAATCTTCTTATACTCTTCCAGCTTACCGTCCTCGTCAGGATTTGCATAGAACTCCAGATACTCCTTTGCTTCTTTGCGAGCATCATACATCTCCAGAACCATACCAATGATCTCTTCCTTGGGCATGGACATAAGTATTTTCTTTACTGTTGCTTTTGACATAATCCGAAAATGATTGTATTTCGATTGAACTTGTACGGGTACTTGTATCGGATTTATTATTATCAATCTTTCTTATCTCCAAACAGCAGCTTCAACTGCTTATCGAAGTCACTCATAATCTCACGGTCTTGAATGACACGGAACTTGTCATATTCAGTAAGTGCCTTTTCTACAGCTTGTTCGTGAGTCACACGTCCAGCATCAGGAAGTAATGGACGGTTGTTCAAATCCATATAGCGCTGTAGTAGAGCCGACCAGTCTGCCATTGTCATCAAGATATGATCTTCTGCACGTTGCTCTGCAATGTCGATGAAGGCATTGCTCAACCTGTTCAACGAATCAACTTCCTTTTCGCTGAGATAGTTCTTGGCCACAGTAACATCCGATTTCACAACTCTTCCATCTGGTGCATTTTTCCATGTTGTCAATCCCATGTGAGGGCGTTCGGCATCCGCACGGTCATAGATAATCTCTGCAGCAGTCTGTTTTGTTACCGCATAATGCATCATGTTCTGCACAGTCTTGAAGAACAAATGTGTTTCCTCAGAATCCTTATCATAGTCGGAACTACACTCACTGTATATGTCTGTAATCTTCTGATAATAACGTCGCTCACTGATTCGTATCTCGCGGATGCGGTCAAGCAAATCATCAAAATAGTCTGCTCCGAATACATTCCCACATCAAGGTTATACATCATCACCTCGCCAGACCATTTGTCCGAAGGTATTCGAATTTTTCTAATAGTATCGGACAAATGTATTTCACCACTTTGTTCTATTTGGTCGAGGTGGTAGTTTATTGTGGGTACTGTCACTCCAAACAACTCAGCCATTCTCTGCTGAGAAAGCCAAAAAGTATTGGTGTCGAAGATAACCTGAACTTGTACTTTCCCATGTCCACCTCTGTACATGAGTACTGAGGACTCCATGCTTCTCACTGCAACATCTGGAGTCATGGTCGCACTGAAATACTGCTGTGCTGCCTTCACCATCTCTTTCTTTTGGTCGGCATTCATCGCTACAGCCATACAAGCTGCACGTGAAAGGCGAATGCTCGTCACCTCTCTGACTGCACCATTGCCCAGTTCTGCCATCTCTGTTATCTCCACAAAATGATCCCCCAGATGATAGCCTTTCTGTGAAGTCCATGCCTGTGCCTTGGCTATGACACGTTCAAAGTTCCAGTATTTGCCATAGCCCATCACTCGCGCCAACTTGCGTGAGTTCCACCATTCCTTGCCATCAGCATCAACCTCTCTTAACTGTTCGAAAGGAGATTGCAGTTCGGGGATGTTGTTAGTATCTTGTGCCATATATTCTTATAACGTTTTTATTCCGTTCTTATTTCCGTGTCTTCGTAGATTCGTGAGTCCGTAATATTTTCAGCCATCTTCAGCGGATCAAAGAACCGTCCCGTGATTTTCCTACTACTTCATTTTCTTGCGCAGCTCATCAATTTGCCTATTTATGTCCGCTTGTATCTCAATAAGCCTGTCTAATTTCTGCTTATAATCATCGCTTTTGTCTTTCTTTCCAGCAGAATCTACAACTATGCTTGACTCATCATCTCTGAGCCCAAGTTTCTTAATTCGTGATGATATACCTCCTTTATTTCGCTTCATCAGAGATGCAATCTCAGACGTGCTGAGCCCTTGCCTATAGTATTCTGTGAGTTTCTTGTCTTCTTCATCATCCCAATGTGCATAAGCGTTTTTATGAAGTCGTTTTTGCTGTTCCATATATGAAGTTGGCTCTGGTGGTATATGAACAGAAGATACATCTGCTAAAGTTGCTGCATCAGGAAACGGCAAATCCAAACTATCACTCGTATACTGCTTAATAGCTTCGATGAATGGCTTTCCATAAGCCTTAGCCTTATAATCGCCAAAGCCATACACATCCGCCATCGCCTCTAATGACTTAGGACGTTTCAGCACAAGGTCTTGCAACGACTTGTCGGACATGACTATAAAGGCGGGCTTGCCTATCTCTGCTGCCACTTGACGTCGCACCTCACGCAGACGATTGAATAAATCGTCCGATTGTCCTTGCCCAACAGCGGCCCATTCTGCATCTCGCTCCTCGCGCTGTTGCTTTCTGCGTGACTTGACGGTAAACTCCTCGCGATTGATGATGGCGAGCTGCACATTTCTCCTCCCATAAAGCACCTCCTGCCCCAAAGGTGTGATATGCAGATGTCGGTCCTCGTTGTAGGCTATCTCGAAGAATCCCATCTGTAGCATCTGCAACAGATAGTCGTGCCAGTCGCGGGCAGAAATATCGCGTCCTGCCCCAAAGGTCTTAATCTCGTTATACTTGTTTCTCACTATATCAGGCGACAGCGTACCACGCAGAATATCTACCATCAGCGTGAATCCGATTTTCTCCTCCGTTCTGACAATGGCCGAAAGGGCTTTCTGCACAATGGTCGTTCCGTCAAACATCTGCGGTGGCGTATGACACACATCGCAATTGCCGCAGCCTTTATCGCTTGTCTCACCAAAATAGTTCAGCAATATGCGTCGCCTACATACCTGCGCCTCTGCATACTCCTGCATACGCTTCAGTTTGTCGAAATTGATTTCCTTCTGTCCACTCTCATCTGCAAACTTTCGCAAGGTGATAATGTCCTGCAGGTTATAGAACAAGATAGTCTCGCAAGGCAGTCCATCGCGGCCTCCACGACCAATTTCCTGATAGAAACTCTCGATACTCTTAGGCAGATTATAATGAACAACAAAACGCACATTGCTCTTGTCGATGCCCATACCAAAAGCGATTGTAGCACAGATTACTTGCACACGATCGTTCTGAAAATCGTCTTGCACTTTGTTGCGCTCAGAGTTAGGCATTCCTGCATGATACACACCCACGGAGAAACCGTCCTGCTTCAATTTCGCAGCAAGCGCTTCCGTCGTTTTGCGAGCCAGACAATAGATAATGCCGCTCTCACCAGGATGTCTGCGGATAAGCTCCTCGATAGAACGTAGCTTGTCCTTCGCAGAATAGCCGCGTTTCACGTCAAGGCTCAGGTTCGGGCGGTCAAAACTGCTGATGAAAGTCTTGGCATCTTTAATATTCAGTTGTACTAAAATATCCTCCTTCGTAATCTTGTCGGCAGTAGCCGTCAGGGCCATAATCGGCACGTGAGGGAACAACTGCTTCAACTGCCCCAGCTGCGAATATTCTGGTCGGAAGTCATGTCCCCAGCCCGAAATGCAATGCGCCTCATCGATAGCAAAGAGCGACACACGAACATTCTGGAGTATTGTCAGTACGCCACCCACCAATCGCTCAGGCGAGATATATAACATCTTCACCTTTCCGACCATGCAGCGATTAATGATGTCGTGGTTATATCCCTCGTCGTTACTGCTGTTCAATGCCTCCGCAGCTATGCCGTTCATCCGCAAGCCTTCCACCTGATCTTTCATCAAGGAGATTAACGGAGACACGATAACCGCCATCCCATTCATCATCAGCGCCGCCATCTGAAAGCATAGCGACTTGCCGCCACCCGTAGGCATCAGCACCAACGAGTCGCCACCGCCAATGGCGTTCATGATGATGTCCTTCTGCAAAGGCCGGAACTCATCATACCCATAATAGGTTTTTAATACTTGCTCTATGTTATTCATGTTATATCAAAGTTCTTCAATATTCATTTTTCCTAAGTAATTGACTCATTCTTTTCTCCCACCTTTGAAAGCACCACATTCGCCAAACAAACGGCATATTCCACATCAGAGTCTTGAGGTTTCCATGCCAAAATATAGCTCACTTTTGCACTCGTAACTTCATAGCCCTTATCAGTCCACGCCTTTAGTTTGTCTTTTCCAGACGCAGATAGCGCAATGATGTTGATACTTTGCTCATTCAGCAAATATCCGTCTTTGTATTGCAGGTTGTTGTCACCACTTCTGAGACGAAGAACAATATCCTTGCGTCCCTTAAAGAAATTAAGGATAACATCATGCATATTCAATGCTACATATATCGAAGAATACTCAGTAGGAGGATTGGTTACAAGGTATAGGTTCCGCTTTGCGCGAGTGAGTCCCACGTAATAAGCTCGCATATCGTTGATGTCTCTACCATCAGGTATTGGCGAAAGAAGATAAACAGTATTAAACTCACGGCCCTTTGCTTTGTGGATGGTGCTTACAAACACTGACTTATCATCAGCTGCTATAAAATCTTCAATATTCGACTCGAAAATATATTCACGTAAGTCGCTGCGATAGTAGAATTGATGAGTAATCTCAAAGTCTGAGAAGAAATGCTGCATGACACTTAGACAGGTGCTTGACGCATAGGTTTCCAGTGTGCGCTGTTTAGCCTCATTCCACATCTCCTTCGAGATGGTTACTTCGTTTTTTCCACCAAGTTGTTTGAGGAAGTTCCGCAAGATTCCCAAAACGGAAGTCTCCCATTGATTGCGCAATTGTGGCATGTAAACCTCGCTGCTCCAACTCATAAGCCACCTGCATTGCTTCCTCATTGGTTCGAGTCAATATAGCTGTACTTCCCTCTACATTTATTTCTGCGTTCAAAAGCGATTTCAAGGTCATCACCTTGCCATCTTCACCTGTTGCAGACATGATGGAAGTCTGCTTCAGACGACCGGGAATCCGCTGTACATAGCGGTTGGCGCAATCAACTACAGCTTTCGCAGACCTATAGTTATCTGTCATCTCGTACAACTTTGCACCTTCTTGCTCTACTAGCGATTGCATATATCGTGAGTCAGAACCACGGAAACCATAGATGTTTTGGTCATCATCACCCACTGCAATGACGCGCATTTCTTCATTCTGCCGCATCAGAGCCTGAACTAGTCGGAAATCATCTTCGCCCATATCTTGAGCCTCGTCAATGACTAGAACGCTCTTGGCTATCTTAGATGCTTCCACCTCTCCATTTTCAATCATCTCTGAAGCAATACGTACCACATCCTTAGCCTCATCCAGACTTCCTTGTTTACCAACAAGGTCAAAACTATACGAGTGGAATGTCTTGATGTCAACATAATGGGCTGCATTGCCCACCAAATCTATGAGTCGTTTCTTGAACTCTGTTGCCGCAGCTCTTGAGAATGTAAGCATCAGTAGTTGCTCGTGTTTTACATCCTCCAGCAACAACAATGAAGCCAGTTTATGCACTAACACGCGCGTCTTACCGCTTCCGGGTCCAGCTGCCACCACAATATATTTCGACTCTTTGTCATCGATAATCTCACATTGGCGATTCGAGAGTTCACCAAAGAGTTTGTTGTATTTGGCTGGAGTGATATTTTGATCTATCTGTGCACGCCGTTCTTCCTTGAAATACTGATTGATGAACTTGCGGAAGTCCATTGTGAAGTAGTCGTTCACAAATCGAAGCGCTGCATCATAATCACGAACCATCAAGTTAGCATATTCACCCACAATATGTATCTGGCGTATACGTTGTTTGTAGAATTCATCCAATAAGCGATACTGCTCCTTGCCATATCTGGTACGACGGTCAGCAATACGTCCTATCTGCATGGTGTTATAGATAACGATGAACCCACCTTCAATCTTCATCAGTTCCGTCTTAGTAAGATAAAGCAGTGCTTCCTCAATATCAGCAATTGTAGGTTTCTCTTGGTTGGCAAACATTGATTCCTGCTGATTGGAAATAAATTGTTGAAGCAACTCTACAATAGAGAAGTTCACAAGCGTCATTTCTTTATTGGGGTCTCGACTGACATTGAGCGAATCCACAATAAAGCGGCATATATCCATACGTCGTTCAAATCTAGCCTTCGTAATTTCTTGCGAAGCTTGCAGACGTATACTCACGCTATCACTGAAACTATGTTCCTGTTTGTGGATATAACCTTTTAATGAAAGGAAATGAAGCAACATCCTCAAACGCTTGACATTTGAATATGTAAGACCGGCCTTTTGAGCTTCCTCATTCAGTTCTTTATAATTTATTCTTTGTGCTTCACCACCAAATCGTTGCAGAAGGAATTGCTCTAACTTTAAGATGATGTCAAGATTGCGTTGAGAAGTACTCTTGGATATCCATGCTTGCATGTCGCGGCTATCAGCCAATAAGCCATCCTGCCGCATCAGGTTGATGTTCCTGATAATGGTTGCTTTGCTCATTCCAAGGATATCTGCCAAATAGTCAACACGACTCTCAGCTTCTGCCCCTCGACCTTCAGCCGTTGCACGTGCACTGATAAGCGATTTGATGATACGGGCAGCTTCTTCACGTGATTGCTCATCAAATAGTGGAGAGATAGTCAACTTTCGACGTGCCTCATCCATATTCTTCACAGCAATACCCGTTGCGAATATGTGTGGCGAGTTACTGCCGCGCTGAATGTATCCGGCATCCTCAAGTGCAGCTATTGCAGCCTTAACACGAGTCTCAATGTCGTCTATTTCGTCTCCCCATCCAGCTTGGCGCGCTATATCCAATGGCGAGCAACTTACCTTATCTCGTTTAGCCGTAAGATTCTTGATTGCTTTCCATACTTGCTGAATCTCACTGATACTGAGCTTTGTTTGATTGAGAAGAATGAAATGCTTATCGAGGTCGCTGTCAGCATATAGTACAAAACACTCTGCCTGCATTTGTGGATCACGTCCTGCACGGCCAGCCTCTTGCACGTAGTTCTCCAGCGAGTCGCTGATATTATAGTGTACAACCAATCCCACATCTTTCTTGTCAACGCCCATACCGAATGCAGAAGTGGCAACGATCACCTGAGCTTCACCACTCATAAAAGCATTCTGATTTTTCACCTTCTCGGCAGCTTCCATTTTTCCATTGAATGGCAAAGCTCGAATGCCATCGTTGACCAAATGTTGTGCCAATTCACGAGTCCTTCGGGTTCGTGACACATATACTATTGAAGGGCAATTGTGCCCAAGAATCAATGAGCGAAGTAGGTTATATTTCTCATCAGCAGTATCGGCATGAAGCACAGAATAACGCAAGTTCTTACGCTCTGCATTGGCAGCAAACACTTTCAGTTCCAAGCCCAACTTTGCTCTGAAGTAATCGCAAATGTCGCTAATTACTTTTTGTTTAGCTGTCGCTGTGAAACATGAAACAGCAATGGGCTGTCCCAATTGTTTCTTTTCCTGCAACTGACGAATGAAATCACCGATATATAGATAGTCCACACGGAAATCGTGCCCCCAAGCAGAGAAGCAGTGTGCCTCATCTATCACAAAACGAACAACATTGCGCCCCATCAACAATCGCTCTATAGTCTTACTACGCAGCATTTCTGGAGCGATGTATAGCAAATTGGCAGTTCCATCAGCCACCTGTTCTATAGCGGTAGCGCGTTCGATAGGATCTAACAGTCCATTGATGGTCACCGCATTACTAATTCCACGAGCAGCAAGATTATCCACCTGATCCTTCATCAACGACTGCAAAGGTGAAATAACCACAGTAAGACCATGTGTATTTCGTCCTGCCATCAAAGCAGGCAATTGGAATGTGAGGCTCTTGCCGCCACCAGTAGGAAAAATTGTCAGCAAGGATTCTCCCCGAATAGCAGATTCCACTGCCTGTTGCTGCATAGGGACGCCATCGAAAATACGGAACTCATCATAGCCAAAGAATTCCTTCAGCCCGTAATGAGCATCTAAACGCTGATGACAATACTCGCAATCACCACAAGATGTGTTGCACAGCATGTTCATCACATTCACCACCTGTGGGTAATTTCGTATCACCCATGCTGGAGTGATAGAAAAAATATCGTCAGCACCGATTACTGCCAAACAATACGCCAACTCAATAGGATACTGTTTGACCAAGGTCTCAAAGTCTGCATGACTGCACACCTTCCCATCATATTCTTTTAGAATCAACTGCCTCCAATCTGGTTTAGATGCAAATATGGCTGATATCCAACTGATATTTGGCGAATATCCGATATACTTAAAGAAGCCTCCGAACTCTTGCGTTTCATTCAGCAGGTAGTAGTAGATGTCCCTTCTATTATCCGATAACTGATTCCAAGCAGTCACCTCATCATTCAGCAGGTCACGAGCCTTCATCGAGTCATTTACGGGATTGTTCAGTTCGTCCACTTGCAATTTATCATCCTTTACCAGATGATGATAGGGGCGTTTGGGGAAAAGCAAAGGAGATAGAAACAGTGTATCAACAATCGTAGAATTACCCCTCAAAGAAGTATACTTCAGGTCGAAATTGATGATATTGTGTCCACACACCGTATCGCATTTTGACACAAAGGCATCGAAGTCAGCCTTGGAACTAGAGTGCAACACTGCACCATCCTCCCTGACAGCTCCGTAATCCGCCACCTTCTTCGTCCGCGGATTCACCTCAGTATCAATAAATGCAATCATATCTTCATTTTTGTTTTTATTCTTTTGTTTACTTCTTACAATCTTGACCTTTGATCGAACCAGCTCTCGTTCGGCATAGTTCAAACTCGTTTGTCTCTGCCCTCGCTTACTTGCAGCCTTCTATCCCTCTTCTATCTTCGAACCCACTCCGAACCATCTTCGAGGGTATAAGCTTGGCCTATGCTCTTGCTACGATATTTGACTATCTTTTGGCTTGGTGCGATACCTCTGCTGAGGATGATTTGGAATGTCAGGATATTCTTTTTCCAATTTCTCCGCAAGCTTGGGTAACACCTTATTCCTTATGTAGTTCTTGTCTCTATTAGAGAACTGCGCTATCTCATCCATTGAGCGCCACGTATCGCAGTATTCCAGAATGTAGATGGCCATTTCTTCAGATGAGACTTTCTTCTTTAGGGTTGCAACCTTTTCTTCGGAGGTTGCAACCTTTGGTTCCGAACTTGCAACCTTTTCATCCAAGGTTGCAACCTTTGAACTGGAGATTGCATCTTTTGCATCAGTACTTACGATGTTTTCTACGACGTTTTCTGCGATGTTTTCTACGACATTACCGCCAATATTACCGCCAACAATACCGCCAACATTACCGCCGTTGTCATTCGCAAAGGCACAGATGGCTTCCTGGAACTTATCCATGTCACCTGTTGACGTGGTTCGCTCCAGAGCCCTCTCCCTATCGAGCCCCCTAATGAGTTCGTCCAGCGAACGAAAATGCGAACGGTTGTCCATACTTTTTGTTTTTTAGCCTTAATTAATCACTTCCCAATGCCCGGTTTTGTTACTACCTACATACCGAATGAGATTCATGTCACGAAGGACATAGAGGTCTCGTTTGATGGTTATGACACTTGTGCCTAAAGCTTCAGATAACACTTTGGCATTTATCGTATCATTTATCGTATCATTTATCGTACCATTTATCGTACCATTCTTTATTGTCTCATAGATTCTACGCTGTCTATCAGATAGTTTCGTGATATTTACTTGATGATTTATCGTATCATCATTCTTAGACGGTACTTGGACGGTACTTGAACGGTCAAACTCTTTTTCGGATGTCCACTCTGCCATCAATGTTGCCTTCAGAATGAATGCATCGACATGGAATGATGGGATAGCACAACCTTTTGTTTCCAACTCGCTACAGATACGGTCAATACCCTCGCCAAACTCCTTGACATACTTGTATGCCTTTAGGTATTGGGCGATCTTGGGATTACGAGAAAAGTGGGTATGACGTATGTTGTCTGGCCTCACTAGCCCAGGCAAGTCTCCTGGAGTCTCAAAGACAAGGCGATCATCGAACATCTTTATCTGTATCTCGGTGCCTTTGATGTTGTAGGCTCTGTGACAGCAACTATTGACAACCATCTCTTGTATGGCGTACTTTGAGTAGTTGCGACGAGTAACGAAAACACCATGCTCTCCGAGGAATGAGTGTTCACTGACTTGCGTTTCCAAATAGCTGATAGTGCTTCGAACCTGCTGAAGTATGGCACCTTCGAATGTCACATCCTTGATAACATTCATGTCTCTGCCCACTTTCTCCTCTTTTCCTTCATAACGGATGAAGCGAGTGCGTGCACGAGGGAAGAAACGCTGTGGATTCTTGCCAAAGAGAAGGATGCATGCAGTACTTATCTTCTGCTGCCCATCTGCCTCTGTGACAAAATCATTGTTCTCTCGCAGATACTCCATGCCAGACTTCCCATAGCCAATGACACCCATGTAATCATTTACAAGGTCCATGTCTATATCATCGATGGTAGCACCATAAACGTCCTTGTCTTCGTAATAGCGTTCGCCCTTGTCGTAGAGCAGCTGCATACGTTCGTCAAAGTTGAGTTTCTTGCTCTTGTCGCCAACATGCATGAAACATTCGTCCGCCTGATTGGTATGAAGTTGTCCGCTTGCAGGAATGTGCATCAGAAGAATGCGATTCTCCTTACCACTATAATCCGTACAAGGAAGATACTCGCACCTAACTTTTACAGACGGATTGCAGAAATCAAAAGGGACGCGAAGCAACTCATTGAGCCGTTCCTCGTTTCCATCAATCCCTTCTATTCTGCGAGTCTTGTCAGAAACGCC
>ONDH01000012.1 GCA_900316505.1 uncultured Prevotellaceae bacterium
TAAATTTAAAAACCCTCCTATATTCCCCCCTATAAACTATCCCCCAAACCTCAATTTGCAAATTTTACCTTTTTACCATTTTACCATTTTACCCTTAATGTCTTTTCTTCTTGATTCACAACACCTTGTAGGAGTTAAACCCTAAAAGGGCGTGTCACAAAGCAATTTCAAAAATGCCTCAGTTTTCATGTTTTACACCCCATTTTTTGACTTCACATGGTCATTTTTTGAGGTGTACTACCCTAATTTTTGACACGGAAAGCACCGAAAACACAGATAAAAACGCCTTGTGCGGCGTGTAGGAATGGGAGAAACAAATGTGAATAATACCCATAATTCTGTCCACAAATCATCTTTTCCGAAACACGGATTGACCAGATTGGACGGATTTATTCATTCTTGATTATTTTTGACATTCTATGGAGAGGACAGGGCGAAGTCGATTCTGGAAAGGCTCAAGGCAGCGAAGGTGGAGACGGAAGTACCCATCATCATTCATTGGGAAGAAAGGGAAGCAAACATTCTCTACAACAAATTGCTTTTGCCGCTTTCCTTCATCACAAGGACATCGGAGAGTATATCGTTAGTGAACTACAACAAAGCGTACTCACGCTTCATCGAAACAATGGAAGGGGGCACTTAGCCCTCTTCTTTGGTAAAATGGTAAAATGGTAAAATGGTAAAATTTTTGTTTTTGCATCTCCTCACAGGAGGATGTTAGTGAGCAAATTGGGTTTGTATTCAAGGATATAAGTTTTGTAATCGGATTCCATCTGTTCTGCGAGGGACTTTTCATTCTCATTGACTGAGCATCGGCTCATTCTCAACAACGCAATTCATAGAAGGAACGGTAAATAATGGGATTTCTTTTGGTGGATTCGTCTTTTTGCTGTACCTTTGTACTCGATGTGACAAGAAGAATACAGATTAGGACTTTAAGACGTTGATTTATCCAAATACATACGAACAGAAGATTGGGTTTGACCAGATCAGGAGCAGGCTCACAGCGCTCTGCCTCTGCTCATTGGGCGAGGGGTTGGTGCGCGACATGGCGTTTTCCGTCAGTTTTGATGATATTCGCAGGCAGGTGAAGCAGACGATGGAGTTTGTGCGCATCTTGAAGGAGGAGGATTTTCCCGACCAGAACTTTTTCGATGTGCGACCTTCGCTGAAACGCATCCGCATTCAGAACACTTGTCTGGATGTGGAAGAACTGTTCAACCTGCAACGCTCGCTGGCTACCATAGACAATATCGTGACGTTCCTGCACCGCTGTCAGGATGAGGAGAACACGATTCCTTCGTTTCCCCACCTTTATGGCTTGACGGCTGATGTGAAGACTTATCCGCAGATGGTGAGGCGCATTGACCAGATTCTGGACAAGTATGGTCATGTGAAGGACACGGCTTCGCCAGAGCTGTTGCAGATACGGCGTGAGTTGGCATCGACGGCGGGCAGTGTGTCGAGGGCTTTGCAGAATATCCTGAAATCGGCTAAGGGGGAAGGACTGATTGACAAGGACGTGTCCCCCACCCTTCGTGACGGCCGTCTGGTCATCCCTGTGGCTCCTGCCATGAAAAGGAAGATTCGGGGCATTGTGCATGATGAGTCTGACACGGGAAGGACGGTGTTCATCGAGCCTGCCGAGGTGGTGGAGGCGAACAACAAGATACGTGAGCTGGAGAGTGAGGAAAGGAAGGAAATCAACCGCATCCTGATGGAGTTCACGCAGACGGTGCGACCGGAAGTGGAGGAGATGTTGGCAAGTTATGAGTTCTTGGCACAAATCGATTTCATTCGCGCCAAGGCGAAGTTTGCCATCATCACCAACAGCACGGAGCCGCGCATGGAGAACAAGCAGGTGCTGGATTGGGCGATTGCGGTGCACCCTTTGCTGGAACTGAAGTTCAGTACATACAACACGCAACACCTTGATGAAACGCCTCGCAAGGTGGTGCCGCTCGACATCACGCTGAACAACAAACAACGTCTGCTGCTCATTTCGGGACCCAATGCCGGCGGTAAGTCAGTGTGTCTGAAGACCACAGGACTGCTGCAATATATGTTCCAATGCGGTATGCCGGTACCTGTTGCGAAGAGCAGCATCTTTGGCATCTTCCGCAGCATCTTCATCGACATCGGTGACGAGCAGAGTCTGGAGAATGACCTCTCGACCTACTCTTCCCACTTGCTCAACATGAAGAACATGATGAAGCATTGTGACGGGAAGAGCCTCATCCTCATCGATGAGTTCGGAGGGGGCACGGAACCACAGATTGGCGGTGCGATGGCAGAGGCGATGCTGAAGGTGTTCAACAAGAAGCATGCCTTCGGTGTCATCACCACCCACTATCAGAACCTGAAGCACTATGCACAGGAGACGGAGGGCATCGTGAACGGTGCCATGCTGTATGACCGCCAGCAGATGCAGCCGCTCTTCCAACTCTCCATCGGCAACCCTGGCAGTTCGTTCGCCATCGAGATAGCGCGCAAGACGGGCATCCCCGACGAGGTGATCAAGGATGCCAGCGAGATTGTGGGAAAGGATTACATCAACTCCGACAAATATTTGCAGGACATCGTGCGCGACAAGCGCTACTGGGAACAGAAACGCCAGAGCATCCATCAGCACGAGAAGCAGATGGAGCAGACCATCCAGCGCTACGAAGAGGACATCCAGAAAGTGCACGATGAACGCAAGGCCATCATTGCCCGCGCCAAGGAGGAGGCTGAACAGATGCTGAAGGAGTCGAACGCCAAGATTGAACAGACCATCAAGGACATCAAGGAGGCGCAAGCGGAGAAGGAACGCACCCGCATGATTCGTCAAGACCTTGCCGATTTCAAGCAGGACATCCGCGAGATAGACCCCGACATTGCCGACGAGAAAATCAGAAGACAGATGGAGAAGCTGATGAGGAGAAGGGAGAAGAAGAAAAAGACCCTCTCCCCGCCCCTCCCCCGTAATGGGGAGGGAGAAAACCATCCGGATGGCTCTCCCCATCATGGGGGAGATGTCCGCCAGGACAGAGAGGGTCTTCTGGAAGGGTCTTTTGTGCGTCTGAAAGGTCAAAGCACGGTGGGACAGATTCAGAAAATCAGCGGCAACGAGGCAACGGTCATCTTCGGACAAATCACGACGAATGTGAAACTGAACCGTCTCGAGCCTGCAGAGCCTCCTAAGAAGGAAAAGAATGTGGCTGCCACGTTTGTGAGTGTGCAGACTCGCGACGACATACGTCAGACGACTCTTAACTTCAAGGAACAGCTGGATGTGCGCGGTATGCGTGGCGATGAAGCCATCCAAGCCGTCACTTACTTCATTGACGATGCGTTGGTGGCTCGTGCTTCGCGAGTGAAAATCCTGCACGGCACAGGCACTGGCGCCCTCAAGACGGTCATCCGTCAATATCTCAACACCATGCCTCCTGTGGCTGACTTCTACGATGAGGACATCCGCTTCGGCGGGGCTGGCATTACGATTGTGGAATTGGTCTGACCGATTCATGCACAAAACAACAAAAAAACTGATATAGAATGAAAAAGATACTTCCATGCCTGATGGTCTTTGCTGCCATCACCGCCCATGCACAAACCGACAGCATTGCCGCTTCGCTTCCTCCAACATACCCCTATCTGACTCCCATTTCCACTGTGGAAGAGCTGAACGCTGATGTCATGTCACTGAAGTTCAGCAAGGCGGATGCGAATGCCAAGAAACTCATCACGGCTGCCAAGAGAAAGAAACAATCGACTGCCGAGTATGACAAGGTGGTGGCTCGTTGCAGAAAGGGAGAAAACGGATTGCGAGGGGTGGACAGAGTCATCATCGTGGACAGTGTCGTGGTGGACAAGAAGGATTTTCTCAAAGCCTACCCTATCGCTGCCGACATGGGTTCTCTGAAACTTTCTGAGAAAGGGGACATCGTACAGTATCAGACACAACTGAACGGCATGGTGCTCTATCCCGTTCATGCGACAGACAGCACCGACCTTCAGATCATGCGCTACTATCTGGAGAATGACCGACTGACAGAAGGTGAAACCATTGAGGGACTCGGCATTGAAGGTGACATCAACTACCCTTTCCTGATGCCTGACGGACAGACTTTCTATTTTGCCGCACAATGTGACGAGGGATATGGCAATTACGACCTCTATGTCACACGATATGACAGCGACTCGAAGCAGTTCTATCAGGCAGAGAATATGGGATTCCCCTATAACTCTTACGCTAATGACTATATGCTCGTCATTGACGAAGCTGCCAATCTCGGATGGTTTGCCAGTGACCGTTATCAACCACACGGGAAGGTGTGCATCTATACGTTCATCCCCAATGAGTCACGCCAAACCATCGACTACGAAAGCACTGATTTGAGTGAGTTACAGAACCTTGCTTCCCTGCAATCCATCTCTGCCATTCCTCTCACCGACGAGCAAAAGCAGGCAAAAGCGCAAGCCAAGAAGCGCCTCTCAACGGTCAACTCCCAACTGTCAACTGTCAACTCACACAAGGACTTTGAGTTTGTTCTCAACGACCAAAGAATCTGCTACACCCTCGATGACTTCAAGACACCAGAAGCCAAGCAGTTATGCAGTGAATGGGTGCAGAAAACCAAGAACTACACAGCGCTCAACAACCAGTTGCAGGAGATGAGGGAGACAGCACCCACCAACCGACAACCCATCCTCAACCTTGAAGCACGTATCAAGGAGCTCCAATCAGAAATGCATCACATTGAGAAAGAAATCCGCAAGGCTGAATTGGTGAAATAAAAATGATGGACGATGAACGATGGAAGATGAACGATGGAAGATGGAAGATGGAAGTAGGACCGAATTGACGTGTAAATGATTTTTTATTTACAATTGTAAAAAAAAGAAGGGGAATTCAAGATTATTTTTTAGTTTTGTCAAAAAAAAGGGAGAGACATTTGGAATTGTTTCTCTCTTTTTATAACTTTGTACCCGAGAATATATGATAAAGTGAGAAGCCAACCGATGAGGGTTGGCTAAAAAGATTGTCTAACGTATTAAAATCTGAAAATTGAATGAAAGAGGATGAGTTACCTCCTTTCCACTTTCCCATTGAGGACAAGTCAGAGAAGATTATCAAAGTCATCGGTGTAGGAGGCGGTGGCGGAAATGCAGTGCAACACATGTATGAAGAGGGCGTGAAGAACGTGTCTTTTCTGGTAACAAACACAGACAGCCAAGTGTTGAAGGTGAACATGGTGCCAAGCAAAATTCAGCTTGGTGACGGGCTCGGCACGGGTGGAGATCCGAAGAAAGGTAGAGAGATTGCCGAGAACAACATTGACACCATCAAGACGATGTTTGGTGAGGACACCCACATGGTGTTCATCACAGCTGGTATGGGTGGCGGCACAGGAACGGGTGCAGCTCCTGTGATTGCCCGTGTGGCTAAAGAAATGGGCATCCTGACGGTGGGAGTCGTGACCTTGCCGTTCAAAATGGAGATGCGGAAGCGAATGGACAAAGCCTTGTTGGGTATGGAGGATTTGAAGAAATGTGTGGATTCGCTGATTGTCATCAACAATCAAAGGTTGCTGGAGAGTGAGCGGTTCAAGCAGTTGACACTTGAGGAGGGATTGAAGAAAGCGGATGAGGTGTTGACGGTGGCAACCAGAACCATTGCGGAGATCATTACGGTGAGGGGAAGCATCAACAGGGATTTCAACGATGTGTCAACGGTGATGAAGGATGGTGGTGCTGCATTGGTGTCGGTGGCAAAAGCAAGTGGTGAGAAACGTATCTTCAAAGCCTTGTCGGAAGCTATCAGTTCACCCCTTGTGGCGAATGTGGAGAAACAGAAAGTGCGTCGTCTGCTCTATATCGTGTATAGCGGCAGCGAGAATCCCGCCCGTATGGATGAACTGGAGGAAATCAGTGAGTTCATGGAGAATTTCGATGAGAATCTGGATGTGTTGTGGGGACATTATCCTGACGAGACGCTTGGTGATGAAATCAAGGTGGCTGTGGTGGCTACTGGTTTTGACCAATCAGGAGAATGTGTGGTGAAAGAGAATAGTGACAAACAGGATGAGCTGAAAAGGTTGCAGGATTTGCGTGACAAGTTCTATTCCTATACGCATGTTGCACCTGTTGTGGAGGAAGAACCAGACGAAATCCCCTTACAGATTGAGGTGGCACCAACCGAGGAAGTGGCGAGTGATGTTGTGATGGATGAGGAGGAGCCCAATGAATCAGAAGAGGTTGAGGAGACTGAAGAGTTTGAAGAACCTGACGAACAGGAGAAGGACACACCTAAACCCTCATTGTTGGACATACTCGTTAAAAAACTGAAAGTTTTGATGGAAGAGGAATGACGAAGAAAGAAAAACCAAAAATTATTTGGTGGTTCTCTCACTTAGTTGTACCTTTGCCATCGTTAACTAAAACTTGGAATTATGATAGTATATCCTAATGCGAAGATTAACATTGGTCTGAACGTCGTGGAGAAGCGTCCGGACGGCTACCATAATCTAGAAACGGTTTTTTATCCAATTGGTCTGCAAGACATATTGGAGATTCAGGAGATAGATACTGATGTGCCTGCATGTGGCTATCGGCTGAAAGTGACGGGCACTGTGCTGGATGGTTCTCCTGATGATAACCTTGTCGTGAGAGCGTTGAAGTTGCTGAAGAGGGACTTTGACATTCCACCTGTGAGTATCGGGCTTTACAAGCACATCCCAACAGGTGCAGGTTTGGGTGGTGGATCAGCTGATGCAGCTTTTACGGTGAAGACACTGAACGAACGTTTCAAGTTGGGATTGACCATACAACAGATGGAAGACTATTGTTCTCAATTGGGAGCAGATTGCCCGTTCTTCATTCAGGATAAGCCTGTGTTTGCAACTGGCATCGGTAACGTGTTCCATCCCGTGGAGGTGAACCTCAAGTACAAGCAGCTGGTGCTGGTGAAGCCTGACATATTCGTCTCGACAAAAGATGCCTATGCGAAGGTGAAGGTACAACGTCCGAAGAAGCAACTTCCGGAGCTTTTGGCACAACCCATTGAAACCTGGAAAGACACGGTGGTAAATGACTTTGAGGCGAGCGTATTCTCGAAGTACCCTGAGATTGCTGCCATCAAAGACCAGATGTATGACCTTGGCGCTGTATATGCAAGTATGTCTGGCAGCGGTTCGAGTGTGTTCGGTATCTTTGAAGACCCCGTGGATAATATTGACGAGAAATTCAGTGGCATGTTCTGCCGTCAGCGGGAACTATAATTCCTCAACTTTCAGAAGTGACGAAGTAATCGAAGTTACTCCGAATTAGGAATGAGGAAAGATGCGGTTGAGCGAGTGCAGAGGTCAAACTTGTTTGAACTATGCCGAGCGTGAGCATCTTCGGCGAAGCCAATTAGGAATGAGGAATTAGGAATGAGGAATTGAATCTCTAAACTCTAAACCCTAAACTCTAAACCCTCAATTGTCAATTGTCAATTGTCAACTAAGCGAAGAGATAACTTCGGTAACTTCAATAACTACAAGAAAGTGAAGGTTCTTTGCGAGCGTTTAATCGTAGAAGTTCCAACTCAATCCGAAGCGAATGCTGGCGGGATTCATTGGATAGTTGGGTGACCAGAAGTAACGGCCATCAGATTGATTGAAGTGGTGGTACATCACATAGAAACGTGTACGCTTCAAATCAAAGTTGGCATATACGGAGAGAAGTGGGTAGTTTCCCACTTTTTCTTTCTTCTGCTGATGCTGATTCATGAACATGCCAATGACAGGCGAATAGTCGGGTGCGTTGTATTCAGTGAAATACTTCATGTCGGCACCAAACTCTGTTTTCAGCACTTTGGCAATCTTGAAGCGCAAATACAAGTTGGTGTAGAGTGACACAACTGGAAGGGGCAACACATCTGAATGGCTGCATGTCTGATAGGTGATGTCGTTTTCCCAATGCAGGATGCCCAACTTGAAGTTTTGACGCAAATTGGCACTGACGACTTGGATGTTGTCGCTGCATTGCATGGGAGAGACGTTATTGCTCACCACGGATTTTCCATCGGAGGTGGGCAAGGCAATGCCGGTGTTCTGGAAATAGCAGTAGTTCTTAATGTTCTCCACGCCCAATGTAATCTTGGTGTGGGTGTGTGGAATGTCTATCACCCCTTCTATGCGCTGTCTGAACTCATTTTCCATCTCATTCTCCCACCAAGCATGTTTGCTGTGATAGTGGTCGAAATAGAAGCTTGGACCAATATTTTTGATGGAGGCATTGAGTGCCACTTGTGCTGTGTCGCCAAGCAACGGGATATTGACTTCTGCATGACCATCCACCTCAAATTGTCCTACATCTTCTCCTGCCACCACAAATTCGCCATCGAGATTGTAATGAACCGTTGTGCCTTGTGTGCGGATGATTTGTCCTCCCACAAGAATGTTATGCTCTTTGTAAGATTGATTATCGACAAGTCCTGTCTTGTTGGTGTAGAGCCCTCCATAACGGGTGGAATCGGGCAAGACAAAACGGTTGTGTTCGTAGCCCACATAGGCATTCAAGCCAAACATCGCCCATTTGTTGAATCCTTCACACATGGAAACTCCCAGAAGGGTTTTCATGTTGAAGTATTTCGTGTAGTCTTGCGTGGAATCGCCAGGCAGATATGTGTAAGAATGATAATTCTCCGTTTCTTTGTATGCACGGTGGTTGCGCATCATGTTCTGAAGCTTCACGGAATGGAAAATCTTACTGACAGGCACAAACACCTCCTTGGTGGTGACAGAATCCACCTCTTCGTCACGATAGAACCCTATGTTGTAGTGGTGGTTGAAGAAAACCACATCGTGTTCCTGACGGTTCCATGTTTGTGAAAGCACGGTGGGAATATCGTTGGATGTCAATTCCCTCGCCATGTTTTCAGGATTAGTAATATAGCCTTCGTCTTCAATACCACCATTCTCTGCCGTCTTCATAAAGTTGTGCTGGTAGTAGAAGTGAAAGTTATATTTGTCGGCAATGTAGGAAGCCCATGCAGAAGCATTCATGTAGGAAGTGGATTGCGTGTCGTAGTAACCACGACCATAGATGTAGTCGAAGATGCCTCCGAAGTTGAATTTCTTTCCTGCATTATTAGTGTAGAGGACTTTCACATGGTCAGAACCGGTGTTCTTAGAACCATTCCAGTTGTAAGTCACATTCATGAAGGGAGACTTCGTGTTGTAGAAACGGAAGTTATCTGTATCTACGAAGAACATGTCAAAAGGAGCGATGAAGATGAAGTCGGGGGTGATGGGGCGTTCCATGTAGATGCGAGATTGACGTGGAGAACCCACATTACCCAATGAATTGTAATGACCTTCTATACCTTCTGGCAAATCGGTGTTCATGAACATGTGGTGAAGCGTGTCGACATCGGCTTCACTCATGTTTCCATATTTTTCATCCACTGTCCACGCTCTCACATCGTTGGGAACAATCTTTTTCTTCTTCTTTGTCTCAGCAGAGTCAGGACGAGCATCCATCGACATATCAGAGTTCGTTTCCAACTCTGATATGATGCGTTGCGCATGGCTTGAGTGAACAAACAATGCGAAGAAGATGAACAGTAATATGTGTCTTGGATTCAAAACGTTAATCATTAAAACATGAAGCGTAGATAAAATTCAACCAATTTCAGTGCAATGGCACCAAAGCCAACGCAGAAAAAGAGCACTCTTTGCTCGGGCAAAACAAAGTAAATCACAATGGCAGCAAGGAATCCAAGCATGAACACCCAATTGAGAATTCTGCGTGTTGTCTCCACATTGTGGTGGGAGGATTTGCCTTTATGCCATTTCTTTCGGCTTTCGTTCTTGCTCTCAGCAACAGCCTCTGCAATGATTTTATCAACGTCTTCCTGATTCATTACTGATTAATGGCTTCAGAAATTTCTTTCTTTAATTCGTTCACAAGGTCAATGGTCTTGATACGGAACTTTCCGTTCGTGCGCTTCAGCTCTCCCTTCTTATTCAAGCATTCTGCATCCGTAATCCACTCTTCGGCTGCCATACGGAGAAACTCTCCCTCGCCTTGATCGACATTGAAAGAGAGTGTGTGGAGCATAAAGTCCACCTTGCCATCACTGACACTCAAATCGAGTTGATAGAATGCCTGTGTGTAGTTCTTGGCAAGTGTCTTCAAGGAGAAAATCAACTCTTCAGCGCCTTGACATTCAATTTTGCCACTCTGGCGATTCGCCTCCTTAACCTTCGAGAATTCGATGTTTTTGAAAAAGTTTGCGTCCCTGTAGTCGTCACCCATCATACTGTTAGGCTCATAACGTAAACTTGCCCATTGTGCCACTTTGTTGAAGATGTCCTCCTTGGTCTTGCCAGGTGCTGCGATGACTTCTCTGAACACAACCTTGCCATCCACTTCGGGAACAGCTCCTTTTTCCGTATAAGCCGCCATATCAGCCTTTCCTTTAGGGGCTTTTCTGGCGATGAGTCCTTCTCTCTGAGCTTGCATCATCAGGGGGAATGCTACTACAATGAGGGCGACGATAATCTTCTTCATTTGAATATGCCTTTTTATGTTATTGTCTTCAATCTCTGATAGTAAGGAAACGACTGCGCGTTCACAGAGATTCATAATCGCTTGCAAAGTTAATGCTTTTACATCTTTTAGTCAAATATTTATTTCAAAATAATCTAAAATGGCCAGATAAAGCAAAGAAGAACACAGAAAGGAAACAGAAAGGAGGCGCCGTCAGACGTCTCCTCACGAAAATGTTTCACTCTAATTATCTTGTAGTCAAACAAGACTTGATTATTTCCTGTTGTTATCGTTCCAACGTGGCGGTGACCATCTATTGGTATTACTCCTACCTGGTTGGAACTGGTTGAGAGCTTCTACTTGGAAGCGTGCCAACGCCACTCTCACCGCATAAATCTTTTTCCATGACAAGACTGTGTGAAATTTCTTGTAATAAGTCTGCTCTACCTTACGGCTCTCAATTTCGAGACTTGTCACCCGCATCACCATCTGTTCATAGTCACTCTCACTGATGTTCGTGTTGCGGAACGCCTTCATCATGATATCCCTCTGCTGTTTTCCAAGCTGACGCTGCTTATTCTGCATCTCATTGAGAAGAGGAAAAAATTTAGCAGATTCAGCTTCGGTCAAGTGGGACTCACGTGCCACGAACTCGTTCATACGTTTCGTGTACAATTCAGGATTGAATTCAGCACGTGGGTTTTGAATTCGTCCAAAGCCTTGGTTTTGTGCATTCACACAAAAGCAGACCAACAGGGTTGTGATGACTAAAACAAATCTCTTCATGGATGATGTTACTTATTGAATGAGTTGCTACAGCAAGGATTGAGTTATTCGCCGAAATCCTCTTCTGATGACAAATAATAGTAAACATCCACATTGTCCACCATTGTGTAGTTCATCAGATCTTCGTTGTAGTTGTCAGGACTGTACTGCACAGTAGTTACTGCCTTCTGCTGTTCAACCGGAGTGGAAGAAGGCATAGGTATAAACTTCAATGCAACAGTTGCAATGAGAACGAGCGATGCAGCAACTGAAATAGTACTAATCCAGAGGTTGCGACGACGGTTCTTATGAATGCTGAACAGTTTCGCACTATGCGGAGTAACCGTTTCAACATTTTCAGGTTCATCTTGCTCAACGGAATCTATCTGCTCCATGATACGAGCAGTCAGATTGTCGAAATATTCATCAGACACCTTAAATGGGTATCTGCTGCCACCTGAGGCTAATATTCGGTTGTTCTTTGTACTCATAATCATACTTTTTTTATTTGGTTACTTTTGTGACTATATAATTTCTAAAAGGTTTAATTGTATTTGCGTTTTTTATTCATTTTATTCCTTTGAACGGATGAAGGCTGTAATTTTCTCCACCGCAATGTGATAAGAAGCTTTCAACGCTCCCACGCTTGTACCTACAAGGTCAGAAATCTCCTCGTACTTCTTGTCCTCGAAATACTTCATGCAAAAAACTTGCCTCTGCTTAGCTGGAAGAGTAGAGACAGCCTGCATGAGCAACTCTTGAGTATTGTCACCATCGAAATATTCATCAGCCACAAAACTTGCTTGCTCCACAAAGTCCTCATCGTCAATGGAGCTCATCTGTTTTTTCTGCTTGATGAAAGTGATGGATTCGTTGTATGCTATCCTATAGAGCCATGTGAAGATGGCTGAATCTCCCTTGAAGTTCTCCAATCCCCTCCATGCCTTGATAAACGTGTTTTGGAGCACATCGTCCGTGTCATCATGGTTCTGCACAACATAATGGATTTTCCAATATAGCTGGCGTGAATAGACATTGACAATCTCTTCGAAGACCTTGCGCCTGCTCTGCGGGTCTTGAATCCTTTTCAATATGTCTTGTTCGTCTATCTTTGCCATCTCGGGATGTGCTACTTAACCGTCTTGAGAGGTGAGTATTTTACATAAAAAAAGTGAAAGGCCTTCAATCCGTTTGGACAAGACAAACTTTCACTTTTTGTGTTTATGATAAATCATTAACCCTTTCTCTAAAAGGAGGAGTTGATGTTTTTAGTGTAGGTAAATCTTACGAGTGAACTTGCCAATCTTAACGATGTAGTATCCACGTTGCAAATGGCTGAGTTCAAAGGATTTGGATGCACTGTCAATAGTTTGTGTATATACCTTTTCACCTGTAATACCGTACACTTCCAAAGCCTGTCCCTCTGCATTCTTCACGCGGATGGTAGAACCACTGACCGATATGCTCACCTGATTCTGTCCCATCTCTATTTGGCTATTCTGCGCTTCTTCCACTTCTGCCATCATCGTAACAGGAAGTGCCGACAGACACATAACCAACAGGAAGGCTTTTGATATTTTATGTATAGATTTTACCATATACAATACGTTTTATGATGCAAATATAGAGCTTTTTTCATTTATCACCAAATTTTTTTTAAAAAAACTCACTTTTACACAATAAATACAAACAATGGCTGACACGATGCCAGCCATTGCTTATATATATAATAATGTGTGAAGTGTTCTTTAGAAGAACTTATAACGGTTGTCCTTCACCTTCGCTTTCATATAGAGCGAGTTGATGATGGTGCTCGACGCATTGCGGAAATTACCCATAGCAATGGTGGATTCCTCCGCCTTCGCATCAAACTTTTCGTCCGTCTTGGTCTTGTTGATCACCTGAATCATATACACACCATTGTTGCCCTTCACAGGACCTGCAAAAGCACCCTTGGCTGTCTTGGCTGCCAATGCGCTCACAAGTGGTTCAGAAGCACCCGTCGAAGCAATGAATGCAGGAGCACTAAACGAAACATGTTTGATAGTGTCCACCACAACATCCTTCAATTTCCGTGCATCAGCCATGCTCTTCACGTTCTTAGCAGACTCGTATATCTTGGCAATCTTCTTCTCAGTCTTTACCATCTCGGTCAGTTCATCCTTCAACTTCTCCTGTGAGCGATAGCCTTCCTTGTTGACACCAGTCAAAGCGACTAACAACAAGTGGTCATTGCTGCCACATTCGTAGAGAGGAGACACATCGCCTTCCTTAGCCTCATCAAACACCCACTTCAATGCATCGCGAGTGGCACGGATGCCTGCAATGCCATGAGCTGATGCAGCCAAGTCGTTAAGTGGACGAACCGTGTAGCCGCTCTTGGCTGCGTTTGCCTCAATCTTTTCCAGCGTGTTGTTCTCAGCTACAAACGAAGAGAACTTATTGTATTCCTTACTGTAAGTGTCGTCAGAGAACTTCAGTTCCTTCACCACAGCTGCAACATTGTACTTCATCACAGGATTGGCGGTCTTCAGAACCTGCAGGATGATGGTTGAACCATTCTCCAACTTCAGTTTCTTGGTCTCGCCACCATTCATACCGAAAATTGTGTTGATGTAAAGAGAGTTGTCTGCATCCAATGCAGCACCCTGATACTGAGCGGTAGCAACCCATGAAGAGTCACCCTCTTGGTTGTACTTCTTGGCAATGTCCTTGAAGTTAGCACCAGCGCTGAGGGCAGTCATGATGCTGTCAGCCTTCTTGGCAATGTCTGCTTCGTCCTTGCCAATCACACCCAGTTGGCGGAACAACACAGAGTCTGGCTGAGTTGTCTTACCCAATACTTTATATGTATAGTATGTATTGGTCATTGGGTCGAACGAAGGAGTCTTCACCACTCCCACAGCTGTAGAATCGAGGGTAGATGAAATCATGCTTGGGAAAGCATCCTTTGACTTGTAAACGTCTGAATAAGGAAGCAGAGATGCTGCCTGACGAGTCACGTTACCTGCAGTGGCGTTGCTGGTAGCAGCAGCCAGTTTAGAAGCAGCATCAGCCATCTCTTTTTCAGTCACCTTTTTGTCCGCATCGCTTGCTACGACAGCCACATCGATTATCTTCACGTCACGGGTTTCAATAAACTGCTGATACTGTTCTTTATCTTCGTTGTACTTAGCAGTCAGTTCTTCATCTGTCACCTTCACATCGTCATCTTTTACCGATGCTGCAGGGATGGCAGCAAGCAAGAGGTCTGATTCTTCAGCGCGACCTTCATAAACCAGCTTTGCTTCCACAGGGTTAGAAAGGAAACACTGAGAGAGCAACACCTGATACTTTTGGGTGAGCAACTGGTCACGAATCTGACGCTGTGCAAACAAATAGTACTTGTAAATCTTCTCATAAGTCTCAGGAATCTGAGTGCCAGACTCCTTCAGTTTCTTATACTCAGAGAGGAACTGGTTCACCATGGCGAAGTCATAGCGTCCTGTCTGTTGGTTCATGAACACTGGCACCTGAAGCATCTGGCTGAAACCTGTCTTCACGATGTCAGAAATTTCAGCGTCACTCACTGCGAGACCAAGTTTCTCACACTGAGTCTGGATGAGTTGTTGCTGCACGTACGTCTGCCAAGCCTCATCCTTGATGCGATTCAACTCATCTTCACTGAAAGAGCTCTTCTGCTGAGCAATTTCGTAGTAAGTCTGCATGTCGTCAACTAATTTCTGATAGTCTTGAATGGAAATGGACTTTCCGTCCACTTCTCCGACTTGCTGGCTTGATTTCTGAAAGAGGCTCTCAAGGCCTCTGAATAAGTCTCCGGCGACGAAAAGGAACAACGCCACCGCAATGATGGTCACAAGGAGCACGCCCTTGCTTCTGATTTTTTGTAATGCTGCCATTTTTTATTATTTTTTTATTGTTTGTTACGCTAGTCATCTACGTTTCCGTAAGGCTTTCACCCCACGAAATCGCAAAATCATGCAAAATTACGAAAAAATTCTCATCCGAACATGATGTTAGCAAAGATTTTTTCAAATATATTCCTTTTTTTATCAAACACCACAAGTTTTGTCCATTCCCTCATGTATAATGAAAATACTTGTACAATTTGTCCAGTTAATCGCAAACTATTTGCTATCTTTGTCCTCGAAATACCCCAATGGAGACAATCAAACAACTAACAGCCATAGATATGAAGAAAACCACCCAAAGTCTGCTTGGCGTCCTGCTAACAGCAATTGCCTGCACACAAGTTGCAGCCCAAAATTATCGTGAGAACTTTCCCGAAGACTCCTATTCACCAGTGACCAACACCAACCGTACCTCCTACCCTCGCGTGCTGGCCGACAATAGCGTGATGTTCCATGTAAACGCACCTCAGGCACAAAACGTACAAATAGATCTTGGTGGCACCAAGTACGACATGAAGAAGTCAGCGTCCGGCGCGTGGACTCTCACCACCAAGCCACAAGTACCTGGATTTCACTACTATTCGCTAATCATTGACGGAGTGTCCGTATCCGACCCTGCCAGCCAAACGTTCTACGGGTGTAGCCGATGGTCAAGTGCCATCGAAGTGAAGGAAACTGGCATGGCCGATTTCGAAATACAGCAAGTGCCGCATGGAGAGGTGCGTACTGTTCACTATTACTCCAAGGTTGAGGAGACATGGCGCCCCCTGCTCATCTATACCCCCGCAGGTTACGATGAAGGAAAACAGTCATATCCTGTTGTTTACATCCAGCATGGAGGTGGAGAGGACCATCGCGGATGGATGGAACAGGGACGCACCGCCCAAATTATGGACAACCTCATCGCAGCAGGCAAGGCTGTTCCAATGATTGTAGTGAGTGCCAATAGCAATGTCCGTTCACGCAATGGTGGAATGGGAGGGGGTTACAGTTGGCAAGGCATGCAGACCTTTCGCAGCGAACTGATTGACAACGTGATACCCTTTGTTGAGAAGAACTTTCGTGTAAAGAAAGACCGCAAGAATCGCGCCATGTGTGGACTTTCAATGGGTGGTGGTCAATCGTTTTACATCGGTTTGCGAGATCCCGATGTGTTTGCCAACGTGGGCGTATTTTCAACAGGCATGTTCGGAGGAATATCTGGTGCATCAAACTTTGACTTAGAAGCTGAGGTTCCTGGCATGCTGACTGACACGAAGACATTCAACAATCAATTGGACGTGTTCTTCATAAGTTGTGGCGAGCAGGATCCCCGCATTGAGTACACACGCAGTATCGTTAAAAAGATGCGTGATAGCGGTGTTAACGTACGTTTCAGTTCCTATCTGGGTGACCATGAGTGGCAAGTATGGCGTAAGTCGCTCCACGAATTCGCGCAGTATCTATTCAAATAACCTGATAACCAGATAACAGCTCTTCCGTAGCCACCATAGTGAGACTTCCGTAAAGACATGCGTGAGTCCCTCGTAAAGACACCAATGCATACGAAAGACATCTGAGGTCATGCCAGATAAATGAAAACAGTTCAGATTTATCGTGAACGATATATCGTTAAACAATCTTAAAGTTTTAAACAAATCGCTTGCGATATAAATAATAATCCCCTACCTTTGCATCGCAAACGACATAAACAACAATATAATAATACTAAGTATGGAAAAGATTTATGATTTCAAAGCTTTGACAAGCAAAGGTAAAGAACTGGATTTTGCACAGTTCGAAGGTAAAGTACTGCTTATCGTGAATACTGCAAGTAAGTGCGGATTCACTCCTCAATTTGCAGGATTGGAGACCTTAAACCAGAAGTATAAGGACAAGGGACTGGTAGTGATTGGTTTCCCATGCAACCAGTTCAAGGAGCAAGATCCTGGAACTGATGGCCAAATTGAAGAGTTTTGCCAGCTGAACTATGGCGTGACTTTTCAAATCATGAAAAAGACGGACGTGAATGGCTCTGCTGCAGAACCGATCTTTGAATATCTCAAGACACAAGCCTCCACAGAGGAATATCATGGTTTGAAGGCAAAGACCATGAAGACACTGTTCAAGACGCTGAGCAAGAGCGTGGAGAAAGACAGTGACATCAAGTGGAACTTTACCAAGTTCCTCATTTCGAAAGATGGCAAGACCATCAAGCGTTATGCTCCGACCACAAACCCGGAAGATTTCGCAAAGGACGTTGAAGATTTCATCAATAAAAGTGTATAAACAGGAATTAAATCATCATGCATGCAGAATTGCAACTCGACAATCAAATCTGTTTCCGGCTATACACAGCTTCAAGGCTGATTACACAGGCCTACACTCCTATACTGTCGGAATTGGGCATCACTTACCCACAATACCTCGTGCTAATGGTACTTTGGGAAAAAGACAACCAACCTGTTAATGACATCGCCCACCGGTTACTTTTGGAAACCAACACAGTAACTCCCCTACTCCAACGCATGGAGAAAATAGAACTTGTCAAACGCCAAAAAGGCAAGTTGGACAAACGTCAGCATATCGTACGTCTAACAAAAAAAGGCAGGGAGATGGAAGAGAAGGCCTATGCTCTGATTCCAACCGGTATGGGGAAACAGTTATCTGCCTGTCCAATGCAACTTGAAGACTATCAGCATTTGGCACAAGAACTCGACTCAATTATCAGCTCACTTAAATAAAAAACACACAATTAAGACATGAAGAGAAAAATGACAGCTTGCCTTTTGGCAATCGCAAGTGTATTGTGTACATCTGCACAAGGCATTTATGATATCAAGGTGAAGGACGACTCTGGCAAGGACGTGTCTCTTGCAGACTACAAGGGCAAAGTGCTGCTTATTGTAAACACTGCCACCCGTTGTGGATTCACACCGCAATACACAGAACTGGAAGCACTCTATGAGAAATATCATGGAGAGGGTCTGGAGATTCTCGACTTTCCATGCAATCAGTTTGGTGCACAAGCTCCTGGAACAATTCAGGAGATTCATCAGTTTTGTACTGCCAATTTCAACATCAAATTTCCACAGTTTGATAAGATTGAGGTGAATGGAGCGAACGAGTCTCCTCTCTACACCTACCTGAAGAGCCAGAAAAACTTTGCCGGTTTCGACCTCAACGATGAAAGGGGCAAGATGATGGATGGAATGCTGCGCAGGCAGGATGCCGATTATGACAAAAGCACTGACATTAAGTGGAACTTCACCAAGTTCCTCGTCACCCGCGATGGCAAGGTGGTGAAGCGTTACGAACCCACTGACAAAATAAGCGACATCGAAACTGACATCAACACAGAACTGAAATGAAACATATCTGCAAGATGGGACAATGAAAATGAAGAAGATGTTCAACCCTGTAAAGGACAGAGTGGCACATGCCATCAAGAAAGTGAAAAAATGGCTACAATCCCTTTCCTTCAGGACTGGCGTCATTGTACTAACGTGCTGTATTCCATTTTACATCCTGTCATTGACCCAGATGTTACTTCCCATAAGCACTACCACAAAGGGTGTGCTTTGGGCTGTCCTTTTGGGTTTGGCCAAGACATGCCAATATAGCGGTCTTACGATTTTGGGTGTGGAGGGATACAATCAACTGAAGCGCTGGGTGGAACGGAAAAAAGCCCAATAAAATAGAGGAACATCTGTAAGAACAGAAGTAATTAACTATTAACCCAATTAGAAAACAAGAATGATTGAAGGACAAACACAGATAGATCTGGGTGCCTACATGAACCAAAGCATCCGCAACATCATGGCGAAGGCATACAAGAATATGCTTTCAAACCCACGTGAGGCGAAGTTTGTTTACCGTATGCAGATGCTTTTCCTGAAGTCAGAGAAAAGACGCAAGAAGATGCTGGAGATAGAAGGGTTAGAAGTACCACCATTCCTCATCAGTAGCATCTCAACCACCTGCAACCTGCACTGCAAAGGATGTTATGCACGCAATAACGGCATCGCAGAGGACAATAATACAAAACGCAAGAACACGCTCTCTGGAGAGCAGTGGAAGAACATCTTCACCGAAGCTTCCAACATGGGCATCAACTTCTCACTCATTGCCGGTGGCGAGCCTCTCATGCGTAAAGACATTCTGGAACACATTGCCGAGGTGAAGGACATGGTCTTCCCTGTCTTCACCAATGGAACGCTCATCAGTCCATCCTATATGGAGTTCTTCAAGAAACATCTGAATATGGTTCCCGTGATTAGCATTGAAGGAACAGCTTTGGGCACCGATGAACGACGTGGGCAGGGTGTCTTCAAGCGCTCTATGCAATCAATGGAGATGTTGAAGGAGGAAGGCCTCTTTTTCGGCACCAGCATTACTGTGACCACCGAAAACTACCACTATGTGACCTCGCATGAGTTCATCGACAAGCTCCGTTCCTATGGTTGCAAGATTGTCTTCTATGTGGAGTATGTTCCCACGGAAGCAGGTACGGAGCACTTGGCTTTCAGCGACGAGCATGTAACAGAGATGGAGTCCCTGATGGCAGCGCGTCGCAATGCCCATGCTGACATCATTTTCCTCTCCTTCCCTGGCGATGAGAAGGCACTTGGCGGTTGCCTTGCATCAGGACGCGGCTTCTTCCACATTGGTCCCGACGGATCGGCAGAACCTTGTCCATTCTCAACCTTCAGCGACAGCAACGTCGCCACAATGGGTGTGCGCAAGGCACTCCAGTCGCCCCTGTTCCGTAAAATTCGTGCAGCCAAGGCACTCGGATGGGAGCACACTGGCGGCTGTACCCTCTTTGAACATCGGGAGGAAATAGAAAAAATGGTCGTATAACCACAAAACACATTATTTATATATGAGTATAGCCATTCGTTATTTCAGCAAGTTCGGCCACACAAAGAAAATGGTCGGCATCATCCAAGAACTGACGGGAGTGACCCCTGAAACGGTTGCCGTGCCTTTGAAGGAACCTGTCGACACTCTCTACTTGGGTTCAGGCGTGCTTTTGGGCAAAGTGAACGGTGCCGTGGCAGATTTCATCAAAACGCTCAAACCTGAACAGGTCAAAGAGGTCTTCTGTTTCGGTTCTTGTGCCATCATCCCTTCACCAGTTCCTCAGCTGCGTGAACTGCTCCAAGCTCAAGGCATCACTGTCTCTCAGAAAGAGTTCACGTGCAAAGGGTCGATGGGTCCCATCCATATGGGGCATCCTAATCAGGAAGACCTCTGTAATTTCCGTAATTTCATACAATCAACCATCTAATACAGATATTATTATGACAATCAAAGCTATTCGAATGTTCGATGGCGGGTTCATGACCCAACCTTTTGCCTTTGGCGGTGAAGAAGGTAAAGAAAAGTATGACGAACAAATCATCTATCGCAGCAGTTTGCAAAATTTCCTCATCGACACCGGTGACGAAGTGATTCTCGTGGACACAGGTTTTAAGGCAGATTTCTCTGCCCCCGCCAAGAAACTTGGTGCCCCACTCTACATGGGTGAGAAAGTGGCTGACTACATGGACGCATTCACAACCCTCGGCTACAAGCCCGAGCAAGTGACCAAGATTCTCGTCACCCACAAACACCCAGACCACACGGCAGCGATAGGGTACTTTCCCAATGCCAAGATCTACATTGCACCAGAAGATGCTGATGCCATGAAGCTGGAGGGTGACAACATCGTCCGCGCCACCTACGAGGACGGAGCCTACTACAACTTCCAAGAAACAGTGAAAGTGGCTGAAGGCATCCATTTCATCAAGGCAAAGGGACACACCAATGGCAACAGCATCGTCATTGCCGAGAGTGACGGACTCTTCTATCTGTTCCACGGAGATGTGACCTATTGTGATGCTGCGCTGAAAGCCAACAAGTTGAGCATTGTCTATGAAGACATCAAGGCTGCCCGTGAGACTCTTGACCGAGTGCGTGAGTTTGTCAAGAATCACCCCACTGTCTATCTCTCCACCCATTGTCCTGAAGGTTACGAAAATTTGGAGATGAAGCGTGTCATGAAACTATAAAACAAGACATTATCATCAATGAATATCATATTTATCTCTCATATCCATGAAATATGGGAGATTTTTTGTACATTTGCACCTTGATAAATAACAATCGATATATGAAGAGATTTTTCGCTGTCTGTATGATGGCAAGCATGGGCATAGCAAGTGGGTATGCACAACTGGCAATGCCCCAGAACAAACTGAACATCAAAGCAGACATGGCTCTGCGAACAGGAACTGACTACCACATCACGAAAGATGGGACGGCGGTGGAAGAAGGACACACCGAAGCATTCACCAAGGCAGGTTTCCAGGTTTCTGTTCCGTTCTACGCAAAAGGGACAACAATACTTATGGCATCAGCTCGATACTCCCATATCCACCAGCGTTTCACTCCCGATATGCGCACCATCAACTACGGATTCATCCATTCCGCCCACCACCAATTTGCGGGCACCATAACGGGCATGTCACGACTGCAGCTATGGGGCAAGCCACTCATTCTGGCAGGTATCGTCAGTGCCGATTTCAGTCAGTACGGCTACGAACGCTGGACACTAATGGGCACAGCAATGCTGATGCTGAAACAAACACGCGAGACACAATTTGGTGTGGGGGTGGTTGGATTGGTGAACACATTCTCTAAGATACCCGTCTTTCCCATGCTCACCTACCGTCACATGTTCAGCCCTCAGTGGACACTCAACCTTGTGGTACCCAAATTCCAACTGGAATACACACTCACCAAGTCCGACACCTTCTCCTTCGGAGCTTCGATAGACACCGACCACTACTACATCCGTCCCGAATCGGAAGGACTGCCCAGTCACGTACGCTACACACGCAGCAACATCAACGTTGGTCCCGGGTATGAGCACAAATTTCCTTCTCATTTCACCCTTACCGCAGAAGCAGGAGCGCAGTTTGTCATGACCAACCGAGTCTATAAGAAAGGGAGCAATCATGTCCTTGCAACGATGCACGAAAAGACTGCCCCCTATTGTCGTGTCACCCTACAAAAAGGGTTCTGACATTTTTATTGCCGTTACCGAAAAACGGCCTATTGCTATTCCCATTCAATGGTACCAGTGGGTTTCGGCGTCAAGTCATACAAGACGCGATTCACACCCGGAACCTCTGTAACAATGCGCTTTGTGATATGATGCAGCAGCTGATAAGGAATTTCCTCAATAGTGGCAGTCATGGCATCACGCGTGTTCACCGCACGAATAATTACAGGCCAATCCCAACTGCGCTTGTTGTCCTTAACACCCGTTGATTTATAGTCAGGCACAACCGTGAAATACTGCCAAACCTTGCCTTCAAGACCATTCTTGGCAAACTCTTCACGAAGGATGGCATCACTCTCACGCAATGCTTCAAGACGATCACGTGTGATAGCACCTGTACAACGGACGCCCAAGCCTGGTCCTGGGAAGGGCTGACGGAACACCATGTTGTCAGGCAAGCCCAATTCCTTACCCACCACGCGCACTTCATCCTTGAAGAGCAACTTGATAGGTTCCACCAATTCAAACTGGAGATCATCAGGAAGACCACCCACATTGTGATGTGACTTGACGGGACCCGATTCAACGATGTCAGGGTAAATTGTGCCTTGCGCAAGGAAACTGATACCCTCCTGCTTACGCGCCTCTTCTTCAAACACCCTGATAAATTCCGCACCGATAATCTTGCGCTTCTGCTCAGGGTCAGCCACACCTGCCAATTTGTTAAGAAAGCGCTCTGTCGCATCCACATATACGAGGTTTGCATCAAGCTCATCACGGAACACACGCACCACTTGCTCGGGCTCACCCTTGCGCAGCAATCCATGATTCACGTGAACCGAAACCAGCTGTTTGCCGACAGCCTTAATCAACAATGCTGCCACCACCGATGAGTCCACACCGCCCGAAAGTGCCAACAGCACTTTCTTATCGCCAATCTGTTCCCTCAGTTCTTTCACTTGTTCTTCAATAAACTTCTGTGCCAATACAGGGGTGGTAATTCTCTCCATACCCTCTGGGCGTACATTTCCTGTAGTCATAATCTTTATTTTTTGATTAATAATGTTACTAAAGTTTCGCAAGTGCTCAACTTTCTTGGAGTTAAGGAGTTATAGGAGTTATCGCTACGCTCGAAGTGATCGACGTTTGTCATGCTGATGGTTTTCTCGCTGTCAGGTATCGTCGTTAACTCCTTTAACTTCGATTACTTCGTCACTTCCGAAAGTTGAGTAATGTTATTATATTTACCCTTCACGCGCTATAATTATGGTCGATAATGATTGTGATTTGTTCACCATCCAACAATGGTTGCAACTCTTCAGTCAATGTTTGGGCAAGCTTTCTTTCATCTGTCACTGAAATATCGGGCACTACATCCACCGAAACGCGGTTCTCATCTTCAAAATAGCAAAAACCGTGGATTTGTAGAATCTCCTTATGCGCCTTGAGTGTTTGCAGCACGATGCTCTGAGTTTTTGACTGTCGACTATTTCCCGTTGCAATGGCATAGATGCCAACTGTCATGATGATGTTGCGCTGGTCAAGCAGTTTTTCCGTAATACGACGAGTCAGCAAGTGTATCTCTGTGGCAGTCATGGTATCATAGACATTGATGTGAAGCGAGCCTATCATCATGTTTGGGCCATAACTGTGGAGGATGATGTCATGTACGCCATGAACACCTTCAAAGGCTGACACCTCTGAGCGAATCTGTGAAACCAGTTCTGGCGAGACCCTGCCGCCCAACAATTCGTTGACGGGAGACTGCAGCATTTCCCACCCTGCTTTGATAATGAAGAGAGAAATGATGACGCCCAGCCATCCATCGAGTGACACCTGCCAAATTAGCATTATTGCGGCTGACACCAACGTGGAGAAGGTGATGATGGCATCAAACATAGCATCAGTCCCCGAAGCGATGAGGGCGTCACTGTTCAGCAGCTTCCCCTGACGCTTCACAAAGACACCCAACATCAGCTTCACCACGATACTTGCCACGATGACAATCAAGGTATAGGCTGTATAATCTGGTGAAGTCGGATTGAATAATTTCTTCACCGATTCAATCATTGAGGTGGCACCAGCAGTGAGCACGATGATGGCAATGATGATGCCACTGAAATATTCAACACGACCATGACCAAAAGGATGCTTTATGTCAGCAGGACGTTGCGACCACACAATCCCTATAATGGTGATGACACTCGACAAGGCATCACTCAGGTTGTTGATTGCATCCATCACAATTGCGATGGAACCAGCCACGACACCCACGGTCGCCTTTAGTGCAGCCAACAGCACATTCGCTCCAATACCAATCCAACTGGTACGTATGATATTTTGTGAACGATTCATCTCTTCCTTTTGTTAATTCGTCTCAGTTTCCTTTATATCGGAGACAAAATTAGTCATTTTTCAATAGATAATGGCACAAACAACACACAATTATGGACATAACAGCAGAATTTGTCCGAAAATTAGGAATTTTGCAGCACAATCCAGACAAAGTGAAGAGTTAGGAGTGAAATCATTTACAATTTGACTTATCGTATCTTTAGCACGCTTGGCTTGCCAAGAATGTACAATGCACAATTTATTTGGCAATTTAGATAATTAGTAATTCGGCTTTGGGAAGTTATCGCTGCGCTCGAAGTAATCGAAGTTAAAAGAATTAACGACGATACCTGCTACGAGAAGGACATCAACTGTCCATTGTCAACTCGCTGAGGTTTGAGCACGACTTGGCATAATTCAAGCAGTTTGACGCTGCTCTCATTGCCACAAACATTATCAATTGTCAATTGTCAACTGACAAAAGTGAACTAAATAGACGATAAGATGGTTGAGAATTGCGAGATTATGAATTAAAATCACTATATTTGCACCGTTTTTGGGCGTACTGGCACGGAACGCAATTTGATTTATAGACTGGAATTATCATCAATGACAACAAGAAACTATACATACAAGTCGTATGCAATGGAGTATGGAACCTTTGTGGGGCTGACATGGGGTGGCCTGTTCTTCTCGTATGTGGAGGGCATTGCAGGCAACAATGGGATGCTCATGATGCTATGCTTCATGCTGTGCGGTGTGTCGATCTTCCTCCCCTTCCTCTTAGCATTTCGCCTGAACAGGAAAATGAAATCGGCAGGAGAAAGTCTGACCTATTTTCAAGGATTGGTCTTCGCCTTCTCCATGTTCATGTATGCCTGTCTGATGAATGGGCTGGTGGTGTTCGCCTATTTCCAACTGATGGATGACGGGCAGCTGATGGACAGGATGAACGAACTACTGACGCAGCCCGAGATGGTGAGCACGTATGAGCAGATGGGTATGGGGGAACAACGAGTGCAAATGATGGATGTATTGAGGGAAGCGGATGGGCTGTCGTCATGGGAAAAGACGCTGCTGATTTTCAACAACAATTTCTTCTTCAGTATTATTCTATCATTTTTCGTGGCAGGAGTGGCGAAAAGGAGTTGACAGTTGGAACTTGAAACTTGAGAGTTGACGACGTTTGTAGCAGCGAGAGCAGAGTCAAGCTTGCTTAAACTATGCCGAGTCGCGCCCAAACTTCATCGAAGAGTAATTTATCATATAAGCAATGGATATATCGGTTGTAGTGCCTCTGTACAATGAGGACGAGTCTATAGCAGAACTTCACGAGTGGATAAAGCGTGTGATGGACGAGCATGGCTTCACGTATGAGGTGATTTTCGTGAACGATGGTTCTACTGACCATTCGTGGGAAGTGATAGAAGAATTGAGTCAGAATTACCCCGAAGTGCATGGCATCAAGTTCAGGAGGAACTACGGTAAGAGCCCAGCCCTTTTCCACGGGTTTGAGAAAGCGGAAGGCGATGTGATCATCACGATGGATGCCGACTTGCAAGACAGCCCAGACGAAATCCCCGAGCTCTATAGAATGGTGAAAGAAGATGGGTATGATCTCGTGAGTGGATACAAGATGAACCGTCGCAAAGGTGACCCTCTTTCGAAGACCATTCCAACAAAGCTGTTCAACGCAACGACACGAATGGTGAGCGGCATTCACAACCTGCACGATTTCAACTGCGGACTGAAGGCATACCGTCGCGATGTGGTGAAGCACATTGAGGTGTATGGAGAGATGCATCGCTTCATCCCCTACCTTGCCAAGAGTGCTGGTTTCAGCAAGATTGGCGAAAAGCCCGTGCATCATCAGGCACGCCAGCACGGCAAGAGCAAGTTCATGGGCATGAATCGTTTCGTGAACGGTTATCTGGACTTGATGAGTCTATGGTTTCTTAGCACTTTTGGCATGAAGCCCATGCACATATTCGGGTTCATTGGCACACTGATGTTCCTCATCGGTTTCATCGCCATTGTCATTGTTGGCACCATCAAAATAGTGGCGTTGTGCCAGCATGTGCCTCACGCCTTAGTGACTGACAGTCCTTATTTCTACATCTCTCTGACGATGATGATTCTGGGCACGCAACTATTCGTAGGTGGTTTCCTCGGCGACCTCATCAGCAGAAACAGTCAGGAGAGGAACAAGTACCAGGTGGAAAAAGAGATATAAAAAACCTTGATTCAACTTTCGGAAGTGACGAAGTAATCGAAGTTAAAAGAGTTAAAGACGATACCTAGCTACAAGAAGGACATCAACATAACAAACGTCGATAACTTCGAGCGAAGCGATAACTTCTATAACTTCGATACCTACAAGAAAGTGAAGCTTGCGAAACTTAAAACCTTTAGCTCGTCTGTAGGCAACTTGTGAAGGCAAGTATGGAAGCATTTAGGGAATGAGAATTATGATTAGAAATATGATTGGGATGGCTGTGTTGCTGCTCGCTGGTTGTTATTCAAACAACTGCCCGCTTGAGAATATGGTGACATGCAACTATGGGTTTTACGACTCAGAGGGCACAGCCATCAACTATCACGACACCATCACCGTGACGACCTTAATGCCTGGTTACAAAACTGTCTACACATATCGGAAACTGGGCAACATGACAGTAACGAAGGACTATCGCGACACGGCGTTGGTGAATCAGGGCTATACGGAAAGTATGACTCAGCAACGCAAGGACACCATTTTGTTGAACAAACTGATAGGGGCTTCAAATATGAAGGTGCCCATGAGCTGGTTTCATGAGGAGGATACGCTCATTCTCTCCTACCGCACCATCGTCAAGAAGGACACCATCAAAATACAGCACATGAGCTATCCTAACGTAGAGTTGCCTGAATGTGGAACGTATCGCTTCCACACCCTACAGGGCATTACGGCTACAGATGCCGCCATCGACCACATAGAAATTGGTGAGTCGAAAGTGGACTATGAGGGCAACGTGAATGTGAAGATTTTTTTTAACGGAGTGGCAACTGAATGAGGAATTAGGAGTGATGGGCATATTTAGACATATTATTTGTGTGGTTTGGATAATGGGGGCATGCATCTTGGCAACAAGAGCGCAACAGCCGACGCAACCACTCATGCCGGGTGAGGCGCCGAAACCGACAAAATATGTAGCTTTAGAAGAGCAGAAGGAGCATCTTGTCTTCTTCCAGGGGTTCACACTATCGGTGGACGGTTATGGCCCTGTAGCCATGATGGTGTCCGACTATGGCACTTTGGAAGGGGCGCTGCGGCTGAATCTGAAGAGCACCTTCTTTCCCATCATCGAAGCAGGCATCGGCAAATGCTCCAAGGAGGATTTCAACACAAAGGTTTCATATAAGACCAACGCACCCTTTGTACGCATTGGTATTGATTTCAACATGCTGAAGGACAAGTTCCAGAGCAACCGTCTCTATCTCGGTGCGCGCTATGGACTATCCAAGTTCAAGTACAACATTACTGGTCCCGCATTGACCGACCCCATCTGGGGAGGCAGCCAGTCATTCAGTTTGAGGGACATCGACTGCACAAGCCACTGGGCTGAACTTGTGTTCGGTGTGGAAGTCAGAATTCTCAAGAACTTCCACATGGGATGGGCTGTACGCTACAAAATGGAAATTTCCTCAACGAAGCATGACGCCGCCAAGCCCAACTGCATTCCCGGCTATGGCTTCACGACCAACTCCAATTGTTGGGGAGGCACATACAGCCTCATTTTTGACCTGAACTGGGGCATGAAGAAAAGCCATAAGCGCGGTGTGAATGTTGAAATCAGAGATGTACAACCAACAGAACATGCACTCACACCAACGCAGGATGATTCTCAAACAAGCATAGACCATGAAGAAGGAACAGAAGACGGAGCAACAGAAGTTGAAGAGTAAACCTTTCGACCCATACGCTCCACATACAATTAAATGGTGGGGGTGGCCGCTGCTCGCCCTCCTCATTGCCGGCACCATCTACATCGTGATGACGCACGACAAAGGGAATGTGACTCCCGAAGTGTCACAAGGAAAACCATGGAACGCCTCCGAAACCCAGCGCAGCGAAGGCAGCGTGTTCGGCACGTTCTATCACATCACCTACCAATCGGATAAATCGCTGCAAGACGGCATTGACAACACGCTGAAAGAGGTGGACGCATCACTGTCGCCCTTCAACCAAGAATCTGTCATCACAGCCATCAACAACAATACAAGCACAGAAACAAACTCCATGTTCGTGGAGGTGTTCACCTTGGCGCAGGACGTGTCGAAAGAGACCAACGGCGCTTTCGACATCACGGTGGCACCGCTGGTTAACCTATGGGGTTTTGGTTTCAAGAACATGGACAACGTGAGTCAGGCGAAAGTGGACAGCCTGCTGCCCTATGTGGGTTATCAGAAGGTGTTACTCATCGACGGGAAAATCAAGAAAGAATGTCCTGAAACCATGTTAGATTGTAGTGCCATTGCCAAGGGTTACGGTGTGGATGCCGTCGGCAAGTATTTGGAGAGTGAAGGCATCAGCAACTACATGGTGGAGATAGGAGGAGAGGTTCGCGTGAGAGGGTTCAACCCACGGGGAGAACTGTGGCACGTAGGCATCAACACCCCCAACGACGACCCTGCCAACATCAACAACGACATCGAGCAGGTGCTCCAAATCACCCAGTTGTCCATGGCGACATCGGGCAACTACCGCAATTACTACGAAAAGGACGGAAAGAAATATGCCCACACCATTGACCCCCACACGGGCTATCCCGTGCAGCACAGCATCCTGTCCTCCACAGTGCTGGCAAAAGACTGCGCCACTGCAGATGCTTACGCCACAGCCTTCATGGTGCTTGGCATGGACGAAGCAAAGAAGGTGTTAGCCAGACATCCCGAACTGATGGCATTCTTCATCTATTCAGGCAAGAACGGGGAGATGAAGGAGTGGATGACGGAAGGGATGGAAAAGTTAGTGGTGAAATAAACAGAATTGACATGATGGAGTTCACAATGTTCGAACGGTTGCTGCAACTTCCGCTGTTTCAAGGAATGACCACACAGGAAGTGTCAGAAGTGATGTCGCACGTCAGGCTGGATTTTGCCAATTACCACAGGGGCGACGAAATCGTGATGCAGGGGGAAAGCTGCCGCAAACTCATCTACATCATCAGCGGGGAGGTGATGGCAGAACACCGCAATGCCAGCCTCCAGCTCCTTCTCACGGAACATCTGCCCGACCTGAAGGTAATTGAGCCATTTAACCTGTTCGGCATGTATCAGACCTATTCACGCACCTACACCTTCAACACTGCAGGCTGCACACTTGCCATCGACAAGCGCGTGCTGCTCAGTCATCTCATGACAAACAACATAGTCAAAATCAACTTCATGAACATTGTCTGCAACAAATACCAACAGACGGAACGGCTTCTGTGCCATTTTCCCGACGACACAGTTCAACACAAAATTGTCAGGTTCGTTCTTTCCCACTCCATCATTCCCAAAGGCAGGAAAGACGTGCAAATCAAGATGACGCAACTTGCCAACATCCTCCACGAGACACGCCTCAACGTATCCATTGCCCTGAACGAAATGCAGGAACAAGGAGCCATCAGGCTTCAACGTGGCAGTTTCATCGTCAACGACATACAGGAACTCGCTAAAGTATTGGCTGTGGAGAATTAAATCATTTACAATTTGACCATTTACAATGTACAATTTATTTGGCAATTCTCAGCCCTCAGCCCTCAACCCTCAACTCTCAACTATCAATTAGCATGAATCCATTCTACGACACATACACCTACATTCCCTTCGACCGCATCAAAGAGACAGACTACGAGCCAGCCATGCGCAAAGGCATCGAAGAGGAAGACAAGGAAATAGAGCGCATTGTCAACAACCCCGATGCGCCCACCTTCGCCAACACCATCGAGGCAATGGAACGAAGCGGACAACTCCTTGACAGGGTGACCACCGTCTTCTTCAACCTGCTCAGTGCCGAAACCACCGACTTCCTCGATGCTCTGGCACAGAAGATGTCACCCATACTCTCCGAGCACACCAACAACATCATGCTGAACGAAGGCTTGTTCAAACGCGTCAAAGCTGTGTACGACCACCATGCATCAGACCAATTCGCACGGTTAAGCCCAGAACAGAAGATGCTCCTCACCAACACCTATGAAGGATTCGTAAGGAACGGCGCCCTCCTGTCCGACATACAGAAAAAGCAGCTCCGACACATCTCCGCAGAGCTGAGTGTGCTCTCACTCCAGTTCTCCCAAAACAAACTCAAGGACACCAACAGCTTCATCCTGCACATCACCGACGAGACCGAACTCGAAGGACTGCCCGACAGCGCCATCGACCTTGCCCGACAGACTGCTAAGGAACGCCACATGGACGGCTACGTGTTCACCCTTCAAGCCCCCTCCTACACACCCTTCCTCACCTACTCCTCACGCCGTGAGCTCCGCGAAAAGATGTACAGGGCATACAACACCCTCTGCACCCACCCGGGCGATACCAACAATGTCGACATCGTCAAAAAGATAGTCAACCTTCACCGAGCCAAAGCACAACTGCTGGGCTACGACACCTACGCCGACTACGCCCTTGCCCGACGCATGGCAGAAACCAAAGACAACGTCTATCAGCTGCTCAATCAGCTCATCGACGCCTACATGCCCGTGGCAAAAGAAGAAGTCAAAGCCGTGAAGAAACTGTACGAGCAGAGTACCCAACTGTCAACCGTCAACTGTCAATTGTCAACTGCCGCCCCCTTCTCCCCTTGGGACTTCCCCTACTATGCCAACAAACTCAAAGAGCAGCAGTTCAACATCAACAGCGAGATGCTCCGTCCCTACCTTCAACTCTCCAAGGTGAAGCAAGGCGTGTTCGGACTCGCCACCACACTCTACGGCATCACCTTCCGACGCAATGCCGACGTGCCCGTCTATCATCCAGACGTGGAAGCCTATGACGTGTTCGACAAAGATGGCACATACCTCGCCCTGCTCTACTGCGACTTTCATCCCCGAGCCTCCAAAAAGTCTGGGGCGTGGATGACAAACTACAAGGAGCAATGGACCGAGCCCGACGGCACCAACTCACGCCCACAGGTGTCCATCGTCATGAACCTCTCCCGAGCCACCGACGGCAAACCTGCCCTGCTCACACTTGGCGAGCTAGAAACCTTCCTGCACGAATTTGGGCATGCCCTCCACGGCATCTTTGCCAACACCACCTACCGCTCCCTCTCAGGCACCAACGTCTATTGGGACTTCGTTGAGCTGCCCTCGCAGTTCATGGAAAACTACAGCATCCAACCCGACTTCCTCAATACGTTCGCCACCCACTACGAGACAGGCAACCCCATACCTCAGGAACTCCTCCACCGCATCATCGCCAGCCGCAACTTCAATGTGGCATACGCATGCATGCGACAGGTCAGTTTCGGACTTCTCGACATGGCATTCTACACGCTGAAAGACGAGTTCAGCACCGACCTTCCTACCTTTGAACGTGCTGCCTGGCACCGTGCCAAAGTGCTGCCCGAAGTGGAAGGCACCTGCATGGCTACACAGTTCTCGCACATCATGGCAGGTGGCTATTCCGCAGGCTACTACAGCTACAAATGGGCAGAAGTGCTCGATGCCGACGCCTTCTTCCACTTTCAGCAACATGGCATCTTCGACACAGCCACCGCACAGAGTTTCCGTGACAACATCCTCTCCAAGGGGGGAACCGAACACCCCATGACTCTATACAAACGATTCCGCGGGCAGGCACCCACCATCCATGCCCAGCTCCGTCGCAATGGAATAAACTGAACATATCCTTTCACTCATCATGACAGAAGAAGAAAAGAAACAATACAACCTCGACTGCCGCTATGTGCGCATGGCACGAATCTGGGCAGAGAACTCCTATTGCAAGCGCCGTCAAGTAGGAGCACTTGTAGTGAAAAACAAAGCCATCATCTCCGACGGCTACAACGGCACACCCTCAGGATTTGAAAACATCTGCGAGGATGAAAACAATGTGACGAAGCCCTACGTGCTGCATGCAGAAGCCAATGCCATCACAAAACTGGCACGAAGCCACAACTCCAGCGATGGTGCCACACTGTACGTCACCGCTTCCCCCTGCATCGAGTGTGCCAAACTCATCATTCAGGCAGGCATCAGACGCGTTGTCTATTCCGAGCACTACCGACTGGAGGACGGCATTAAACTTTTGCAACGAGCAAATATCAAAGTAGAGTATATCAATCCAGACGAACACGAACCAACCACATTATGAGCAACTATATCAACAGGAACAACCGTTGGGTTCCCATCATCATCGCCGTCAGCGTTGTTGTCGGCATCGTCATTGGCACATTCTTCGCCAACCGATTTGCTGGCAATCGGCTCAACATCATCAACACGTCGTCCAACAAGCTGAACGACCTGCTGCATATCATCGACGACCAATATGTGGACACGGTTGACATCGCTTCGATAGTGGAGCAGTCCATGCCCAAGATTTTGGAAGAACTTGACCCCCACTCCACCTACATCTCTGCCAAGGATGCCAAGACAGCCAACGACGACCTGAAAGGCTCTTTCAGCGGAGTGGGCATCCAGTTTGTCATCCGCGAAGACACGGTGAGGGTGACGGGCATCATCAAGGGCGGTCCCTCCGAGAAGGTCGGCATCCTTGCAGGCGACAAGATTGTGGCTGTGGACGGAGAGCCCTATGTCGGGAAAGTCGTCACCAACGAAGAAACCCTCCACCGACTGAAGGGAGAGAAAGGCACACAGGTCAAGATTGACGTGCTGCGGCACGGGCAGAAGAAACCCATCTCTTTTGTCGTCGTACGTGGAGACATTCCTCTGAAGAGCGTGGACGCGACATACATGATTAACAAGGAACTCGGTTATATCAACATCAAGAATTTTGGAGAAACCACTTATGCCGAACTGCTCACCTCCCTTGCCGAACTGGAGGTTGAGGGGTTCAAGGGGCTCGTCATCGACCTGCGCGGCAACGGGGGTGGATACCTCTCTGCTGCCATCCAAATGGTGAATGAGTTCCTGCCCAAGAATCGCCTAATTGTCTATACCCAAGGAAGACGTTCACGCCGAGAAGAGTATCGAAGTGACGGACGTGGTTCCTATCAAGACCTGCCCCTCCTCGTGCTCATTGATGAGAGAACAGCCTCTGCTGCCGAAATCTTCTCAGGAGCCATTCAGGACAACGACAGGGGCGTCATTGTGGGACGCCGTTCTTTCGGCAAGGGACTTGTGCAGCAACCTATCGAGTTTGCAGACGGTTCCCTCATCCATCTGACCATTGCACGCTATTACACACCTTCGGGGCGTTGTATCCAGAAACCCTATGTAAAGGGACAGCCGAAGGAGTATGAAATGGATTTAATCACCCGCTATGAACGAGGTGAGTTCTTCAGCCAGGACAGTATCCACCAAAGTGGCGAGAAATACAAGACCAGCATAGGACGCATCGTATATGGCGGTGGAGGCATCATGCCCGACTATTTTGTGGCAGAGGACACAACGGCTCTGACACCTTACTACACAGAATGTGTCTCTCAGGGAGTCATCGCTCAATTCTGTTTTGAATATACCGACAACAACCGCGAGAAACTGTCCATCTATGACAATGCTGCGGATTTGGAAAAGTATCTGCGCCGTCAGGGACTTGTGGACTCTTTTGTCCATTATGCTGACAACAAGGGCATAAGGCGTCGCAACAACATGATCATTAAGTCGCAGCATCTCTTTGAGCAAGCCATCTATGGCAGCATCATCTACAATATGTTGGAAATGAGTGACTACGTACAGTATCTTAACCGCAACGACATTACGTTGGAAAAAGCCATACAACTTTTCAAGACAAAACAAACAAAACCAACGCTAAGCGCTAAATGATAATTGAAATTCGAAGTTAAAGAAGTTATCGACGATACCTTGTAAACAGGACTCCAACACGCCGCATGGTTCTCCCCATTACGGGGGAGATGTCCGTAGGACAGAGAGGGTCTTAAATTTCTAATTCCAAGTGACCAAACAGGAACTAAGAAAGCTGATTCGGGAAAGAAAAAAGCAGCATTCGACTGAGGAACTGAAATCTTTCAGCAGGGAAATAGCATCTGCACTGCTTGAACGCATAGAGAGTATGAAACAATGTCACATCATACTCCTCTACCATTCCTTGCCTGATGAAGTCTGCACCCATGACATCATCACCTTTCTTGTTGCGTCTGGAAGAAAGGTTTTGTTGCCGACGGTGGTGGGTGACACGTTGCAATTGCACGAATATGTGAACGACCAATTGATGGATGTTTCCACCACTTTCGGTATCCAAGAGTCACAGGGTCCCGTCTTCACCGACTATTCAAAGATTGACCTTGCCGTCATTCCCGGTATGGCTTTTACGCCTGAGGGGGACCGCCTCGGACGGGGAAAGGGGTATTATGACCGACTGATTCCTCTTCTCTCCTGTCCTCTGGTCGGATTGGCTTTTCCTTTCCAAATGGTGGACTCCATCCCTACTGAACCACACGATAAAAGGGTGGATGAGGTCATCGTGGGAAAGAAAGAGGAGGTGTTCAAGCCTCTGCGCATCTACAAGTCTTCTGCTGGTTCGGGAAAGACCTTTACGTTAGCCGTTGAATACATCGCGTTGCTGGCTATCAATCCGATGGAGTATCAGAACATTCTTGCCGTCACCTTCACCAACAAGGCGACTGCTGAGATGAAGCAACGGATTCTTGGCACACTTTATGGTATAGCCAATGGACTGGAAGGTGCCAATGATTATGTAAAGAGTATTCTGAACAATCTGCATGCCCGTCTGACGATGCCCCTGTATGGGGAAGAGCCGTACCGCTCCACCATTCTGAGCATCGACGGGAACGTCTTGCGCCAAAGGGCGAAGGAGGCGCTGTCGAACATTGTGCATGATTATAGCCGTTTTCGCATTGAGACGATAGACTCTTTCTTTCAGGGTATCGTTCGTGAACTTGCCAACGAATTGGAACTGTCTACCAACCTGAAAGTGGAACTGGATGAGACGGAGGTGCTGTCGGATGCCGTTGACAGAATCATCGAGACGTTGCGGGAGAACTCCAGCGAGTTCAAGACCATCGTTGACTTCATAGAGGAGGAAATCAGAGCCAACCGCTCGTGGCAGGTGAACGAGACGGTGAAGGAGTTCGGACGCAACATCTTCAAGGAGAATTACCTCATTCACAGCGAGGAAATCAGAAAGAGAATCACCGATATCGGCGAGATATACAAGTATCGCACCATCATCCATCAGGGTTTGGAGGAAGAGAAAGAGGCGGTGATGGAGATGGGCAGAAGACTGCTGGCAGCGTATGACGATGTGGGAATGACCGAGAAGGATGGCAGCAGTGCCATCGTCACGTTCATGGAGAAAGTGGGAGACTACAGGATTACTGAGCCAACGAACAATAGCCGAGGCACTTTCTCGGACAGCATCGAAGCCTACACGGAAGAGGTGGGCAAGTGGTTCAAGAAGTCGTCGAAGAACCGCGATGTGCTAGAAGCGAAAGTGAAAACCACTCTGATGCCGATGCTGGAGGAAACTTTCAACCTGCATGCCAAATATGTCAGGCATCTGCACTCTGTGACCGCCATCGGGCAGCATCTTTACTCCCTCATGCTGCTCAATCAAATCAGTCAGATGGTCAAGTTGTTGAATGAGGAGAACAATCGCTTTCTGCTATCCGAAACTGCCAATTTCCTGCGTAATGTCATCAACAATCAAGACATTCCTTTCATCTATGAAAAGACAGGCGCTTCCATCAAACACATCATGATAGATGAATTTCAAGACACCTCCACCCTTCAATGGAGCAACTTCAAGCCACTCATCATGAACAGCTTGGCGATGGACGGTTCGTGCCTGATTGTTGGTGATGTGAAACAAAGCATCTACCGTTTCCGCAATTCAGACTGGCAGATTCTGAACAATATTGAGAAGGACAAGGATTTGGCAGCGTACATCGGAGACATTCCTGCCATATACAACTTCCGCTCGTCCAAACGTGTGGTGGAGTTCAACAACAAAATCTTTGAGAACGCCACAAAGCTGTTACAACATGACTGCCCTGCTCTCAGTGTGGCTTACAACAAGTTGAAACAGAAGACAAAAAAGTTGGGAGACAAGGGGTATGTCAAGGTTGAGAACATTGACTATCACCAAATGGACAAGACTCCCCCACCCGAAATATGGGAGAAAGGCACTCTTAAGGATTATCATGAGGCAACGCTGCAACGCATTCAACTGTCGGTGAAGGAACTGATGGACAACGGCGTGGATGCCAACGACATCACAATATTAGTGAGAGTGAACCGAGAGGTGCCACTCATCTGTGATTACTTCAATGCTCATCAAGACGTGTTGCAGGTGAAAGTGGTGTCCGACGATGCATTCCGTCTGGATGCATCCCCTGCCATCGTCGTCATCATTGATGCCTTAAGGGTGTTGTCAGCACAAGACGAAGCGCTGTATCTCATGACATTGGAGCACCACTATGGCAAACCCATCCCTCCGCTTTTTGGCAAGGAAGCACGAAAGGAGCTGAAGTTCAAGGCACTCACGGAGCAGGTGGAAGAGATCTATCGGATTTTCCAACTGAACCAATTCAAGAATCAGGATGCCTACCTTCTTTTCTTCAACGACATCGTGGACCATTTCTGTGAAGAGAACTTGACAGACTTGGATACTTTCCTGAAAGCATGGGATGACAAACTCTGTGAAAAAACGATTCCTAACGGTGCATCGGACGGAGTACGCATCATGACCATCCATAAATCAAAAGGTTTGGAGTTCCACAGTGTCATCATCCCATTCTATTCATGGTCCATCACCCCTAAAGAAAATGTGGTGATGTGGTGCATTCCTGAAGAAGCCCCTTACAACCAAATGCCATTGCTTCCCATCTGCGTAGGAAAAGCCAAGAAAGACAGCATTTTCAACCAAGACCGTGAGGACGAGGAACTGCGTACTTTGGTCGACAACATCAATGTGCTGTACGTGGCGTTCACGCGCGCGAAACATAATCTTATCATCCTGACTGGACATAAGATAGGAGAAAAGAAAGCTGATGACGACATCAACGATGTACAGTCTCTTCTCATCAAGGCGTTGCCCGAGAATATGGAACAGGCAGACATTGAAGGAGTCATCACCTGCTTCCGAGACGGAGCTATCGTTCCGACCTCCTGTGAGAAAAAGAAACAGGAACGGAACGTGATGGAATGTGAGTATGAGCCTTTGCATGTTTCCTTCCATTCCTACCCTCCTCCCACAGAGTTCAAACAGAGCTACGGATCCGACATGTTCATCAAGAAGGATTCACTCAATCCCCACACGCAACGGCATACGGAAAGAATACGGCTCATCAGCCTTGGTAACCTCTATCACAATATCTTCCAACACCTCCACACTTTGGAGGATGTGCCGCACGCCATTCAACTGCTGAAATCCAGAGGATGTTTCGGCACACTGCTGGAGGCACAAGAGGCACAAAAGAGGGTGACCGATTTGATTGAAGACATCACACCCCAACATCCTGAATGGTTTTCAGATAAATGGCAAGTGCTCAACGAACGCGCCATCCTCTTTCTCGAAAACCAAACACCCAACACCAAACGTCCTGACCGAGTCGTCGTATGCGACCATCAAGCCATCATCATTGACTATAAGACGGCACAGGGTGTCGTAAAACAAAATGCGGACGGTGCCTTTGTCGCCCCTCGCGAGAATCGGCAACAGATAGAAGACTACAAAAAGTTGCTGAAACAGATTGGCTACACCAGCATCCGAGCTTACTTGTGGTACATTCTTGACGAACTCGTCATACCTGTATAAACTTTTTTATTAACACCTATTTATAGAAAGACTGATTATGAAAAGAAGAAAAAGATGCCTGAGGAGCATAGTCTTTGTGATGACAATGACCACCTGCATGCTCTGCTCCACAAGCGCAACAGCCCAGTTTGGTGGCTTCAACATGAATTTTGGCAATTTCAACATGGGAGACATGTTTCCAAAAGTGAAACATACAAAGATGGATCATTTGGCATCCAATCTACCCGTCATCAACATCACCACCGACACACCGCCAAATGCCCAAGAGAAAGTGACAGCAAGGATGAAGATGGAGGGATATGACGGATATATCGGCATCAAACTTCGTGGCAACAGTTCGTTGGCGTTCAATCAGAAGAAATACACTATCGAAACACGCAACGAAGAGGGAAAGGAGTTGAAGGTAAGCCTTTTAGGCATGCCTGCCGGTAGCGATTGGGTATTGCTGTGCCCCTATAACGACGTTTCCATGCTGAGAGACCCACTCGCTTTCCATCTCTGGCGCGAAATGGGACATTGGGGACCACGCACCCAGATGGTGGAAGTGTTGATGGATGGTGAATATATCGGCATCTACATCCTTACCGAAGCCATCAAACGTGGAGTTGACAGGGTGAATATCGACAAAATACGTAAAATCGACACTGAGGGTGCCAACATGACTGGTGGCTACCTCTTGCGCATCGATACTTACAATGAAGATGATGCCACCTTCTCGTCGAAAGTTCCAGGTATCGGCGAAGGCATCATGACCAGCCAAATCACGTGGACTTGCCTCTATCCCAAAAAGAAAGCTTTGCAGCCCGAACAGTTTGCATACATCCAGCAATACATTGAGGAGACGGAAAAGGTCATCCAATCTGAGGACTTTGCCGACCCCCAAGAGGGTTATGCGAAATACATCGACGTGTCATCGTTTGTCGATTACTTCATCCATACAGAACTGAGCCTGAATGCAGATGGTTTTAAGCGTAGTGCCTATTTCTATAAAGAACGGCAAAACGAGGATGGTACTGGAGGAAAACTTTTTGCAGGACCAGTGTGGGATTACAACTTGGCATACGGGAACTGCAACTTCTGCAATGCCAACAAAATCGATGCGTGGTGTTTCGAAGGTGGCAATACACAACCCACTCCTGCCATGTGGCAGCGACTTTTGCAAGACCCCGCTTTCCGTAAGGCTGTAAAGGTGCGCTATCAGTCTCTGCGAAAGACCATCTTAAGCAATAAAGCCATCAACGAATACATCGACAATCATGTCAAATTGGTGGCACAAGCGAAAGACAGACACTTCAAGGAATACCCCGAACTGCTTGTCAGCGAAGAGCAGAAGGCACAGCAACATCAATCCAATAACCAAGGAGGATTCGGTGGTATGTTCGGTGGATTCGGTGGCGGAGGAGGATTCGGTGGCGGCGATGCCATCTCTTGGTTTGCAGCCTATCGGGTTAGTTCTTATGAAGAGGAAATCAATGTGTTGAAACAATGGCTGGCTGATCGTCTCGATTTTCTTGACAAAAATATTGCCCGATTCGATAAGGATTTCGAACCTCACATCCAACCACTGAAAGAAATCAAGCCACAATTTAATGGCGGTTTCGGAGGATTCCCTTTCCCTGGCATGTAAGAAAATGCGCTTCGCAAAATGAAAATTGGAATTACTCAACTTTCGGTAGTTATCGCTACGCTCGAAGTAATCGAAGTTAAAGGAGTTAAAGCATTTAAATTTCTGAAGTTATCACTGCGCTCGAAGTAATCGAAGTTAAAGGAGTTAACGACGATACCTGCCAGAGAGAAAACCATCAGATAAATGTACGATGTACGATGAGTTTGTCAACTGTCAATTGTCAACTCTCAACTCTAATCTCTAAACTCTAAACCCTAATCTCTCAGTCCTCAACCCTCATGACCACGTTTCTTAAACTTGTAGCTGATGACCTCTATGATAAGATGGAGGGCAACTTTCAGGACACAACAATTATTTTCCCCAATAAACGTGCGAGTCTGTTTCTCAACAACTATTTGTGGGAGAAAAGACAGCTGACGGCTGGTGATGGGAATTTGGCCATGTGGGCTCCCGACTACACCACCATCAGCGAACTGTTCGCTTCCTTGTCTGAACACACGATTGGTGACCCTATTGCATTGGTGGTGACCTTGTGGGAAGTCTATCAAGCGAAGATGAAGCCCACAAAATCGCTCGACCAACTCTACTCTCTGATGGAGACGATGCTGAGCGATTTTCAAGACATCGACAACAACATGGTGGAACCTGACAAACTGTTCCTGAACATTGCCGAGTGGAAGGATATGACCGATTTCTCTTTTTTGGACAAGGAACAAAGAGATGCCATTGAACATTTCTTCGGTTCTTTTTTCGATAAGCACCAGCCCTCTGCCCTCAAACTTCATTTCAAATCCTTATGGAACTCGCTGACTGAGATTTACGAAGACTATCGGCATGCGCTGCTGACAGCTGAGGGGGATGCGATGGTGTATGAGGGTATGCTGAAACGCTGTGTCATCGAAGCATTGACAGGTAAGGATGAGGAGGTGAGAAAACGGACAGACAGGAGACTGACTTCGAAGACTTATGTGATGGTGGGCTTCAACGTGCTCAATAAGACTGAAATGGAGCTGTTCCGCTACCTGAAGCTTAACCGTGATGTCAAGTTCTATTGGGACTACGACGTTGCCTATATGCAGAGACGTCAGGGAAAGGCGGGCTATGAGGCTGGGCAGTTCATTCAGGAGAACATCCAAGTGTTGGGTGACGAGTTCAAGGGGAAAGACCTGTTCCAGAACATGCGGAAACGGAAGGAAATCACTTTCATCCAATCTCCGACGGATAATGCCCAAGCTCGCTATGTTGACGAATGGAGACGCACGCATCTGAAAGAGGGTGAACCGCAGATAGAGTCGGCGGTGATTCTCTGCAACGAAAGCCTGCTGCAACCTGTGCTTCACAGTATCGGGCAGGTGCAGTCCATCAACGTAACCATGGGCTACCCCCTGATGAACACCCCCGTGTTTTCGTTGGTTCAGACCTTGCTGGAGCTGCAGGTGCATGGGCGCACCTCGTCTGGTGCGTGGCGATATAAACAGGTGGCTGCAGTGTTGAAACATGCATTTGTTCAGAAACTTGCGGGCAGCGCTTGTGAGGAGAAACTGCGCATGCTTTCGAAGAAGAACATCGTCTTCCCCAGCACGGAACTGCTGGCTGACAACGACACACTGAGACGCATCTTCACGCCTGCTTCTGGCTTGGGACTGACTGCCTATCTGGCTGACATCATTTCGATGGTGGGACATTTTTATCAGGAAACATTTGACGACAAGGACTTCACCTTGCAGATATACAAAGAGAGCCTTTTTGTGGCATACACGGTGGTGAACCGCATCCACACGCTGCAAGAGGGACAGGGTTCGGGAAGCAAAAGGGCTGCACTGGTTGTAAGTGACGAAACGCTGTCACGGCTCATTCGGCAGCAAATCAGCCAAGCAAGCATTCCCTTTCATGGTGAACCTGCCATGGGATTGCAAGTGATGGGATTGCTTGAAACACGAAATCTCGACTTCCGCAACGTCATCATGCTTTCCGTCAATGAGGGGCAGATGCCTAAAGGCGACAAACGTTCTTCCCTCATCCCATACACCCTCCGTGCCGCCTATGGAATGACCACCATCGAGCGTGAAGTGAGCCTTTACGCATATTATTACTACCGTCTCCTGCAACGTGCTGAACACATCACCCTGCTCTATAATGTCAGCACGGAAAACGGCAACAAGGGTGAGATGTCACGTTTCATGCTGCAGACATTGGCAGAAGCCGATGACCTCTTCGGCAAGGGACAGGAAATCAGTCTCCGAGCTTTTACAGCTTCCAGCGAGACACAGGCGGCAGAACCATACAGTGTGGTGAAGACATCGGAAGTGATGAAGCAATTCCAAACCCGTTTCAGTGGCGAACGCATGCTCTCACCTTCTGCCATCAACACCTATATGCAGTGCCCCCTCAAATTCTATTTCAACCATGTGATGGGCATACGTCCCGACAAGGAAGTGACCGAAGATGTTGATAAATCCACATTCGGCACCATCTTCCACGAATCCATGCGACAACTCTATGAGCCCTATGTGGGCAAACCTTTCACCAGTGCTGACGTATGGGCATTGGCATCAGACGAATCGCTGATTGTCCAGAAACTCAACAACGCCTTTTCTGCCTATTACCCTTTACCCCTCAACGGCACACAACTGATCAATCGTCACGTCATCAGGCAGTTCATCATCAACCAAATCAAAACAGATGCCAGAATGGCTGACGAATTGGAAACACAGGGCGGATTTTGGCAAATCATCAGTCTGGAGCAGAAATACACCATCCCTTTACCAACCGTCAACTGTCAACTGTCAACTGTCAACTATAACTTCGGAGGTTACATCGACCGTCTCGATTTGCTCCACACACCTGCATGTGACCGCATACGCATTGTCGATTATAAAACCAGCAACAAACCACAGACTGCCAAAACCATCGAAGAACTCTTTGACACACAAAAATGCACCAGCAACTATCACATCATGCAGACCCTCTGCTACTGCACCATCCTCACCAATCCCCACTGCCATCCCCAAATTGTCAACTCTCAACTGTCAACTGTCAACTGCCACCTCGTCCCCGCCCTCATGTACTGCACGAAAGAAGATGAGAAAAACTATTCCGGCATCATCCAGCTCGCTCCTGCTGAGGGTGCCAAGAAAGAAGCGATGGAAGACTTCAAAACTCAATACGCAGAAGTCTTCAACACACTCATCTACGAGAAAATCAAAGAGATGTTCACCTCCTACGATGAAAATCCCGAACACGGCACTTTTGCCCAATGCACCGACGAACAGAACTGCGCCCACTGCGACTTCCTCGCTTTCTGTCGTCGCCACCCCCAAAAGAGATACTAAATGGAAAAGTTCGAAATTCACATACTCGGTTGCGGAGCTGCTCTCCCCACTCCCAAACGCCTCAGTTCCTCACAGATTGTAAACATCCGCGAAAAACTCTTCATGCTCGATTGTGCTGAGGGGACACAGATGGCATTGCGACGCTCACACCTCAGTTTCTCCCATCTGCAAGCCATCTTCCTCACACATCTGCATGGCGACCATGTGTTCGGACTTATCGGCATGCTCTCCACCTTCGGATTGCTCGGACGCATACAAGACCTGCACATCTACGGACCACAAGACCTCACACGCATCTTCCAACCACAAATCGACTATTTCTGCGCCGACTCCCCCTATAAGATTATCCTCCACGAAATCGACACAAAGACCTCACAGATTCTCTACGAAGACCGTTCCGTCACCATCACCTCTCTTCCTCTTTCCCATCGTGTTCCATGCTGTGGCTATCTGTTTCAGGAGAAACCCACCCCACGGCACATCCGACGCGACATGATTGACTTTCACCACATCCCCGTTTCTCAAATAAACAACATCAAGGCGGGTATGGATTGGATTACCGACGACGGGACCATCATCCCCAATGACCGACTGACCACACCACCCGACCCCGTTCGTTCTTATGCCTATTGCACAGACACCACCTATCGCCCCGCATTGGCAAAACTACTTCAGAACATCACATGTCTCTACCACGAAGCAACCTTCGCCCAAGAACATGCCCTCCTTGCAAAGAAAACCCACCATAGTACAGCTGCACAAGCTGCACAAATTGCACTTGATGCCCATGCCGGAAAACTCATCCTCGGTCATTTCTCCTCACGCTACAAGTCTGAAGACATCCTTCTTCAAGAGGCACAACAAATCTTTTCCCATACCCTCCTTGCTGAAGATGGTATGAAAATAGAACTATGACCAACTATAACAATTGTCTTGCACTGTTCACCTTAATCGGTTCTTGACATAGTGCCTCTTCACATATATAAAATAAAAGAGGACACCCACAAGATTGACCACAAAGGCAAACCAGAATGCTGCCGAATAGCCAGTATGGTGAATCGCCATTCCACCAAACACAACACCCAGCCCCATACCGATGTCCCAACACGTCAGTTGGGATGAATTGGCTGTACCTCGCTTGTTGTTTGGCGCTAAATTGATGAACATCGTCTGCATGCCTGGCCAGATGTGACCATTACCCAATCCGATGATGATGGCGGCACCATAATAACCGATTGGATTCTTCAACAAAGCAAACAGCAGATAGCCAAACACACTGATGAGAATGCCATGATTCACATTCTCCACCACCTTACCCTTCCGCAAGGAACGGGCACCAATCAGACGCGACAAAATCAAACCCGTACACAACACAGCGAACCAAGCACCCGTACCTGCTGTCATACCTAATTCTTCCTTTCCATAAATGGCAAGATAAGTGGCAAGCACTCCGTATGACAAGCCCACACACACCATCACCAGTCCTTCACTCCAGCCTTTCACGAGGAAGAAGCGGTCCAAAGAAAGCGGGTCTTTGTTCGGCACAATCTCCTTAGTGGGAAAATGCACCGTTGCATTGATGGCAAGTCCGACACCTGCTGCACACAAGGCAATCAAGAAGATGATATTGTAATCACCAATGGAATCATAAATGATCAATCCCACCGTAGGCGCCATGCTGGTGGCTAGGTTGTTCGACAAACCATAATACCCTATACCCTCTGCCCTTCTTGATGATGGCAATACATCTATCGCACTCGTGCTGTTCGCCACAGTGACCGCTCCCATCGGTGCTCCATGTGCCGTTCTGATGATGGCAAAGAGTGTCATTGTGCCTGCAACCAGATACCCTGCAAACAAGGCGAAGAACAGGAAATAGCACGTCAGCAACACCACTTTCCGCGAGAAACTGTCCACCAGATAACCCGCAATAGGACGTGCCAAAAGAGCTGTCAGAGTATAACCCGACAGTACAAACCCAATCGTGTCCTTATCAGCTTGATAAGTTTCACTCAGATATAGCGGAAGCAAGGGTGTGACCACCATGAATGAGAAGAATATCATGAAGTTGGCACACCATACTTTCACGTAATTTGCATTCCAAAGTCGCTCTGTTTCTGTCATAACGAGTACAAAGGTAGCGAAGAATTAGGAGTGAGGAGTGAGAATTTAGGAAATATTTGCTATTCGGAGTGTTTTTTTACTGAGATAGTAACAATTCCTCATTCCTCATTCCTCATTAATAATTAATAATTCGTACCTTTGCCACACAAAACCTATCAAAAAGGAGGTCTGTTTATGAAAAAATTACTTTTACTGTTAGCTTTGGGCTTGACCACGCTGTCAATGAACGCCCAAGATTTGAGAAACGCCAACAATGCGACCATCGGAAAGATTGAGTCGGACGGAACAGTGAGAAACAGCAGCAACTCAACTGTGGGTAAGATTGAGCGCGACGGTACCATCCGCAACTCAAACAATGCCAGCATCGGCAAGATTGATTCTGATGGGACTGTTCGCAATGGCAACAATGCCAGCATCGGCAAGATTGACTCTGATGGTACGGTCAGAAACTCCAACAACTCCACCAGTGGAAAGGTCTGCTCTGATGGTACGGTCAGAAACTCCAATAACGCCACTATCGGTTACGCAAAGGGAGTTCCTGTTCGCTATGCTGCCCTGTTCTTCTTCTTCGATTTCTTCAAGAAATAAGGGAAAGTTAGAAAAAACTAAAAGTGAAAGTTACTTGCCGTCTGACGGTAGGTAACTTTCACTTTTAGTTTTTAACTATTACCTTTTAATTTTACTAAAGTTTCGCAAGTGCTCAACTTTTTTGGAGTTAAGGAGTTACAGAAGTTATCGCTTCGCTCAAAGTTATCAACGTTTGTCATGCTGATGTTTTTCTCGTAGCCAGGTATCGTCGTTTACTTCGTTAACTCCATTAACTTCGTCAATTCCGAAAGTTGAGTAATTTTATTTCTCTTCTCCAATAATCTTCCAAATGCCAGCAGCAATGGCTGCACCTACAAATGGACCAACGATGAACACCCAAAGGTCGCTAAGTGCCTGACCACCTTCGAAGATAGCAGGACCGATGGAACGTGCAGGGTTCACAGAAGTACCAGTGTAGTGAATACCAACGAGGTGAATGAGGATGAGTGAAAGACCGATAGCGAGACCAGCGAAATTGCCAGCACCCTTCTTCTCGTCAGTAGAGCCAAGCACTACGAGCACGAAGATGCAAGTGAGAACGATTTCAGCAATGAGACCTACCACAACACCATGATCACCACAGCTGTTAGCACCAGTAAGTGTACCACCAGCCTGAGCCATATCATTGGAAGTCAAAGCAAAGAGAATGGCAGCACCGATGATGGCACCAATCACTTGGAAAAGCATATACATCGTGGCATCCTTGCAGCTGATGCGCTTTGAGATGAGGCAACCGAGTGTGATAGCCGGATTGATGTGACAACCAGATACACCTCCAATCGTATAAGCCATTGCCACAACAGCCAAACCGAATGCTACGGCTGTACCAACCACTGATGCTGTGTCTGAACCACAATTGAGCGATACTGCAGTACCGCAACCGAGAAGTGTAAGAACCATCGTTCCCACCATTTCTGCTAAATACTTTTTCATGTTTTAAATGTTTTAGAAATTTATAAATAAAGTTATTATAGAATTAGTTATTGTCTATTGTTCCAGATGTTGCAATCCACCCGTAGCCGGATAGAAAGTCAGTTTCGTGGTGGCACCCTTGTTGAAGAGTGTTGGACTGAGCATATCAATAGTGCCAAACTGTGCGAACGGCAGTTCCTGCTTATAGAGAGTACTCTGCATCGTACTGATAGTAACGTCTGCCATGCTGGGCATATTGTACACCAACCCTTCAATTTTTCTTTTTGCAGCCTCTTTTGTATCAGGAAGAACCACCGTGTGCTTATCCTTTACTGAGAGGTAATAAGGATCTCCAGCCAAGTCGTCAGCATCAACAAAACCCAATTTACGGGAGAAGCGCAAGAACACATGCTCTTCCATATCCTCATCGGGTATGATGGTGAAGGATTTTGCCGTGAATGTGGTGTCGCTATATCCAATGAAAAGCTGAGTTAAGGCTTCTTCCTGACGGTTTAGCTCATCCAAGACAATCTTCAGCGATGCACCATCTTTCGGCATTGACTCAACCTGTCCACGTTTAATGGCATTCTTGCTCTCTCTGATGTCGAGAATCTCCTGAGCCGTCAATTCAGCCATCTTGGCGGTGGAAGTGGCGGAAAGGATATCTTCCGTGAGATACTGACGGGCATCCATTTTATGGTTTGTGCTACGCATCTCAGGGAGTACACTTTCCTGAATGTCCGTATGGGTGTTCACAGCCACCAAAATACCGCTGGGTGTCAGTTGCACCATTGGTGCCACAGTCTTGTCCTTCAATTTCACCGTATAAACTTTCGATGTGTCGGGCACTCCTTCCTGACTAACTGACAATGCTGTGATCGTCCAAGTGGTGGCAGGTTCTGCAACCACCCCACTGATGTGAAGATAGCGGTCTGCATATCTTGCAAATTCACCAGGAGTGTACACCACCTTGACAGCTGAAGCATCCACCCTCAGCACTGTTTTCGGTAACATATAATTCACACCATTAGCTGCAATGCCTGGATTGAACTCCGTCACTTGTGTCTGAGCCATAGCGCAGAGTGACAAACCGACCGCCAATGCTGTGATGATATTTCTTTTCATTCTTCGAGCTATTATCTCTATTATGAATTATGCATTATGAATTAATCAAACTCTTCTCAGCTCCTTGAAAGCCTTTGGCAAATAGTTGACAATATCCGTGGAAATCAGCCCTTCGTAAGAGAGATCTTCCGCTGCGAGGTCACCTGCCAAACCATGCAGATAAACGCCTAGTCTCAAAGCAACCTCAGGCTCATACGCCTGTGCCAGCAACGAAAGGATAACACCCGTCAGCACATCACCAGCACCCGCTGTTGCCATACCCGGATTACCTGTCGAGTTGAAATAAACATTTCCCAAAGGAGTGACGACGGCTGAATAAGCACCTTTGATCAAGATGAAGATGCGTTGACGCACAGCCAATTCACGTGTGCGTTCCAGCTCTTCGTAGGAGTTGCGTGTCGTACTGATCAATCCAAACAGTTCTTTCTTATGCGGAGTGAGGATACAATGACGAGGCAACTGATTGATCCAACCTCGATGCGAACCTAAGATATTTAAGGCATCTGCATCAATGACCATTGCACACTTCGTCATGCTGACCTGCTCGATAAATGCCTGCACCGTGTAAGCGGACGTGCCAATACCGGGACCTATCGCCATTGCATCGAATTCGCTGGTGTCAAAAGACTGACTGAAGCAGTTGGCATCCACATCAATATTGAGCACAGCCTCAGGCACAGCTTCCTGCATGATGCGCACATTGCTTTCTGGCACACGAATGGTCAGTTTTCCCAATCCGCTGCGCATACATGCCCTCGCACTCAAAATCGCTGCACCAGCCATACCCTTCTTTCCTGCAATGAGCACAGCATGCCCCATCGTTCCCTTGTGGGCAAACTTCGAGCGCGTCTTGAGCATCGCAACCATGTCTTTCTTCTCCGTAAAGTTATAGAAGGTTGCTGTTTCCTCCGTGCCTGGATCAAGAAGTCCAATATCCAGCACCTCCCAATTGCCCACATACGGTTCGTTCTCTGGAAAGAAGAACGCCAATTTGGGATACTGGATGGTATAAGTGTAATTCGCCTTGACAATGTGGTTCATCACATTATAGGTGTTGTCCTCACACATCAAGCCCGATGGCACATCTATTGACACGACGGTGGCAGGCGATGCGTTAATGTACTTCACCACTGATGCAAAGCCACCATTCAGCGGACGCGACAGCCCCGTACCAAACAAACCGTCGATAATCAAATCCCCCTCCTCCAGTTTCGGAGGCGTGAATTGCGATGTCACTTCAGTAAACTCCACATTATGCACACCCATCATGTCCTTCTTCACATTCTGAAAGTCCAGCAAGCGCTGCTTGTTGAGTTGGCAGTCAGGAGAAAGACGCCCTGAGGTGTTGAACAGATACACATACACCTTGTAGTTTGCCTCGCTCAACATGCGGGCAATCGCCAATGCGTCGCCCCCATTGTTACCGGGACCTGCAAATACCTTCATGGGGGTGTCGATAGTCCAACGAGAACGAATCTTGTCTGCCACAGCACGAGAGGCACGTTCCATCAGATTCGTGGAACTGGCAAGTTCTTTTTCTATCGTATAGGCATCTACCGCTTTTAATTGAGCTGCTGATAAAATCTTCATATTTCTGCGAAAATTAGCGAATGGAGATTCTCTTTATGTGTGCAAAAATAGTGAATCGACATTAAAAAAACGATGGAAAAAAGATAAAATAGCACTTCGAATGATGTTTTTTCACGTTATTCTTCCCGATTTTACCCTCAAATAGCGATTTTTTGTGTAGCTTTGCATAAAATTCAAGTTTAGCAACACATCAATGATCACAATAAAAGACAAGCAATTTGAGCCGTTCATCCATCACGGACAAATCGCGGATAGGGTTGCCGCTCTGGCAGAGAAACTCAATGCCGACTACAAGGGGAAGAACCCTATCCTCATCGCCATCCTCAACGGCGCATTCATCTTTGCGGCAGACCTTGTCAGACATCTCACATTCGATCACGAAATTCAGTTTGTCAAATACTCTTCTTATGAAGGAATGGACACCACTGGCAAAGTGAAGGAACTTATCGGCCTTTCCCTAAGCATCGAAAATCGTGATGTCATCATTGTCGAAGACATCATCGACACGGGCACCACAATGTACAACCTCTTACCGCAACTGAAGGCGAAGGGAGCCAAATCTGTGGAGATTGCCACTCTACTCATGAAACCAGGCAAACTGGCCGTGCCACTCGACGTGAAGTACTGCGCCATGCAGATTCCTAACGAATTCATTGTGGGCTACGGACTTGACTACGACGGAGTGGGACGCAACTACAAAAGCATCTACGTCGTGAAAGAGGACTGACACCTTCATCTTCCCCATTCACCCCATCATGCCCATCCTCCCCATTACCCCATTAAAAAACTCAATTCCTAACATAAACAACAAATGAAGAATATCATCATTTTTGGTGCACCAGGTTCTGGTAAAGGCACCTACAGCGACGAGATCGTCGCACGCTATGGTATGGGACACATCTCTACTGGCGATGTGCTCCGCAGTGAAATCAAGAACGGTACTGAACTCGGCAAGATTGCCAAAGGATACATCGACAACGGACAACTCATCCCCGATGAACTGATGATTGACATCCTCGCAAAGACCTACGATGCACTCCCTGCAGGAAAAGGCGTCATCTTCGACGGCTTCCCACGCACCATCGCTCAGGCAGAAGCGCTCAAGAAGATGCTTGCTGAACGTAAGCACGACATGGGTGTCATGATTGAACTCATCGTTGACGAAGAAACTCTCCTCGCCCGTCTCCTCAACCGTGCCATCGAGCAAGGTCGTGCCGACGACAACGAAGAAACCATCAAGAAGCGTTTCGAAGTGTATCACAAGCAGACAGAGCCACTCTCCAAGTGGTTTGAGCAGGAAGGCATCCGTAACACCTTCACATGGAAGGGTTCCAAGGAGGTGATGCTGGGCGAAATCTTCGCTTTCCTCGATAGTATAAAATAAAAGTTAAAAACTAAAAACTAAAAGTCGAAGTTTCTTTAATCCTAACGACAAGGCAACTTCTACTTTTAGTTTTTAGTTTTTAGTTTTTAACTTCTTCTATGGATTCCAATTTCATTGATTACGTAAAGATCTATTGCCGCTCGGGGCGTGGTGGACGAGGTTCCACCCACATGCACCGTGCAAAGTATTTACCGAAGGGTGGTCCTGACGGAGGCAATGGCGGTCGCGGTGGTCATGTCATTTTGCGTGGCAACCGCAACTACTGGACATTGCTCCATCTGCGCTATGACCGTCACATCCAGGCTGAACATGGTGGCAATGGTTCGAAGAACAAGTCAAGCGGTAAGCAAGGGGCAAATGCATACATCGAAGTGCCTTGCGGTACAGCGGTGTATGATGCCGAAACGGGCGAATACATCTGCGATGTGACCGAACACGAGCAGGAAGTGATTCTGCTGAAAGGCGGTCGTGGAGGATTAGGCAACTTCAACTTTGCCACACCCACCAACAAGGCACCTCGCTACGCACAACCCGGCGAACCCATGCAGGAACGCAGTTTCATTCTCGAACTGAAACTCTTGGCAGACGTGGGACTCGTAGGTTTCCCCAATGCGGGCAAATCCACCCTCGTCAACGCCATTTCTTCAGCCAAACCGAAGATTGACAACTACCCATTCACCACACTCGAACCCTCCTTGGGCATCGTGTCCTATCGCGACGGACGTTCCTTTGTCATTGCCGACATTCCCGGCATCATCGAGGGTGCCAGCGAGGGGCGTGGTTTAGGGCTTCGTTTTCTCCGTCACATCGAGCGCAACTCCTTGCTGCTCTTCATGGTGCCTGCCGACACTGAAGACATCCGTCATGAATACGACGTGCTGCTCAACGAGTTGGCACAGTTCAACCCCGACCTGCTCGACAAAGGGCGTGTGCTCGCCATCACCAAGTGCGACCTCCTCGGACAAGACGACGAACTGAAGGAAATGCTCAAGGAAGGACTGCCTGATGACATCCCTGTCATCTTCATTAGTTCAGTGGCACAACAAGGTCTTCAGGAACTCAAAGACATCCTTTGGAAAGAGATGAACAGCGAGAGCAACAAAATCGCAGCCATCAACACTCAGGAGTCCATCATCCACTCCGCTAAGACCTTCGCTTATATGGACGACATCGCTGATGACGATGAGGGTTGGGGCGATGATGGCAACCCAGAAGACAATAACATCGAATTCATTGACGAAGACGACATCGAAGACCTTGAAGACTTCGAGTACGAAGAATAATCTTTCATTGTTTCATCCTTTCATTTTTTCCATTTTTCCGTGCATCTCTACCCCACTCCTTCTCATATCACCGCCTTCTCCACCACAAGAGATGGCGGTGTTTCCATTCCCATTCCGGGACTCTTCATGCCTCACCATCAGGTGCACGGCACCAAGACTGTCGTTATTGATGAAGACTTCCTCGCCAAAAATCCGCTCGAGCAAGTACTGGCGCTCGATGGAGTAGATGCCCTCTCCACCCAGCTTTCCGATGTCTTTGTCTGCGTGAAAACTGCCGACTGTATTCCCGTTCTCCTATGGGACGATGCAACCCACGTCGTCTCAGCGGTGCATGCGGGTTGGAAAGGCACACAGAAACGCATCGTCGAAGCCAACATCGACGTGCTCCAAACCACCTACGGCACACAACCGTCAAATCTCCACGCCATCATAGGCCCAGGCATAGGACCCGAAAGTTTCGAAGTGGGCGACGAAGTCTATGACCTCTTTGCGCAGGCAGGTTTCCCAATGAAGCAACTGGCAAAAAAATACCCTCTCATGCACCCCAACAATCCGCAAGGTTCTCTTCCCCTTGGGAAAGTTGGCGAGGACTTCCGTTGGCACATCGACCTTTGGGAATGCAACCGCCTTCAACTCATCAAAAAAGGAGTAAACCCTGAAAACATCCACGTCTCAGGCATCGATACTTATACCAACTACGACCGTTTCTTCTCCGCCCGTCGTCACATCGATGGCAGAATCATCAACGGCATTATGGTAGTTGATTGATTGTCGACCGTTTTTTCCATTCGGCATGCTTGCATCGCGTTAACCCACCTGTCAACTGTCTATTGTCAACTATCAATCAATTGTCAACTGTCAATTGTCAACTGTCAACTCTTCATACACATTCTCCCATTCCTCGCAGAATTCCTGCATCGAATGGAATAGCAGGTTTGCCCCTTGATTGAGCAGCACCTCATCGGGCAATGGTCCCGTGTTCACTGCAATTGTGAACACCCCTGCAGCCACCCCTGCCTGCACCCCTAACGGCGCATTCTCCACCACAATAAAATTGTTCGGAGCAATCTCGCCGCATTGTCTCCCTTCGCTCATCACGGGAGTGAGGGTCTTCTTATACTTCTCCATCCCCATCAGATACGGTTCCGGATTCGGTTTTCCATACTTCACATCGAAAGCCGTCACCATCAGTTCTTGTTTGAAAATGTCAGGAAAATTCCTGTTCAGCCTTTCCAACAACGTCTTTTGTCCACTACCTGTCACCACCATCGGAACCACTCCGCTCGCCTTCACCTTGCAAAGCAATTCATACGCTCCAGGCATTCTCTCAGCCTTTGGACATTGATTAAACAAATTACTCTTATACTGATAGATACGTTGTATTTCCTCATCCGTTGCTTCATGTCCACGTTGACGCATGGAAACGATATTGATAGTACCAGCGCCCGTGCGTCCCTCATGCATGTAAGCCTCCCATTCCGGCAAGTCCAATCCGAAATGCGCCATCGTCTCATGCCAGCTTTTCGCATGATTCTTCATCGAGTCAAATAGCACCCCATCCATATCGAACATCGCCGCCTTCAGCGCCATCCGCTCATATCCCTTCTGTTCCAGATACCGCTCCACAGCATCCGCAATCATCCCATTCCTCATTCCTAATTCCTCATTCCTAATTCACTAACGATTTTCTCCTCCTCTTCCTTACTAAATCCCTTCATCATCTCCTGCCAGTCTTTTGTGTTCAAACGGATTTCCTTGCTTATTTCCTCCCTCGCCACACGCAGCATCTCCTCATGGTCGAATGCCAGATTCTCAGGAATCTCATCCAATGCAAACCACTTCGCCTGCCTGGCATCGTCCATACCCTTCACCTCGCTCAAACGCACCACCGAATAATAGGCAATCGTCAGCACCCGTTCACGAGGATCTCTATCAGGAGCTGTAAAGGCATGAAACTGCTTCACGAACGGCGTTGTCAACCCCGTCTCTTCCATCAATTCACGCATGGCACCCTGCTCTGCCGACTCGTCCATCTCCAGAAAACCGCCAGGGAATGCCCAACAGCCCTTGTAGGGTTCACCACCACGTTCAATCAGCAGCACCTTCACCGTGTTACCGTCGAAACCGAAAATCACATTATCCGTTGTCACACTCGGATGCGGATACTTATATGCATACATCTTTTCTTCCATATTCATCTTATTGACGCTATCCTCCTCAGCCTCAGCGCGAGAAGACACTCCCATTGAGCACCCCGCCAGTTGCATCACACAACCCATCACACAACTGAAGACAGACAGCCTGTTCATTCTTCTCACTCCCCTTCTCATTCACGTTTACCCGCCAATCTCATACGCACAGCAGCAGGTGTCTGTGCAGCAGTGATGTCAGCAGTGTTCACCTCACGCTGCACACCCTCAATATCAAACTGCAAAGTGGCACCGTCATTGCGCACATCAATCGTGACAGGAGCACCCATCACAAGTGGCAGGTTCACATCATCATGACCAGCAGGGAATCCGCACAGCACAGGGATGTCATACTTCACCAGCAGCTCATGCAACATAGCCTCAACACTTTCGTAGGTGAACTCAGAGCCGACCAGACGAAGAATTATTATCATCGTCCGAACACGAAACCATCACCAGGCCGCAACTCAGGATGGCGGTCCACATCCACATAAGACTCTTATTCATTGCTTTCATTACTTAATTCTTTTGCAAAGTTACGACTTTTTCTTTAATTTCGCCGCAAAGTTACGGCACAAAAATGACGCTGTCCAAAAAGTCTAAAAAAATCGGGAAAAGTTAGACTTTTCTAATGTTTTGTCCTAAATCGTAGACTTTTCTACGTTTTGCAACTCGTTTGTGGGCAAGACTTACGTTCGTTTGTTAGCAAGACTAACACTCGTTTGTGGAATACACTTGCATGCGCTTGTGAGGGTCACAACCTTTCACAAGATGACAGTTGACAGTGTTTATTTTGGTGATTTATTGAATATGTTGTATCTTTGCACGAAAAACCAAGCAATCATACGGAAAAACTATGGACAGATTACCCAAAGACCCCATGATGTTGGTATCGAGCATCAACATGCTGCTGAGAGACGACGAGTTTGACTCGCTGGAGGATTTGTGCGCCTACTTCGAGCGCGACTTGGAGGAAGTGAAGGAGGAACTGCTGGAGTGCGGTTTCGTGTATGACGAGGAGCAGAAGCAAATAAAAAGCGCTGCTTGCGCTGCGCTGAAATGAAAGAATGAAAGAGTGAAAGTGGGGGTGCGGCTTACTCGTAGCCATACACCAACCCATATTTCTCATGAAGCGCACGAAGGGTGCCGTCCGCCTTCATCTGGGAGATGACCTCGTTGACGAGGGCGAGCAGGTCTTCTTGACCTTGACGCATCAGCACACCAATTTCGCCGTTCGTGAAGGGAGTCTTGATGAGCGGAGCCGCAAGGCGCGGGTCATTCTTCACATACCACGGGGCTTCCGTAATCTCTGTAATCATCACATCAGCCTGTCCTTCCGCCACAAGACGGGGGATTTCCTCGTTTCGCTGATGAACAACAATGGTGGCATTGGTGAGACGCTCGTTGGCGAATTTCTCGTTCAATCCTCCCGGATTCACCATCACACGCACACCGGGTTGGTTGATGTCTGCCAACGAATGATAGTGGTTCACATCGGTGATGCAGCAAAGGATAGTCTTTCCGTTCTTCAGATAGCCGTCGCTCATCAGCATCGTCTCCTTGCGAGTGTCAGTAATGGTGATGCCTCCGATGGCGAGGTCAAACGTCTGCGGTTCCGCCTGCACGTCAGCAGTCAACGTAGGCCATGAGGTCTGCACAAATTCAATGCCGACGCCCAACCGCTCTGCTATCTTTTCAGCCATCTCAATACCAAATCCCCAATAGTCGCCCGTGCTTTCCTTGTAGGACAACGGACGGTAGTCACCTGTGGTGCCCACCAACAGTTTGCCCCGTTCCGTGATGCGCTGCACGGTGGGTTGTTGCAATGGAGCGTCTTCGCTGTCTGAACCGCATGAGGAAAATGACATGATGCCGCAGATGAAAAGGAGGGTGGCAAGCATCCATGTTGTTCTGGAGGTATGGGCAGAATTTGTCATGGAGTTTGAATTAGGAATTAAGAGTTAAGAATCAGGAGAGAAAATCAAAGAATCCCAACTCATTGGCAAAGATAAGGAAAATGCCAACAGGAGCAAGGTAGCGGATGATGAATCGGTAGGTGGGATAGAGCGGGCTCTTGATGGTGCCGTTGTTAGTCATCTCGGCACGAAGCACTTTCTCGTCAACCACCCATCCTAAGAACACACACATAAGCATGCCACCAATAGGCATGATGAGTTTGGCGACAATATAGTCGAAGAGGTCGAAAAAGCCCATATCGAAAAGGGTGACATCTTTCCATGCGCCAAAGGACAATGAGCAGAACGTGCCCAACACCACACACACAACGCTGACCAACACGGCTGCCATTGGGCGAGACATGTTCAGATTCTTATGGAAATAAGCGGCTGACATCTCTAACATGGAGATGCTGCTGGTCAGGGCTGCCATCACAAGCAACAGATAGAAAACCAGCGAGAAGATATAAGCCAACCAAGGCAAATTGCCAAATACCTGTTGGAAGACATTCGGCAGGGTGATGAACACAAGTGAGGGACCTGCATCGGGTTGCAAACCCTGGATGGAATAGACGGCTGGGAAAATGATGAGACCGCTCAGCAAAGCCACCAACGTGTCGATGCTGGCTACAGAAAGTCCATCTTTCATCAAATCGACATCTTTGCGGAAATAGCACGCATAGGTGCAGAGACAGCCCAAACCGACACTAAGCGAGAAGAATGCCTGTCCCATCGCACTGAGCAAGACAGAACTGGTCACTTTGGAAAAGTCGGGCTGAAAGAGGAACGACAATCCGAGGCTTGCGTTGGGCAAGGTGAGTGAGCACCCCACCAGCACAAGGATGAAGACGAACAGGAGTGGCATCATGATTTTCGCTCCACGTTCGATGCCACGTTGCACACCAAGGGCAACAATGCCACAGGTCATCGCAATGATGATCACCATCCAGAAGACAGGAGTCCATGAAGAGGAAGAGAACGCAATAAAATCATTGGTGAATTCTTCTGGGCTCTTTCCAGAAAACCCTCCCATAAGTGCCTCATAGGCATAGTAGAGCGTCCATCCTGCCACCACGGCATAGTAGCTGAGCACAAGAAAACCACTAACCACAGGTATCAAACCCATCCATTTCCATCCACGACGTCCGCCACCCATCTTCTGGAAGGCATCTGTCACATCACTGCCTCCATGTCGTCCAATCGCAAACTCAGTCACCATGATGGGCACACCCAGCACAAGCATAAACAACACATAGATGAGGATGAAGGCAGCACCACCATTCGTGCCAACTTCTGTGGGGAAACGCCATACGTTGCCCAACCCTACTGCACTGCCAGCAGCTGCCAGGATGGCTCCCACTTTGGATGCAAAGATGTTTTTGTTACCACTCATGTTTTATTATGCGATTTAGGTTTGACTTCCTTGTAGTTAAAAGAGTTCGAGAATTTGAAAGTTACACCCTGTATGGCAGGTAACTTAGATTCTTCACTTTTCACTTTTCACTTTTCACTTTGAAAAATTCTTTCATTCTTTAGTGTGTGGGCTAATCAGTTTCGTAATCTCAACTTCCAAGTCTCCCCATGGCGCACCATTTTCTGCGAACCCGCTTCTTTGGTGTCATCAACAAAGGTGTACTGATAATAGACCGTGCAAACGCTATCTTCCTCCATCACCTTTTCCAATATGTCTATCGACATCACGGCAGCACGCTCGGAACGACGCCATCCCAAATGCTGACGCAACGCTTCTTTCATGTAGGAAGTCTGAACAGAATCCATCTCCGTGCCAAAATCCACACGTTGCAGATAAGCATCATAGTCCTCATGATTCAACGCCTCCAGCGCTTTCATCAGCACTATTTCAGGTTCACGTTCCTTTTCCTCGCATGACCACAGGCTCAACATCAGCCCCAATATCAGAATAATTCTCAACTTCACGGCACCCTAAACTCTAAAGCCTCAGCTCTAAACTCTCAACTATTTCTGTCTGATAAACACATTGATAGGCGTTCCCTTAAAGTTCCAGTGTTCACGTATCTGATTCTCAAGAAAACGCTTGTATGGCTCCTTCACATACTGCGGAAGATTGGCGTAGAACACGAATGAGGGCACTCTTGTGTCGGGTATCTGCATCACATACTTGATCTTGATGTATTTACCCTTCAGCGATGGTGGCGGTGTGGCTTCGATAATCGGAAGCATCACCTCGTTCAACTTCGCTGTGGACACCTTATTGGTACGTGCTTCATACGCCTTTTGTGCCTCTTCCAGCACCCTGAAGATGCGCTGCTTCGTCACCGCTGAGGCAAAGATGATGGTGAAGTCAGTGAAAGGTGCAAAACGGTCACGGATGGCACGTTCGAAGTGACGGATGGATTCGTTGCTCTTATCTTCTGCAAGGTCCCACTTGTTCACCACCACCACAAGTCCTTTCTGGTTTTTCTGCACAAGCTGGAAGATGTTGATGTCCTGCCCTTCTATGCCTCTCGTAGCATCAACCATCAGCACACAAACATCGGAATTCTCGATAGCACGGATGCTCCGCATCACCGAATAATACTCCAAATCTTCTGTCACCTTATTCTTCTTGCGAATACCGGCAGTATCGACCAAGTAGAAGTTGAAACCGAACTTCTCATATTTCGTGTAGATGGAGTCGCGTGTGGTTCCCGCGATGTCAGTCACCACATTGCGGTTATCATCAAGGAAGGCATTGATGAGCGACGATTTTCCTGCGTTCGGACGCCCCACCACAGCAATTCGCGGAATGTCTTCTTCTATCACTTCTGACATCTCCTTCGTGAAACTGCCCACCACAGCATCAAGCAAGTCACCCGTACCGCTACCTGTCAGCGAACTGATGCAATAGGGGTCACCCAATCCTAAGCTATAGAACTCGGCTGCATCGTAGCGGTGCTCGTTGCTATCAACTTTATTAGCCACCACAAACACAGGCAACTTACTGCGGCGCAGGATGTCTGCCACCTCCAAATCGAGGTCAGTCACCCCTACCCTCACATCCACCATGAAGAGAATCACATCACACTCTTCGATGGCGATGAGCACCTGCCGGCGTATTTCTTCTTCAAAGATATCGTCGGAGTTGACCACCCAACCGCCTGTATCCACTACAGAAAACTCTTTGTTACCCCACTCGCACTTGCCATATTGACGGTCACGCGTTGTACCAGCCTCGTCGCTCACAATGGCGTGACGAGTCTTGGTCAATCTATTGAACAGGGTCGATTTACCCACATTGGGACGTCCTACTATCGCTACTAAATTTGCCATATTCTTTTCGGTAATTCTATGATATTCTGATCAATGCCTATTATTCAGGATTATATCCAAACAAGTTCAGTTCCTTGGTGGAGTTTCGCCAGTCTTTATCCACCTTGACAAAAGTTTCCAAGTAGATGCTCTTGCCAAAGAACTTCTCAAGGCTCTTGCGGGCTTCGGTGGCTACTTTCTTGAGCGCCTTGCCCTGATGTCCGATGATGATGCCCTTCTGACTGTCACGCTCCACGTAGATGACGGCATTGATGTGTATGTGTGTCTTGTCTTCCTTGAAACTCTCAACTCCCACCTCCACGGAATAAGGAATCTCTTTGTCGTAATAAAGAAGAATCTTCTCGCGGATGATTTCGGTGACAAAGAACTTAGCTGGCTTGTCGGTCAATTGGTCTTTGTCAAAATAAGGGGGACACTCTGGCAAGAGTTCCTTGATGCGTGCCAAAACTGGCTCCACATTAAATCGATGTAGGGCAGAAATGGGCAGAATCTCCGCTTTGGGCAAAGTCTCATGCCATTGTTCCACCAACGTCACCAGGTTCTTCTCATCGGTCAGGTCAATCTTGTTGATGAGCACTAAGACCGGCACTTCCATCTGTGCAACCTTCTGCAAGAAGTCTGCATTCTTGTCTATCTTCTCCATCGGGTCGGTCACGTAGAGGAGCACATCGGCATCCACCAGTGCACTCTCGGAAAAAGCCAGCATGGATTCCTGCAACTTGTAGTTGGGCTTCAACACGCCAGGAGTGTCGGAAAAGACAATCTGCGCATCGTCATCGTTGATGATGCCCATGATGCGGTGGCGCGTCGTCTGTGCCTTGAACGTGGCGATGGAGATGCGTTCGCCCACCAAGAGGTTCATCAGCGTTGATTTACCCACATTGGGATTGCCCACGATGTTTACAAAACCTGATTTATGCATAGTTTTCTTATTGAAGAAGTGAAAAAAAGAAGAGTGAAAAGCGAAAAATCTACTTTACTTCATTCGAGCAGGAGTAACTTAGATTTTTCACTTTTCACTCTTCACTATTCACTTAAAATTACTTTCTTCCTCTCTTAGCGTACCATTCCTCACGGCTGATCGCCCCCTCCTTGTAGAACTCTGCAGGAGTGTTGGCAAACTTGCTGCCATCATAGCCCCAAATCATGTAGCTTGCGCCCCATGTGAAGCCAGCACCAAAAGCGGTGAAGATGAGTTTGTCGCCTTTCTTGAGCTGTGGTTCATACTCCCAAAGGCAAAGTGGAAGGGTGCCGCCAGAAGTGTTCGCCATATGGTCGATATTAATCATCACGTGGTCTTCCTCCACTCCGATGCGACGAGCCACAGCGCTTTCAATGCGCACGTTAGCCTGATGGGGAACAATCCACGCAATGTCTTCTTTCGTAAGATTGTTACGCTTTGCCACCAGTTCCACAGCGTCGGACATGTCTGTTACAGCGTGCTTGAACACAGCGCGACCTTCCTGATAGACAAAGTGGAGACGCTGGTCAACTGTTTCATGGCTGGGCATATTGGCAGAACCACCAGCAGCCATATGAAGGTTGTCATAACCCTTTCCGTCCACTCGGAAATAACTGTCCATCAAGCCATAATCCTCCTCTGTAGCCTCCATCATCACACACGCTGCACCGTCGCCAAAGATGGGACATGTGTTGCGATCTTGATAGTTGGTCATAGAAGACATGTGGTCACCGCCACATACGATGATGCGCTTGTAACGTCCACTGCGGATGAAACCTGCTCCTGTCTCCATAGCATAGAGGAAACCAGCACAAGCTGCCTCCATGTCGAAACCAAAGGCATTCTTCAAGTCCAGATTGCCAATGACAAGTGATGCTGTTGAAGGGAAATGGTAGTCAGGTGTTGTCGTTGCAACAATCACCGCCTCAATGGAATCAGGGTCAGCACCCGTCTTGTCGAGCAACTGCTTCACGGCTTTAGTCATCATGAAAGATGTACCTGCGCCCTCTTCTGGTTTCAGGATATGACGGGTTTTAACGCCTATGCGTTCCATAATCCATTCATCGCTGGTCTCAACGATTGTGGACATCTCCTCATTGTCGAGGATATATGTGGGGACCCATCCACCTACACCAGTTATAACAGCATTGAGCTTTCCCATAAGAGAGATGATTTGTTTAATTAAATTGCAGCTTCCTTGACGATAGCAATCTTACCACGATAGTATCCGCAAGATGGGCATACAGTGTGGTAAACATAGAACTCACCACAGTTTGGACAAACTGCCAATGTTGGAGCTACTGCTACGTCATGCGTTCTTCTTTTTCTAGTACGAGTCTTTGACTGTCTTCTTTTCGGATGTGCCATTTTTTTTCTATTTTTTTAATTGTTCTTTAAATTGCTTCAGTGCTGCCCAACGACTGTCCACGGGTTCGTCGGAATCCTCCCCCGTCTCCATATCATGAACATCACCATGGTGTGAATCCGCCTGCTCATCATCCTCATCTCCACTTCGGGTGGCTTGATGCCTGCTGAGTTCTTGCATCATCGCATCGTCACATTTCCCAGGTTCGTGACAACACGTTATCGGCATGCTGAGTGCGATAAATTCATAGATGAACTGTGCAAGGTCAATATAACCTTCCGCCTCAGGAACAACCACACAGTCACCTTCGTCAGCAAACTCATCACCAAGCTTCACGTTCAAATCGTCTGTCGTCTCAATCCGCAATTCGAGATCTGACAGACAACGGTCGCATGGTACAATGACTGTGCCAACGCTATGGATTTGGAATTTATAGACTGAATCAGCACTGAGACAAACCACTGTTGTATGGATAGTGCCACGCTGTATGAGCCCCTCCGTTTCAGCGAAAAAATCATCGCCTTCTTCATACTCAAAGGTCTTGCCTCCAAGCCCGGAACTCAGTAAATCAATCTTATAAGTATCCATCATACCCATTTGGAGTGCAAAGGTACAAATTTATTTCCTAACAAAAATGAAAAATCAGCAACTTTTTATCTCTTGAAGAAAAATTCACCTTCCGAACATAGTATTTTACACCTCAGAAGGGGCTTTGGGAAGCACGATTCGGAAAGTCGTCCCCATTCCAATCTCTGAATCCGCAACAAAAATCTTGCCTCTGTGGTACTCTTCCACAATACGTTTAGCCAAGGAAAGCCCAAGTCCCCATCCACGCTCTTTCGTCGTGAATCCTGGTTTGAACACAGAATTGAAATTTGACTTGGCTATGCCCTTACCCGTGTCCTTCACATCCACATACACCCGCTTCTCATCTTCATCCACCTCGATGTCAATCGCACCAGCACCACCCATCGCATCCACCGCATTCTTACACAAATTCTCAACCACCCACTCAAACAAGCTCGCAATCAAGCTCGCAATCACAGGCTCATCCGGGAAATGCGTGGAAATCGTCACCTTGTTAGACGTCCTTTTCCTCATATAGGTCACTACCCGTTCTATCACTTCCAATACATCCTCAGGCTTAGGTTCAGGAATGGAACCTATCTTCGAGAAACGATCAGCGATACGCTCCAGACGCTTGATATCCTTCTCCATCTCAGGCAACAGTGTATCATCAGGATATGTATCCCTCAACACCTCATGCCACGCAATCAGACTTGAAATCGGAGTACCCAGCTGGTGAGCAGTTTCTTTTGAGAGACCCACCCACACCTTGTTCTGCTCAGCCCTCATGGCAGAGAACAAAGCGAAAATGGCAATCAACACAAACAGCACAACCACACCTAATTGGATATAAGGATATATCGCCAACCGCTTCAACATCAACGATTCATCATAACAAATCGTGATATAACCATCAGGATCAAACTCCTGAGGCAGATCAATACGAATGGAGCGTCCACTCGCCTGAAACTCCTTCGCTACAGCAGATAAATATTGAAGGGAATCCTCATCAGCAGAAAATGACATGCCCACATTGCGAGCCGAGAGCGCCGTTCCCTCTTTATCCACGATAACCACAGGAATTGTGTGATTCCCGTTGATGACCTTCAAGACGAGGTTCATGTCCGTATTCTCATCCGCCATGTTCAACGAACGCATCGCCTCAGCCCACACCTCCATCCGATTCCGTTCCTCCTGTTCCAAGTCCGAAATCAGATAGTTGGACGTCACCAACGTGCCAATCGCTATCAGAATGGCAAACAACACCAGCACATACCTGATGTTCCGTATTCTATTCATCATCTGCATACATTAATATATAACGAAAAGACCCCCACAATATTGTGAGGGTCTTCTCAAAGAAGGCGGCGACCTACTCTCCCGCATTGCGGTGCAGTACCATCGGCGCGCCCGGGCTTAACTTCTCTGTTCGGGATGGGAAGAGGTGGAACACCGGG
>ONDH01000033.1 GCA_900316505.1 uncultured Prevotellaceae bacterium
AATGTTACCCTCACGCCCGATGGCCGGATTGTCCGAGACGGGCTCCTTCTACGTGCCGCCGAAGCAGGGTTCGATAGATTCATTCTGATGCTGGAGGAAATGAAAGCGAAACTCGAAGAGATTTTCCACGATAACAAATAAATTTAAATTAATATGAACAAGAAAACCATCATCACCATCCTGCTCGCACTCGTCGCAATGACGGGACTGGCGCAAAAGCATCTGCCTGCGTTTCAGTATTCGAAGGAACCTGCGGTGTTATGCGGACAGATTATTGGAAACAACCAGCAGATAACGGAAAGTGTGCATGTCCGCTATGCCTTGAAGTACACATCGGGGATGGGAGATGCCCTCAGACAAGCAAGTGCTGCCGTGGATGCCGACGGAAGATTCAGTCTGAACCTGCCTACGGGTACAACGGTGGACTGTCATGTGGCGGTGGGGGAATGTCGCTTCATCTGCTACGTAGTGCCTGGGCAGACGGTTACGTTTACGCTCGACCTTAATAAGTTGAAAACGCAGGGGCTGGCCAATGCGCTGATGTTCGGCGGGCAGTTGGCCGACTTCAATCACGATTTGGTCTATGCCACAGAACAGGGCATCGATCCAGAGACCATCTATCGCGACATAGAAGCGAAACGCAACATGGGGCAACTAGCAAACGAATTGCCCGAGAAGAGCGAGCAGGGGTACTTCCATTATCTGGACTCTACTTACCAACGTGTTAATGAACTGATAGACAACGACAGGGAAATAGGCCAAGCCTATCGTGAGTTTGCAAAGGCCGTCAACCGCTATGAATGGGGAGCGATGATGCCCTTCTGTGGCCAGTCCATCCAATATGCGGGCATTGATACGGACGAGGCGTATGATGCTTTCGAAGCACGACTGAAACAGCGTTTGGAGGTTTATATGAAGGATGACCCTTGGGCCAATCCCGTGCTCTGCTATGTTATGTGGAGTATGCCCGACACTTTCGTTGATTCGTATGTCAGTCAGCCCGTAAAGCTACCGGCAGAGTACCAGCAGTGTCATCTGGCCTCAAAGTTCCTGGAACAAATGGGAGCGCAGAGATTTCTGCTTACTGAGGCACAGAAAGACAGCGTGCTGACATTCTTGCCAGAACTGGCTCAGGATGTGTTGGACTATAACGAGCGGATGGAGCGGGAACTCTCGTTCGTCAGCGAGCAGGGGATGTCCCGCGTTTGTACCTTGTCTGACAATGCAGATGATATTCTTGCCACTATTCTGAAACCTTATAATGGGAAGCCCGTATTGTTGGACCTCTGGGAAACCACCTGTGGCCCGTGCCGATTAGCCTTCAAGGATATGCACGATAAAAAGAAAGAACTTGCCGACCGCATCCACTTCGTCAACATCGCCAGCGAAAACTCAGACCTCTCCACCTGGCAGCGTCTTATTCCCAACTACATCGGCGACCACTACCGCTTGACCAAGCAGCAACTTCAGTCTCTGCACAGCCAGCTTCCATGTAATACAAGCGGCGTACCCATTTGGGTTCTCATCAATGCCGACGGCACCATCCACCACGCATTCACTGGCTGGAGGAATGTTGACGACATGATGAAGGAAATCAATCAGGTGTTGCAATAAAAACAATAATGCGGACAAACCGAAATGAATATGAACAAGAAATCCATCATCACCATCCTGTTCGCCCTCGTTGCAATGGCGGGGCAGGCACAAGTGAAATGCCACATTGAAGGCAAGTTTGTTGATAACAAATGGGGCGATGAAGTCGTCATCTGCAAGATGGGGACAGACCTGCGCGTCAATGATGCACCAGAATGGCACCACAAGGCCGTGAATGGTCGCTTCGAGTGCGACATTGAAACGGATGTTCCTGAAATGTACGAGGTCATACCCTATAAACAGTATGTAGAGACCGCAAGTTATTATTATGGATGGTTCCTTGTGGAGAACGGAACGGTAAGGATAGAAATCTACGGCGACAAGTCTCCAAAGATAGAGAGTACAGGCGACGAAGGCCGATTGCATCAAGCGATGGATAGCGTTGCAGGTGTTCGTTTCCGTAACGAAATGGAGAGGATAAACCGCGAATTGGAGGAGCACAAAGAAAAATACTTCAAGCCCGAATTTCTGTCACTCATGCAGATAGCGGAGAATCTTGACAGAGAGAGTCTGCCCAAGGCATACGTTGACAGCATTGAGCATGTAATGGATTTCTACTATGACAACGAACGCGAGAGTTACACAGATGAAGGTTGGCAGTTGTTCCAGCGTGCCAATAGTTTAGATAGTCTCACCTATCCGTTCCGGTCAGAATACTATGCCGAACATCCCATGCTGTGGGCTTATTACCACGTGTTGCAGTCTATTGAAATGCTCAAATTTGCAAACGTATACCACAATTTCGATGCCACTCCCCATGAGCAAATGGTGGCTCTCTACGAATCAAAACTATACAATTTGTACAAGGGTCATCCCATTCACGAGCAGATTACCACAGCCCTGACAGCCCTTCGCTTTCAGCCCGGAAAGCCCTACATCGACTACAATGTCCGCAACACCGATGGCCAAATCGTTCCCATCTCTTCGCTCATCCGTGGCAAGGTGGCTCTCATCGACCTTTGGGCATCGTGGTGTGGTCCCTGCCGTCGGCACAGCAAGGCCATGATTCCCGTTTATGAGAAGTACAAAGACAAGGGCTTTACAGTCGTAGCCATCGCCCGTGAACGCAAGCGAGAGGATATGGAAAACGCAGCGAAGAAAGACGGCTATCCTTGGCAGAGTCTGTTAGAACTAAACGACGAGAACGATGTGTGGCGCAAAAACGGAGCCGGCAATGGCGGAGGTGCCATGTTCCTCATCGACCGTGACGGCACCATTCTCTCCACCTCTACGGATGCAGAGGAACTGGAGCCAATCATCAAGAAAGCACTGAATATTGAATAAAACATGAATAAGAAAACCATCATCACCCTCCTGCTTGTGCTTGTCACGCTGACAGGATGGGCAAAGGAGAAAGCAAGAGTGTGGGAGCAGCCCACCACAGAATATGGAACCAGTTATGGCGATGGATTCTTCAACCTCGCCCTCGATGTGACGAAGGTGGAGTTGAAGGAGACGGAGACGGTGGTATATATCACGGCTATGCAGCGTTCGGACTATCCCGACTTCAGTTTTCAGTTTGTAGGAGACACCTATCTGAAGGTGGGCGAGACACGCTACTCCCTCACCTCTGCCGAGGAGTATGCCCGACTGAAAGACTATGACATTGAGTTTCTCTATTTGGCCAACAGGAGTCTCAGGAATCTTGGGAGAACGTCATCAAGGAATATAATGTGAGTGGCCCTAACGTAGCCCACTACAACCTGCCCGAAGAGCAGCAATCAGCCATCGAGCGTCACCTTGACGTTCACAGTTTCCCCACCTACAAACTCTTCAACAGTGAAGGCCATCTGCTGGACCTGGAAATAGATGCCCGCAACCTTGACGAACTGACACATCTATTAGAGCAGATGAAATAAACCCTACTGACATAAAAGAAGGACCACCCGAACGGTTCTTCCACACCTCCCAAACCGACATCGACGACGTCGGTTTGCCGACATCGACGACATCGGTTAACCGACGTCGTCGATGTCGTTTTTGAGGCTGTGAAAGCACCCTTTCAGAGACTTTGCCACGAAGCCATCGGAGGCAATGCCGTAAAACCACACAGGGCAATGAGTTTATCGGTGGAAAATTTGGCTGCTAAAGGGACTCTTCGTACCGTTGAACTGCTTTCGAAGGTACTCACGTTCGGAAAAACTCAAATAAATTTGGTTTTTCTCTCACTTAATCGTACCTTTGCGACCCAGAAAACGCAAAAGATTATGATATATAAGTATTGCGGACATTCGGGCGTGCAACTCCCGGTGCTGAGCCTCGGGCTTTGGCACAATTTTGGCAGTGTGGACGACTTTTCGGTGGCCACACAGATGGTGGTGAGGGCGTTCGATGCGGGCATCTGCCACTTCGACTTGGCGAACAACTATGGGCCTGTGCCAGGGTCGGCTGAGACGAACTTCGGCAGGATTCTGAAGAACGAGTTGGCAAGCCACAGGGATGAGATGTTCATCTCGTCGAAGGCGGGGCATGAGATGTGGCCGGGGGTGTATGGCGGCAACAGCAGCAGGAAAAACCTGATGGCTTCGTGTGACCAAAGCCTGAGGCGGACGGGCTTGGAATACTTTGACATCTTCTATAGTCACCGCTACGACGGGGTGACACCCATCGAGGAGACGATGCAGGCTCTCATTGACTTGGTGCATCAGGGAAAGGCACTCTATGTGGGCATTTCGAAGTATCCGCCCGAGTTGCAGCAACGGTGCTACGACATTCTGAAAGAGGCGCATGTGCCGTGCCTGCTGAGCCAGTATCGCTGTTCGATGTTCGACCCGAAAGCCAAGATGAACAACTTCCAGATAGCAGCCGACAATGGCAGTGGCATCATCTGCTTTTCGCCCCTTGCACAGGGCTTGCTGACGGGAAAGTACAACAATGGCATTCCCGAAGGCAGCCGTGCTGCACGGAGTACAGGTTTCTTGCAGCAGAGCCAAGTGACGCCCGAACGTGTGGAGGCTGTGAAGAAACTCGCCGTCATTGCCGAGGAGCGCGGACAGAGCATCGCCCAGATGGCACTCGCATGGGTGCTGGCAGACGAGCGTGTGACGAGCTGCATCATCGGCACCTCGTCGGTGGCACAATTGGAAAGCAACCTTGCGGCACTCGATCATCTCACCTTCAGCGAGGAAGAGCTGGAACGCATCAACAACATCATCAACACCCCCTTACTTTGGTTTTGACCATGAAGAAATTCACCGTACTTCTTTGTCTGCTGCTCACACTTTACGGATGCAGCGATGACGCCACCAGCACTTTCTCCAACCGTGAACATGTGTATTGTGCCTTCGACGTGTTGAGGGCAGATGTGTTGTTCAATGTGATGGGTAATTACGGACAGTTTGCCAGTATTCGGAAACGTGCTATGGAGGGCAAAACCCAGATAGAACTCGTCAGCAGCACTGGACTTAAAGGGTATTATCCCGTTGACCAATTAAGCAATAATTTCGGGCTTGGATTGGGAGGTCTCATCGTGGGCACCAGCAACTTTGGCGAAGCCCTCTGCTACGACCTCGCTTGTCCCATCTGTGACCGCTCAGACAGACGGTTGACGCTCACTGCCGACGGACATGCCAAATGTGCCAAATGTGGAGTCAGCTACGACCTAAACAATTACGGAGTCATTTACCAAGTACCTGAAAATGCACAATTGAGTACACGTCGCGGACTTTACCGCTACCGAATCAACTTTAACGGACAAATTGTCAATGCCTACAACTGACCTGAAATCGAAAACGGCTCGTGGTTTCATGTGGGGAGCCCTGAACAACGGAGCCATGCAGGTGCTGAACGCTGTGTTTGGCATCGTCTTGGCACGTAAGCTCGGCCAAGCCGACTATGGCTTGATTGGGATGCTCACCATCTTCACCCTTATTGCCAACTCCCTACAAGATAGTGGTTTCGTTACTGCTTTGACCAACAAACGCGATGCCACCCACCACGATTACAATGCCGTCTTCTGGTTCAACATCAGTGTCAGCCTCGTCCTCTACATCCTCTTCTTCTTCTGTGCACCATTCATTGCCTACTTCTTCCATGAACCCATCCTGACAGACCTCTCACGCTACTATTTCATCAGTTTCTTCATTGCCTCGTTCAGCATCGTGCCACGTGCCATCCTGTTCCGCCAAATCAAACAGAAAGAACTCGCCATCATGGCGATTGTTTCCTTACTTGTGTCGGGTGCTGTAGGCATCGTAATGGCATATAACGGCATGGCTTATTGGGGACTTGCCACACAGACCATCACTTTCAACCTGATGGTCAGCATCCTCAGTTGGATGCTCTCCCATTTCCGCCCCTCCTGGCAATTTAGCATGAAGCCCATCAAGGAAATGTTCCCATTTTCTTGCAAGATGCTTATCACCAGCATCATCAACCAAGTAAACAACAATATCTTCTCCCTCGTCCTCGGAAAGCTCTACACTAAGGTGGAGGTGGGCACCTATTCCCAAGCCAACAAGTGGAACACCATGGGAGCCAACACCATCACCGGCATGGTGCAAGGGGTGGCTCAGCCCACCTTTGTCGAAGTGGGTGACGACCTTGAAAGACTTCGTCGTGCCTTTTCCAAAATGCTCCGTTTCACCAGCTTCATCTCCTTCCCTCTCATGTTCGGGCTATCGCTTGTAGCACCCGAATTCATCGTCACACTCATCAAGGAGAAGTGGTTGCCGTCCGCCCACCTCATGCAAATCCTCTGCATCGGTGGTGCCTTCCTTCCCATCGCCACTCTCTACTACAATCTCATCATTTCACGTGGTAAGTCTGATGTTTACATGTGGAATGTGATTGCCCAAGGTTGTGCCATTTTGGGCACCATCCTGATGATTTCCACCTTGGGGAACAATTTGGATTTTTCGCTGTTCACCTTCCACTTTTCTTTTCACAATATTGATCTGATGGTCATAGCCTATGTTGCCATCATCATTCTTTGGACAGGCATCTGGCACCGTTTCCTTCATCAGGAGATTCGTTATCCCTTCCTCTCGGCACTGAAGGACATTCTCCCCTTTCTCCTCATTGCTGCCGCCACGATGGTCATCACTTATTTCGCCACGTGTTGGATAGAGAACAAACCATTGCTGCTTCTCTGCCGCATCCTTCTCGCCGCCCTTCTCTACCTCGGTTCCCTTTGGCTGTTTGGTGCCAAGATTTTGCGCGAATGCATCGGCTTTTTATTCAACGCGAAGTCCAGAAACCACGAGTGAAAAGGATGATGATGGGGAAAATCTCCAGACGTCCGATAAGCATGAGGAAAGAGCAGACATACTTGGCTTCAGGACTGAGAATCGCCCATGAATTTACAGGACCATAATATCCCATGCCTGGTCCCACATTGCTGATGCTTGACATGGCAATGCCAAATGCCTCATAGTAGTCGAAATTAGGGTGCACGTCGTTAGGGTCAACACCTGTGAGTGCCAGAACGAATGCACCCATAAACAAGGCACAAACAAAGAGTGCCACAAAGCCCATGAGTGTCTGCACAACCTTGGAGGGAACAATATTTCCGTTCATCCGCACCGGCGTGACTGCACGAGGATGAAGAATGTGGATGAACTCATTCTTCAGCACCCTATAGATGATGCTGAGACGCACACACTTGAAGCCGCCGCAGGTGCTTCCCGAGCAGGCACCCGCAAACATGACAAACAAGATGACGGGCATCAATTGCACAGGCCACAACGTGTAATCCACCGTTGCCAATCCCGTGGTGGTTTGCATGGAAATGACTGTAAACAAGCTTTGGCGAAAGGCTTCTTCCAAATCATTGACAGTGTTGCACAACATCAGTACCACGGTGCATATCAGTGAAGCCCCCAACACGATGATGAGATAGGCTTTTAATTCGGCATCAGAGAAAAACTTCTTCACCCTGCCTTTGAGAATGGTATAATATATTAATGTGTAGTTCACGCCCGAAACGAACATGAAGAAAATAAGCACATACTCAATGGCAGGTGAATGGTAATAGTCGCCCAACAAGGCTGAATGGGTGCCGTAACCTCCCGTGGCAGTGGTACAGAGTGAATAGTTGACAGCATCGAATACGGGCATTCCACAGAGCAGCAGCGCAAGAATGCAAAGCAGCGTCAGCATCACATAGATGCCGCCTATCCACTTAGCCGCCACCGAGATGCGCGGATGCACCTTGTCACGGAGAGGTCCTGTCGATTCTGCCGCAAAAAGTTTCACCTCACCCACACCAAAGGCTGGCAAGATGGCAATGGTGAAGAACACAATACCGATACCCCCTATCCACTGTGTAAGGCTTCGCCAAAAGAGCAAGCCCTTAGGTATGGCATCAAGGTCATCGATGATGGTGGCTCCCGTACTGGTGAAGCCCGACATGGTTTCAAAGAAGGCACTTGCCACATCAGGCACATGCCCGTCAAGCAGGAAGGGTATCATACCGATAAGGGTGAAGAGTGTCCACACAAAAGACACCACGATGTATCCGTCCTTTCTGCCCATCTTCTTGCCGGCACGCCGTCCGAGCAGCACACCCACCACACCCAGCACCAATGCAAGGACAATGGCAGGAGAGAATGCCCTCGCCCCTTCTCCATATATCCAACAGACAAACTGGCACAGCATCATCAGTCCCGCCTCAATAAAGAGGAGAAATCCCATGATTTTCGCTATGAGTTTCCAGTTGACCATTTGTATGAGGGTTGAGAGTTGAGAGTTTAGGGTTTAGAGATTCAATTCCTCATTCCTAATTGTGAAAGATACATCGTACATTCTTACGCCCCGCATGGTTCTCCCTCCCCCTTGGGGGTAGCGAGCGGTGAAACAGGGCAACTAAATGTTGCGCTGTCGGGAGCGACCGAAGAAAGTGCTCTTTCTGAGGACGGCAAGGGAGGGGGCTTCACTTCTAACTCTTTCATTATTTAAAGAACTTATCCAGTTTCTTGAGCGTGTTGCCCACACAGAAGACCACCACCTTGTCGTCAGCTTGCAATTGAGTGCCGCCACCCACCAGCATGGATTTTCCGTCCCTTGACATGCCTCCGATGTTCACGCCATAAGGGAAATGCAAGTCCATCACCTTCTGTTTCGTCACCTTCGAACCCGCCTTCACCACAAACTCAGCCACGTCGGCATTGCCGATGGTGAGCATCTTCACGTTGTCCACATCGCCCTTCAGGAGCATACGGTAGATGTGGCTGGCAGCAATCAGCTTCTTGTTGATGATGGTGCCTATGTCGAGGTCATCCGCCATGTCGAAATAGTCGAGATTCTCAACCTGAGCAATCGTCTTTCGGATGCCCCTACGACGAGCAGCCACACAGGCAAGGATGTTCTGTTGGTCATTATCGGTCAAGGCAATGAGCGCCTCCATGTTGCCATAGCCCTCATCATTCAGCAAGTCCATGTCGTAGCCCTCCCCTTCCAGAATCATCGTCTTGGGCGACACAAGCGACTGCAGTTCTTCCGTCCGTTTCCTGTCAGGCTCAATCAACTTGATGCTGTCGTGGATGGTGGCGAGTTTCCATGTGGCACGCACCGACAGCTTTCCTCCGCCAATCAAGAGGCTGTTCTTCACGGCTGGATAGTCATCCTTGCCCGTCAAGTGCCTAATCTCCGTCAGATTCTCCTTGGTGGTCATGAAAAACACAAGGTCGCGCGGCAGAATCTTCTCATCACCATAAGGGCTGATGGTTTCGCCGTCACGCTTAATCGCCACCACGTGGAAATTGTGCCCATGCGCCATACCTATCTCCTTCAAGGTGTGCCCCACCAACTGATTGTCCTTATTGCTGATTTCCTTCTCGCCGATAGGGTTGGCATCGTGCATCTTCACACTCAGCAACAGCAGTTCACCATTGTTGAACTCCCACATCTGACGCACCCAGCTGTAACGAGAGCTCGCCTTGATGTCCTCCGCAGCCAGCAGTTCGGGATAAATCAGCGACTCGATGCCCATGTTCTTGAACAGTCCAAGATTTTCGGGCTTCATATATTCGTAGTTATCCACTCGTGCCACAGTCCTTTTCGCCCCCAACTGTCGTGCGAGCACGGCACAAGTCAGATTCTCACTCTCGTTGGGTGTCACGGCAATGAACAAATCCGCACGATTCACCTCTGCATCCTGCAAACCCTGAATGGACGAGGGTTCGCGCACCAGCGTCTTGATGTCCAATTCGCTGCCCAGACGAAAGAGTTTCCCCTCGTCTGCATCAATAAGCACCACATCCTGACGGTCGTTCGACAACATGCGTGCCAAATGAGTGCCCACGGCACCCGCACCAGCAATCACGATTTTCATATCAATACCTCCGCTATGCTCTGCGCATCCATACCACAAATCTGTCGCAACTCAGCCACAGTGCCGTGCATCACAAATTGGTTGGGGATGCCTATGCGTTTCACTTCCACTTCATAACCATGGTCGGCAAAGAATTCCAGCACAGCACTGCCCAGTCCACCAGCTATCACGCCATCCTCCACCGTCACCACCTTCCTGAAGTTCTTGCCCACCTCATGCAGAATCTCCTCGTCAATCGGCTTCAGGAAGCGCATGTCATAATGTGCAATGTTTAATGGTTCAGACGGGTTGGTGTTCAGCGACTTCAGCTCTGCAATGGCAATCGCCTTCTCAGCCTCCACACCCAAAGGACCGATGCTCAGTACGGCAATGTCCTTGCCCTCTTTCAACTTGCGTCCCTTGCCCACAGGCACCTCCTCCAGCTCACACTGCCAATCCACCGTGTTGCCTCTGCCACGGGGATAACGGATGACAAACACGCCCTTGTCCGGCAATTGAGCCGTGTACATCAGGCGACGCAGTTCCATCTCGTTGTAGGGCGACGCTATGGTCAAGTTCGGGATGGGACGCAAGAAAGCCAAATCGAAAGCTCCGTGATGCGTGGAACCATCCTCACCCACCAGTCCTGCACGATCCAGACACAGCACCATGTTCAGACGCATCGTAGCTGCATCGTGTATGATATTGTCGTAGGCACGCTGCATGAACGACGAATAGATGTTGCAGAAAGGCAGCAGCCCGTCCTTAGCCATACCCCCCGAGAACGTCACCGCATGCCCCTCGGCAATGCCCACGTCAAACACACGGTCGGGCATGGCATTCATCATGATGTTCATCGAACAGCCCGTCGGCATGGCAGGAGTCACTCCCACGATCTTCTCGTTCTTCTGTGCCAGTTCCAGCAATGTCTTGCCAAACACATCCTGAAACTTCGGAGGGCACGGACGGTCGCTGTCACTCTTGATACGCTCGCCCGTGTCGGGGTCGAACTTTCCTGGAGCATGCCAAATGGTCGCATCCTCCTCAGCAGGTGCATAGCCATACCCCTTCGTGGTGTGGATGTAGAGCAATTTAGGTCCCTTCATCTCCTTGACGACCTGCAAGATGCGCACCAGCTCCACCACATTATTTCCATCGGCAGGACCAAAATAACGGATGTCCATACCCTCGAAAACATTCTTCTGTCGAGCCAAGACAGACTTCACGCTGTTACTCAGTCGGATGAGTCCCCTGCGTCGCTTCTCGTTCAGAATGCCCCACCCAAACAGCCTCTTTGAAACCTTATATCGAATATTGTTATAGGTGGTGTTTGTGGTCAACCGCACAAGATACTTTCGCATACCACCCACACTGCGGTCAATCGACATATTGTTGTCGTTCAGCACAATCAGCATATCATTGGGCGTACCAGCTGTGTTGTTTAGTCCCTCGAAAGCCAAGCCACCGCTCATGGCACCATCGCCAATCACTGCCACCACCTTTCTGTCCTCGCCCTTCATCTTTGCAGCCACTGCCATACCCAACGCAGCTGAGATGGAATTGCTGGCATGTCCGCAACAGAACGTGTCATATTCGCTCTCATCCGGATGTGGGAACGGTTTCAGCCCATTCAGTTTTCGATTGGTGCAAAACCTGTCACGACGTCCCGTCAATATCTTGTGCCCGTATGCCTGATGTCCCACGTCCCACACAATCCGGTCGTAAGGGGTGTTAAACACATAATGCAACGCCACCGTCAGCTCCACTGCACCAAGGCTGGAAGCCAGATGCCCCGGATTCGTTGCCAACTCCTCAATAATATCGCGCCTCAACTCCTCACACACGGTTGGCAATTCTTCCACCTTCAACTTACGCAGGTCAATCGGATAATCAATCTTCGTTAAGTATTTATATTCGTTGCTATCTCCCATAATTCAATGTTAAAAGCATGCAAAGGTAGGAATAAGTGAGAGAAAAAACAAATTTTTCCACTTTTTTCCGAATACGGGTATCTTTTTACGTCACAACCTCCCTTTTGTGAAGACTCTATACACCATTTCACGTTTTTTGCACATAATGTGATGAAAAACTACAGTTTACACTTCAATTTTGTTCTTTTTGTATCCATTGTTGTTCATTAAGGTCGTTTTTTGTTAAAAATTGTTGGTAGGTATATGAAAAGGGCATATCTTTGCACCGTCATCCTTTATGAGGGGAATCCGAAAACCTCAGAATGACGTTGTTAACAGAGTAGGAAAAACTAATTGATTAAATGAGAAAATTATGAAAAAAATGATTCTTGCTGCTCTCGTAGCAGTTGCATCTCTTTCAGCTAACGCACAAGTTTGGGTCGGCGGTGAAGTAGGTTTCAGCGCAGGTAAGACTACATTTGACGGCGACAAGCAGGGCACTGGCGCTAATTTCAGCTTTCTCCCTGAAATTGGTTACACTCTCAACGACAAGTTTGACATTGCTGTAGGCATTGGTTTCACTCACTTCAATGGTAACGGTGACGCTTATCTGAGCTTCAACGACAAGGACGACTATTCAATTGGTGCTCTTGCTGATGCAAACAGAAACACTTTCATCCTCAACCCATACGTTCGTTACAAGTTCGTTAAGTCTGGTGACTTCACTTTCTTCGTTGACGGTGGTTTCGCTTACAAGTACATCCACTACAGCGGTATCGAAGACAATGGTAACGCTTGGGAGCTTGGTTTCAAGCCTGGTATCGCTTACGGTCTTAGCGACAAGGTGAGCCTCGTTGCACACGTTGGTAAGCTCGGTTACGACTTCGGTAAGGTTGGTGACACTAAGACTAACGAATTCAGCATTGGTCTTGCTAACAACATCTCTTTCGGTGCTTACGTAAGCTTCTAATCGAAAGATATTACATAAAACAAAGAAAGGTCAGCGGTTATTCTGCTGACCTTTCATTTTTCATCATGCGATGCTTACACCCCGTATGGCAATCTCTCCCCTTGGGGGTAGCGAGCGATGAAACAGGGCAACTAAATGTTGCGCTGTCGGGAGCGACCGAAGAAGGTGCCCTTTCTGAGGACGGCTAAGAGGGGGCTATCACTTTTCACCACATCTCCAGCTTTGCCATATGTGGTGCGAGCTTATTCAAATCGGGGAGCTGCATATAATCCCCATAGATGTGGCGAAGGTGGGCATCGGCATTTCTGGGCACTGGAAGTTCGTGACCTTCAAATTCATGCGTGGTCAATGGGAAAATCTCCTCTTCGTAGCGAGGATTGTGATAAGGGATGCCCATACCGCTGGTCACCACCTTGTTGGGAAGCAAACGGCAGATGAAGCGTAAGCAGGGAAAGAGGAGCTTGTCGTTGAAGTCGAAGATGCGGCGTACCTGCTTGATGCTCTTGGCATCGTCAGTGCTGGTGCGCCAAATCTTATACATGTGTCCCACTGTCTTTTCCGTTAATTTGTGCAAGCCTATCGGATGCCTTTCCATCGGGAAGATGTCGATATAGATGCCCTGTTCCTTCCAGATGCGGTCATAGTTGGTGTTTTCCAGCATCTTGGAACGTCTGTCACGTATCTTCGCATAGAAAAAGAAGTAATGGGGATCCGTATCGCTATTTTGCAAGGCAAGCCAGTCGGGAAGCTCTTCAGGCAGCACTTTCATCAGTTTCACATAGTCTTCACGCATCATCTCGATGTCGAGGTCATCATCCCATGGAATGAACCCACCATGCCTCATGGCACCTATCAGCGTGCCACTGCTCAACCAGTAACGAATCTGGTGTTTCTTGCAGATGCGGTCTATTTCGAGCAGGATGTCCAGCATGCGAAGCTGCAAACTGCGCAGTTGTGAACCATCGGGATTGAACCGCTCACGAATGGAGGCTTGCTGGATATGTTGAGTGCCCCATTTCAGCACTTGATCTATCATTGGAGTTTGTACTCCCTGTTGCTGTGCCAAATTCTTGATGAGCTGCAAACCGTAAGGGAAGTCTTCTGTGAAATAGCGGCTTTGGAAGTCTGGCACAAAACCGCCCTCCACTTTCTTCATCGGGGATGGAATGCCCATGAATGCCTGAATGGAACGCAATTTTCGTGTAAGGGAAACAGCATCGTGACTCTCGTAATAATCCAAAATGGTCGGAATGCTTCCTTTTGTGACGGGCAAAGTGTCCAAAAGCGTCATAAACTCCTTATCCATTGCGATGAGCAGTTCCGAAGCCTCATCCGTCCATTCTTCATAAAACAGTGTCTGCGTGGGATAAACCACTCCCTCCTTCCAGTTTTTCCACATGCTGTACAAACGGGACGGATGCAAGATGGGATTGCTGTTGGTGAGGCTCACCTCATAGTAGTTTTTCAACAACTGTACAGGCACATGAAAGAGCTGCTCGATGGTCTGTCGCAGCGACTCCTTATTGTCTGTCTGCTCCACGCTGATGGAAAGGGAAGGTTTATAACCTAAAAGCGCTGCAGATTTTCCGTACTCCGTAACACGGGAGATGAATGGAACCCGTTGAAAACCGAACAGGGGTGTTTGAGGTGGCAAAACCTCAAATGCATGAAAGAAGAAGCCCGTGCTGCTCACCACACTGCCCACTGCCACGCCTGGCTGCAAGAAAGGCTTGATGGTCTGCAACATCTCTTTGATGAGGAATCCTGGCAAGCAAAGCAGCACCATATCAGCCTCCTTCACCACCTCCTCTGCCGATGCCGTGATCCGTTGGATGTTTCCATGCAGCGTATCACCATCGGGTGTCGTGATGCTCAACTGCTGCTGCCAACATTCAGGGCGACGAGTCAGCACACTCACCTCACAATCACTCTTGGCAGCAAGAAATCCCGCCACCACATGACCTAAATTTCCACCTCCACAAATACAGACCTTCATTCCCCTAATTTATCATTTTTCATTTATCATTTCTCATTTAGCGCAGCGCAACTCCCTCAATGCCGCAATCAGCGCATCATTGTCTTGCTCGTCACGTACGGAGATGCGGATATAATTCCTACCTTTCAGCGAAGTCTTTGAATTGCAGTCCTTCACCATGATGTTATATCGCTCCAGCAGCAATTTGGTCAGTTCTGCTGAAGAATACTTGTCAATGACTTCCAGACAGAAGAAGTTTGCCTGTGTGGGAATAAGGCGAATGTAAGGAATCTCCTTCAGCAAGGCTTCGAAACGTCTGCGTTCAGCAATGAACTGATGACACGCCTGCTTGTACTCCTTCTCATACTTGCCGAATATCTGCATGTAGAACTCTGCAAAGGAATTGATGTTCCAGATGGAGATGTCCTTGCGAATCCTGCGAATCAGCTCCACATCAGCAGACGCCAGCACTCCCAAACGCAAACCCGGCACGCCATACGATTTCGAGATGCTCTTCATCACTGCCAAATGTGGATTATCCTCCAAAATATCGTTTCGCAACAAGGTGTTATGTTCAAAATCATCGCTAAAATCCACAAACGACTCATCCACAATCAGCTGAATGCCCCGTTCCTTCGCCCATTTCAGGAGACGAAGCAGTCCCTCCATCGGGATGAAATTGCCGGAAGGGTTGTCGGGATTGATCAGCAGCAAGTGCTGGATGTCCTTATCTGCAAAGAACGTCATCAAGTCTTGCTCGTCATATTGCAAATTCTCACCATCGGGGATGTATGAGACAATTGCATCCTTCTCCAAACGGTTGGGATACTCCTCAAAAGTGGGATAAACCACGCCCATCTTTCCCTGACACTGTTCCATCAAGCTTTTGATGAGTTCGGCAGCACCATTGCCCACCACCATATAGTCCTGACGCACACCAAAATACTTACCTGCCAAAAGAGAATTGACATACATGCCCGAAGGGTATTCCGTCAGCAAGGTGTCAAAGCTGGAGCGCAGCTCGTCCTTCATGCGGCGGGTGGGGAAATAAGGATTGACAAGGTAGCAGTAATCCAGCATTTTCGGGAATCGCCAGTGTCCACCATAACGGTAGTTGAAACGGTGAATCATCTCATCCCCCTCTGCAAAGATGGTCTCTGCAATGTCCAAATCCTGAATGTCATCAATTTCATACCACTTCTCATCGCCGACCGGCAAAGCCTTCAACTCAGCAGAATCCAGCAGCGTGATGACGCGCAACACCTGTTCGTAATATTCGTTGTTGCCCAATGCGTGGCAATAAGCCTCCAAGAAGGGCACATACTTCTGTTCGCAGAAATCACGTGAGAACTTGTAGATGTTCACCGTCTTGTAATACTCATCCACATCCTCATATCTGAAAGCCTTCTTCGGCACGAAATTCACAATGTTCCGAGCCTCATCAATGCGCACCATCGTGCCATCCATCCACGACTCATACTTCGCCACCAATGCCACGTTGGGGTACTCGTCTTCCAGAATCATCTGGAACAACCTGTCACTGAAAATCAAGTCGCTCTCAATCAGTAACGTGTCATCCTCCAGCATCTTCTCCTTCACCAGCGAAAGCGAATAGATATTGTTGGTCTTGTCATAAATGGGATTCTCCGCATACTCGATGGTCAATCGCCCGTCATAGCGGTGTCCGATATAATCCATCAGATTCTGACCCTGATAGCCCACCACGATGATGACACGACGCAACGAGAGCCCAGACAGTTGTCCCAAAAGCCGGTCAATCAACCGCACACCATTCACCTCCACCATGCACTTGGTGTTCTCCTTCGTCAGTTCGCCCAATCTGCGCCCCATTCCGGCTGCCAAAATAATTGCTTGCATACAAATCGATTGTTAATAATTTAAGTTTCGGGTGTTCTTAACGTGTTATTTTCAACTACGAATTTTACGAATTTTACAAATTTCACAAATTTGCCATTCGGCGTGGAGATAATTATTACACAAAGCACTTTCTGTACAACGAATTTCACAAACCGACGGAGCAGAGAATACCACCTTGTTCGCATGGCAAGAATTCGTAAAATTCGTGTAATCCGTAGTCAAAGAAAACATATCCAAACATCTGAAAGTCGAGTAATTTTAGCTCGACGAAGTCAAAGTTGAGTTAATGATAATGCAAAGGTAGGAAAAAGTTTAGAGTTTAGAGTTTACAGCGTTAAGTTTTTTATCATCCGACGCGTTTTTTCATCTTGCAATACAATTTACTCCAAACTCTAAACCCTAAACTCTAAACTTTTTCGTACCTTTGCACCCAAATTACAATCAATCATCAACATGGAACAGAAAAACTTCAAGAGAACTACCGTAACGGCAGCACTGCCATATGCCAATGGTCCTGTACACATCGGACACTTGGCTGGTGTGTATGTGCCAGCCGACATATATGCACGTTACCTGCGTTTGAAAGGACGTGACGTTTTGTTTGTGTGTGGAAGCGACGAACATGGAGTGCCCGTGACCATCCGTGCCAAGAAGGAGGGGTGCACCGTGCAGGATGTGGTGGACCGCTATCACAGCATCATCAAGAAGTCTTTTGCCGACTTCGGCATCAGCTTCGACATCTACAGCCGCACCACCAGCAAGACACACCACCAGTTTGCCGCCGACTTCTTCAAGAAGCTCTATGACGAAGGCAAATTCGTGGAAATCACCTCCGAGCAGTTCTACGACGAGGAGACCAAGCAGTTCCTCACCGACCGCAACATCAAGGGTGAGTGCCCACGCTGCCATGCAGAGGGTGCTTACGGCGACCAGTGCGAGAAGTGCGGCGCAACGCTTTCTCCTGAAGAGCTCATCAACCCCGTCAATGCCATCAACGGCAACCCATTGGTGAAGAAAGCCACGAAACACTGGTACCTGCCATTGGAGCAGTATCAGGAGTGGCTGGAGGAGTGGATTCTGAAAGGACACCCCGAATGGCGCAGCAACGTGTATGGTCAGTGCAAAAGTTGGTTGGATGGCGGTTTGAAGCCACGTGCCGTGACGCGTGACCTCGATTGGGGCATCCCCGTTCCAGTGGAAGGCGCTGAAGGCAAAGTGCTCTATGTGTGGTTTGATGCCCCCATCGGCTACATCAGCAACACGAAGGAACTCTGTGAGAAGGAGCCCGAGAAATGGGGCACTTGGCAGAAATGGTGGCAGGATGAGGAGACACGTCTCATCCACTTCATCGGCAAGGACAACATTGTCTTCCACTGCATCGTCTTCCCATCAATGCTGAAAGGACATGGCGACTACATCTTGCCCGACAATGTGCCTGCCAACGAGTTCCTCAACCTCGAAGGCAACAAGATTTCAACATCAAAAAACTACGCCGTTTGGCTCAACGAATATCTGGAGGAACTGCCCAACCGTCAGGACGAACTGCGCTATGTGCTCACCGCCAATGCGCCCGAAACGAAGGATAACGACTTCACGTGGGCAGACTTCCAAGCACGCTGCAACAACGAACTGGTGGCTGTGTATGGCAACTTCGTGAACCGCGCTTTGCAACTCACCCAGAAATACTACGACGGCATCGTGCCCGAATGTGGAGAACTGACCGAGAGCGACAAGGCAACACTGGCTGAGTTTGCCTCCGTGAAAGACAATGTGGAGAAACTCATCGAGGGCTTCAAGTTCCGCGAGGCTCAGAAGGAGGCGATGAACCTCGCCCGCATCGGCAACAAGTACATTGCCGACGAAGAGCCTTGGAAGGTCATCAAGACCGACCCTGAACGTGTGAAGACCATCATCTACATCTCTCTGCAACTCACAGCCAATCTCGCCATTGCGTTTGAGCCATTCCTTCCCTTCTCATCAGCAAAACTCCGCGAGATGATTAACATGGAGAGCCTGAACTGGGAAGACCTTGGCAAGACCAACCTTCTGCCTGCTGGCAAGCAACTCGGAAAACCAAGTCTGCTCTTCTCAAAGATTGAGGATGACACCATCAAGTTCCAAACCGATAAACTCGAAGCCACCATCAAGGCGAACGAGGCTGCCAATGCCGAAGTGGCTCCCGTGAAGGAAACCGTGGCTTTCGACGATTTCACCAAACTCGACATCCGTGTAGCCACCGTGCTGGAATGTGAGCGTGTGCCCAAGATGAAGAAGCTGCTCAAGTTCAAGCTGGACGACGGCTCTCCGAAGGGACGCACCATCGTCAGCGGCATCGCGCAATGGTATGAGCCTGAGCAGCTCGTGGGCAAGCAGGTGCTCTTCATCGCCAATCTGGCTCCTCGCGAGTTCAAGAACGGACTGGTCAGCGAGGGCATGATTCTCTCAGCAGAGAACTACGACGGCAGCATCAGCGTGACCACCGTGGAGAAGCCCGTGAAGGGCGGCAGTCAGGTGTGCTGATTTGCTTTTTGAGGCGGGGGAACCATCTGTGTAAAAGGCGTCTTGTTCAAATTGACGAACAGGACGCCTTTTGTTTTGCCAGCATCGCCCTCGCGGTAGCCCATTTGACTCCGTGGGACTGAGGGTTCTTAATAATCCATTCTTTGGCTCTACGCAAAGAAGAAGTACGCCACGGCGATGGCGGCAAGGATGCCTCCCAAGTCTGCCAAGAGTCCACAGGTGACTGCATGACGGGTGTGGCGAATGCCGACAGAGCCGAAATAGACGGCAAGGATGTAGAAGGTGGTGTCGGTGGAGCCTTGGAAGATGCAGGCAAGACGACCGGCAAAGGAGTCGGCGCCGTAGGTGGTCATGGCATCGACCATCATGCCACGTGCGCCTGAACCTGAGAGGGGCTTCATCAAGGCGGTGGGCAGGGCTGCCACGAAGTCGGTGTTGCCGCCACAGAGTTCGACAAGCCAGTTGATGCCGCTGATGAGAATGTCCATGCCACCGCTGGCTCTGAAGACGCCAATGGCTACGAGGATGGCTACAAGATAGGGAATGACACGGATGGCTGTGGTGAACCCGTCTTTGGCGCCTTCGATGAACGCTTCATACACGTTCACTCTCTTCACCATGCCAGCGATGATGAAGGAGAGAATGATGCCGAAGAGGATGATGTTGGCAACGAGTGTGCTCACCGTGTCCATCGTCTCTTTCTCCATCTGCGAGAAGCCCCAAATGGTGGCTGCCACCAACAGGCACATGCCGCCAAGTACGCCCAAGAGGACGGGCTGCAGAAGGTTGATGCGCTGGTAGATGCTGACGATGATGATGCCCACCAAGGTGGCGACGAAGGTGGCTAAGAGGATGGGCACAAAGACGTCGGTGGGTTGTGCTGCTCCCAGCTGGGCACGATAGACCATGATGGAGACGGGAATGATGGTGAGTCCTGATGTGTTTAGCACCAAAAACATGATCATGGGGTTGGTGGCTGTCGCGTTTCGCTCGGTTTCCTGTTCTGCTGTCCATCCATGCGATTCTCTCAACTGACGGTTTTTCTCCACGTTCAGCTCCTGCATGCTCTCCATGGCTTTCAAGCCTAAGGGTGTGGCAGCATTGTCCAATCCGAGCATGTTGGCTGCGATGTTCATGAAGATGTGACCTGTAGCGGGATGACCTTTAGGAATGTCAGGGAAAAGCCGTGTGAAGAGCGGGCTCAGCATACGTGACAGCACATTGACAACACCACCCTTCTCTCCTATTTTCATGATACCCATCCATAGGGAGAGGACTCCTGTAAGCCCGATGGATATCTCGAAGGCTGTCTTTGCGTTCTCGAATGTGGAACCTACGATGTCGGCAAATACGCCTGTATTGCCAATGAAGCACTGGATAATGGCGCACAGGGCTGCCAAAAGGAAAAATGCAATCCAAATGTAGTTGAGTACCATAAGTTGGGAGTTAGGAGTTAGGAGTTTAGGGTTGAGGGTTAAGAGTTTAGAGTTAAGAGTTGACAGTTGACAGACGCATCGTACATCGTACATCATCCATCGTACATCATCCATGCTTGTCTCTGTTGGCAAAGATGTTTGCCAGTATGGTGCCGCTGATGCTGTGCCATGCGCATGAGATGGCACAGGGCACCACTGCCATCGGGTTGGTTGCCACAAAGAATGTCATGGCGAGGTTGGTGCCCAACCCTGCATTCTGCATGCCCACCTCGATGGAGAGGGTACGTTTCTTGGCAACGGAGAACCCGCACATCCTGCCCACTGAATAGCCAAGCACATAACCAATCGTGTTGTGGCAGAAGACCATGCCGAAGGTGAGGAGGAAGAGCACGATGCCGTTTTCCACCAATGGGTCGTGAACCGTGGTGACCACGCCACCGACTATGCATGCCAAACATGCCACCGACACACCTGGCATACAACCTTGTATCTTCTTGAACACCTCTTTGTGCCCCAACCACACATTCAGGAAGAAACCGATGGCGATGGGGATGATGGTCACAATGAGTATTTGCTGGAACATGCCCCACGCATCTACATCCACACGTTCACCTGCCAGCCACAACACCAGCAGGGGGGTGAGCACGGGAGCCAACAGAGTGGAAGCGCATGTCATGCCTACGGAGTATGCCACATCGCCCTTGCAGAGGAACGACATGATGTTGCTCGACACACCGCCTGGACAGCAGCCCACGAGAATGATGCCAATGGCCATTGCCGTGCTGTAAGGGGCAAATGCAGGCACCTGACTGAACAGCCAGGACAGCGAGAATGCCACCAACGGCATGATGGTGAACTGCGCCATCGCTCCTATCAGAATGTCAAACGGACGTTTCGCCAACAATTTGAAGTCTTCGGGAGTCAATGTCAGCCCCATCGTCAGCATGATAATACCGAGAATCACGGTTTGCGTGTTGCCTTTCACCCATTCAAAAAGCACGGGGAAAAAGAACGTGACAACTGCCGTGAGAATGACAAAGAGGCTTGCCTTCCCACTGAGCACGTCACTGATAGTCTTAAATATCCGATACATTTCTTTCTACGCTTTCAATTTGTGCACAAAGGTAAGGAAAAAAAATGAAAAAATGAAAGAATGAAAGAATGAGAAAATGAAAAGGGAATGAGGAATTATTACTTTTTCAACGAAAAAACACCCTGAATGGCAAATAATTCCTCTTTCATTTTCTCATTCTTTCATTTTTTCATTTTTTTCCTTACCTTTGCAACAGAAAGCTAAATCTATGTAATATGGGAAAAGAACAATCTTTGGAAGTGATGGGCGAAAAGTCCAGAGGCAGTGAGGGAGAAGAATTGATGCTGCTGCGCATTACTGGCGAAGACCGCCCTGGGCTGACAGCCAGTATCATGGACATTCTTTCGCGGCACGATGTGGACATTCAGGACATCGGACAGGCCGACATCCATTCCACCCTGTCGCTGGGCATCCTGATCAAGGTGAGAGATGACAGGTCGGGCTATGTGATGAAGGAGCTGTTGTTCAAGGCGAACGAGCTTGGAGTGAACATAGGGTTTGCTCCCGTGACGATGGAAGAGTATGAAGCGTGGGTGGCTCGTCAAGGCAAGAACCGCTACATCCTGACAGTGTTGGGAAGAAGGCTCAAGGCAAGACAGATTGAGGCGGTGAGTCGGCTGATTGCGGAACAAGGACTGAACATCGACGGCATCAAGCGCCTATCTGGGCGTGCGAGCATTCTGCATCCGAAGGAGAAGACGAGGGCATGCATCCAGTTTTCGGTACGAGGCACACCCAAAGACAGGGAGGCGTTGCACGGAGCACTGTTGCAGATGTCGGGCGAAATGGAGATTGATGGTTCTTTCCAGACAGATAACATGTACCGCAGAATGCGGCGACTGATTTGTTTCGACATGGATTCGACACTAATTCAGACGGAGGTGATTGATGAATTGGCAAGAAGAAACGGGGTGTATGAGCAGGTGGCTGCCATCACGGAGCGTGCCATGAGGGGTGAGATTGACTTCAAGGAGAGCTTCACGGAACGGTGCAGGCTACTGAAGGGACTGGACGTGAGTGTGATGAGGGAAATTGCAGAGAACCTGCCCTTTACGGAGGGTGTGGACAGACTGATGTATGTGCTGAAGAAATATGGTTACAAGATTGCCATCCTCAGTGGTGGATTCACCTTCTTCGGCGAATACATCCAAAAGAAATATGGTATTGATTATGTGTATGCCAACGAACTGGAGATAGACGAGACAGGGCATCTGACAGGCAACTATGTGGGAGAGATTGTGGATGGCAAGCGGAAAGCGGAGTTGCTGAAACTGATTGCGCAGGTGGAGAAAGTGGATTTGCAGCAGACCATCGCTGTAGGTGATGGAGCAAATGACCTGCCCATGCTTTCCCAAGCAGGTTTGGGCATTGCCTTCCATGCAAAACCTCGTGTGGTGGCGAATGCACAGCAGAGCATCAACACCATCGGACTGGATGGCGTGCTTTACTTCTTGGGATTCAAGGATTCCTACTTGGACGAGAAAGCGCAATAGCGAGCCCCACGTGGCAGATAACTTTCCTATATTTTTTGAAACTCTAACACATACCTATATGAAAAAGTTTGTTTTACTTTCAGTTTTTAGTTTTTCACTCTTCACTTCTTCTGCACAGACAGGGGCTGACTATCTGAAAGCAGCACAAAGGGCTGATGTGGAAATCGTTTTTGATTTGTCTGACACTGGCAAGGAATACAAGGTGAATTGGGGCATGGATGCCGCATGGGATTGGGATTTCAATGTGAAGCGCGGTGTGGCGCATATCGGCAAGGGAAACTTTGCTACAGGACGTGTGTCGTTCCAACCCAATGACCTCGTGACTGACAATGGCGATGGAACATACTCCCTTACTGACCGTCAGAAAAAGAAGTTGCAGTGGCGTTGCAACCTCATCAAGCTGACAGGCACGACAGAGGTAAATCTCAACTGCGACCACGAAGCGCTGTTCCGTCCTGCCGACAGCAATGGCAACTATCTGGACACAGACGAGAGAGACTATACGGGCAGGACAAACTATCGCGGCAAGCCACAGGAGTGGTACAGGCTCATCAAGGCGAGTGTGCAGTATGTGCAGAGTCAAGGACTGAAGGTGGTAAGCGTGTCGCCTTTCAACGAGCCCGACTTCGTATGGGAACAAGCCATCGACGAGGATCAAGCTAAGCGGGATTTCCTTGCCATCGCCAGACTGATCAAGGCGGATGACTTCTTCAAGGACATCCGCGTTTGTGGCGGCAACACCTTGAATAATGACAAGGCATGGACTTGGTTCTACTATCTGAGGAACTATTTGGACGAGGGCAACACGCACCAGTTGGCTGGCTCGTTTGACAACTATGCCAATTTCTTCACCCGATTGAAGAGGGAGGGCAAGGTGGCAACTGCCGACGAGCTGCACAATGTGGGTGAAGCCATCGTGGGCGTAAACTACGGCATGGAGAATGGCATCTGGTGGGGCTTTGACTCGAAAGCACGCGGTCAGTTCTGCCTCGACTCAAACGAAGGGGTACGGTTGGGGTATGGCGAGAACCGTGCAGCGTGGACGTGCGGTGCCGTGTATCGCAACAACACAACCGGTGAGGTGCATGGCTATCTCGGTTCGTCGGAGCGCCAAGCCTCCACATCCACTTTTGCTTTTGTCAGCAAGGACAGGGATGTGTATTTCAATGGCGATGGCCCTACAAGAAGATATGTGTTTGAAGTGCCAGGCGGCACAGGCTACCAGAAAGGACAAATCAATGCTGAGCGTGTGTTCGACATCACATGGGGCGAAGATGTGGCTCCCAGTGTCATCAATGGCACTTACCTCATCTTGAACCAATACAGCGGCAAGGTGCTTACTGGGTATGGAAATGCGAACGTCACCACCTCAAGCCTTCAGTCTTCGGGCACATCGCAACACTGGAAGGTGACTCCTGGATATACCACTGGCGACATATCCAACTGGTTTATTGACAATGTGACCACAGGCAAGAATTCCCACCTGAATGTGCTGAACCTGAACCTTGACGAGGGAGCCAACGTCATCTGCTGGTCGGGCGATGGCGATGGCAAGCACTTGCTGGAGGAGCAATGGTATCTGAAGTATGCACAGGATGGTTACTATTACATTATCAGTCGTCTGTCCAATAAATACCTCTACTGCACGAACACAGCATCGGGTTCAGAGGTGTGCCTGAAAGAGGGACCATCTCCTAAGGCTCGTTCCAAGTCGGCATACCTTTGGCGTTTCCAGCCCATCGATTCGAAAGCGGAAACCCGAGCTCCTGCTGCACCAACAACCCTCACTGCCCAAGAGCTGGGTGCAGAGGGAATGGAACTGGCATGGACAGCTCCCGTTGACAATGACGCGCTGACCTACATTGTGCTGCGTGCCGATGTACCCCAGCAGGAGGGTGAAGAACCTGAATACAACACCATTGCCCGCGGTGTTGCCACCACCTCCTACACCGACAAGACTGCCGAGGAAGGCAAACACTACTATTATAAAGTGAAAGCCGTCGATTATGCTGGCAATCGTTCGAAGGCGTCCGAGGAACTCGCCACAGGCATTGACGCTCCTGCTGCCGTTATGCAAAGCGGCAAGGAAAGCAACGGTGAACGCTATGACCTGAGCGGCAAACCTGCTTCGGACACATCAACGGGCATCATCATACAGGGACAGAAGAAAATCTATGTCAGATAATTGAAGCGGACGTTTTCACATATCATCGGACTGCTGTGCACAATCTCTTGTTGTGCACAACAGTTGGTGTTTTCACCGCTTGACACCAGCGATGGACTGAGCAGCAACTGCGTGTTGCACATCCTCGAACTGCCCGACGGAAGGATTGCCGCCACCACCCCACAGAGCATTGACGTTTGGGATGGACATCGTTTCCAAATCATACCGAAGGACACGCTGTCATCCACTCCCTTGCCCGGCTATCAAGGCGCCTATCACGTTTATGCCGACAAGAACAACCGTTTGTGGGTGAAGGACTACAGAAAAATATGGTGCTACGACAAGCAGCTCCAGTTCATTCCTGATTGTCTGCCCGACAGTGCCGACGATGTGTTTGTGGATGATCAAGGCGACGTGTTCTTCATTCAGCAAGACACCACCCACCTGCTGCTCGACCTCAAGACGTTCCAAGGAAAACAGTACCGTTTCTATGCCAACGGAGAGGTGGTATGCAGTGAGGGAAACCATCTTTTGTATGCTGTACAAGCCTCGCTTGACTCCACCGCCATCACCTCACTCGTCGTCACCGACACCCTTCGTGGACGTTTCTATCAGTTGATAGACCAAAAATTGTGTCTGGAATTTGACACCCACACCCGACGATGGACGGAGATCTTCCGTGCCAACCGATTGCACACCATCTCACTGACAGATAACAACACAGCCTTCATTGTCAGTCGCGACGGCATGTGGAAGATAGACCTGCCTTCCAGAAAAGCGGAGCAGATAGAGCAAGTGCTGATGACGGATGGTTCCTACATCTCCTCCAGCAGATTGAACACCATTTTCACCGACAGGAACGGGAATGTGTGGATAGGCTCCTATGACCACGGACTGTTGGTGGGACGACATGCCGACGCTTCTGAATCACACACACCTTTAGTATGGATATTGACGGGTGTCGGAGGGTTCGTGTGCTTGATGCTCCTATGGTGGTTCTTTGGAAGGAAAAGAAAAGGTGAGCACACCGACAGCAACGTCTCTGACACACTCTCCACACCCCCTGCCACAGCTGCCACCATACCCATTGACCACGAGCTGGTCAGTCGTGCCACGACACTGGTGGAGCAGCATCTTGCCACGCCCAACTATACTGTTGAACGCCTTGCCCAAGACCTCTGCATGGACCGTACTGGACTCTATAAGAAGATGACTGCCATGCTGGGGAAAACTCCAACGGCATTTATCCGTGGCATCCGAGTGAACCACGCTGTCCAACTCATCCAAACCACCTCACTCACCATGACAGAAGTGGCGGAGCAATCCGGCTTCAGTTCAGCGAGTTACATGGCAAAATGCTTCCAGGAAGACCTTGGAAAGAACCCCTCAGAACTAAAGGGAAATCAACCACACTACTCTGTTGATTCAACGTGATTACCCACTGAAATCAACCACACTACTCTGTTGATTCATCCACATCATTCCTTCCCAAAAGAAGAAAAGCCCTACCTTTGCAGCAATCATTCACTAAAACCTCATATTCTTATGAAAAAAACCTTTCTTTTATCTTTGGTAACCCTGTCCGTCCTGACGACTTGGGCACAGACAGTGGAATTCTACACACCCCGCACCGTCCGCATCGTGAACGATAATGGACAGAAGGCTGGGAAAAAGTCGCTTGTGGTCATTGCCCAGCCAGAGCAGGTGAAGGTGAGCCTGACACGAAAAGGCAATGCCACCGTTTACAAGTCTTCGGCACTCACTGTCACTGTCGATGCAGGTAAGGTGACCTTTGCCGACAACAAGGGTAATCTTCTCACCCAAGCTGGCGAAAGCGTTCTTACTCCCATCACCACAGGACCCAACGCAGGTGCATTCCGCGTGAAGCAGACATTCTCCGTGGAAGCCGACGAGGGCATCTATGGTATCGGTCTTCTACAAAATGGCAAGATGTCACAGCGTGGCGAGAACCGACACATGGAGCAGAGCAACCTTGAAGACTTTGCCCATTTCTATCAAAGTATCAAAGGATACGGAATCTTTTGGGACAACTACTCCCCCACCCACCTCATCACTCCTGCAAAAGGTGTTGCAGGCAACGTGGAGTTGGAATCGGAAGTAGGCAAACTGAGTGACTACTATTTCATCTATGGTGGCAATGCAGACGGGGTGATAGCCGAGATGAGACATCTCTCTGGCGAAGTGCCCATGTTCCCTTTGTGGACCTACGGATTTCATCAGAGCCGTGAACGCTACAAATCACAGAATGAGCTGTTGGAGGTGGTGCACAAATACCGTGACCTCAAAGTGCCTTTCGACGGCATCATTCAGGACTGGCAATATTGGGGCAGCAACTACAACTGGAATGCGATGGAGTTCCTCAACCCTGAGTTTGACCGCGCACAACAGATGATAGATGAAGTGCACAAGCAACATGCCCACATGAGCATCAGTATCTGGGCATCCTTTGGTCCTGAAACCAAAGCCTTCAAAGAGATGAAGGAGAAGAACTTGCTACTTGATTTCCAGACATGGCCACAGAGCGGACTGTCCCAATGGCCTCCACGCATGGACTATCCCAGTGGCGTGCGTTGTTACGACGTGTATAGTAAAGAAGCCCGCGACATCTATTGGAAAAACCTCTCCCGTCTCCACAAGATGGGCATCGACGCATGGTGGATGGACTCCACTGACCCCGATCAGATGAACGTGACTGACGAACAGCGTGACCAGCCCACAGCTATGGGCACTTTCCGTAGCGTACGCAACGCCTTCCCTCTCATGACCGTGGGTGGTGTGTACGACAGCCAACGTGCCATCGACGACAGCAAGCGCGTCTTCATCCTCACCCGCTCCTACTTTGCTGGTCAGCAGCGCTATGGTGCCAACACTTGGAGCGGCGACATCGGCTCTTCATGGGATAGCTTCCGCAAGCAAGTGCCTATCTGTCTTAACTACACCCTCACCGCTAACCCTAACGTGAATGCCGACATCGGTGGCTTCTTCGCCGGCTCCTACAACACACAGGGTCACAACTCTGCCACACGCAACCCTCAGTATCAGGAACTCTACGTGCGCTGGATGCAATTCGGTGCCTTCACCCCTATGATGCGCAGCCACGGAGCTGACATCTATCGCGAACTCTACTACTTCGGCAAACAAGGAGAACCCGTCTATGACGCCCTCGTCGATGCAGTCAAACTCCGCTACCGCTTCCTTCCCTACATCTACAGCCAATCATGGCAAGTGACCGCACACCACGATTCTTTCATGCGTGCCCTCTTCATGGATTTCAAGGAAGACAAGCAGACATGGGACAATAACCGCCAATACCTCTTCGGACACAACGTGCTGGTCTGCCCTGTGGTTGACCCGCTTTACACACAAGAGAAAATCGTCAAGACCGACCCCATGTCGGGATGGGACAAGCAGAACCTCCAGCGTGAGACCTATGCGCCCGTTGATTGGAAGACAGAAAAGACTTTCAGTGTGTATCTTCCCGCAGGTGCACAATGGTACGATTATTGGACTAACTCCCTTTTGAATGGTGGGCAGACAATCACTGCCGCAGCTCCTCTCAATCATTCGCCCCTTTACATCAAGGCAGGCTCCATCCTTCCCCTTGGTCCTGATGTGCAGTATGCCAACGAAAACAAGTTTGACAACCTCGACATTGTAGTGTATCCAGGAGCAGACGCCACCTTCACCCTCTACGAAGACGAAGGTGACAACTACAACTACGAGAAAGGACAGTACAGCACCATCACCCTCACATGGAACAACCATTCGAAAACCCTCACCATTGGCAAACGCAATGGCTCCTTTGAGGGCATGCCTGCTTCACGCACGTTCCACGTGAAAGTGGCTGGCGGTGCACAAAAGACCATCACCTACAGCGGCAAGAGCCAAACCGTGAAACTGTAAAGGTTATTGAAACAGCAACCGCGGCACCCTTCAAGGATGCCGCGGTTGTTTGTTCTTGGATATCCGATTACTTGCGGAGACCAAGCTTCTTGACGATTGCACGATAACGTTCGATGTCCTTTCTCTTCAAATAAGAGAGGAAACGACGACGCTGACCCACGAGCTGAACCAGTGCACGATTGGTTACGTGGTCTTTGTGGTTAGCCTTCACGTGCTCAGTCAAGTGCTGAATACGGTAAGTGAGAAGTGCAATCTGGCTCTCGCAAGAACCAGTGTCGGTGGCAGAAGCACCATACTCGGCAAAAATCTCTGCCTTCTTTGCTGAATCTAAATACATAATTTTAGTATATAAATGAATAATAAAATGTTATTCAACGCACCATCATTCTTTCAGCCGAATAGATGGCTCGTCGAAAACTTGGGTGCAAAGGTAGGGAAAAATGAGAAAATGAAAAAATGAAAGAATGAGAAAATGAAAGAATGAGGAATTATTTTGCAGTTGGGACGCATTTTTGCACCAAAGAGCCCATTTTGTCATTTATCATTTGTCATTTAGCGCAGCGCATTTCATTCTTTCATTTCTTCATTTTTTCATTCTTTCTCAGGATAGCCCTTACACAGACTTGAGAATGCCCCTTAAACAGAAGTGAGAATACCCCTTAAGCGCGAGCGAGTATAGCCTTGACACAGAAACGAGAATATTAGTGACATAGAGCTGAGTATATTGGTGACGTTTGATGTTGTATACGAGTGACATTGAAGTGTGTATACGAGTGACATTGAAGTGTGTATACGAGTGACGCTCATTGCCCCCATCCTTCCACTCCTTCATCACCCTCCGTATAACACCCTCCTTAAGGTTTATGTAAGAACCTCAAAATCGACATCGTCGACGTCGGTTTGCCGACATCGTCGACATCGACGCACCGACGTCTGGAAGAGGGTCAACGCAGGTCTTGAAGGAGAGAAAACGACGGAAAGGGAGTTGGAGATGTATCGTGACACCACAAACATGGAAATTTACTTTGACAGCGCCCTTGACTGGCAGATTGCGAATATAACTCTAAGTTGGCTACAATTTATTTAAGTTTGACGTCGTCGAGCTTCTTATTCATTCACCAGCACCTTCCCGTCCTGTGTCATTCCTTCCACGCTGATGTACATCTCCTCGCACGTGGAGTTGTTGAAGAACTCCACCTTGGCTTTGGGGAGGTATCACGCTGTAGTCCTCCGTCCTGAACGTGGAGGCTTGGTTGAAGCCCTGAAAGTAGGTGCGGCGGAGTCCTTTGTTGCTCTCGGTGGAATATCTGATATGGGTATAGATATATATGATGGTCTCTATCCTTGACGGAGAGGACGGAACAATATACAGACTCTTGATGTCACTCATAAACATGGGGAAAAAGGGGACAAAAAACGCTGTTCCCGTATTAGAATAACCAGATGATCCATCTGAGAATGTTTCACCTCTGTCCCCATTATCTACCATCCAAACGATGGGACGACCTCCATACGCCATGTGTCCACTTCCAAGACCGACGCCCAGCCCTTTAGGTATCATGACTTTAGGCAAATCAACACATTCAGGGTTGTTGAACATCATGTTATTTTTGCAAAGGAACTCGAAAATGGTCGGTTCTGGCTCTCCCCTGTCAAGGATTTTGTCAAGTTCCTTGTCTATGTCATAGTGAAGCGTTGCGTACTGACGTCCCCACGCCTCGTTTTTGTATCGCCAGTCATCATTGACGAAGTATCTCTTTTTCGCCTTCACAGTCACATTCTGCAGCACGTGTTCTTTTTCCGTGATGGGGATGAACTCGTCTTCTTCATTCAGTTCCTCGAAAGGCTTTTTCACGAAGGCGTTCGGTTTGAGCGGATGAAGAATCTCCCGTTCCTCGGGCGTGAGGTACCTCGCTTCGGGCGAGAACTGCCTGTCGATGCCTACATAGTAGGTCTTCAGTTTCTCCTTCTTCTTTCCATCCCTCGTCGTGTAAATGGACATCTTCCATTCTCCATCTATGAACGGCAGTTTGAAGGCATAGTTGCCCACCGAGTCCGTCCTCGTGTTCCCTATCAAGCTCTGCCCCTTCTCATTGTAGAGGATGGCATACAGGTGTACGTTTGACACGGGGTTCCGTTTGCGATAGACATTCAGCTTGCCATACAGGTAGAACTGGTCTTCTATGGGCTGCGCCTTTCGGAAGGTGTATTTCTCTGACATCAGCCGCCAGTCATAGCGTCGCCAGCCCTGCGTCAGCATCAGCAGGTCGGCATTCTGCCTGTGTTCCTTGTCGTCTGCCTCGAAGTAGTAATCCACATTGTGAATATAGCCCCTCACTTCTGAGCTTAGCAGCATCCATGTCTTCATGTTCCCCTGCTTGCCGTTCGTCATCGTCTTTGCGTCCATGGCGGAGAAGGACAGGTTGGCATTGGGTTTCGTTTGCAGTTCCAATTCCACCTTGCCGCAGGGCTTCAGCCTCTGTGTGATGGCGGTGACACGTATGCTGTCAAGAAGAGCCTCTCCGCCATAATCGCACCCCTGCTGTCGAACACTGTCATCTGGTTCACCCCCTCGGGCATTGCCTGCCTGTCCAGCTCTATCTCTATGATTGGGGCTGCGGTAAGGGTGTCACATCGGTAGATGTTCCCGTTGTGCATGATGACATAGCCAAGCATGCTGCCACAGATGACGTCGCTGCATTGGAGGGTGGCAAACATCTGCTCGCTCACAGCGTCAACACTGAGTGTGCAACCTTCCTTCTTTGCTTGGGGCAATTCAAAGTATTGCACGCCCCTTCGTTCACTCTTCCTCAAGTTCCGCATCTGGAAGGTGAGCTTCCCCGTGTCGGGCACAATCTCAAAGAGTCCCCTGCCCAGCGTGTCGGTCTTGACGGAGGCGAGCACGTCGCCCCTTTCGTTCATCACAAAACCCTCTCCCTCATGCGGATGCCCGTTGTCGTCCACCGCCAGCATCGCCACACGGCATTTCTTCCCCGCAATGAGGTCACCGCCCTCGGGGTAGAACTTCACGCTGATGGTCTTCAGCAGGTCACGCGTGTAGATGCCGTCGTCTATCGCCTTCTGG
>ONDH01000037.1 GCA_900316505.1 uncultured Prevotellaceae bacterium
AGGTACAGCACCCGCAGCCGCTCCAGCTGGCGAAGGTGAGGACATCGTGGCTCCATTGGAGGGTAAGTTCTACCTCGTGAAGGACAACTCTGAGACTCCCGTGAAGGTGGGCGATGCCGTTCAGGCTGGTGACACCCTCGGCTACATCGAGGCCATGAAGACCTTCAACGCCATCCGTGCCGACAAGGCTGGCACCATCACCGCCATCCTCGTCAACTCTGGCGACTCAGTGGAAGAAGACGACCCAATCATGAAGCTTGCATAAGCCGACTTCATGAAGTGAAAAGTGAAAAGTGAAAAATCTAAGTATCTTTTGCTTTTCCTTTTCACACCAAGATATTAAACATAAAAACAAGTGAATCGGTGACAAGAGATGTCTGGTAACATAGATTTTTCACTTTTCACTTTTCACTTTTCACTTAACAATTATGGAAGAAATACTGAATAACATATACCAGATGACGGCATTCAGCGACATCATCGCCGCCAATGGTACTTATCTTGTCATGTACTTGCTTGCCTTCGTACTTCGAGCCGCTGCTGCTCATCCCCATCGCCTTCGGTGTGCTCATCGCCAACTTCCCTGGCGGCGACATGGGCGTGTATCAGGCTGACGAGGCTGGACGCATCGTCAATGCAGAAGGCAAGGTGCTGGCAGAGAACATCTGGGAGATGTCGCTTCCCCAGATTGCACACGACCTCGGCTTGATGAACTTCCTCTACTACATGCTCATCAAGACCGGTTTCCTGCCACCAGTGATTTTCATGGGTGTGGGGGCGCTGACCGACTTCGGCCCAATGCTCCGCAACCTTCGCCTGTCCATCTTCGGTGCAGCTGCACAGATGGGTATCTTCGCAGTGCTCATCATCGCTGTGGCATCAGGACAGTTCAACATCAAGGAGGCTGCATCGCTCGGCATCATCGGTGGCGCTGACGGCCCCACAGCCATCTTCACCACCATCAAGCTGGCTCCCCACCTCTTGGCTCCTATCGCCATTGCTGCCTACAGCTACATGGCGCTCGTGCCCGTCATCATCCCACTCGTGGTGAAGATGCTCTGCTCTGAGAAGGAACTGAAGATTAACATGAAGGAGCAGGACAAGCTCTTCCCTTCTGGTCAGAAGATGAAGAACGAGAAGGTCATCAAGATTATCTTCCCCATCGCCGTGACCACCATCGTGGCATTGCTCGTTCCATCTGCAGTTTCTCTGATTGGTATGCTCATGTTCGGTAACCTGCTGAAGGAGATCGGTTCTGACACCAGCCGTCTGTTCGACACCATCTCGAACTCCATCATGAACACCGCAACCGTGTTCCTCGGTCTTTGCGTAGGTGCAACAATGACAGTGCAGGCATTCCTCAACTGGACCACCATCGGTATCGTGGTCGGCGGCTTCTTCGCCTTCGGTCTCTCCATCGCATCAGGTATCTGCATGGTGAAGATTACGAACCTCTTCAGCAAGAAGAAGATCAACCCGCTCATCGGTGCAACCGGTCTTTCTGCCGTGCCAATGGCAAGCCGTGTCTGCAACGAGATTTCCACCAAGTACGACCCCAAGAACCACGTGCTCAACTACTGCATGTCTTCTAACGTGTCTGGTGTGATTGGTTCAGCCGTTGCCGCAGGTGTGCTCATCTCTTTCCTGCAGAACATGAATCTGTAAAAGGAACACATTATTCATATATAAGAACGGGCATCCGAACCTATCGGTTGCCCGTTTTTATTTGTTCATCATCGCTTTTCCATTCTTTTTGCAGTGTTTATTCAAGTTTATTTTGTACATTTGCAACTGAATTACATTTAAAACTGTTTTGGATATGAACAAGAACTTTTACAAAGTGCTCATGGCAGCCATGCTGCTGATGGGTGGAAATTGTGTAGCAAATGCACAACTTCAAGGTCTAATTAACAGAGGTAAGCAAGCTCTTAAGAACGAAGTGAAAAAGGAAGCCAAGAAAGAGGCAAAAGACCAGGCATTAAACGCCATTGCCCAATTAGGCAAGGAGTCTTCTTTCACCAGTAATGGACACACTTACACCATGAAGGGCACACTGAACATCAAGACATACAACCCTGCCGGAACTGGCATTGTGACCTTTACGAATGTACCTTCCAACTTTGAGGAGTTTGAGGAAGTGTATACGAAATTCCTCGGCACCACTCCTTACGGAACGGCAGCCATGATGCCAATGGCAATGGCGATATATGGTCGCGACCGTGCAGAGGGTGAGAAGTGCATCCGCCTCATCAACTACCCTTCCAACGTCAACTCCGTGCTCTCTCAGCTCAAGGAGAAGTTTGGCACTTCGCAGTACGCTCCAGAGAATGACTCTTATCACCAGCCTTACCTGCCAGCAGCAGTGCTGGAGGGTGCAACTCCTCAGAACGCCTATACGCCTAAGTACCCTTACACAGTGAACATGCGTGCCAGCGTCAACAAGCATCAGGACATGCAACTGTACGACGGCAGAGTGATGTACATCTACATGATGGGTAAAGGCTGGGACACTGAACAACGCAGTGTGGAAATCATACAGGTGGACGAAGGCGATTTGTTCAAGGTGTTCAACTGCCCATCCCTCTACACACAATGCAAGAAAATCAAAGGCACCTGGGGAGGTCTGAAATAGTATCAGTAACTCAAAGAACGATTGTAAAGTTTTTTTGCTGCTGTAATCCTAATCCGCTGCAAAGTTACGACATAAAGATGGCGGTTGCAAGTTTGTAGCCATTTATCTGTTTTTTTGGCTACTGGTAGCCATTTTCAGTCACTTTCATAGCAGTTTCCCACAAGCGTTGGTGTCTTTACGGGCAGAGCATGGATGTGTTTACGGGCAACATAAGAGTGTCTTTGCGGGCAACATGCGCAGGTCTTTGTGGGGGACTCAGGGTAAGGGTCTACGGGTAAGCCAACATAGGGGTACTTGCAATATCCCCATTCTTGATGAAGGGAGCGTTACACCGCAAAAAGGTAAATGGTAATTTTAGTAAATGGTAAATTTGGTAAATGGTAAATTTGGTAAATTTTGTCTCACGAGTACACGCGTATAATAAATATATATATAATAATATAATAAATATATATAAATATATTTATTTACAGTACTCCCCCTATTAGTAATCCCCCAAACCAACCTGCGAATGACTAAAATTACCATTTACTAAAATTACTTTTTTACTTTTCCCGGACCTTACCGTGCCAACCCCAAAATTTATTTCATGATAACAAAAAAAAATCTTGTGTTTTTCTTTGTCATGTCACCATTTCTTCGTACCTTTGTAGTGTAAAAAGATTTACTACTGTAATTTACAACCTATCCATTACAAACTTGTAGTAACTATCCTATTTTTTAACATTACAAACTAACTGGTTTATGGGAACAAAACATTACCCCCTACTTAGTGCGCGGGCTATTCTGCTGGCGATGCTCGCTCTGATGTCATGGTGCCAGCCGGCTCTGGCTCAGGATGAGAGATATCCCATCAGCGATGTGTATGTCGAATCAAACTTTGCCTCCATCCCCGCTTTGGGAGAAAAATGCACACAGCCGACTATGAAGTTGCTCTATGGTTATGATGAGACCTTGACTTTCGACAACGGTCATTGGGAGAAGCAAGACGGAACGGAATGGGATATGCTGAACACTTCAGACGTGTTCGAAGCAGGCAACACATACCGTTACACCGTGCAACTCAAAGTTGTTGCTGCTGCAACAGCATATAACTATCTCGTCAGCCCTGCAGGTGGTCTTTCCGTGAGTGTGAATAATGTGGAATGGACTCCAAGCAATTATTCTTATTCTGAAGGAGAGACCTCTGTTACGATTCATTCTCCAGAATTCGTGTGGGCAGAACCTGCCAATGTGGACTACTTTGACCCGACGGCTGCAGCCGGCGCGCAGACCAAGAAAGCAAGTGCCATACTGCTGAACAGCAGCAACACGTTACTCAGCAGTGGTTGGTATTATGTAGATGGTGAGACCACGATTTCTGACCGCATCACGGTCATGGGTACTGTGAACCTGATTCTCGCCGACGGGTGCGAATTCTATGCAAACGGAGGCATTCGGGTGGCAGAGGGCAACACGATCAACATCTATGCACAGAGTGCAGGAGTAGACTGTGGTAAGGTCGAAGCAATTGGTAACTCTAATGATGCAGCCATTGGTGGTAATGGTGGAATAAGTCAAGAAGGGAATGGCGATTCTGGTGAAAACGCCGGCATCATCAACATCTATGGCGGTGGGATAATTGCTAATGGTAGCAGCATTATCGGTGGCGGCTATGGCGGCGACGGACTATCGTATGAAGTAGCCGAGGAGGTTTATGAAAATGGTACTGGTGGCGATGGTGGCAATGGCGGCATCATCAGCATCTATGGTGGCCAGGTCTCTGCATCATGGCTTGGTGGCGGTCCAGGCGGTATTAACAATGTTGATGAGCAAGCAAATTCAGGTGACGGCACCATCTACCTCTCTTGGAGCAGTAATTCGGATTACATTTGGGCTTATGAATACCATGCTACGGTGACACTTCTGAAGACCTTTATGGATTCCTATAGTCAAATCCTTGATGCAGGTGAAGTTAGTGATCATACTGCCATCAATGACAATTCTCTTGTGCCCACGCTTTACGCCTACAAACAGAAAGAGCCCACTTGCACGGAGGTCGGATACACACAAGATTGCTGGTATGATGTTGCCACGTCGGCATTCTACAGCGATGCCGATTGCACCGTACCAGTAGATGGTAACCCTGAGATTCCAGCCTTGGGGCATCGCACGGAGCATGTTGATGCCGTGCCAGCCACCTTCAGTACGGGTGGAACTTTTGAGCATTGGCATTGTGAACGATGTGGCAAGAATTTCGAGGAAGATTGGTGCACCAATGAGATTGAGGACCTTCATTACGAAGGAGGAAAGGGAAACTCGCATGACGGCTACTATATATTGATGCCAAAATCTCACACAAAGATACTGGCTCTTGACGGCACCATCAACACCTTTAAGGTGTATGACGATGGCGGCAAGGAGGGTGACTACAGCGATATGTGCAATGGCAACCTTGTGCTGACTGCCCCTGCAAACAAGGTGATTCAGTTGACAGGTACAGTGACGACAGAGATTAGTAACTCAGGAAGTTACTGGGATTATTTTTCTGTCTATGCTGGCACCACAGTAGAGGGGGGAATGCTTCTTGACCGGGCATGTAATGAGACGAATGAAGACCCCGTCGACATCGGCACACTCATTGGCACCAGCATGACACTCAACTTCGTTTCAGATGGTAGCCAAAACTTTGCAGGTCTTGACCTGACCGTAACGCTCCTCGACATCGTAGATGGTAAGGTGACAGTGCCTGAATTAAGTTACATGCGTGAGTTTGTTGGTCCTGAGTACATGTGGGATCCTGATGCCACCATCGACGGTGTGGATGTGGCTGTCTATACGGTTTGCATGCCTGAAGATCCTGCTACAAGTGAAAGCATGAAGTACTACACGTTGAGTAGTGCCACGGCTACATCCTTGCAGTTCACAGAGGTGACCACACCGGAAGCCAACAAACCATATCTCGTGACTGTGTCAGAAGGCATGTCTTGGAGTTTCTTAGAAGATACCCCTATCACCTTGCAGAAGGAATGTGATGGTCCTACAGCGGGTGGCTTCAAGTTTGTCGGCACCCACCTGGGTCTGAGCAATGCCGAGGCAGTAGCCAAGGGTGCTTACATCCTGCAGGACGGCAATGACTGGGGACAGGTGCAGCCTGCAACTGCTGAACACCCAGAGTATGGCGATGCCTACGTACCAGCATTCCGTGCCTTCATCGTGCCTGTGGGCGGTGGTGCACCACTCCGTATCGGCACAGACTTTGAGGAGGGCGGTGCAACTGACATCCAGTCGCTGCAACTCATCGACAAGGACGGTACTGAGAACTGGTACGACTTGAATGGTCGCCGCATTGAGCGTCCAACACAGAATGGAATCTATATTTATAACGGTAAAAAAGTGGCAGTACAATGAAAAAAGCATATATGAAACCTCAGACAGAGGTATTTAAGATGGAGGCAAGCAACATGATATGTGGCAGCATGAGTGGCAGCATGGGTGGCAGCACCCCTTCAAAACCCGGCAAGGCTCCTTTCATGCAAGACTGGGACGAAGACCTGGGTGTGGAGGAGATGACCAACTTCGACAACATCACCACTGGCTTCGACATCAACAGCCTCCAGTTCTAATCGACAGACAGGAACACATCAAGCAAACACCCACAAGGCTCATCGGCTTTGTGGGTGCTTTGTTTTATTCTTTAGAAGGTGATCACTTCGCCATCGTATGCCAAGTGAATGCCAGGGGGAAGGGTCTTTTCCTCTTCTGCATGGGGCTGGATGTGATGGCTCATGTGGACAAGCCATGCCTCTTTGACTCCTAACTGCTGCGCAAAGGTGATGGCATCGTCAATGGATTGGTGGCTGGGATGCTCTTTGTGGCGCAAGCCATTCACAATCATGTAGTCTATTCCCTGCAAGTAGGACAACTCCGTAGGGGGAATGGTCTTCATGTCGGTGATGTAGGCAAAGTTGTCGATGCGGAAGCCAACAATGGGCAGTTTGGCGTGCATGACACGAATGGGGATGACTTCCACGTCCTCACCCACCTTGATGGGCACATGGGGCTCCATCTCCATCAGATTGAGAGTTGGCACCCCTGGATAGCGCTTGTCCTTGGGCGTGAAGCAATAAGGGATGCGCTCCATCAGATGGTCGGCACAGAACTTCTCGGCATAGACATTCACATCGCCAAAGACGCTGTAGGGACGAAGGTCATCGAGCCCTCCCACATGATCATAGTGTTCGTGGGTGATGAGCACAGCATCGAGAGGTTTGAAGTCGATGCCCAGCATCTGCTGGCGGAAGTCGGGACTGCAATCAATCAAGATGCGCTTGCCCCTCACTTCCACTAAGGAAGAACAGCGCAGACGCTTATCTCTCGGGTCTTGGGAGGTACATACAGCACAGGTGCACCCTATCTGAGGTACACCACAAGAGGTTCCGCTACCAAGAATCGTAATTCTCATATCAAGTTCACTTCGGGATGAATGTCGATGCCAAACTTCTCTTTCACATCCTTGCAGATGGTGTTGCAAAGCGTGATGATTTCCTCAGAACTGGCTCCACCGAGGTTGACGAGCACCAATGCCTGTTTGTCGTGCACTCCCGCACGTCCCAGTGATTTGCCTTTCCATCCGCATTGGTCTATCATCCAACCGGCAGGTATCTTCACCCCTCCCTCCACTTCATAGTAAGGCATCTGTGGATAGTCTTTCTGGAGAGAAAGGAACTTTTCACGGCTCACTACAGGATTCATGAAGAAACTGCCAGCATTGCCCTGCACTTTCGGGTCTGGAAGTTTGGCATTGCGGATGTCGATAATGGCTTGACGAACGTCGCTAATTGTATGTTGTCCGTTGTCCCCAAGCACCGCGCGGATGTTGCCGTAGTCCAGTTTCAGTACAGGCTGTTTCTGCAAGCGATAAGTGACGTAGGTGATGGCATACTTGCCTTTCAAGGCATTCTTGAAAATGCTCTGGCGATAGGCATAATTGCATTCTTCTGTTCCGAACACACGTTTCTGACCATTGGAAAGGTCTATTGCCTCTACCATCGCAATCACATCCTTTGCCTCCACTCCATAAGCACCGATATTCTGCACCGCACTCGCTCCCACCTCACCAGGAATAAGCGACAGGTTTTCCACGCCACCCAAACCTCGTTCAACAGCCCATGCCACAAAGTCATCCCACACTTCTCCTGCACCGACACGCACCAGAACTTCACCTTTGACAGTTGACAGTTGACAGTTGACAGTTGACAGTTCCTCGATGCCGCAGATGGCACTGTGCAGGATGGTGCCCTCAAAGTTTCCTTTGAAGAGCAGATTGCTGCCACCTCCGATGTGAAGCACCTCACCGTCCAAAGTGGGAATCAAGTTCTTGAGTTCTTCTTCGCTGTCGTATTCCACATATCGCTTGGCTTTCACATCCATGCCAAACGTGTTGTGGTTCAACAGACTATAATCCTTATATTCTTTCATATCCGATTGCAAACTGTCAACTTTCAACTATCAGCTGTCAACTAATACTCAATCTCCATCAGTTTCCAGTCATCGCCCTGTTTGTTGAACTTGAACTTCATCTGCATACCATTTCCCAGTCCCTGAATAAGAAGAATCTTCTTGTTCTGGCTGATGCTTGCCTGTCCATAATTCACATTCACAAGGGCATCTTTCGGCAATGGCATGCTCTCGCTCATCTCAAACCATTCGTCGGGGTTCACATGTTCTTCTTCTGGTTCTTCCTCACCATCCTCAGAAGTGAGAATCACTTTCACAGGATCTGCCAACGCGCTACGCTGAAAAACGCTGTCGTTAACAAAGCGGGCATAAAAGTCCAAAAACTCACCTGTCGGCATCTCACTTCTCCGGTGTTTGTCTATTTCCGTCAGCATCCATTTGCCTTCCAAACGATTGAAACGGTAATTCTGCACAGCATCATCCCGTAGCCCAATCCATTCCACAGCTACACTCTGCATGGATGTGTCCTTCGACAACTCGTAATCCTGCTCACGCTCATAAATCACCGAAAGAAGTTCTTGATTCTTGAAATGGTCATATTGAGACCATTCCTGTTTTGTCAGTTTTTCCTCGTCACCGCCTTCCTTGCAAGACAAGGGGAAAGCAATACGCTGACCCTGAAATCTGGAGTCGTCAATAAAATTATAGAAAAAGTCATCGAACAGTTCATCCACCGCTGCTGGCGGCTCTTCTTCATCAAATAAATGGAGTGTGTCACCAACAAACGCTTCCAGAGAATCCTCATCCTCATCCCCATCTTGTTGGAAAGCATTCGTCATCTTCTTGTCTTGACAAGAGAAGAGAAGAGAACCCATAGCAACTGCTATAACTAAACCTTTTCGCATATATTTTTGAAAAACGTTGCAAAGATAGCTAAAAGTTAGGAGTTAGGAGTTAGGAGTTAGGAGTTTTTTTCGTATCTTTGCACCGATTTTCAAAAAACATCATAAATTGACAACGATATGTTAGACAAAATTCAACGTTTACTCACAGAAGTGGAAGGTCTCGAAGCAAATTCTGCTGAAGAGATTGAACAGCTTCGTATCAAATACTTGAGCAAGAAGGGAGAAATCACTGCCCTCATGGCAGATTTCCGCAATGTGCCTGCAGAACAGAAGAAGGAGATTGGCATCAAAATTAACGAACTGAAAAACAAAGCGCAAGAGAAAATCAACGCGCTCCGTGATGCTTGTGCAGTGCAGGAAACTGAGGCGAACCACCTCGACATCACCCGCACAGCCTACCCCATCGGTCTCGGCACTCGTCATCCTCTCACCCTCGTGAAGAATGAAATCATTGACATATTCTCACGCCTTGGATTCTCTCTGGCTGAAGGTCCTGAAGTGGAAGACGACTGGCATGTGTTCTCATCCATGAACTTTGCTGACGACCACCCTGCACGCGATATGCAGGACACTTTCTTCGTAGAGGCACATCCAGACATCATCCTCCGCACCCACACCAGTTCGGTGCAGGCACGTGTGATGGAAAAGCAGCAGCCACCTATCCGTGTGCTTTGCCCGGGACGTGTGTACCGCAATGAGGCCATTTCTGCCCGCGCCCACTGTTTCTTCCATCAGGTGGAAGGACTCTATGTGGATGAGAAAGTGAGCTTCACCGACCTCAAGCAGGTGCTGCTCCTCTTTGCCAAGGAGATGTTTGGCGAAGACACACAGATTCGTCTCCGTCCTTCTTACTTCCCCTTCACAGAACCAAGTGCCGAGATGGATGTTTCCTGCACACTCTGCAAGGGCAAGGGTTGCAGCATGTGTAAGGGTTCTGGTTGGTTGGAAATTCTTGGATGCGGCATGGTGCATCCCAACGTGCTCGAAGCCAACGGTATCGATTCAACCAAATATAAAGGCTATGCGTTCGGTATGGGTATTGAGCGTATCGCCAACCTCAAATACCAAGTCAAGGATCTCCGTCTCTTCTCCGAGAATGATGTCCGCTTCCTGAAGGAATTTGAGGCAGCAAACTAAGCAATCATCAACACACATCATAAAAAGAAGAGGTGCATCCGACTGCTCGGTCAGATGCACCTCTTCTTTACTTTCGCATGATTCAACGGACTTTCAGCAAGTCACCTGTAACAGGAATGTAGCTGTCATCCTTGAAGTTCATCTTATATAGGGCATCGATACGGATGCCATAGAACTGGCAGATGGTGTACATGGACTCGCCAGCCTTCACCTTGTGCCAATAATCCTTGTATTGAGTATCTGCTTTCTTGGCTTTCTTGTTCAAGAAAATATTGGTACCGACAGGAGGAAGGAAGTCTTCATCCACTTCGTTGAACTTCAGCAGTTTCTTCTTGGCAATTTTGGTTTCCTTGGCAATAGCGTCCCAAGTATCACCCTCACGCATGGTGATGCACTGAATTCCATTGACGGTTCTAACAGGATGTTTGGTAGGAGCGGTATATTGCACTTCCGGCTGCGTCTTTCTCTTATATTTTCTCAGGCCTATGCGATCTTCGTCGTAGTCATCCAGTTCATAAGTCTCGATGATGGTGATGAGACGTTCTGCATAAGTGGGTGATGTGGCATAGCCGCACGCTTTCAATCCACGTGCCCATGCCTTGTAGTCAAGAGGATTCAAATCGAAAAGTCTCTTATAGCGGTCTTTCAGCAAGAACTGTGAATGGTCTTCATAACTCTCCTCTACATTCTTGTACTTTCGAAAGTGTTCATTCTTATGGTCATCATCACGTGTGACATAAGGTCCACTCCATCCAGTGCCGACCTTGATGCCGAAATGGTTGTTGGCATTCTTTGCCAAATAGCTGGTGCCAGCCCCGCTTTCAAGCAGTGCCTGTGCAAGAGTGATACTGGCTGGAATTTTGTAGCGGTGCATCTGTTCAATAGCTGCATCCTTATATTTATCAACGTATTGCTGATAAGCAGTGTTTCTTTGTGCAAATGTGATGGATGACAAAGCGAAGCCTAATGCCATCAGAAAAAATCTCAAATATCTCATTAGAAAGCGATTAGTAATGTTTCGGTTGCAAAGATAAGAATAAAAACAAAAAACTGAAAAGGATTTGTTAACTTTTTTTGCAATAGTCTATCAGTTTGGCATATAAAACATTGTCGCGGAGCAATTTTTCATTTCCAAGGATAAAGAGTTGCTTCCTTGCACGGGTGATGGCCACGTTGAGTTTACGGTCAACCATACCTGATGCGGTCTCCGTAAGGTTGGAAAGCACATCAAGCTCATAGTGCTGAGTGATGGCGGTTCCGTAAATGATGATGTCACGCTGTGAGCCCTGATAGCGTTCCACCGTGTCAATGACAAGGTTTTCAGCCACATCAGGAAGGAGTTTGGCTATCTCGACACGCACCAGAGCAATCTGCCTACGGAAAGGAACGATGACACCCAGCTGACGTTGAGTGTCGAAAGGCATATCATTCTTTTCGTGGAGAGAGACAATGCCTTTGACCAATTGGGCAATAATGCGTGCCTCCAACACATTCGCCTTTGGCATACGGTCTTCCAATGAGGGGCGTGGCACATTGATGAAGGCACAGCGACGAGTGGCGATAAGCTGTTCGATGGGAAGGTCCTTGTCATAATGGCGATAAGGCAATTCCTCCAATTGATGAGGAAGCCCTACGGGGAGAAGCCGTCCATCATAGAAAACATCGGACGCAAAGTCTGCAATGGCAGGGTGCATGCGTCCTTGATGGTCAAGCATTGCCACAACATCAGCATGATTGCGGTTCTGCTCATAGAGGCGTTCAAATAGGGAATTACGGCAGTTGGTCAATCCTATGGCATGGAGCAATGGGGACTGAACAGCAGACTTATCCTCGTTTTGTACCACCACAGCAGGCAGCTGCTTGTGGTCGCCAATCATGATGAATTTATCTATGGAAGGAGAAGTGAGAATACCCATGATTTGTGGTTCGAGAATCTGGGAAGCCTCATCAAAGATGGCAACATGAAAATGTTTGAGTCGGAAAAGTGCCGTGTGGCTGTTCATCGACGCCACAGTGCTGACGAAGATAGAGGTCTCCCCTATCCGTTTCGTCACCTGTTGGCGATTCGTCAGTGACGCAATGGCATTAACCAGCAAATTTTCCCTATATGCAGGTGCACATGAAAGTTCACGTCCCAAACGTATGTAGGCAGGTTGTGATGCTATTGTGGAGAGCATTGCGCAGATTTCATCGACAGCGCGATTCGTGTATGCCAACAGGAGGATATTGTGCTGCTTTTCCAGTTCCTCTTCCACCATACGCTTCAGAGCGACAGACGTCTTACCCGTTCCTGGCGGGCCCATGAGGAGAAACAGCTCGTCCTTTGTAGGGGTGCGCTGACAAAGCAGAAGGTCACGACGCTTCTTCTCACATGTCAGCAAGGAGAAAAGACCGCTGTAGAGGCTTCGGAAGTTGGCGTCCACATGGTCATGTTCAATGGCATAAAGGGCATCCTTACTGAACAGGTTCTTGTTGCGTTGGGTATTTTTCAGTAGCAGCCAAATACGGTCAGCGTCATACGATTCCACATTGCATCGAAACACTTGCTGTGTGATGGCTGACTCCTCATCGGAATTTCGCTTGTAGAAAATGACCGCATCGCCTATGCGGAAGTTGGGTTGCTGCTCGTTCGCGTCAGCACGTTCAAGGCAGAGTGCTTCCACGCCATCTTTCATCCTGAAGTCAGCTATGCGCAGATTCATGAAGATGTCGCCATTTTCCATCTTTGTATTGATGTCTGCATTCCACAGGGAAGAAAGGGCGCGGGTGGAATCTGGACGTGTGTCACACATCTTGCTTTCTGCCTGTTCTCGTTCTATGAACTGAAGAAAAGCATAGAAATATTCGGATGTCAGTTCATCCATGCTGTGCAGCGCATCTGTAACAGGCTTGATTTCAGGCAGGCACCATATTGCCCAGAATTTGTCTTTACAATCAGGATTGCGCCTTAATGCTTCAGGCGTGAGTTTCGGAATCCACTGACGTGCTTCTCCTTCCAGAAGACCCCGTTCCAGCGCAACAATCGTATTGCGGATGTTCAAGGCACGCAGCACCATCTCCTGATAACTGCGCTGTTCCTGCAGACGAGGATATTTGGAATAAAGAAGATTGCCCATCACATCCGTCTGTTTCACGCCCGTATTGTAATAAAGAATCTCCTTATACAGCAACATCTGCATCAAGTGTTCCTCTTTTGCACGATTGTGGTATTCATCCCATTTGCCCGATTTCAGCTCAATGAGAAACTGCTTTCCTTCATCATCAAGGTCTATGAGACAATCCATACGTCCCTGCAATCCCAATGCCTCGCAAAAGAAAGAAGGTTCTATATGGATATTCACTTTTCCCTTATGCATATAGGGTTGCTGCTCCAGTTCTCTCACCACCTGTTGAATGTGGGCAAATTGCTTTTGAGTTTCATCAAAGAATGATGCATCGATTTCAGGACAGGCACAAATGTCAATCGCCCTGTCGGCAAACACTTTGTGCATTGAATCCAGATAGTTTGCATCTTGAAGATTAAGAATGTCATCAAGAAACTGGTTGGCAAAATCACCCAACAACGTGTGAACCGTACTTTCCGAGGGTTTGAATTTTGCAATGAAATGGTTGAATGCAGACTCACCCCACCCTTTAATACAACCTGTCACACTGGTGGTGTCAAGCAGGAAATCTGGTTCAACCACGATGTACTGTGGATGGTAAATGCCTTCTTTGTCTATCGTGAAGGAAAGCGCATTGAACTGCATGCCCGGCTTCAGAAGTTGGGCTGCCACAAGCGTGTGCTGGTTGGCTGTGACGTCCACACGGAATGGTTCATCAGAAGGAAGTTCTCTTGAGAAAGCTTCTATATACGGTTCCTCCACACGCTCCACCGTGAACCGGACACGCTTTTGACGAGCCATTCTTTCAATTCTGTTCCTCGGAATTGGCAAAGCCTCCACATCCGGTAGTTTACCCTTCAACACATCGGGTATGGGTGTGTGGGTGAAATGTGCCAATGCATCCACAAACACACGCATGTCAGCAAGGAATGTGTGTTCATCCACATCCATGCCCAAATACGACACTTGACGGGCTCGCCAACGGAACGTGTCAACAGCATGCAAAGGATAATTCGTCAACCGGCATACAGCCTGCAGACGAGAAAAGAAATCATTGTATTCGGCAGGCAGACCTTCAGTCTTCTCGATGCACACACGATGCAGTGCATCATAGAAATAACGATATTTCCACTTCAGCGTCTGCTCAGAAAAAAAGACCTCCTGAATATCCTGCCAAACACCGTCCATCATGCGTTCAGCTGCCCGACGATTTCACTAACAGATTTGCAACCATGCTGCTCAAGCCATTCATTGATGCCATTTGCCACTTTCACCGTGACAGCCGGGTCTATGAAATTCGCCGTACCTATCTCGATGGCTGAAGCACCTGCCAAGAAGAACTCTATGGCACCGTGAGCATTCATGATACCGCCAAGGCCCACCACAGGAATGCTTACCGCTTTTGCCACTTGCCACACACAACGCACAGCAACAGGTTTCACTGCTGGTCCAGACATACCACCGGTGGCAATGCTCAAAACGGGTTTGCGTTTTTCAATATCAATCACCATTCCCATCAATGTGTTGATAAGAGACACGGCATCAGCACCTGCATCTTGCACCGCCAATGCTATATCAGCAATCGAAGTGACATTAGGTGAAAGTTTGACAATCAACGTCTTATTATAAACCTTTCTCACAGCTTTCACCACAGCAGATGCACCTTCGGTAGTCACACCGAAAGCCATGCCGCCCTGCTTGACATTGGGGCATGAAATATTCAGTTCGATGGCAGGAATATTCTCCAATTCGTTCACACGGGCAGCACATGCCGCATAGTCTTCTGGCGACGATCCACTCACGTTCACAATCATGTTCGTGCGGATGTCCTTTATTTCTGGATAAATATGTTCACAGAAATAATCCACGCCCTTGTTCTGCAGGCCCACACAGTTCAGCATGCCACTTGCTGTCTCCACCATACGTGGGTAGTCATTACCCTCGCGAGGATGAAGCGTTGTACCCTTCACAATGATGCCACCAATATCTTCAAGATTCACGAAATCGGCAAATTCAACACCATAGCCGAATGTACCAGATGCAGTCATCACAGGGTTTTTCATCGTGAGACCTGCTATTTTTGTCGTCAAATCCGCCATATCCTACACCTCCCAAGTTAAATCATTGATATTGAACACTGGTCCTTCCTTGCACACGCACACGTTTCCCTTCACCGTCTTTTCCACACAACACAAGCAAGCACCCAACCCACATGCCATCATGTTTTCAAGACTCACCTCGCAAGGTGTTCCCGTCGCTTTTGCATATTTTGCAACACTAACCATCATCGGTTTAGGGCCACATACTGAAATGCGGTCAAATCTTTCATTCTTCAATAATGTATGCTGCGTCACGAAGCCTTTCTCACCTTCCGAACCGTCTTCAGTAGTTACATACACCGGTGCGATTGCCTTGAAAAGCTCCTGCTCCAGCAAATCACTCTTGCTCCTTGCGCCCAACAGGAACACAGGCTCAGCACCATTGGCTTTCAGGTATTTCCCATAATCAAGCAATGGAGCCACGCCCACACCGCCACCTGCCAGCAGCACTTTCTCGCCCTTCTTCTGAACAGGAGAAAAACCGTTACCCAAAGGGAACACGATATTGAGTGTTCCACCTGCCTTCAGCTCTGCCAACTGATGCGTGCCTTCACCCACTTTCTTGATGAGCAGCCACAACTCGTTTCTCTCTCTGTCCACATAATTGATGGATATAGGACGACGGAGGAACGTCTTGGGACTCCCCTCCACCTTCACCTCCACAAACTGTCCAGGAAACATCTCCGGCAACGGTTCCGTATCAGTCAGTTTCAGCAACACATACAACTCATGAGGGAACGAAACCTCCCTGATGGTTAAGTCTTTTACGTATTTCTTCATTCTATTATTATTTACTCTCAACTCTCAACCCTAAACTCTAATCCCTAAACTCTAATCCCTAAACTCTAATCCCTAAACTCTCAACTCTCAACCCTAAACTCTCAACCCTAAACTCTCAACCCTAAATCCCCCACGCAGCAGGGTTGCATTCTTTCTCCAACTGTTTCTCCTGTTTGTCATCCAGCTGGAAAAAGAAATCCATGTTTGCCTCTCGCTCCACCTTGTCCACCGACACAGCATAGTCACGCATATCCCCGCTACAAGCCTTGTTCGGGAAGATGAAGCCAATCGCCTTTGGCACACGTCCCAATGTCAGCACCACCTTAAAGAAACGGTCAGGCACAGCAATACGCATGTTTCTACGCTGACCAATGGTCTTTGGATTATTGTTGTCAAAGATAGGACCACAACAAATGTACACCGTTCCATAATTCTTTGCCCAAGAGCGGCACTGTATCTCGAGGTCATTCCAGAGCCCCACGTTCAGGTTGTGGTTTTGCGGACAGATGTTCGTCATGCAGAACGACTCATCCATCGCTTTATTTGTGTTCTTATTGTCACCTGCAGGACACATGTGTCCACGATCATATCCAGAGCCATTATAGTCATAGGTATCCACCTTTGTCTTTTCATTCATCACCGGGTCGCCATGAAAGTTGTTCGAGCGCTGCACCCTGCCATTCACTCTGTTGGGTGTCAAACTCCAGCACACATAATGCGGGCAGAACCTATTCACATCATACGAGATGATAAACTGGGATTTGAACAGCAGAAACTCCTGTCGTCCCGTCAATGCATCAGGCTGTTCCAGATTCTCATAGGGAGTGATGGCAAGTTCTGCTTCCCTTTCCGCTTCCGTCTCATGGTAGCCATCATTGGCATCCGAAGCTGCGGCAGTCTCCTTTTCTTGAGCGGCAAAAGCAGCATTCCGTTCAGCACTGCTTGCCGACACCACCACCCCATTCACCTCGGAGGGAAGTCTGTCGCCCTTACACGCCCACAACTGATTGATGCCTGCCACAAGCCCTGTAAGCACAAGGCAAGTCAACAAGATTGACAACGGTTTTCTGATTGGTTTCATCTATTTCTTGAAGTTATAATTCTCCACATCCTGTGTTATTCGTGATTTTCATTGCAAATTTAAGAAGAAAATGAAGAAAACTTGCTTTTATAACAAAAAAAAGTATTACCTTTGCATCGCTTTTAACAAAAGGCACAGTCTTTTTGCTATTTGCCTTGCCGAATTGGCTCAGTTGGTAGAGCAACGCATTCGTAATGCGTGGGTCGGCGGTTCGAGTCCGCCATTCGGCTCCAATGAAGGAGGTGTGCCAATAGGCGCACCTTTTTTCTTTGAGCATATACATCCACAACTCAATCATACAGACAACTTGAACACTCCATCCTTAGAGAAAATCATCATCGGTGTTGACCCTGGCACAAACGTCATGGGTTATGGTGTGCTGAAGGTGAAGGGCAACAAAGCCGAGCTGATGGCAATGGGGGTGATTGAGCTCAAGAAATATGCCAGCCATTATCTACGTTTGGGAAAGATTTTCGAGCGCATCACCAGCATCATCGATTCCTACAAACCAGATGAAATGGCAATTGAAGCTCCCTTCTACGGAAAGAACGTGCAGTCCATGCTCAAGCTCGGACGTGCACAAGGAGTAGCCATCACTGCTGCCATCATGCGCGACATTCCCATCACCGAATACGAACCGCGCAAAATCAAGATGGCCATCACAGGCAATGGTTCTGCTTCCAAAGAACAAGTGGCGGGCATGCTGCAACGCATGCTCCACATCTCCAAAGAAGACATGGATGTACAGCTTGATGCCACCGATGCACTCGGAGCTGCCTATTGCCACTTCATTCAGATGGGCAAACCAGAAGTGGAGCACAAATTCAAGTCATGGAAAGACTTTGTCAGCAAGAATGCCGACAAAGTGGTCAAACACCCATAACTCCAATTTACTTTTTTAGTTCATGATGGCGAAGTAGTCCACAATACCGACCAATTTGCCATGATCCGTCACAAGGAGAGAGTGAATCTTGTGGTTGCGGAACATCTGTTGGATGGTTGTGAGTTTTGCTTCTGGAGAGATGGTCTTTGGTGTGGTGGTCATCACCTCGCTGACAGGAATATTGATGAAGTTCTCTCGTGCTCCTTCCACAGCACGACGAATGTCACCATCGGTGATGATGCCCAAAATGTTGTCACCATCCATCACTACGCCCAGTCCCAGCTTTCCGCCACTGATAATCATGAGCGCATCTGAAAGCAACATGGCAGGTGGCACAATGGGGAAATTCTCGGTGTACATGACATCCTTCACCTTCACAAGCAGTTTACGTCCCAAAGAACCACCCGGATGGAACTGTGCAAAATCTTTCGCACGGAACTTGCGCACCTCCATCAAGGCACATGCCAAAGCATCTCCCATCGCCATGGCGGCAGTGGTGCTGGAGGTCGGAGCAAGATTAAGTGGGCAAGCTTCACGCTCCACACTACACAAGATGTGATAAGTGGAGTGCTGTGCCAGCAAGGAATCCGCTTCGCTGGTCATTGACACGATGGGTATGTGGCGGTCTTCAAGCGAAGCTAAGATGCGCAGCAGTTCATCGGTATTGCCCGAATTGCTGATCATGAAAAGGATGTCGTCATTCATAATCATGCCCAAGTCTCCATGCAGGGCATCAAGCGCATTGAGGTAAATGGCAGGAGTTCCCGTCGAAGCAAGTGTGGCAGCAATTTTGGCACCCACATGTCCCGACTTGCCCACACCCGTCACCACAACATGTCCCTTGCAACGATGAATGAGATCCACCACTTGCTCAAACTGGTTGTCCAGTTGAGGAATAAGATCCAGCAAAGCTTGTGCTTCGTCACGCAAGCAACGTTCTGCGTATATCTTCGAATGTTTCATGATTAATCAATTAAACTTGCGATGACTCTGTCAAGTTCATTCAGATACAACATGTTGGGGCCATCTGAGAGCGCATGGTCAGGATCGGGGTGCACCTCGAAAAAGTAGCCATTGGCTCCGAAAGCCTTTGCCGCCAAAGCCATGGCAGGCACGAACTCACGATTGCCTCCCGTCTTGCCACCCGCTGCTCCAGGACGCTGCACAGAATGCGTGCAGTCCATGATGACGGTGTCGGCAAAGCGGTGCATGTCAGCGATATTGCGGAAATCCACCGCAAGATTATTGTATCCGTAGATATTACCACGTTCTGTCAACCACACATTGTCATTTCCGCTCTCACGCACCTTCTGCACAGGAAACTCCATGTCCAAACCAGAAAGGAACTGCGCCTTCTTGATGTTGACGATGCGTCCCGTACGAGCGGCTGCCACCAACAAATCTGTCTGTCGGCAAAGGAAGGCGGGTATCTGCAACACGTCTGCCACTTCGCCGGCAGGCTGTGCCTGATAACTTTCATGAATATCGGTGAGAATGCGGAGTCCATACTTCTCCTTGATGTCGGAGAGCATCTGCATGCCCTTCTCCAAACCTGGACCACGATAAGAATGGATACTGGTGCGGTTAGCTTTGTCGAAAGAAGACTTGAAGATGATGTTAAGGTCATACTTCTCATTCAGCCGCACCAACTCTTGAGCCACCTCTTCGAGGCATTCCATCGACTCAATCACACAAGGACCCGCAATGATGGTTGGTTGCATGTTAGTTAGAAGTTAGGAGTTGAGAATTGAGATTGTTTTGTTAGAAAGGATAAATGCCATTGTTATCCGAAGGAGCCACAGCAGCAGGTGTTTCCGGTTGTGCAGCTGGCTGATTTGCTGGTTGACCTGTCGGCTTCGGAGAGAGCAGTTCCATGTTGTCCACCATGATTTCAACAGTTTTACGGCTCACACCCTGACGGTCTGTCCAGTCGCGTGACTGTATTTTCCCCTCCACATAGAGTCTGTCGCCCTTGTGAACATACTTCTCCACCGTCTCGCCCAGCTTGCGCCAGAAAATGCAGGTGTGCCACTCAGTGCGGTCAGGCACCTGCGTGCCGTTCTGCAACGTGTAGCCACGCTCTGTCGTGGCGAGTCTCACCTGCGCCACACACACACCTTGGTCAAGATATTTCACCTGTGGGTCAGCACCCACATTGCCAATAAGCATTACTTTATTCATAGTGTCACTGTTTTGTTCAATAGATAATGGTCAAGAATGGTCATGGCAGCCATTGCCTCCACCACCGGCACTGCACGGGGCAGCACACAGGGATCGTGGCGTCCTTTCACCTCCAGCGTGATTTCATGCCCATCCTTCGTCACCGTTTGCTGTGGACGCAGCTGCGTTGCCACAGGCTTGAAGAGCACACGGAAATAGATGTCCTGTCCGTTGGAGATGCCTCCCTGAATGCCTCCGGAATGATTGGTGCGGGTGCTGATGGCTCCCTTATTGTTGTAGAAAAGGTCATTCTGTTCAGAACCCCTCTGCCCCACTCCGCTGAAACCTTCACCATACTCAAAGCCCTTCACGGCATTGATGCCCAGCATGGCTGCACCAAGCTCTGCATGCAGTTTGGAGAAAGCAGGTTCGCCCAACCCTGCCGGACATCCTCTCACCACACAGGTGATGATGCCGCCAATCGTGTCGCCCTCAGCCTTCACGTCCAGAATCAGCTGTTCCATCCGCTTCGCCACCTCCGTGTCGGGACAGCGAACAGGATTCGTCTCTATCATCTTGAAGTCATACTTCTGATAATCGCGGTCAAGAGCAATGTCACCCACCTGCGAAGTGTAGGCAACCACATCGATGCCCAGCTGTCTCAGTGCCAGTTTTGCCAAGGCACCTCCCACACATCGCGCAATGGTCTCACGTGCAGACGAACGTCCACCACCACGATAGTCACGCAGTCCATATTTCTGCGTATAGGTGAAATCAGCATGGGACGGACGGTACACATCACGCACATTCTCATAGTCAGAAGAACGTTGGCTGGTGTTCCTCACCAAAAAGCCGATGGGACAGCCCGTGCTCTTACCCTCAAACACACCCGACAGCAGCTCCACCTCATCGCCCTCTTTCCGAGCAGTGGTGATGCTGCTTTGTCCAGGGCGCCGACGGTCAAGTTCCGACTGAATGAAACCCATATCGATGGTGATGCCGGCAGGCATGCCGTCCACCACACCGCCAATACCTGCACCATGACTTTCGCCAAATGTGGTCAGCGTGAAAATATGTCCAAACGTGTTCCTCATCGTCAGCATCCTCCACAGCCACCGCCATTGCAACCGCCACATCCACCGCAACCGCCACTGCCGCAGTCGCCGCCTTCACAACATCCGCATTCGCTGCTGGCATTCAACATGTCCGTGATTTCCTCATTGGTGGCAGGACGGGCTTCAACCACATGTCCCACAAAGTGCAAGTCCTGTCCTGCACGGGGATGGTTCAAGTCGATGGTCACGCTATCCTTCTTGATTTCAATGATGGTGGCGTTGAAACGACTGCCATCCTCACCCATCATCGGCACCACAGCACCCTCATGGATATAGTTGAAGTCTATCTTTCCATCCACCATGAAGACACTCTCAGGCACATCAAACATCAGCTCCTCGTTGAACTCCCCATAGGCATCCTTGAACGGGATGACAAAATCAAACTCGTCCCCACGCTCCAGCGGTGCAATGTTTGCCTCAAAGGCAGGAAGCACCAAGTTAAAGCCGCTGATGAACTGGAAGGGATGGCGTTGGTTAGCCACCTCGACAGGCTCATCATCCTCCTCGCCGTCTTCTATCGTGTAAAGTTTATACGCTACTGTAATGTATTTGTTGTCAACTGCCATAAAATAAAGTGATAAATTAAACAATGATGTTGCAAAGATAACGAAAAGTTAGGAGTTAGGAGTCAGGAGTTAGGAATTATTTGCCATTCCACGTGTTTTTTTTATTGAAAAGCAACAATTGGCCACGTTTATTTATTACCTTTGCAACGAAAAAGAAAAGAGAACTTATGAAATACGGAATCATCACCACCCTCTCCACACTGCTTCTGCTCGGTGCTTGCCGTCAAGCCACTCCCGGAAACGAAGTGAAAACTGACGCTCAAAGCAGTGCCAAGACCGAACAGCGGAAGCAGAACATCATCAAGAAACGCATCAGCATTCCTTTCGATTTCAGCTATATCACCAACCTTGGCAGCGTGGACATCATCTTCACACAAGGAGATTACAGCATCGAAGCGGAAGGCGACAGCGCCATCTTGAACTACCTGAATGCCGAGTTCGACAGCAATCTGCTGACTGTCAGTTTGGGGGCTGACAACAACACCGACATCAACCGCTATGGCACCATGAGCAACGTCAAGCTGTACGTATCAGCGCCCTATCTGAAATGTGTGAGCGTCTGCGGCAACGGCAGCTTTGAGAGTCAATCCACATGGCGTGCAGAAGACATTCAGTTGGGAGTGCTCGGCAAGGGCAGCATGAAAATCGGGAAAGTGGAATGCACCACCTTCAATCTGCAGTCAACTGATATTGGAGACATCACCCTCACAGATGTACAAGCAGAAGATGCCACCCTCTATTCATGCAGTTCTGCCAACATCGATGTGAACATCAATGTCAACAATCTGATGGTCATCAACGAGGGCACACAAAAGCTGCACATGAAGGGAAAGGCAAGCAGGGTGGTCATCAAGAACCCTAACGATGTCAACCTTATCAATGACTTGAAGTAATCTTCACAACAAAATGATTCCCAAATAAGAAAGCCATCCATCTTCGAGACGGGTGGCTTTCCTTATCATTAGTGTTTCTTCTTATTTCTTCAGCTTCGCAATGCTCTCCGTGAGGGCAGCAATCTTCGTCTCGGCATCGCTCTGCTTCTTGCGTTCCAGTTCCACCACCTGAGCAGGTGCATTGGCAACAAAACGCTCGTTGCTGAGTTTCTTCTGCACACCCACCAGGAAGCCCTGCAGGTGTTTCAGTTCTGCCTCCATCTTGGCAATCTCAGCCTCCGTGTCAATCAGATTGCCCAACTGCACAGCATATTCTGTGGTGCCAATCATGAAGTTCGAAGTGCCGTCACTCTTCGTCTGCACATACTGAATGTCAGCCAGCGAAGCCATCTTCTTGATGATAGGTCCGAGTGCTGGACACTTAGTCACATTCTTGTCATCCGCACCGTTCACAACCACCTCGAGTGTCAAGGGTTCACGTGGTGAAATATTCTTGCTCTGACGCACAGCACGCACACCCGAGATGACCTGCTTAGCCTCCTCATACTGAGCGATGATACGGGCATCCTCCTCATTAGGAGCATCCAGAATCAGCGTTTCCACCATGATGCTCTCGCCGTCCTTGCGCTCAGCGATGTGCTGATAAAGCTCTTCCGTGATGAAAGGCATGAATGGGTGGATAATCTTCATCAGCTGCTCGAAGAAGTTCAGCGTTGCCTGATAAGTCTTCGCATCGATTGGTGCCTGATAAGCAGGCTTAATCATCTCCAGATACCAACCGGAGAACTCGTCGGTGAAGAGCTTGAAGGCAGCCATCAGCGCCTCGTTCAGGCGGTAGCGTGTGTAGAGGTTGTTGATGTCAGCCAAAGCCGTCTTGATGGTAGCCTCCATCCATGCAATGGTCTTCTTGTTCTCCTCTGGCTGTGCAAGCGAATCATTCACTTCCCAGCCCTGCACCAAGCGGAACGCATTCCAAATCTTGTTGCAGAAGGCGGCACCCTGCTGACAGAGCTGCTCGTCGAAGAGGATGTCGTTGCCTGCAGGAGCAGACAGCAGCATGCCCATGCGCACACCGTCGGCACCATACTTCTCGATGAGTCCCAGCGGGTCGGGCGAATTGCCGAGCGACTTCGACATCTTGCGTCCCAGTTTGTCGCGCACCACTCCCGTGAAATACACATTGCGGAAAGGCACGTCCTTCATATATTCCTCACCAGCCATGATCATGCGAGCCACCCAGAAGAAGATGATGTCGGGAGCCGTCACAAGGTCACAAGTGGGATAATAGTAGTTGATTTCCTCGTTGCCGGGATTGTTGATGCCGTCAAAGAGAGAGATAGGCCACAACCATGAAGAGAACCATGTGTCGAGCGCATCCTCGTCGTGACGCAGCTGGTCGATGGTGATGTTCTCATAGCCAGGAATCTTCTTCGCCTCTTCCAGCGCCTCCTCGGCAGTCAGAGCCACCACATACTTCTCCTCTTCCTCCTCAGCAGTGGGCAGGAAATAGGCGGGGATGCGGTGTCCCCACCACAGCTGGCGGCTGATGCACCAGTCCTGAATGTTCTCCATCCAGTTGCGGTAGGTGTTCACATATTTGGTCGGATAGAACTTAATCTTACCTTCCAGCACAGGTGGCAGAGCGATGTCGGCAAAATGCTTCATCGAGAGGAACCACTGCTTGCAGAGACGAGGCTCCACAGCCGTGTCCTGATTGCGCTCCGAATAGCCCACCTTATTGTCATAGTCCTCAATCTTCTCCATCAAGCCCGCTGCCTGCAAGTCGAGGGCAATCTGCTTGCGCACCTCCATGCGGTCTTGACCCACATAGAGTCCTGCCTCCTCAGAGAGGGTGCCGTCAGGATTGAAGATGTCGATGATGTCCAGATTATGTGCCTTACCCAATGCGTAGTCGTTCACGTCATGTGCAGGAGTCACCTTCAGACAGCCAGTACCGAACTCGATGTCCACATAGCGGTCTTCAATCACAGGGATGACACGGTTCACCAGCGGTACAATCACCTTGTGACCTCTCAGCCACTGGTTCTTCGGGTCTTTAGGATTGATACACATGGCTGTGTCACCCATGATGGTCTCAGGACGTGTGGTGGCAACTACAGCATAGTAGCCTTTCGCATCCTTGTGGATGACGTTGCCCTCCTTCTCCAGTTCGTCGATGGACACTTTGCCACCCACTGACTGCAGATTCTCGGGGTCAGCCACATAATACTTCAGATGGAACAGGTGGCTCTTCTCATCACGATAAATCACCTCCTCTGTCGAAAGCACCGTCTGTGCCTTCGGATCCCAGTTCACCATGCGGAGACCGCGATAGATGAGTCCCTTCTTGTAGAGGTCAACAAACACCTTCAGCACACTCTCGCTGCGCTTCTCGTCCATTGTGAACGCTGTTCTGTCCCAGTCGCACGAAGCACCCAGATGGCGCAACTGCTTCAGGATGATGCCACCGTGCTCGTCTGTCCATGCCCATGCATGCTTCAGGAACTCCTCGCGCGTCAGGTCACGCTTCTTGATGCCCTGCTCAGCCAGACGGTTCACCACCTTTGCCTCCGTAGCAATAGAAGCATGGTCAGTGCCAGGCACCCAGCAAGCATTCTTGCCGTCAATACGGGCCTTACGGATAAGAATATCCTGAATCGTGTTGTTGAGCATGTGCCCCATGTGCAGCACACCCGTCACGTTAGGTGGCGGAATCACAATCGTATAGGGTTCACGACCATCAGGTTTACTCGCAAACAGCTTGTGGTCCAGCCAATACTGGTACCACTTTCCCTCCACCTCGGAAGGGTTATAATTCTTAGCTAATTCCATTGGTTTCAAAATTTCGACTGCAAAGTTACTGCTTTTTTGCGAAGTTACAAACACTTTGTTTACAAAAGCATCTTTCCCCTTCACTTTTTAGTTTTCAACTGAATTCGTTGCAAAGTTACGGCGAGATGATGGGGTGGCAAAAATATTCTCGAAAAATCGAAAAAACGTAGAAAATTCTACATTTTTGCCCTAAAATCGAGAATATTCTACGTTTTGCAACTCGTTTGTGAGGGACACTTACGTTCGTTTGTTAGCAAGACTTACGTTCGTTTGTGGGGAACACTTGATGATGGCAGTGAGGGAGACGCATGTTTCTGAATGAGGAATTAGGAAAGATGCGGTTGAGCGAGTGCAGAGGTTAAGCTTGTTTGAACTATGCCGAGCGTGAGCATCTTCGGCGAAGCCAATGAGGAATTAGGAATTGCCATGCGGGGTGCAAGCATTGCGTTAGCCTAACTG
>ONDH01000027.1 GCA_900316505.1 uncultured Prevotellaceae bacterium
TATACAATTAGGCATCACAACGAGTTAGTTGATGGCGATTTTTGTGTCCTTAAAGAAGACTCAATGAGGTTAAGTTTATATCTTAATCTTCGTAGAAGGCGGCGGATAGTATATGATGAAAAGGAACTTCAATTGTGTAGCCAAGTTATAGAGGGAATCCAATATGATGATCTAATAAAAGTGGATGATTCAAATTCTGAACTTTACACTAAAGAGCCATTTAATACCGAGTACTTCATCTGGAGCAAATCTAAGGGGCTGCTCCAATACAAGTACCTGAATGGTGATGTATATACGTTTTACAAGAAAATACCATACAAAAAGGACTAAATGAAAAGGACTTCCCCAAAGTATGCATATTTGTCTCGTCTATATTACTCATAAATGTTTCTGCAAATTATTATAGAAGTTAATGAAGTTAATAATGTATTAAAAAGTTTGGATCATGAGTAAGATTTTTCAAAAGTGGCCTCTTGGGGGTGTATTAGGATTGATTCTGCTTTCCGTTAGTGTAAGTACATCATGCATGCAAGGAAAGGGGCAAGGCCAGGCAGATGCACAGACCGAGACAGCCCAAGTCGCGAAAGAGCAAAGAAGTGCAGATGGACTACGTTTGATGTCCATGTTGAGCGAGCAGGACTTTGAGAATGCTCTTTCGTTGCTTGACACGCTTCATGCACGTTATCCTGACGACCCGCAATTTCACTTTGCCGAAGGCTGGATTTACGATATGGAGGACGATAGCATCAAATCGCGGAGATGTTTTGAAAAGGCATTGATGCTTTATGATTCCTTGGTCATTCAAGATGATGGCGTTGATGGCAAGATTAATCGTGCTTTCATCATACAGATATTGTATGGCGAAGATGCTTACAACGAAGAAATAACAAAAATTGCTCAATCCGCACGAACCCCAGAAGATTCTGCAAACATTGAGAATTGGCGTGGTGTTTTATACGATAAAGATAAAAAGGACATTTTCAACCTCCATGTTTATAAAAATGAATCTATAGACAACGTTCCGTGATGTGTTATTTCAAGTGACATGAAAATATGCGATGATAGCCAAACATTGAATTGTATTGTTGTTGATAATATGATAGATGGGGAAACTAGCGAGAAGGGTAAAAGAATTCAAGAACAAAATGTGATGAGAGACTTAACTGGAATCTATTAATACATAAACATTTCATTTTTATGAAAAAAAACTAAATCTCTTTTATTGGAGCCTTCCTGTCCTGTTTGCTATCCTATGGCTCCTTCAGACTCTGCTCTTTACGTCTATTCATGATAAGATCCTTGCTTCACTACCAGCAGAATTCTTTCAAGAAAGGCAGATTTTGGGACCGTCTCCGAGGGTGGGGATGATTGTGTTCTCCCCCGTCATTATGTTGGTATTATGTATATGGCTTTACATTCTGCTTTATATTGAACGCAAATTGATTTACAGTTGGAAAATCATTATCGGCATCAATGTTTTGCTGTTAATTGTATGTCTGAAAGATGAGGTTGGTTTGATAATTCAAGCTTATACAGAGACAACGGGATATGCGGAATGGATTTATTATAGAGCATTGGAAAGTTTCCTGCAGCATGTTCCCTTCATTCTTGTTTCTTTTTTCACTCTTTCGCTTATCAGGAAACGGCTTGTTGCTGAATCGGGTGAGAGGAAGAATGACATCTACTATGACTTGTTTTATTTGCTTCCCTTATTGTATATCTGTTTTATGGCAATTCTTGGTTATGTACTTTCTGGCATCATAGGCATCGGTGGAAATAATGCATTAAGCAAGCATGTGGACAACATTGGGCTTGGGTATTCGGGATTATTCACAATGCCGGTTTGTGCTCTATCCCTTTGGCTTTACAAGAAATTCGGGAGAAACCGATATGCCTTCTTTTCCATTACAGTATTCTCTGCGATTCTTATGGCTGCGTGCTGGTTGGTCTTCAACGCCTATGACAAATATGAGGGAAGTGTAGCATTCAGCATTGTCATATTATGCCTGGAGGTTCTTCCTTGGACTATCGCCTCACATTACATTGCATCGAAATATTTGGAAAGAAATCTGGACTGATAGAAATATGCGACACGCAATCATGATAATGGCACATGACACGATAACAATATACCCCTTCGTATAACTCATAAATGTTTCTGCAAATTATTATAGAAGTTAATGAAGTTAATAATGTATTAAAAAGTTTGGATCATGAGAAAGATTTTTCAAAAGTGGCCTCTTGGGGGTGTATTAGGATTGATTCTGCTTTCCGTTAGTGTAAGTACATCATGTATGCAAGGAAATGGACAAGTGCTTATGTTGAAGGCATGGGCATCGTCCATCCTGACGTATATGTGATATCATCTTTCCCCGGTTCTGGTATCCTATCCGATTTTGAGGATGATTACAATGATTATGACCTTCAGGATGCTTCTTTTGACTTTGACGAGGGGCAACAGGGGAATAATTCCAATAATAATTCACAGTCTGGAGGAAATGGAGGGCAGGGAAGTGGAAATGCAGGATATGGGAATGCAGGAAATGGAGACGGATATGGAAATACGGGATGGGGAAATAATGAGAGTTTCAACTCTTCAGATTTAAGCCTGCATACGGAAGCGATTGTGTCCCAAGCTAAAAATTTTTCGAAGGAAGTGGCAACGGTCTTGCAGAATCTGATAAACGGTGGAAAGATAAAAGATGCCAATAATGGCGAGATTAAAGGTGCACAATGGAATTCAACAACAAAAACAATGATAGTAGGTCCCAATGCGACGGATGCAAATATCTGGCATGAGCTGGTTCATTATCACCAACGCGAGTGTGATAATTGCATGCATGCGTGCAGAGAGTGGCAGGCATATTTATTAGAAGAAATAATGGTAAACGTTGATAGTTTGATGGATAAGGAATCTTATAAACCCTATTTGGGATTAGATAAAACGCAGATGAAAAATTTAAGAATCACTTGTTATAGAAATAACAAAAAACCAGTAATCTTAGAAAGTGTTTACAACTATATAATAAGTATGAACTATGAGGAAAATGTTCAAGTTTTTATGGATTATTGGCGAAAGATTGACCAAGAGGAAAACCCTGATAATCCCCAATATAGCAATTATTATGATGGTTATGATCCCGATTATGATTGGGATTGGGATGGATTATTAGAGAGACTTGGAATAAGAGTGGAGTATTAATAGGGTGATTAGAAGTAACAATAATAAAACTTAGAGTGAAATGAAACTTAATAGAATGTTGGGAACATCACTTATTGGTGATGAGGTCTCCTTGAGCTATGTACAGATTGCAATACTCTTTTCATTGTTTGTACTCTTGCCTATATATGTACATGCAGCAAGGAACACTCCTGAGGCATTGAGGGTGGACACAATTGCAGACTATGTCGAAGAAGGATTGCATATAGTACATCTAAAATATCAGTATTTTGGTGATAGATACATTTATGCACTATCAGAACAGGAACGAACTCTGAAAGAAAACTATGATGGAGAAGTGGAAAATGCAAGTCTTTTATGGGTTAAAAAAGAAGAGAGAGTTAAGGATCTCATGCGTCTGCACCGATTATTCCGGATGGATGTGAGACGTTACGGGAAATCCAAATTCTTAAGTTCCCAATACCTTACATCGGTAGAGGTTTCGCATGGGACAAAAGGAGAGCTCATAAAAGTGAGTTTGGAATCAGCTCGCCCATTGTATAAACATAAGAGTCGTAAAATAGATAGGCTCATTAGACAGATGAGTACTCATCGACTATATGGGATTATGAGGGAAGAGCCAGGATTATATCATAAAGAGGGATTGGTTCTTTTTAAAAAAACAAATAATGGAATACAATGAAAATACTGAATACGTGTATTGGAGCAAATCAAAAGGCTTGCTACAGTACAAATACCTGAATGGCGAGGTCTATACGTTTTATAAAAAGTTGCCGTACAGACAAAGTTGGTGGAAACGCAAAATAATTGATGTTTTTTATTAGGATTAGTTGGATGCGATAAAAAAGGTGTTCCAGAAGAATGAAATGTCTCGTCTATATCACTCATAAGATGGATAGTGATAGATACCGTTATCTGTCATATTTGCTGAAAGAAAGGAGGTGGCGAATACACTTTTGAAGAGGCTGGTTTATACCCCATACATTACATTCAAGTGACAGGTGTTTACGATGAAAAAGGTGTTACATTTTGGCATTGGGGTAAGGATAATAATCACTCAACAAATGTAGACACCTATTTTATTTTCAAAATCCAGAAACCATGAATCGTATATATTTAGCATTAAAAATTTTAACAGTTTGTTTGCTTGTAGTAGTGATTCTTTTACTCTATACCTCTTGGGGACGCAGACGTCCGATTGATTATAGAATAGAAGATGTTTATGCTGAAAGGATTATGTTAAGTGATTCAATCTGTCATGGACATCAACATTATGTAATCCACTTTGTTGTCTCTCCTGTTCATTATGAATATGGATTTTGGATAGGAGGGGCAAAACCCTATACTAACGGAAGTGTTGATAGTATATTGGATGTTTCCATCGAATCAGGGGGAACCAAACAATTGGAAGAACATATCTTAAATGTAGAACCCATGTGTGGAAACACACAGGAAAGACTTTGCCTATCTGTTGATTCACTTCATGTCACAGTTCCCTCCCATAGCACAATTCAAAGAGTCAAAAATATCCTACAAACAGGGGCTGATATGGAACACAATCATTATTATAATTTCCCTCAAGATTATTTCATTTCATTAGATAGCCTCTCACCCATGCCACAATATGTTATTGTTAAATTTTTAGATAGAGAGATTAGAAGAAAAGTGAAAATGGCGGAATGTCAAATAGTTTCTCAAACGATTAAAGATTGAACAATGAAAAAAGGCCTTCCCCAAAGCATGCGTACTTGTCTCGTTTATATCACTCATAAGATGGATGATGCGATATACCGCTATCTGTCATATTTGCTGAAAGAAACGGAAGGCGTAATGGATATGTTGGTGTTGTATGATCAGGCTTTTCAGCCCATCAGCCTACCTGCTCCTTTACTGCTTACTGCTTCATGTCTTGAATCCATGCTTTTCTTTGTCTCCCTTGGAGCTTATCAGGCAGAAACAATAAATGCTCTAAGTTATATGAGTGAGACCTCGTTGGGTGTATGAGTGAGACACTAACACATGTATGGGTGAGATACCGACACCTGTATGGGTGAGATACCTCGATAGCCGTGGGTGAGCAAATGGGAAGCCGCAGGATAGGTTTAGTGCTAACCCTAATGGAGCACCATGAGTAATATGAAACAAAACGGGATGAAAATGTGTAATAATAAAGGTTGACAGTTGACAACAAAGACGCTTGTGAATTATGTGAATTGTGAATATTGCGAATTTCACTTTGAAGCTAATGAGTGGTCAGCTTATCGCTGAACTCACGTTTCTTTGTTTAATGACTGGAAAGAACTAATTTTGCCGTGTAAAATGTTAAATAACGCCCTTCCTCCTAAAAAAGAAGTGAGTTCCATTATACATTTCTTGAAAAAAGGGGAATATGCCATACAGAGAATATCTTGCACTTTGTATAGTCAAATCAAAAAAACAACTATATCTTACTAACTAAAAAAAACTTGTTACATGAAAAAAATTTTATACCTCGCAATCGTTGCATTGATGACACTCAACCTTGCCGACTTGAAAGCAGGAGAAGACCCACATGGACTCTACCACCTCAAGAGATTCATCTACCAAGATGGCAGAACAGGCTGCTCGTGATGTGGCAAGGGGCAACCAGTGCGAACCAATGGGGACGCCTCCAAATCGAGATTCGGGAAAATTATCCACTGAAAAACACTGGCGAAACGCCGCAAGGACCTGATGGACACGGCACACAAGTCTTCAACGTCAATGCCAACCAGTTCTACTTCAAATGGTATAACCAACAATGGCCAGGCATGAGCAAACTCAACGAGTTCATCACCGAAGTATATACCAAAGACAACATCAACCCCACCGTGGCAAAGGCTTTCAGCATGCTCGAAAACAAAATAGCCACGTCAAGCAGCAAGTTCGCTGGCTGGTGGGTTCGCATCGCCTCGGCAGCCAATCCTGACGGTTCTGGACAGCGGCAACCCGTGCAGACACTTTGGAAAGCATACACCTCAGACATGTCAATAGTGGTCTATATGCTCAACAACGGCAACGTGATTGGCTGCAACACCGCAATCGGCACAAAATACGAAAACGACACCACCATCTATGAGGCAGGTCATCCCTGTAACATCCATTGGATCAACAAAGACTGTCACGCACTCACCTTCGTTCAGGAAAACAACACAAAACTCACCGAAATATGGGTGCGCGGAGGACTGCCACAGACATGGCAGAACATCTTCAACACCGACGTGCCCCTCTACAAAGATGGCAGCCAATGCATCATCGACGCCGTGAAATCAGCCGTAGAAGGCAACCTGAAACAAGCAGAAGCATCACTCGCCGAGGCTGCTGACGAGAAGGATGTACCCATCAACAACCTGTGCATGGGAATATCCGTCATCGCTGAGAATCTTTTCCGAACAGCCGAAAATCAGGGCGACAAGCAAAAATACACTGAATGCCACGACTTCTGCGAACGCCAACTGCAGAAAATAAACGACTATGCTGATGCAGGACACACCCCCGACGCCCTATCCCGAACACACATCCACCAGATAGAAATTCTCAAAGCCCTCGCCACCCACCGCACAGGAAAAACCGAAGAGGGGAAGAAACAACTGGAGGAACGCAAATCAATCATCGATGCCGAAATCAACCGCTACAAAAACGTAGCCGGCATGGAATCATACATCAGCTCACTCCACTACGTACAACTCTGGATGTACAGCCAAGCCTACGACATCTTTGGCTCATTCCAGACAATCCTCATGCTTGACGCCCTGACACTCATGGCACCAGGCATAACCACCTCCTTTAAGCCCTTGCTTCTCAACACCTACGCCAACTGCCATCTTCTTGACGGCAAACAAGCAGAAGCCAAAAAACTGTGGCAACAAATCAAGGAGCTTGATGCCAATTACTTCAAGAACCAACCAGACAGCAATCCGCTGAAGAAGGCTTTCGGTGAATAATTAAGAATCAGGGGAGAGGACGGTTCTTTCCGCAATGTCAGCCTCTCGAAGACAGATGCAACAGGTCCTACCTATGATGAGTTCGCCTTCGAAATCAAGGTGAAGGGTGAAGTTGATGCCATTGAGGATGTTGATGCAGGTGCTGCACCAGCTAACAAGAAGGTGTTCCGTAATGGAGAAATCATCATCATTCGTGATGGCAGGGAATATAACACGAATGGCAAACTTGCCAACTAAGGTGAAATAACTTTCATCATCACTTGATGCAGACACCCACAAGGCTCACGGCTTTGTGGGTGTTTCTGTGTATGTAACCTAAGAAGGAAGGATTGGAAACGCGAGTGAAAGTGTGAAATTGTGAAATGTGAAATTGTGAATTTTTTTATTGATGGCAAACCTGTTGAGGCATTACAGAAGGGTGTGAACATCATCCGTTACTCTGACGGACAGACGAAGAAAGTGTTTGTGAAATAACTTTCAGACTTACTTCAAACGGAATGTCGTAAGGCTCGTGGACTTTGTAGGGAAAGGCTCGCGAGCCTTACGTCGTTAGGCTCAACCCCCGAACGAGTGTCAAGTTTACGGTCTTTCTATCAAGCGTTCAGAAAGGGAAACTCGGGAATAACAGAATGTTACTTGTCCTCATAATGTCCGTAGGCAGTAAGCACAAGTACAATGACCTCGGTGTCGTGAATCTCATAAACAAGCCGATGCTTCTTTGTGATGCGACGGCTCCATTGCCCTGTATGATCACCTTTCAAGGGTTCGGGTTTACCAGTGCCTGTACGAGGATGAATCTTCAGTTCCTCGATCAATGCCTGTGCTTTAAGAAAGGCTTTGGGTTCACTTTTGGCAAGCGCGACCAAATCTGCTTGAGCAGCCTCCTTGAAATCAATTCTATAAGTCATAGCCTTGACGCTTTAGGAATTCTGTCAAATTTTCATCGGGAAGCATACTGTATGTACGACCTGCTTTTGCTTTATCAATGCGGTCAAAGAACTCCTTGTGAGTCATCAATGTCGAATCCGCCTTCTTTGCCGTTAACTTTTTAGCGTATTTCAGCATCTTCGCCATGAGCGACTCGTCTTCTGCAATGATACTCAGTTCACGGAATAGTTCCGCATTCATTTGTATTGCTGTCATAAGTTCATTCTGTTTTGATTACGGTGCAAATGTAGGGATTATTTCTGATAAATGAAAAGAAAACTTGAAAAAATGAGTGAAGAACTTTGGTCTTTCTCTCACTTAATCGTAACGTTGGCTACGCCGAAGTTACTCACGTTCGGAAAAACTCAAATAAATTTGGTTTTTCTCTCACTTAATCGTAACTTTGCAGTCAAATCAAAAAGACAACATCATGAAACCATATCTTGACTTGCTCGACCGCATCTTGAAGGAGGGCGTGCAGAAGGGCGACCGCACAGGAACAGGCACCATTTCGGTGTTTGGCAATCAGATGCGATTCAATTTGCAGGAAGGCTTTCCACTGCTGACTACGAAGAAGTTGCATCTAAAATCTATTATCTACGAACTACTGTGGTTCTTGCAGGGCAACACGAATGCAAAGTGGCTGCAAGATCGTGGTGTGCGCATCTGGAATGAATGGGCTGACGAAGACGGTAACCTCGGACATATCTACGGTTATCAGTGGCGCAGCTGGCCCGACTATAACGGTGGGCATATAGACCAAATCAGCGACGTGATTGAGCAAATCAAGAACAATCCCAACTCACGCCGACTGATTGTGTCGGCATGGAACGTGGCAGACTTGGGAAACATGAACTTGCCACCCTGCCACATTCTCTTCCAGTTTTACGTAGCAGACGGGAAACTGAGTTGCCAGCTCTATCAGCGGAGTGCAGACACCTTCCTCGGTGTGCCGTTCAACATCGCATCGTATGCACTGCTGACCATGATGGTGGCACAGGTGTGTGACTTGCAACCAGGCGATTTCGTCTATACAACAGGCGATACGCACCTGTATCTCGACCACATCGAACAGGCAAAGTTGCAACTGACACGTGAGCCTCGCCCATTACCGAAGATGAAGATTAACCCGAACGTGAAGAACATCTTCGACTTCCAGTACGAGGACTTCGAACTCACGGATTACGACCCACACCCACACATCAAGGCAACCGTTTCCGTATAACTTAATAATTTATTGCGGCAAGCCGCCGAAAGAAAAATAGGTAAAAACAAGGAAAAATAAATAAAAATCATTTTTTTATATCTTTACTTGTTTTTTTATATTTTTCCTTCGGCGCCAACGGCGCAACTTTCACTTTTCACTTCTAAGATGTTATCCATCATTGTAGCAATAGCAGAGAACAGGGCGATTGGTTTTGAGAACAAACTGATATATTGGTTGCCCAATGATTTGAAACGCTTCAAGGCACTGACCACTGGCAACACCATCATCATGGGCAGACGCACATTTGAGAGTTTGCCAAAGGGTGCATTGCCCAACCGCAGAAACATTGTGTTGTCACGCAGGGGCAAGGCTGAGGATTTCCCTGGTGCTGACCTCTACTCCACCCTGGACGAAGCATTGGCCTCGTGTGAAGGAGAAGTATATATCATTGGTGGGGCATCGGTGTATAAACAGGCTTTGCCCAAGGCTGACCGTCTGTGCCTGACTTACATTTATGACACGCCTGCGAAGGCAGACACCTTCTTTCCTGAAATAGATGAAAGCAAATGGGTGGAAACCTTCAGAGAGGAACATGAGGCGGATGAGAAGCATGCTTACCGGTATGCGTTTGTGGATTTGGAGAGGAAAACAGTTGACAATTGACAGTAAAAAATGACGTTACCCGTTGACTTCGAGCGAACGATGACTCATTTCCTCGGCAAAGAAGAGTACACTCAACTTGCCGAGGCTCTTGCTTTACCAGCACCCACCAGCATCAGGATCAATAAGCAGAAAGAGACCATCTCTGCCCTCAATTGTCAACTCTCAACTGTCAATTGTCAACTCTCAACTGTCAATTGTCAATTGTCAACTGTCAATTCTCAACTCTCCCCCGTCCCCTGGTGTCCCGATGGTTTCTACCTTTCCGAGCGTCCATCCTTCACCCTTGACCCTTTGTTTCATGCTGGTTGCTACTATGTGCAGGAGGCATCTTCAATGTTCCTATCGCATGTGTTGAGGGAGTATGTGAAGGAGCCTGTGGTGGCATTGGACATGTGTGCTGCCCCTGGAGGGAAATCGACGCTGGCTTTATCGGAGTTGCCGGAAGGTTCGTTGCTGATCGCCAATGAAGTGGTACGGCAAAGAGCAAACATTTTGGCAGAGAACATCATCAAGTGGGGAAATCCGAATTGCATTGTCACCAACAACTATGCCGAAGATTTTGAGGCATTTAGCAATGTGTTCGACCTCATCATCTGCGATGCACCATGTTCGGGTGAAGGTATGTTCCGAAAAGACCCTACCAGCATAGAGGAGTGGAGCCTTGCGAATGTGGACACCTGTTGGCGACGTCAACGAGACATTGTGCAGAACATTTGGCACACACTGAAGGAAGGTGGCATCTTCATCTACAGCACTTGCACCTACAACCCCTTGGAGGACGAGGAGAACGTGGCGTGGATTGCCAAAACCCTTGGAGCAGAAGTGCTATCATGCCAACCCCTTCCTGAATGGGGATTGACGGAGAAGAGCACCCATTTCTATCCGCATCGGATAAAGGGTGAAGGCTTCTTCATCAGCGTGCTCAGAAAAACATCTGAAGTGGAAAGACGGAGAAGGGGTAAGGAAGAAAAGAAGGGAAAACAGAACACAGCCATCCCCAAGGAGCTGAAAGGATGGCTGTCAGAAGGAGAGCACTTCACCATCATGGAGACCAACGAGACTTTCCTCGCCTTCCCCACAGCACATCTGAACATCTATCAACAAGCCAAGCGCTCGCTGAAAGTCATCCATGCCGGCATAGAGCTCGCCATCAGCAAAGGAAAGAACTTGCAACCCAGTCAAAGCCTCGCGATGAGTAACAATCTCAACAAAAAGGCTTTTCCAACAGTAGAGGTGGATGAACAACAAGCCATTGCCTATCTACGCACGGAAGCATTGCAACTGCCTTCCGACACGCCTAAAGGCTATGTGCTCATCACCTATCAGGGGCATCCGTTGGGCTTTGCCAAGAACATCGGGAACAGGGCAAACAACCTCTATCCGGCTGAATGGAGAATCAGAAAGAAATGAAAGAATAAAAGAATGAAAAATGAAATAATCTTGTTTTTGTACGTTTTTCATTTCCTCATTTTTTCATTTCCTCATTTTTTCTTATCTTTGCACACGGAAAACAAAAGCAACAACACAAATGAATTTATACGTTAGATATTTCGACCACGAATATTTGGCAAAGTCTGTGGACGACGCCTTGGATTTTCTCCGTTCCATACCAGAAATCAAGGTGGAAAGCAATGCTGCCAGCCGCATCACCACTTTTCTCAACTCATCCAACCTCTACCCTTTCCGTTTGAAGGTGAGCTATTCCAACTATGTGCTTTTCTTGAAGACCGAGGCTGAAGACTTGGAGCAGTTCAAGGAAGAAGAAGCCATGCGCAAGGAGCAGAAGCTGGAACGTGTCAGTTCGATGGCTGAACGCAAGAAGACCATCCTTGACGCCCTCAATGAAGAGAAAATCGGATGGTGGGAAGCAGGACTCACTTTCAAGCGCGTGCTCATCATTCCCGAGACAGGCAAGTGCAAATATGTGGACACGCCCTTCCGTGCGCGTCTCAAAGCTGTCAGCGCCATTGATGCCTACAACCGCATTATCGACCACTTGAAGAGCCGTCCTGAGATTGACCCACGTTCTCAGTTCCCATCTGCCAAGAGCGACAAGTTCGAATATCTGTTCATTGGTGAAGAAAACGAAGAAGCAGAAGCTTAGAAGATAAAGTTTTCCTCTTCTGCAGCTTCTTCCTTACGTTTGGCAGCAGCCTTACGCTCTTCCTCTTCTGGCTTATATTCATTGAGCGTTGTGCCGTAAGTGGTGCGAAGCACACGGAACTCTGTACGTCTGTTAAGGGCATTCAGCACTTCCTGCTCATCCTTATCCTTAACGCGTAAGATATAGTTTTCGGTCAAAGTATCATTCACTTGCACCTCCACTTTCGGTTCACCAGCAAGAAGGGTTTCTGCCAGTTTTTTCGTAATAATCTTTGGACGTGACTCACCATAGCCCACAGCTGTGAGTCGGTCTTTGGCTACACCATGCTGGATAAGGTAGCGCACCACTGACTCTGCACGGCGTTGAGAGAGTCGTTGGTTGTAATCGTCATTGCCTCGATAGTCACAGTGAGCGGAAAGTTCAATGGTGATGTTCGGGTTCTCATTCATCATACCCACCAATTGGTCAAGTGCCTCTGTCGATTCGGGCGTGAGGTCTGCACGGTCAAACTCATAGAAGATGTTGTCGATGAGCACCGGCACATTGATGGGTGGCAGAGGAAACTGTAATGTGTATTCGTGGCTTTCCTCCTCATCTTCAGGCTGCACGCGTATTTCATTCTTTACATTCAGGTAACCCTTGCAAGTGCCCAACAGCACATAATCCACACCGGGCTTGAGCACCTGTGTGAAGGAACCATCACCCTTCACAGAGAGTTTCAGGTTCGTACCATCGTTGCCCACCATATACACAAGGGCTTCAGGCAGTTCATAGCCATCCTTCTCATACACCCACCCTGTCACCGTCTGCAGGATTTCAGGGCATTCGAACGAGAAGATGTGTTCCCAACCCTTACCGTCATTGCGTGAAGAGCTGAAAAAGCCACGATTGTGCACCCCTTCAAACGTCATGCCGAAATCGTCGGCAGGTGAATTCAGCGGATATTGCTGATTCTCCACAATGGTGCCACGGATAGAGTCTTCATGCGCGATGAAGATGTCCAAACCACCCATGCCCGGATGTCCGTCAGAAGAGAAGTAAAGGTCACCATTGGGACGGAACGAAGGGAACATCTCATCGCCAGCGGTGTTGATAGGACGTCCCAAATTTTCCATACCACCAAAACCACTGCTGAGAATACGTGTGCGCCAGATGTCCAAACCGCCTTCACCTCCCTCAGCATCGCTGACAAAGTAAAGCCATTCTCCATCGGGGCTTACCGCCGGATGGGCATAAGAAGTGAGTGTGTCACGAGAGATGACACACTTGGTCGCTTTGCCCCATGAAGCATCACTGCGCTGCGATTGCCATATCTCTGCAAAACGCGGATAGTCAGGGTCGCTGCTGCAACGGGTGAAATACATCGTCTTGCCGTCAGGACTCAAACATGGTGCACCTTCGTCATACTCCGTGTTCACATCTCCCTCCAGCACATTCACAGCCTGCCATTTGCCCTGCTCATTCTTTCGCGAGAAGAAGAGGTCACCAAACTTCAAGCCCGTCACCCCCGAGACATCCTCACCAGACGCCTCCTTGCGTGTAGAAGAAAGCACCAGCTGGTCGGCATCGTCACCCACCAGCATCGGGCTGTAATCAGAACGGCGAGAATTAAACACCGTCTCCTTCTTTATCTTATACTGATTGGGCTTTGCTTTCCATTGAGGACCCAACTCACACGACAGCAATCCGCTGCGTGCCAGTTCGTTGCCAGGTTCAAACTCTAAGAACTGATTAAAGTTCTGCGCAGCCTGCTTATACTGTCCCGCCTTCAACTGCTGACGAGCCAAGTGCAGATAAACCGTGCTGTCCGGAATGTTATATCGGATGGCATTCGTATAAGCTGCCATTGCCTTCTGCGTATAGCCAATGTGGCGGTAACACTCGCCCATCATGAACGCACGCACCGCCCGCTTCGCCTTCTCCTTTGGCGCACATCGGGAATACGACTTCTTATAGTTGATGCTTGCCGCATAGTATTCACCTATCGCATAACTCTGCTCCGCCTTTTTGAACGCGACGCCCTCGTTACTGCACGCCACCAACACCAAAGCCGCTATATATATAATTATGTGGGAAATCTTCCGTTCCATACTTTTAGAAACGAAAAAAAGTAGTTAATATTGTATGGAACCATCTTTTTGTTAACGGAGGTTAAATAGTCCAAAAGATTTGGTGAGTAAGAATTAAAAGGATTACCTTTGCAGTGTCATACTTACTTACGACACCAAAACACAATGTTTTATGATTGATATACAGAGGATTAAATTCGGCTATAAAGATAATAGCCCAAAAGTTTTTGAAGACTTTAGTCTCCGATTGGAGCAGAACAATGTGTATGGACTGCTCGGTGAGAACGGAACGGGCAAATCAACCCTGCTCTACCTGTTGATGGGATTGCTGCGCCCCTGTGAAGGACAAATCACAGTGGATGGCACCAATGTGAGCTGCCGCAAACGGCAAACCTTGCAGCAGATGTACATCGTCCCTGAAGAGTTCGACCTGCCAGCAATGCGGTTCACAGAATATGTGGAAACCTATCGTCCTTTCTATCCAGCCTTCAGCGATGACGTCCTGCACCGATGCGTGGAAGAGTTCAAATTGCCGCAGGACGTGAAGCTCAATACCCTCTCGATGGGCAACAAGAAGAAGGCCTTGATGAGTTTCGCCCTTGCCACCAACGTACACTACCTCTTCATGGACGAGCCGACCAACGGACTCGACCTGCCCTCCAAGAAGCAGTTCCGCAAGGTCATCGCCACTACCATGACCGAAGAGCGCACCCTCATCATCGCCACCCATCAGCTGCACGATGTGGAGGCTCTGCTCGACCACGTGCTCATCCTGCAAGGCTCAAAGCTCCTGCTGAATGCATCAGTGGCTGACCTCTGCGAGCAGTACACCTTCGACGTCCGCTCCAACGATGCCCTTACTGACGATGTGCTCTACAGCGAACGAACCCCGCAGGGCAATGCCACCCTCTCCTTCCGTCAGCCCGACGACGAAGAGACACCGCTCAACCTCGAACTCCTCTTCAATGCGGCGCACAAGATTTCCTTAACAGCAAACTCCCCCGATTGAAACATCCAACATAAGTGAAACATCTAACATAAAAGACTTATGAACACCATCTCCAATATCCTCCAACTCTGGCGCTTCTACTGGCGCACAGAAAAGAAGACTTATCTGCGCATCTTCCTCATCTGCTTCGCCATCTACATCGTCAAGACCACCGTCTTCGACTTCATCCTCATGCGCATATCCTCCGAGGCCTACACCTACTCCCACACTGCCCTCTTCTATCAGATGTATTCCATCGGCACCCTCGTCCTCATGTCCTACCTCTTCGATGCCGTCCATCACAAGCAGCGCGCAATCTCCTACCTCAGTCTCCCAGCCAGCAACCTCGAGAAGTTTCTCTCGCGTTTCATCATGGGCGTCGTCGGAGTGCCCATCCTGCTCAACGTAGCCCTTTTTGCCGGCTCCATTGTCGTCACCCTCGTCCTCGGAGCGATGGATTTCTTGGCTGGCAACCAGCCCGCATGGATGCGGATTTTCGATTATTATAATCATCATCCCGATATGGCGGCGACATACGATTTCTTCGGTGCAATGCCCCTCAGCATGTTCCTCAACATCCTCTTCTGGCGAAACATGATGGTTCTGGCCTTCTTCTCCTTCTTCATCTGGTTCGGCACCGCCTTCCGTCGGGCAGGATGGGTCTATGCCATCATCGTCATCTTCGTCCTGCTGGCACTGTTCATTCTCGTGTTGGAGATCATGGGCATATTGGATGACCCTGCACCACGCTCCTTACGCTTCATCTGGGGCTATGGAGGTCCCCTCCTCTCCATCCTCTTCACTTACCTCGCCTACCGCTCCTTCTGCCGGGCACAGATAGTCACCCATAAATTCGTCACCCTATGATTTACCAGAACGAGAGAGCCATCTACGTGAAGATAGCCGACCGCGTGTGCGACGACATCCTCTCCGGCAAGTATCAGGAAGACGAGCGGGTGCCCAGCGTCCGCGAACTGGCTGCCGAGTACGAGGTGAACACAAACACCGTCCTGCGCACCTTCGACATCCTGCAACGCGATGAAATCATTTATCAGAAACGCGGCATCGGCGTGTTTGTCTCGCCTGGTGCCCGCCATAAAATCCGCATCGCCCGCAAACAGGAATTCCGCAAGCACGAATTGCCCGAGTTCCTCCGCCGCCTCCGTTTGCTTGGTTTGACAATTGATGACGTGGTGAAGGCATGGGAGGAAACACAAGACTCCAAAGGCTGAAAAGACACAGCCTCCAAGTCGGTTTTTCCACAACCTCCAAAGGAGTGCTTCCACAGCCTCTAAATCGACATCGTCGAGGTCGGCAAGTCGATGTCGACGATGTCGATTTAGAGGTTGTGGAAGAGCCTAAGAGTAAAAAAAAGAAGGGGAGCAGTGAAAACACACCGCTTCCCTTCTTGGTGGAATTTGAAATGCTTATTGTTCAAAGGTGAGTTCATCGCCTGCAACCTTGACTGTGACGGGCTTCTCATGGTCAATCTCGCCGCTGATGATGCGCTTACTGAGTTCGTTGAGGAGCTTGTCCTGAATAGCTCGCTTGACCGGACGCGCACCAAACTGTGGGTCGAAACCAGCCTTGGCGATGACACTGATGGCAGCGTCAGTGACGTTGAGCGTGATGCCATTCTGTGCCACCATCTTGACCACCTTATCGACTTGCAGACGGACAATCTGCTGGATTTCTGCCTCGTTGAGGGGCGAGAAGGTGATGATGTCGTCGATTCGGTTAAGGAACTCCGGACGGAAGATGCTGCGGAGCTGGTCGCGCTGGGCATTGCTGGTCATGATGATGATGGTGTTCTTGAAGTTCACCACACGTCCTTTGTTGTCGGTCAGACGGCCATCGTCAAGCACCTGCAAGAGAGTGTTGAACACGTCCGGGTGTGCTTTTTCGATTTCGTCGAAAAGGACGACGGAATAAGGTTTGCGTCGCACTGCCTCCGTAAGCTGACCACCCTCTTCGTAACCGATGTAGCCCGGAGGCGCACCGATGAGTCGGGTGACGCTGAACTTCTCCTGATACTCGCTCATGTCGATACGGGTCATCATGGTCTCGTCGTCGAAGAGGTAGTCGGCAAGCGCCTTCGCCAGTTCCGTCTTACCCACACCTGTGGTGCCGAGGAAGATGAAGGAACCGATAGGTCGCTTCGGGTCTTGGAGACCTGCACGACTGCGGCGCACGGCATCGCTGACGGCACGGATGGCCTCGTCCTGTCCAATCACACGCTTGTGCAGTTCCTCTTCCAAGTGGATGAGTTTGGTGCGTTCGGAGGTCTGCATCTTGCTTACGGGGATGCCCGTCCAACGGCTCACCACATCAGCGATGTCATCGCTCTCGACTTCTTCTTTCACCAATGCTGCCCCACCCTGTGCTTCTGCCAATTTTGCCTGCACAGCCTTGATGTCCTCCTCGAGGTGCTGGAGCTTGCCATAGCGAATTTCTGCCACACGTCCATAGTTGCCTTCACGTTCAGCCTTGTCCGCCTCGAACTTGAGTTGTTCAATCTGCTGTTTGTCACTCTGAATCTGATTCAAGAGGGCTTTCTCGCCTTCCCACTTGGCGCGCTGCTTCTGCTCATCGGCACGGAGCGTGTCGATGATCTTGTTGAGTTCGGCGAGTTTCTCCTTGTCACCTTCACGTTTGATGGCTTCACGTTCAATCTCCAACTGCTTGAGCCGACGACTGAGTTCGTCAATCTCTTCAGGCACGGAGTCACGCTCCATACGGAGTTTGGCAGCAGCCTCATCCATCAGGTCGATGGCCTTGTCAGGAAGAAAACGGTCGGTGATGTAACGGTTGCTGAGTTCAACGGCAGCAATAATCGCCTCATCCTTGATACGCACCTTGTGGTGGTTCTCGTAGCGTTCCTTCAAGCCACGCAGGATGGAGATGGAGGACGGCACATCGGGTTCATCGACCATAACCGTCTGGAAACGGCGTTCGAGCGCCTTGTCTTTCTCAAAGTATTTCTGATACTCGTCGAGGGTGGTGGCACCGATGGAGCGGAGTTCACCACGAGCCAAAGCAGGTTTGAGAATGTTAGCGGCATCCATCGCACCACTTGTTTGACCTGCACCCACCAGCGTGTGGATTTCATCGATAAAGAGGATAATCTGTCCCTGACTCTCCACCACCGCTTTGACCACGGCTTTGAGTCGCTCCTCAAACTCACCTTGATACTTGGCACCTGCGATAAGGGCACCCATATCGAGGGAGTAAAGTTGCTTGTCCTTAAGGTTTTCAGGCACATCACCACGCACGATACGCCGTGCAAGACCTTCAACAATGGCGGTCTTACCCGTACCAGGTTCACCAATCAAGATAGGATTGTTTTTTGTACGACGACTAAGAATCTGCAAGATTCGACGAATCTCCTCATCACGTCCGATGACAGGGTCGAGCTTGCCATTCTTGGCACGTTCCACGAGGTTCGTTGCATATTTTTCAAGAACCTCCTTGGCAGACGGCTGCTGCCCATTCTGATTCTGATAGTTGTTGTTCATAATAGCACTTGGTTTTTAGTTTCACATTCTGACCAAGTGCCTCTGCAAGTTCTATTCCACGCCCTCTCCTTCTGCCTTTTTGTCCGAACCTTCCTCTGTTTCGCTGACATCTTGTCCGATTAAGCCCAACATATGACGAAGTGCAGTATTGAGCAGAGTCTCGTCAGGATCGCCATAATCATAGAGTTTCACATAGGAAAACTCATCCACTTCAATAGCAGGCGAAATGGGAGCATAGTCATAATTTCCTGCTCCATCAGCCACATACGCAACAGCAGGAAAGAGACGCACAAAGAAATCGTGCCACACTTCGCTGGTCATCACATTCTGCCCCTTGGTATCAGTGCCTATCAAAATCACGTTTTCATCGCCCATGGAGTGTTGCAGAGCATGAATCAGCCATTCAGCAGCTCCTTGGGTGTAAGAACTGGTAAGAATATAGATTCGGCTCAAACCAAGATTGCCGACAGATGTGTCGTAGGGAACACTCTTGTTCTGTCCAGTATGGGCATTGTTCCAGAAGGTCTTGACGAACGTGGTTCCTAAAGATTCGGGGGTAACCACATAACTTGCAAGGCGTTGCGCCATTTCCATCGTGCCAAAGTTACAAAGCCTGAGGTCAAGCACCATCTCGTCCACGCCCGCACCCTTCATCTGTGACATGATGGCATCGAGCGACTGCCGGTAACGCACATGTGGAGCCACATGTTCCTCAACAGGTCCTTCGGTCAAGCGGGTACACATCAAATAACCCACAAGTGCGTCATCCACAGTAATTAATCTGCTGATGGGGAACGCCTCGTCCTCAACATATTCAGAAGCAGGTAGCGAAACCATCACCGTATCTTTCCAATAGAGGCTATGGTCTTCTTCATTCTCCGCAATATGGCAAACCTCCAGCTCCCTCGCCACACCTTTCTGTAACTTGGAGAGGTTGTTGTTGGTGAATTTGATTCCATTATACAAGCAGATAAAATCGTTGCGAAGGAGTCCTGCACGTTCAGCGGGGCTATTAGGATAGACCGTGAGCACACGCAGCACCTGTTTGGTGGTCTGTCCTGTGGGGTCGGTCATCAGCTTGAAGTCGATGCCATAAGACTCAACGTGATTGAAAAAGCCACGTTGATGGGGATCTTCGCCCAACGTGTCCACCTGAACATAAGACCACTTGTCGTCTTGTTTGCTCTGCTTTGCCAGCAATGCGAGGAAATCGGATGGTTTGGAGAAAAAGCTCTTCCAATCTGGCTCATAATTGGTAAGGGAATCAGCCCAAAGATAATGCTCAAGCATCATATCATGCATCCACTTATTATGCTGAGTCTTTTCCTCATACTCATAAGTGCGGTCTTCTCCACACGAAATTGCCATAAAGACGCCGCAAATAATAAGTATATGTGTTAAAAAAGTTTTCATCAAAACAAATTTTCTTTTCAAGTTGCAAAGTTAGTAAAAAACTCGTTATCTTTGCCCCGGTTTAGTAAAATAATTGTTTAACTCTTAAAAACTAAAAGCAAAATGAAAAAGATTTTCTATGCAATCATGGCTGTCGCAGCCATCTCTTTCTCTGCATGTAACGGTACTGCCCAGGGTGGTGACAACACCGACTCTATTGCAACCGACTCTGTTGTAGCTGAGGCTCCAGAAGCTGACGCTGATGCCACCATCACAGCCCTCTCATCTGCCCTTGCTGCCAACGATGCTGAACAGACTCAGTCTCTCCTTCAGAAGGCTCAGGCATACATCGCCAAGTTGCAGGCAGACGGCAAATTGGAAGAGGCTAAGGCATACATCGCCAAGCTTCAGCAGTTCATCAGCGAAAACGAAGAGAAGATTGCTCAGTTCACAGCTGGCAACGAGACGCTCGGTAACATCGTTTCTGCTGTAAAGGCAATTCCTGTAGATGTAGCCAATGTCGCTGAAGGTGCCAAGGACGCAGTGGTAGGTGCTGCTAACGATGCAGCCAATGCAGCCAACGACGCAGCCAATGCTGCTGCTCAGAAGGCAACTGACGCTGCCAACAACGCTGTTGAGAGCGGCAAAAAGGAAGCTGGCAAGGCTATTGACAATGCCGCAGGTGCTGCCAAGAGCGCGCTCGGTATTTAAGGAAGGTAACAGTTATAAGTGAAAAGTAAAAAATTTGCTACCGCACTTGCACGTCAACTATTGGCGAACTGATGCGGTAGCAATTTTTTTACTTTTCATTATTTACTCCACTCATTCCTTGTGGTCGATGATTTTCACAAAAGCCGTAACAGTGAAAGTCACCAAGCAGAAGGCCATGACAATCCAGAAGAAGCTCTGGTAGCCAATGTTTTCGGAGATGAGACCCGACACCATGCCAGGAATCATCACACCACCGAGGTACTGACCTGCCGTACAGATAGAGAAGACTGTTGTGGAGTGTTCGCCACGAGAGAAGGTGACGAGGTAGAGGGTGTATGCCGCAAAGCCAAGACCGTAGCCTATCTGTTCAATGCAGACACAGGAGCCGATGAGCCAAAGGTTGTCGGTGGGGTAATAACTGAGATAGACATAAACGATGTCGGGCAAGGTGATGCAGAGCACGAGAGGCCACAGGCACTTCTTCAAGCCCCATTTCGACACCGCCCAACCACCGACGATGCCGCCAAGCAGCAAACCTATGACGCCCAAAGTGCCATAGATGAAGCCGAAATCGACATCACTCATGCCCAAGCCACCTTCAGCTGTGGTGCGTGTAAGGAACAGCGGCACAATCTTGGTCAGCAGTCCTTCAGGAAGGCGGAACAGGAGGATGAAGCAGAGGGCAGAGATGAGGTGCGGCTTGGTGAAGAACACCTCCAGGGTACGTCCAAACTCATGCAACTTCTCCTGAAAGTCGAAACGATTGTGCACGGTTTCCACCCTGGGAAGGATGAAAGCATGATACAAACCCAAGAGGAACATGAGGATGCCGAGGATGAGGAAAACGACCATCCAAGATGCGGAGATCGATTGGAGTGAAAAGTGAAAAGTGAAAAGTGAAAAATCTAAGGTGCCCGTCTCTTTCATCTTTTCTTGCAAGAAACCAGCCAAAAGGACGAGTCCTCCCTGCCCTATCACCATGCCGATGCGATAGAAGGTGTTGCGCACTCCCACATAGAGTTCCTGCTCTTTGTCGGGCAGTCCGATGATGTAGAAGCCATCGGCAGAGATGTCGTGAGTGGCACTGGCAAAGGCAATGAGCATGAAGATGGCGAAAGAACCTTGCAGCCAGAAAGAGGTGGGCAAGGTGAAGGCGACGAGTGCCAAGGCAACTCCCATGAAGAATTGCATAGACACAATCCACCAGCGTTTCGTCTTAAGATTGTCAATAATGGGACTCCAGATAGGTTTGATGACCCACGGCAAGCCGAGCCAACCAGTATAAACCGTAATTTGTCCATCGGTCAGTCCCAGTTCTTTGAACATGATGACCGAGATAAGCATCACCGCCGAAAACGGCAATGCCTCGCCCAGATAAAGGCTGGGCACCCATGAATACGCTTTTGATTTCACTTTTTCTATTTTTAAGGTTAATTACTATTTATCACTTTATCACTTGTCAACACCCATAAGCAAATACTTTTTCGTCTTGCAGAGCGCCAGCAGAACCCATGCCAACGGAGCAATAGCCACACACAACTTGAAGAAGGTGCTATACCCCAGTTCGGAACAGAGCCATCCAGACACCGCCATCGGCACCACCATCAGACTTGCCACCATCGGCAGGTAGAGAAAGTTGGTGACATTACGGTAACGCTGCTCGGAGATATATGGCACATACACACGGCAAACATTGAGTCCAAACCCAAAGAAAAGCTGGGCGACAAACGTCATGCAACACAGCAAGAACATATTGTCCAATTGTGGCTGCCGTGCCATCAGCATATAGGGAACTGGCGACAAGGTCAGCACCACAGCCGTCATGCCAAACATGCTCCTATTCCCATACCTTCTCATCAAGGCACGACCCAATGCAATGCCAATAGAAAATGCCAGCACGCCAATTGTTCCCTGTGCAAAACCCACGTCCTGAAACGAGCAATCTAGACCGCCACGCTCAGAGGACGCCAAAAGGAAGAACACGCGTGGGTTGAACATAAGCGACTGAGGCAACAGTAAAAAGAAGAGGCTCAGCAGAATGGGGAATATGTGAGGCTTCTGTCGAATGCGCGACACGATGTGCCATTCATTCTTCACAGTATCCGCCACACTCTCGTACCGATAGGGCTGAGGCACCCGAAGATGCGGCAAAACCACCAAATTGAGCACACAAAACACAAGGAAGCCTCCAGCCACCAGCGAACTCTCCATCGCCCATGCCTTCTGATAACTGCGGAAAAACACCTCGAAAAAACCAGCAACGATGATGAGCACACCATACGTCACAACCAAAGCCATCTGGGAAGACACCATCTTTGTATTACCATACAAACGCTGCTCCCTCGGTTCAAGCATTCGGGCGTAATACATCCGAGACAGGAGTTCATGCCACGCACACAGGCAAGACAGCACATACAGGAACACAAACAACAGCCAAGCCCTCACCTTGGCTTCCGAAATATACACGGCGATGCCCATCAGACACACGAACATCGTCAGTTCCACCCAATGCAGACGCCGTTTGAACGAACCCGCTTTCCTCACCTTACTGTACAAATAGGACTTCATCACCCACGGCAAAAAGAGCAATCCACTATACAAGGCAGCCATCCCTTCATCAGCACCAAACTGCAAGAACATCAGCACCGCCACAAACATCACCACTGCCGCAGGTATCTCCTCTGCGACACAAAGACTTGGAATCCAAATCCACGGGGTATATTGTTTCTTCTTCACCACTCCTTCGTCAGTTCTGCATGTGGATAATAAAATGATAAAATCTCATCATAAGTAAACCCTTGGTCACCCATCACCGCAGCACCAATCTGACACAGTCCCACACCATGCCCCCACCCTTTTCCATGCAGGGTGAAGCCATCAGATGTCTTCTCCACCTCAAAAGCAGAAGAATAGAGATGCGACTCGCTCAGCCATTTCCTGATTTCCAATTCCTTGCCCACGGTGACCGTTCGTTTCTCACCCACTACCTTCAGGGTGATGATGCGCCCAGATGCACCACGTTCCATCGGGACAAGGTTAAGAACACGTCCGAAATCAATGCCAGACTTCCTCTTGACCAATTCACTCAGTTCCTCCGAGGTGTAATGCACCTCCCATCGGTAAAAATCTGTGGTTTCCTGATCATAGTTGTTCAGCACCTGCGAGAGAATACGAGTGTCCCTTGTATTACAGTAAGGGTCAGGTTTTGCCACCAAATACGGATGACGTATATTCTCCCAACAAGACTCAAAAACCTCGGTCATACCTCCACAGCATTTCGAGAAGCGGGCATCACAAACCTTTCCTGCATACGTCAACACCAATCCACGGGTAGCCTCAATCGCCTCCACCACCTGCGGATTCGACTGACGCGTAATCCCTTGATAGCGCTGGCAATGGTCATCGGCACACACATCAAAACTCGTATGCGCTTCATTATCATACCATCGGAGGATGTGGTCAGGTGACAGTTGACAATTGACAGTTGACAATTGACAGTTGACAGTTGACAATTGACAGTTATCGTTATGGTTAAGAATGCGCAAGAGCCAGCTGCGTGAAATGACGGCATGGGCTTTCAAAAGTTCGAGCGAGGCATTGGCACTCATCTCGCTACTGATGACGCTAGTCAGATAAGTCTCTACAAGCACCACATTGATGGCTCTCACCAGCCCTTCTTCCAACTTCAGCAATAAGGCTCCGCAAAAGGTCTGTTCCTCCTTGCGTTCCCAATGAAAACCGATACCGATAGTCACATCCTTCAATGTGAACGTGGCATTCTTTTCAACGGGTACAAAAAGGCGTTCCCCAGCAGATGGTACGAAGCGGCATTCCCCCACAAAAGGCTTTCCATTATGCATGTACACCGAATGGAAAACTACATGCACTTCACGTGCCTTCATGATGCCCACTCTCACGCTTCTTTCCTGTCCCATATTGCTAACTTAAAACACATTTCTGTGCTCATCATTATTTACCACCTTTGACTTTCAGTACAATCTCCGCCTCCTCTTCAGGCGTGATGCCACATTCCTGGATGATGGATTTTGCCAATTCTGCATTCATCTTGTCGTAGTCACACTTTCGAGGAGTAATCAGCATGCCTCCCATATCAAGAGCACCGGGACTTACCAACACCTGCTCATCCCCTTCCTTAAAATAGCAGTCAGGACGGTGTTTTGCACGTGGAATAATAATACTGACAACACGTTCATCCCCTTCCGTCGCACCTGATTGCGACCACGCCAAAATATTCATCATTGGTTCCGTTTCACCTTCGCGCACAGGAAGAGAGCGATACAGTTTCTCGAACAGCAGTTTGTTGGCATGGGGTGTGCGGGTGATGATAACGATGCCCGGACAGAGGTAGTTTCGAAGGCTGAACACACCCATGCCGTCAGCCGCCATACACCTATTACCAGCCACCACACACTCATCCTCACCGACAGGCAAGATGCAAGAAAGATGAGGCTGATAGAAATCACTCCAATAACGTTCCAATGGCACCACGCCCCGACTGCCCGCTTGGAAATGCATGTGGTCTGGAGCACTTGCACCGCACAGAGGACCATTATAGAAGACAAACATCTCCCTCAACTGCAAGGCAATCTCCATCATATCTTCGTAATGTTCCATAATCTGCTGTTTGCGATGGTGCCTCAACGGAATGGTGAAATGTTTGGGCAGAATTGGGTTTGGATTGAGCAGCAGGTAATACCTCTTCAGCAGAGGACTACTGATTTGCTCCTCCGGTCTATTCACTTCACAAAGGAAACAAGGGCGTTGTTTGAGGGTTGCAGCATCCACCTTCGCACCTGTTGACACGATACGGGCAGGATTGTATTGTGCCGACAGACGACATCCGTCCATCTCCATTTCCGCCACCGACACGTCGTTCAACCTCTCATAGTTCTCACGGGCTTTTTCCCAAAGGGGCAGTTGTGTTTCAAACAGATTGTTGGCAATTTCATCAGTCACACCGCCCTGCCAATACTCATTCAAACGTTGGCGACCAATGATTTCAATGGTACGGATACTATCCTTATAATTATTATTGCGCGTCACCTGTTCAGGAGTCAGCGCCGCATCACTATTACCCTCCCAACGGCGGCACAAATACAATTCATCATAAATTCTGCCAATCTTATACTTGCGACAGAAAGCCAAGCCCACCGCATAGTCCTCACCATAAGACGTGTTCGGCATGCCAGTCTCGCGAAGCAACGGAGTGAAGAATGCACGTGGAGCGCCCAACCCATTGATTCGTAAAGCATTATTACGGCCATTCTCTGGTGTCCACTCGCGATGGTCAATCAACCCTGGAGGCAATGTCTCCAATTGGAAGTTGCACATACGATAAGAACCAATCACCATCGCACAATGTTCCTCATAGAACTTGTCCACGATGCGCTGCAAGGTGTCCGTACCACTATACAAGTCATCACTATCCAACTGAACGGCAAAACGTCCGCACCGCACATCGTTGAACGCAAGGCTCCAGCACCCACCTATGCCCAAATCCTTCCGTGTCGGAACAATATGCACCACACGGGAGTCTTCTGCAGCCAGCTTCTGGATGACCTCCGTTGTACCATCCGTTGAAAGATTGTCCACCACCATCACGTTAAACTCAAAGGACGTGTGCTGTGACAAAGCACTCCTAATGGCATCCTCAATCGTTCTCACACGATTTCTCACTGGAATGACGACCGATGCTTCGCGTTCAAAATCGCAGCGTTCTACCGACACATCCACAATGCTTTCAGGTTCGATAAAAGCGCCAATCAGCTTAAGGTGTTTCGTACACACCTGTTCGCGCTCCCTCTGTACATCTCGATTGCGTGGGTTCACATAATCAAATTGTTTCTCCCCACTCGTTCGCAAATCCAGTTCCTCCTCCGTGTAGAGCAATTCGCCGATATGGAACATATCCGTTTGGGGCTTTCTTCGCAAACAGAACAACTGCACGTCATACCAGCCAGAATACTTGTAATCCTCATTCGGAAAAACATTCAAATACTCCTGTAACATGGAAGCTTTGAACAGCATGACCGAACCAAAATCAAAGTCATCGCGTATGCTGCCTTGAGAGGGATTTAGAGTGGGGTATTTCATCGTCTCACCATTCTTCACCACATAGCGGTCGGCATACACTACAGAGGAGTCCACACTGCCAGCCACCGACCACATACGGTGTATAGCACGATAGCCGAAAGTAATGGAAGTATTTGCTGTACACACAAGTGCATATTGAGCACACAGCACGTCAGTTATCTTTTTGATAGTCGAGGAACTGCGGTAATCATCCACCCGAATCACTTCACAACCTTCGAACGGGCATGGTTCGTCTCCCCTCAACAGCACATAAATCATTCTCACCAGCGGCTCATCTTTCAACTGTTTCAATGTAACCGCTGTCGTCTCTACATCGGCATAGAGCACAAACGCATCTATCGCCGTATTTATATTGCCATTCATATTGTAATATTATTAGTTGCTTGCAAAGGTAAGAAATAAAAGCGAAAACTAAAAACTAAAACCCAAAAACTAAAGATAAAAGGATTTTTTAACAGAATAATAGTCTTTGTCGCTGAAACTTTTCGATATTAGTTTTTAGTTATTAGTAAAAATCCGTACCTTTGCACCCGATTTGCAAAAATCCGAGTACCTGAACACCTCGTAAAAACAGGCGTGTACCAGACAACCACGTTAAAAACCAGCGAGTGCTTGACAAACCTCGTAAAAAACAAGAACAAATGAATAACGTAGAAACAAAAGTTTACCCGAACAAGCAGGTAAGCGTTTCCTTCATGATTGCAGGAATCGTGTTCTGCATCTGCCTTGTAGCATCCAATCTTCTCGAAACCAAAGTATTCCGTGCATGGGGTTCCATCACATTGACCTGCGGTTTCCTGGTTTTCCCAATTTCTTACATCCTCAACGACGTCATTGCCGAAGTATGGGGCTATCGTAAAGCCAGACTCATCATCTGGCTGGGTTTCCTCATGAACTTCTTCGTAGTAGGCTTAGGAGGCATTGCCTGCGCACTTCCTGCAGCTGTTGAGGGTAGTGACGACGCCTTCAAACAGGTGTTTGCCTTTGCTCCCCAAGTAGCTGTGGCAAGTCTGCTCGCCTTCATCGTCGGTTCATTCCTCAACGCATTGGTAATGAGTAAAATGAAGATGGCAGACCGCCACAAGGGAAAATTCGAATTTCACTTCTCCATACGAGCTGTCCTTTCCACGCTTGTTGGTGAGAGTGCCGATTCCCTCATTTTCTTTCCCTTGGCGTTCTATGCTCTCCCCTACTTGTTTATGGGTGAGCCCCAACTGCCCTTGCCCATCATGTTTGAACTGATGATTACACAAGTCGTTGCAAAAACACTATACGAGATTATTGTGTTGCCCATCACCATCCAAGTGGTCAAGTTCGTGAAAAGATTTGACCGCACTGATGTGTACGATGAGAACATCAGCTACAATGCATTCAAAATCAGCGAAATCTAACAATCATCAATTTGTGAAACCATGGGAAAAGTTCGTGAAAACGAGGGTTTACAATCTCTCGGCAAAAAAACAGAATACCGTCAAGACTATGCTCCTGAGGTGTTGGAGACTTTCCAGAATAAGCATCCTGAAAACGACTATTGGGTACAATTCAACTGTCCCGAATTCACTTCTCTGTGTCCCATCACAGGGCAGCCCGATTTTGCCGAAATCCGCATTTCTTACTTGCCCGACCAGCGTATGGTGGAGAGCAAGTCGCTCAAGCTCTATCTTTTCTCTTTCCGCAACCACGGAGATTTCCATGAAGATTGTGTGAACATCATCATGAAAGACCTCATCAAATTGATGGATCCGAAATACATTGAAGTCACAGGCATCTTCACACCCCGCGGTGGTATCAGCATCTATCCTTATGCCAACTACGGACGTCCGAGCACGAAGTATGAAGAGATGGCAAACTACCGACTCATGAACCACAACATGAAGTGAGTCGGAAGGGACATTGGGTCACTTACGCCGCAAAATGATGTAGAGAATGACGGGAGCACCCATGATGGGGGTGGTGGCATTAAGAGGAATGACGGTAGTAGGTGGCAAAGTGCAAAGGAGATTGCACAGAAGTGCCAGCACAGCACCCGTGAGCATGGTGACAGGCAAGAGCACACGATGGTTGGAAGTGCCAAGCAGAAGGAATGCCACATGAGGAGTGGCGAGCCCAAGGAAAGCAACAGGTCCGCAATAGGCAGTGATGACAGCCGTAAGCAAACCTGTGGCGAGCAGCAGAAGGTTGCGTGTGTGTTGTATATTCACACCAAGATTGACAGCATAGTGCTCACCCAAAAGGATTGCATTCAGTGGTTTGATGAGCAACAATGCCAACACAAGTCCCATAACACATAAAGTGGCGAAGATAGGCATTTGCTGCATGGAAACGCTGTTGAAGTTACCCATGCCCCAAATAAGGAAACTCTGAATATTCTCTACTGATGCGAGGAAGTTAAGCAGAGAAATGACAGAGGAAGTGATATAGCCCATCATAATACCAGTGATGAGCAACATGAGGTTGTTCTTGAGCAGGGAAGAAAAAAGCAGAAGGAGTCCCATGATGAGCAGGGAACCGAGGAATGCCGCTCCCACAATGGCAAGGTAGCCGCTCCAAGAATAAAGCCCTGCCGTGATGGTGCCACCAAAAGAGAGCATGACAATTGCCACACCAAGATTGGCACCTGATGAGATACCGAGAATAGAAGGACCCGCAAGAGGGTTATGGAAAGATGTTTGCAAGAGGAGACCTGCCGTAGCGAGTCCAGCCCCTGCCAACATTGCTGTGAGTGCAGTAGGCAGTCTGGAGCCCAGAATAATGTAGGAGAAGGCATCGTTGGAGGAGCTTCCCTGCAAGAGAGTCTTCACCACATCGGTAGCGTCAATATGGACGGAGCCAAAGAAGATGTTGAGGATAAATAGTGCAACAACACCCAGAACCAAGAGACTGACACGTACTTTCATATCTATTCCTATCTACTTATCATTCCTATCTACTTCAGTTTTTCGTAGAAATACATGGGCTCATGGAGCTGTACTTCGGGGTGGGTGATTTGAATGATGTCAGAGAGCATGCGGTCAGGATGGAAGGGAGAGCGTTCGTAGAAGAACGACGTGCGGGTGTTGCAGCCCCATACATTGCCTTTCTTGAAAGCATCAAACCGACGATAGACATCTACTTCAGCTCCCAACTGAGCAAGAGTCATGGTCTCATCCGAGTCATACCGCATCAACCAAATGTCAGCATTGTGGGCAGTGGCATAGACCTGTTCAATCGATAAAGGAACGGAGCCACTCTGCTTATATTCAGGGAAAGCAGTCTGTGCGCCTGCATCAGCATAGAGTTGTCCGATGGTGCTATGTACGCCTGGCTGATACCAGACATTGCCATAAAGCTCTTCGGAGAGAATGCGTGGACGTTTATCGGAGTTCTTGACCAATGCGCTCAGACTGTCATAGCGTGCCACCAGTGCCTCAAACATGGCATTCGCTTCTTTTTCCTTTCCAAACAAAATGCCGTAGAACTTCATCCATTCAGCACGTCCCAATGCAGTAGATTCCATATATTCGGCACACTCGACGATGGGCATGCCGAGCTGTCCCAATTTGTCATGTCCCGTGTTGCTCTCGAAAGGTGACACAAGCATGGCATCGGGGCGCAGTTGAATGATTCGTTCCTGATTGGGGGACATACCATTTCCGCAATCCACCACTTCCTTGGTGAGTCCATGAATATACTCCTTCTCACACACACCACCAATACTCTCTTCCATACCAAGTTCGCAGATGAGTCCGCAATGCACAGCAGTGAAAACCAGCGCATTCTTAAGAGGAACATGGATGAGTTGAGAGTTGAGAGTTGAGAGTTGAGAGTTAGGGTCTGATGTCAGGATGTAAGTGCCCAACAGTCCTTCGCCCCAAGGATTGACGAGTTTCACTTCCACCACATTGTCGCCATAGCGCACCATGGTGATGTTCTTGGCATAGCGCATGGGGATGGTGTCGCCTTCGCCCTGGAGTGGTGAAGATGTGTTGCCCCCGCACGACAAGATGAGTACGGAGGCAACAAGAAGGGGAAACAGAATGCTTGTTCTGCTCATGAATACATACTATTTACTCAACATATTTTACACCTGTGTTGAACACAACAGAGATAGGACCTGTAGCGGTATTCTCATACTTCTTCACAAGTTTACCTTCAGCATCATACTGGTTGGTGTAAGATGGCAATGCATAACCAGCATAACCCGTCTCTGGATTCTCCTGATAAGATACGATGAAAATGTTGCCAGTAACAGGGTCAGCAGCAATCACAGCAGGACTAAAGATACCCTGTGGACTCCAATTGGTTGTTGCACCCGTTGCCGCATCATATATCAGATAAGTGATCTCGGCAGCACCATAAGGGGCATTCACTGTGTAAATCTTCTTACCGTCGGTACACATGGCTGTACCGTCAACCACTTTTGAAACCTCGCCCGATGCAGTAATCTTGCGAACACCTGCACCAGTCTGATTCCAAAATTCATCGTATGTACCATAGTCCAAGCAATACACATCAGAGCCAACAGTCAGCATGTGCATAGGGTTAGTAATAGTTTCGTCCTTGATTTCTGTCACCTCTGCAGTTTCAGGATTCACTTTTGAAATAGAAGGTTTTTTGCCATTACCAAAGTCCGAGTTAGCTACGTAGATGCAACCATTTGCCACGGTCAGTCCATCTGGATATGAGCCTACAGCATAAGTAGTCCATTTGTCGAAAGTCAAGGTGTCAATAGCTGCCACAACACCATTGCCACCATTGTAGCTGTCGCCATAGAGGGTAACATAGAGTTTTCCGTTCATACCTACGGCTGCACGTGGACTGACACCATCCTTATCGCCCAAAAGTTCGGTGGTCTTAATCTGCTTCACCACAGACAGCGTAGCCTTGTCACACACCCAAATGGTTGCCTCAGCATCCACCACGATGTAGAGTTTGCTACCATAGTCAACGATATAGTTGGCAGTCTTACCAACAGACTTGCCATTTGCCTTCTGGAATGCGTTGGCAGTCACAGAACCTAAGGTGTAGTCGATGTAGCTGACATTACCATCAATGTTGGCTTTCTTATTACCAGAACCCACCACAAACATACCATTAGACACGTCCACCTTCTTCTTTTCGGGAGTGTCATCATCATTGCTACAAGCAGTAAAGAGGGCTGCGCCCATCATTAGTACTGCAAAACAGAAAATACTCTTTTTCATTTTGTTTACTTTTAATAGTTAAACGTTAAAGTGAATGAATTATTGTTATAACTTATAATTAAGTGACACTTGATAGCTTCTTCCAGGCATAGGATAGGCGCCCACTATCTCATATTGCTTGTCTGTCACATTCTTTACATCAAGGCGAGCCTCCATAACTCCTCTTCCAAGATGAAATCGATGGTAGGCAGAGACTCCCAATTCGTAGTAGCCATCCACACGAGTTCCTTGCAAATGGGCATTGGTTGTCCATCTGTCACTCACAGCAGTGAGATGGGTGGAACAACTCACCCAAGGATTCTCCCATGCCAGCGCCACCGAACCTTGATGTTCAGGCATGTAAGCTATTTGGTTTTTGTAATACGGCGAGGAGGAATTGGTGCGATTCTGTGCCCGCTGATAGCTGTAGCACCCCGATGCCGTGAGTTGCTGGTGTCCGTTCAACTGATAGGAGGCATTCAATGTGATGTCTGCTCCATACACACGTACCTTGCCCACATTGACACAGTTCCACACAAACATGTTGTAAGGTACAGCTACAATCATGTCTTTCACCCAATTGTAATAGCCATCGAAAGTGGTCTGTACGTAAGTCTTACCGAAATCACCTTGCCACGTTGTGCCGACGTTCAATTGCTCAGTACGTTCAGGTTGCAAGTCCGTGGAACCATAATGGAAGAAATAATTCTCATTGAAGGTGGGGGCACGGAATATCTCCTTGTAAGATGCGCGCACATGCCAATGAGGTAGCACGAGCCAGGAGAGGCTGATAGAGGGCGAGAAGCGGTGCATGTCATCTGCCGCCTCACCTTGCTTAGCATCATTCAGGTAGAGCGAATAAAGCAAACGTCCCATCACTGTCAGACGATGAGTGCGATACTTTGCGGTAGCAGACTGCAGAAGGGTGTTGCGATAAGGATGGGAGTCTGTTTCAAGCGTGCTGTTCAAGTTGTTGTGGGCATAGTCTACAGAATAGTCGAATGCCCAACTCTGCACAGGCATGTAGAGCAGACAAGCAGAGGTGTAGTATTCACGTTGCCAATAGTCAGCATCTTGTATCATGCTCGCCACCACTCCATCATCATAGAAAGAGGCAGCCCAATTGAACTTTCCGTTGAACTTAAGGGAAAGCTGTTCTGTCAAACGTGTCTGGTACATAAGCTGTCCGAAAAGATTGCGGTCACGCAAAGACTCACGACTGGTATTCGAATAATAGTTCACCTGTCCCGGCAACTGACGGTCATTATCATAATAATAGACCTTACCGGTCAAGCGGTCGGAGGGGTTAATATGCCATGTAAAATTCAATTCGCCATGTCCCGAATTCATACGGCTGTTCTTACGGTGATCACTAACCGTTTCAGTCACGTTCTTGATGGTGTAAGGGTAGTCATTCTCGGCATAGGTGTATTCCCCCAAGACAGAGAAAGCGAAGTGTTCGTCGATATTCTGCTCATATTTGAAGAACGGAGACACATATCCGAAAGAGCCTACCTTCAACTGCGCTTTGAGATGCGGTTGAACATCATCCGTAGGCAACTGCATCGACTGGATATGGACAGTGGCAGGTGTGGTGACTTGTCGGGCCGGAATGAAAATGTCATCATTGTCACCAATTACCAATGAAAGACTTCCAACATTGTCTAATGAATAGCGGGATAAGTCTATCTCACCACCTTGACATTCACTAAGCATCACTCCATCATAACTGACACCCGTATGCTTGGTGCCAAGACCACGCACCGACACAGTCTTCATGCCCCCAGCCCCACCATAGTCACGCAGTGTGATACCCGGCAGACGGTGCAAAGCATCTGCCATGTCGGTCACGCCCAAACGCAACATCTCGCCATGATCCATGACATACAAAGGGGCGGTCGATGTCATCGTATGATGCTTATGACTATCAACAACCTGGACCTCGTTAAGACGAAGTGAGGTGGTGTCTGTCTGTGCCGACAATTTTGCTGACACAATGCTGAGACCAACAATTATCAAAAGATTTCTCATTGTCAATGTGACTGCAAAGTTACGAACAATGCGCGATTCCACAAATTTAATGCTTCAAATTCTCTAAACTCCAACATCTAAACTTTACAAAGGCATATTGCCATGTTTCTTAGGAGGATTGCTCTGATTCTTGTTGCGCGACATCTCCAAAGCCTGAATGAGACGCAGACGGGTGTCACAGGGCGAGATGATTTCGTCGATGTAACCCAATTTGGCAAATTTTTCTCTGTATTCCTCTATCTTCTGGGCACGCTCTTCTGGTGTTGCCTTGCGATAGAGAATGTTGCAGGCCCCCTCTGCACCCATCACAGCGATTTCCGCTGTGGGGTAGGCGAAGTTCACGTCTGCCCCGATGCACTTGGAGTTCATCACGATGTAAGCTCCACCGTATGCCTTGCGAGTGATGAGCGTGATTTTTGGCACGGTTGCCTCAGCAAAGGCATAGACGATTTTAGCTCCATGACGGATGATACCGTTGTGTTCCTGTTGCACTCCAGGCAAGAAACCTGGCACATCCTCGACAGCGATGAGGGGGATGTTGAAGCAGTCGCAGAAGCGGATGAAACGGGCAGCCTTGTCAGAGGCATCAATGTCAAGCGCACCAGCGAGGAAGTTGGGTTGGTTGGCAACAAATCCCACCGTACGTCCTGCCATACGTCCAAAACCTATGACGATATTCTTGGCGAACTCTGGCTGAATCTCAAAGAAATACTGCTGGTCGCAGACGGGTTCGATGATATTGCGGATGTCATAGGGAATATTGGGGTCAGAAGGCACTACGTTGTCCAACTCATGGCAGATGCGGTTGACCTCATCTGTGACAGGATGTACAGGAGCGTCTTCCATGTTGTTGGAGGGGATGAAACCTATGAGTTCACGGATAGTCATCAACGTCTCCTCATCGCTGTTGCAGATGAAATGGCTTACACCGCTCACTGAGTTGTGTGTCATGGCACCACCAAGGGTTTCCTTGTCCACATCCTCGTTGGTCACAGCCTTCACCACATTAGGTCCTGTCACGAACATCTGGCTCTGTTCCTTCACCATCAAGATGAAGTCGGTAAGTGCAGGGCTGTAGCAAGAACCGCCAGCACAAGGACCGAGAATGGCACTGATTTGAGGAATGACACCCGATGCCATTACGTTTCTCCTAAAGATATGTGCAAAACCCGTGAGGGATTCCACCCCCTCCTGAATACGGGCACCACCAGAATCATTCAGTCCAATGATGGGTGCTCCGTTCTTCAATGCCAAATCCTGCACTTTCGCAATCTTTTGTGCATTGGCTGCTGAGAGTGAGCCGCCCAGCACGGCAAAGTCAAAGGCATAGACGAATACGATGCGTCCATCAATCTTGCCATAACCAGAAATGACACCGTCACCTTCAACGCGCTTATTCTCCATGCCAAAATCATTGCAACGATGCACCACGTGCTTGTCCATCTCCACGAAAGTGCCACGGTCGAGCAGCGTTTCTATTCTTTCTCTTGCTGTAAGTTTCATGATTTTCAATGATTAATTCTCAATTTTCAATTTAATAAGCGCTTGTTCCACACGAACACTATCGCCAACATTCACTAACACTTCTTTCACGGCGCAGTCAGCATTTACTTTGTAGTTCGACTGCATCTTCATGGCTTCCATTGTCAGCACGGTATCTCCCGCCTTAAGCGTGTCGCCGGGCTTTACGTAGATGTTAACAATCTTGCAAGGCATGGGTGCCGTGATGACATCTGCCTGCACCGAATCCTGAGAGCCTCCACGACGCATCTTCATATACTTCGCCTGTGAGTCAAGCATATCAATCTGATAAGTCGAGTAGTTCAAGTTCACACGGTAGTGCTTCTCCCCACTCTCTCGGATGAGTTCGGCATTGTACGAATTACCGTCGTAGATGAGGGAGCAGGTGCCATTTTCCAGCATCGCCACATCCACATCATACACCTTCCCGTCAATGTCTATCTTCACTTGGTTGCCCTCCTTGCTCAGCAAGGTCACTTCCAAGGTTTTATTTCCTACTTGTATTTCCATCTTACTTTAATTTCTTAACTATTACACTCTCAGCACACCCTTCTGCAATCCGAATGCCCTCCAACGGCTAATGGCTGTATTCTCCGCTGTAGGCATCGTGGGTTTATTCTCTTCGAGACTCATCAGATAGTCGATATATGCTGCAATGACCGCCATCGGTTCCGAGTCATTCTTGAAGCCCGGACGAGGACGCAAACGGTCTTGGTTGCGCTCGATGAAGTAGGTGTTGTAGTTACCTTGCTTGAAATCAGGCACATCAATGATGCGGCGGAGATAACGGATATTGGTGGTCAACCCCGTAATCTTATATTCATACAACACGCGGCGCATACGTTCAATGGCATACTCACGGCTGGTTGCCCAAACAATGAGCTTGCCAATCATCGGGTCGTAGTGGACAGGGATCTCATATCCCTCATACACGTAGGAGTCGATGCGCGTGCCGATGCCATGTGGTTCGGTAAGCTGCTGGATCACACCCGGCGATGGCATGAAGTTATGCTCCGTGTCCTCTGCACAGATACGGCACTCGATGGCATGACCACGCTGACGGATATCCTCCTGACGATAGTGCAATTGTTGTCCATCGGCAATGAGAATCTGCTCCTTCACCAAATCAATGCCCACCACTTCCTCCGTGATAGGATGCTCCACCTGTAGACGTGTGTTCATCTCCAAGAAATAGAACTTATGGTATTTATCCACAAGGAATTCAATCGTACCTGCTCCTTCATACCCTACAGCACGGGCAGCAGCCACAGCCTTGGCACCCATCTCCATGCGTAGGTTATAGTCGATGAACGGGCTTGGACTTTCCTCCACAATCTTCTGATGACGACGCTGCACGGAGCACTCGCGGTCAAACAGATGCACCACGTTTCCATGCTTGTCACCCAAAATCTGGAACTCGATGTGATGAGGTTCCTCCACAAACTTCTCGATATAGACGGTATCGTCGCCAAAACCCGACATAGCCTCACTGCGAGCTGCGTTGTACATCTCCACCACATCCTCTTCCCTCTCGATGAGGCGCATGCCCTTACCACCACCTCCCATCGAGGCTTTCAGCATCACAGGGAAACCAATCTTCTTTGCCACCTTCACAGCCTCTTCCGCTGATTTGAGTGGCTCTTCCGTACCAGGCACCACAGGCACACCAGCCTCAATCATCTTCCTACGGGCACTGATTTTGTCACCCATCTCCTCCATCGTTTCAGGACGAGGGCCAATGAAGATAAAGCCCTCCTGTTCACAACGGCGTGCAAACTCCGCATTCTCCGAGAGGAAACCATAACCTGGATGGATGGCATCCACCTTGTGCTTATGGGCAGCCGCGATGATGTGGTCAATGTTCAGATAGCTGTCACTGCTTGCAGCGCCACCAATACACTCAGCCTCGTTGGCAAAAAGAACATGACGGGAGAGTCGGTCAGCCGTGCTGTACACAGCCACCGAGCGGATGCCCATCTCATAGCAACTTCTCATCACACGGATGGCAATCTCTCCACGATTCGCTACTAATATTTTTCTAATCATAACTTCATTTACATTTCCTGTTCCGACAACTCGTTCGCTTCCATCAGCGCACAGTCTTCAGTAATCTGCTTAAGTGAGACTGCTGCCATATTGAGTGTACGGAAACATTGTTTCAGCATCGCCTGTGCAGCAGGTGTCTTTGAGCCTATACGGTTCTTGATATTGAAGAGTTCCTTTGTAATGCCCAACAATTCGTTGGTGGGCAGGAACGTCTCTCCAGAAGCAGTGTCGATGGTGTTGTCAATCTGCTCCATGATGGCAGATGCACCTTCCGTCTTCTGACAATCGTCAAACGACTGGTTGACCAACTCTGCCACATCGCCTTTCAGCTGCCGCATCAAATCTATGTATTGTATATAAGTTGAATGATAAATATCCATAATTTTCTCTTTTACATTAAACGCAAAGTGAAGTAACCCAGTACCATACCGATGACACCGATAACAATACCCACCTTCAACATCTCGTTCTGTTTCACCAAACCTGTCGAGTGCGCAATGGCATTCGGAGGTGTACTGATAGGCAGACACATAGACACGGACGCTGTGATGGCAATGGCGATGAGCATCGTGCTCACACCACCAATGTCCTCCAACTTGTCACCCATACCCTTGCACACCACAGCCAGCACTGGCACCAACAACGCCGTTGTGGCTGTGTTGCTGATGAAGTTGGACATGGCATAGCACACCAGCATGGCGATGATGAGAATCACCAATGGGGACCACTGACCGAACGGGATGCTCTGGATGGCATTCTCTGCCAAACCCGATTCGTTCAGGGCTACACCCAGTGCAAAACCTCCCGCAACCATCCACAGCACACTCCAGTTCACTGCCTGCAAATCCTTTGCAGTGATGACACCCGTAGCAGCAAACACAGCGATTGGAATCATTGCCACTGTATTGGCATTCACACCCGTCACTTTGTCAAGCAACCAAAAGAGAATCGTGACAGCAAACGTAACGATCACAACTGTCGTACGCCAGTTGTGTTGAATGTTTCCTTCAATATTCAGTTCAATCGTCTTCTGCTTGAATGGGAAAAGTTTCAAGAGCAACCACCAACCGAACACCAACAAGATGAGAGTCATCGGCACCATGTACATCATCCACTCACCGAAACCAATGTTGAGGTTCATGCCTTCTGGGTCATTCAGATACTTCAATGCAATCATGTTAGGAGGCGTGCCGATAGGAGTACCGATACCACCGATGTTGGCACCCAACGGAATAGCAAGCGTCAATGCCACACGTCCTTTACCATCAGCAGGAAGTGCCTTGAACACAGGAGCCAAAAACGTAAGCATCATCGCCGCTGTGGCTGTGTTACTGATGAACATGGAGAACAGACCTGTGATGAGGATGAAGCCCAAAAGCACCACCTCACTCTTCTTGCCAAATGGCTTGAGCAGGTAACGTGCCATCACCACATCCAGACCACTCTTTGTCGTGGCAATTGCCAACACAAAACCACCCAAGAACAGGATGATGATAGGGTCAGCAAACGTAGCCATCAGCACCTTATAACTGAGCAATTCCGATTTCTCCAAACCCGACGAGTAAAAACTCAAGGCACTGTCAGACGTGGCGAACAGCAACATGCAGATAAGGCAAACAGATGTTGCCCATGCAGGAATTGCCTCCGTCAACCACATCAGTGTGGCAAACACAAAAATGGCGATAATGCGCTGCTGCACCACCGTCAGTCCATCGATGCCGAAACAATCTGTTGGCAGACACGCCACCACCACTGTTGCGACGATGGAGATGAGCGATGCAATGAATGACTTGTTGTTAAACTTGCTCGACAACTTGTTGACGAGCTTTCCCCCTCTCTGTGGTTCCAACTTTCTGAACAGATGAAGATGGAACAATTTGTTGTTGAATATTGACATATATTTTTTGATTTGAACTTTCACATTTGAGTGCCCGAGCATCACTGCTGGGGCACTCGGCATTTACAACACTTAATGATATTTTATGAAGATTTCTTTCTCACTCTTTGTGCCATTTGACAGACACGCCACACAGGGACGTTCCAACATAGAACATCCTCGGTACAGCACAGCTGACACACGGCAATTCTTCATTATATTAAATAATGTATAAGTAAAAACGCAGTCCGTAGTCCCGCAGACAAACGTTGCTAATGGCAAATGGCAGGTCTTCTGACTTTATCCTCACAGGGTGCTCGGTCTTCCCAGAGATTTCAAAGCCTCATCCGTCAGACTCTGCTTTGACTCCAGTGACACTGTTGGCAACCCCGAAAAAAGGACTCACAGCATCGGGTAATGTCGGGGATTTTCACCCCATTCCCATCTTAGCTCCGTCACCACATCACCCTAAATATGATGTGGAGGAGAACCAATTGCGGTGCAAAGGTACGATTAAGTGAGCACAATACAAAATAAAAAGGACATTTTTTATTTATATTGTCGAACGAGAGTACCTTCGGCATAGCCAACGGTACGATTAAGTGAGCACAATACAAAATAATTCCAAAGAAAAATGAAATCCTTGCAAAAGTGCAAACATTGTCAGTAAACTTTGCAACATTACAAAGGATGCAACTCGTTTATGAGCAAGACTTACGTTCGTTTACGGGCAAGACTTACGTTCGTTTGTGGAATACACTTGCGTGTGCGAGTGAGGGACACTTGATAGCACTTGTTTCAGTATAAGACAAAACGAGGTGCGTGCAGCTCTCGCTGATAGAATATTCCATACCTAAAATGACAAAATCATATAAAAACCAGTGAAAAATAAATAAAATGACAATGTTTTTTACATTTTATTATCAATTTGCTTGCACATTAAATATAAAGTATGTAATTTTGCAACCGAAATCAAGAAAAACAAATACAAATTGATTATAATAACACAAACATAACAATAAAACGACATGAAAAAAAGTAACTTGGGTTTGTACAGCGAAGCTTATGAGCATGACGCTTGTGGCGTGGGCATGGTAGTGAACATTCATGGAGGCAAGAGCCACGAATTGGTGGACAATGCCTTGAAGGTGTTGGAGAACATGGAGCATCGTGGTGCTGAAACCCGCGACAAGACAGGTGACGGTGCGGGCATCTTGGTGCAGATTCCACATGAGTTTATCCTCTTGCAGGGTATTCCCGTGCCCGAGAAAGGGAAATACGGAACAGGATTGGTTTTCTTGCCAAAGGACGCCAAGGCACAGGAGGGGATTCTGAGCGTGATGATTGAGGAGATTGAGCGCGAGGGGCTTACACTCATGCACATGCGCTCGGTGCCCACTTGTCCTGAGGTGCCGGGTGTGGGCGCACGGGAGGTGGAGCCTGACATCAAGCAGATTTTTGTCACTGGTGTGGAAGAGGAAAATGTGGAGACCTTTGACCGTATATTATATAAGGTACGCAAAAGGATTGAGAACCGCATTGAGCATGAGGACTTCTACATCTGCTCTTTGTCGAGCAAGAACATCATCTATAAGGGCATGCTGACCAGCGGACAACTGAGACGTTATTTCCCCGATTTGTCGAGTCCTTATTTCACGAGTGGATTGGCTTTGGTACACTCACGATTCAGCACCAACACGTTCCCGAAGTGGAAACTGGCGCAGCCGTTCCGACTGCTGGCGCACAACGGCGAAATCAACACGATTCGTGGCAACCGTGGGTGGATGAAGGCACGTGAGAGTGTGCTGAGCAGCGAGGCATTGGGCGACATCAAGGACTTGCGCCCCATCGTGCAGGAGGGCATGAGCGACTCGGCAAGCCTCGACAATGTGTTTGAGTTCCTGACCATGAGCGGACTTTCACTGCCTCAGGCAATGGCGATTCTCGTGCCAGAGAGTTTCAACGACAAGAACCCCATCAGCGAAGACCTGAAGGCATTCTACGAATATCACTCCATCCTGATGGAGCCGTGGGATGGTCCTGCTGCCCTGCTCTTCAGCGACGGACGCTTTGCTGGCGGCATGCTGGACAGAAACGGTTTGCGTCCCAGCCGCTACACCATCACGAAGGGTGGTATGATGGTCGTGGCAAGTGAAGTGGGTGTGATGGACTTCGAGCCTGGCGATGTGGTGAGCAAGGGGCGTTTGCAACCCGGTAAGATTCTGCTCATCGACACGCAGGAGGGCAAGATATATTATGACGGAGAAATCAAGGAGAAACTCGCCAAGGCGCATCCATACCGCGAATGGCTCTCGACGAACCGCATCCAGTTGGAGAAGCTGAAGAGCGGTCGCCATGTGGAGAACTCGGTTGAGAACTATGAAAGGAAACTCATCAACTTCGGTTTCGGTCAGGAAGACATCGACAAGACAGTGGTGCCCATGGCAACTGCAGGTCAGGAGCCTGTAGCAGCAATGGGTAACGACACGCCATTGGCAGTCATCAGCGACCGTCCGCAGATTTTCTTCAACTACTTCCGTCAGCAATTCGCACAGGTGACCAACCCCGCCATTGACCCGATTCGTGAGGAACTGGTGATGAGCCTGACGGAGTATATCGGTGCGGTGGGCACAAACATCTTGACACCCGACGCTTCGAACTGCAAGATGGTGCGCCTTCCCCAACCCGTGCTGACGAACACGCAGCTGGACATTCTCTGCAACATCCGCTATAAGGGTTTCAAAACAAAGAAACTCGCCATGCTGTTCGACATCGAGAAGGGTGCGAGCGGACTCAGACAAGCCATTGAAGACCTCTGCAAGGAGGCTGAGGCAAGTGTGGACGAAGGTGTGAACTACATCATCCTCTCAGATAGAGACATTGACGAGAAGCGGGCAGCCATCCCAAGCCTGTTGGCGGTGAGTGCCGTACACCATTACCTCATTTCGGTGCAGAAGCGTGTGCAGACTGCCCTGATTGTGGAGAGCGGCGAGATTCGTGAAGTGATGCATGCGGCGTTGCTGCTGGGTTATGGCGCGAGTGCCATCTGTCCATACATGACGTTTGCCGTGCTGGATGATTTGGTGAAGAAGCACAAGATTCAGGAGGATTATGCGACAGCTGAGGCACACTACATCAAGGCAGTGGACAAGGGCTTGAAGAAGATCATGTCGAAGATGGGCATCTCAACCATCCGCTCTTATCGCGGCGCGAAGATATTTGAGAGCATCGGTCTGAGCGAAGACCTGTTGAGACGCTACTTCGGCACCGAGGTGAGCACCATTGGTGGTATCGGGCTGACAGACATCGCAAGGGATGCCATCCGTCTGCACGACGAAGCATTCAAGCCTGCAGAGATTAATGAGTTCCTGCCCAACAACGGACAGTTCTCTTACCGCAAGGACGGTATCCTCCACGCTTGGAATCCTGACACGATTGCCAACTTGCAGATTGCCACTCGTCTGGGCTCGTACAAGAAGTTCCAGGAGTGGGAGAAGATGGTGGACGAGAAGGAGAAGCCCATCTTCATCCGCGACTTCTTCGGATGGAAGAAGGCGGCAAAGCCTACCCCCATCGACGAGGTGGAGCCTGTAGAGAGTATCGTGAAGCACTTTGTGACAGGTGCCATGAGTTTCGGTGCTTTGAGCATTGAAGCACACGAAGCTTTAGCATTGGCAATGAACAAGTTGGGTGCTCGAAGCAACACAGGTGAAGGTGGTGAGGACAACGTGCGCTACCACACCGATGTGGATGGCGTGAGCCTCAGCAGCAAGACCAAGCAGATTGCATCGGGACGTTTCGGTGTGACGGCTGAATATCTGGTGAACGCAGAGGAGATACAAATCAAGGTGGCACAGGGTGCCAAGCCTGGCGAAGGCGGTCAGTTGCCAGGGTTCAAGGTGAACAAAATCATTGCCAAGACACGCAACGCCATTCCTGGCATCAGCCTCATTTCTCCCCCACCTCATCATGACATCTATTCCATCGAAGACTTGGCACAGCTCATCTTCGACTTGAAGAACATCAACCCGACCGCTGCCGTCAGCGTGAAGCTCGTGGCAGAGAGCGGTGTGGGCACGATTGCCGCTGGTGTGGCAAAGGCGAAGGCTGACCTCATCGTTATCAGCGGTGCTGAGGGAGGCACGGGTGCCAGCCCTGCATCAAGCATGCGCTTTGCAGGAATTTCGCCAGAGATTGGTTTGGCAGAGACGCAGCAGACACTGGTGCTGAATGGTTTGAGAAACCAAGTGCGCTTGCAGACCGATGGTCAGCTAAAGACAGCCAAGGACGTAGTGCTGATGGCGATGCTGGGTGCCGACGAGTTCTCTTTCGGCACGTTGCCGCTCATCGTGCTGGGATGTGTGATGATGCGCAAGTGCAACACCAACACCTGCCCCGTCGGTGTAGCCACACAGGACGAACGGCTCCGTGCCCGATTCATGGGACGTGCCGAGTATGTGGTGAACTTCTTCACCTTCCTTGCCGAACAGGTGAGAGAGTACCTTTCGGAGATGGGTGTGCATGGATTGAAAGACATCATCGGACATACGGAACTCATTGAAGTACACACCGAGCATGCCACCGACAAGCAGAAGACCATCGACTTTGCCCGACTGCTCCACAAGCCCGACACCGACAAGCCTCTCTATTGGGACAGAGGCGAGTTCACGAAGGTCAGCGGTGTGAAGGACGAAGACATCATCGCTGCTGCACAGAAAGCGATTGATGACCAAGAGGAGGTGACGCTTGATTATGCCATCAAGAACACCAACCGTGCCGTATGCACGATGCTCTCGGGAGTGGTGGCGAAGAAATATGGCGAGGAAGGTCTGCCCGACAGCACCATCCGTCTGAAGTTCAAAGGCTCGGCGGGACAGTCGTTCGGTGCCTTTGCCGTGAAGGGCATTGACATCCGTCTGGAGGGAGAAACCAACGACTATTTCGGCAAGGGACTCAGCGGCGGACGCATCAGCATCTTGCCTCCAGCACGACGCAGTGCGGACTTCATGGCAGAGGACAACATCATTGCCGGCAACACGGGCTTGTATGGTGCCACCAGCGGCGAACTCTATGTGAACGGTCGTGTGGGTGAACGCTTTGCCGTGCGCAATTCGGGTGCCATCGCCGTGGTGGAAGGTGCAGGCGACCACTGCTGCGAGTACATGACAGGAGGTCGTGTGGTGGTGCTTGGCAAGACTGGCAGAAACTTCGCTGCAGGCATGAGTGGCGGTGTGGCTTACGTGTATGACCACGACCACACGTTCGACTACTTCTGCAACATGGACATGGTGGAACTCTCGCTCGTGGAGGACACCGTGAGCCGCAAGGAACTCCTCGAACTCATCCGTCAGCACTATCTCCATACAGGCAGTGCCTTGGCAGGACGTATGCTCGACGACTGGAACCGCTACGTGGAGGACTTCATCCAAGTGGTGCCCATCGAGTACAAGCGCGTGCTGCAGGAAGAGCAGATGGCAAAGCTGCAACAGAAGATTGCCGACATGCAACGTGACTATTGAACCTCATCAATCAATCTATAAAAAGAAGAAAACATGGGAAATCCAAAAGCATTTCTGACCGTGCCTCGAAAGGAGGCAGGCTATCGCCCCATCAACGACCGCATTCATGATTTTGGTGAGGTGGAACAAACACTCAACACAAAAGACCGACAGGAACAGGCAAGCCGCTGCATGGACTGCGGTGTGCCCTTCTGCCACTGGGCTTGTCCGCTGGGCAATAAAGACCCCGAATGGAACGATGCCCTCTATCGTGGCGAATGGGAAACTGCCTACAAGATTCTGAAAAAGACCAATCCCTTCCCCGAATTTACAGGACGCATCTGCCCTGCCCTCTGCGAGAAAGCCTGTGTGCTCTATCACACCACGGGCGAGGCAGTGACCAACCGCGAGAATGAATGTGCCATCGCCGAACGGGCTTTCCTTGAAGGCTATGTGACCATCGAGCACCCTCAGCGAAACGGTAAGACAGTGGCTGTCATCGGCAGTGGACCTGCAGGACTCTCCGCTGCCACCCACCTCAACTATATGGGCTACGAAGTGACCGTGCTCGAGAGGAACGAAGCGGCTGGAGGACTGCTGAGATATGGCATCCCCAACTTCAAACTGAACAAGAAAATCATCGACCGAAGAATCCGTGTGATGGAGCAGGAAGGGGTCATCTTCAAATACGGTGAAGCCGTTGACTTAGATAACTTAGGGAATCTTAGGGAATCCTATGATGCCATCGTCATCGCCACAGGCACCCCCACCGCACGTGACCTCAAAGCACCAGGACGTGAACTGAAAGGCATCCACCTCGCCCTCGAACTGCTCAGTCAGCAGAACCGCGTATTGGCAGGCATGGAGTTCACGAAGGAGGAACGCATCACCGCCAAGGACAAGGACGTGCTCGTCATCGGAGGTGGTGACACGGGCAGCGACTGCATCGGCACAGCCCATCGTCAGGGTTGCAAGAGCGTCACTCAGATTGAGATCATGCCCAAGCCTCCTGTAGGACACAATCCCAACACCCCTTGGCCCAACTGGCCTGTCATCCTCAAAACCACCTCTTCGCATGAAGAAGGATGTACTCGCCGCTGGAACATCAACACCCTCGAGTTCCTTGGCGAGAACGGCAAGGTGACTGGTGTGCGAGTGCAGCCCATCGACTGGAAACCCAATCCCGAAGGCGGCAGACCTATCATGGTGGAAGCAGGAGAACCCGAAGTCATCAAGGCAGACCTCGTCCTCCTCGCCATGGGATTCCTCAAACCCGAACATCCCGAATACCCCAAGAACGTGTTCATCTGTGGCGATGCCGCCAATGGTGCAAGCCTTGTGGTGAGAGCCATTGCATCGGGCAAGCAGATTGCCGAAGAAACAGACAAATACCTAAGTAGTAAGTAAGACATGATTCACACAAACACAAACTATACCCGTCTCTCCCACCGCTACCTCTTTGCAGAGATAGCCCAGCAGGTGAATGCCTACAAAGCCGAGCATCCCGAAGCGGACATCATCCGTCTGGGCATCGGCGATGTGACTCGTCCCCTGCCCCCTGCCGCCATTCAAGCCATGCACCGTGCCGTGGATGAATGTGCCGACGGAACAACCTTTCGGGGATATGGTCCCGAACAAGGCTATGACTTCCTCATCGATGCCATCATCCAACACGATTTCCAGCCCCGCGGCATCCAGCTCGACCGCACCGAGGTCTTCATCAGCGACGGTGCCAAGAGCGACACGGGCAACATCGGCGACATCCTCGCCACCGACAACATCGTGGGCATCACCGACCCGGTCTATCCTGTCTATGTCGATACCAACATCATGGCTGGACGCACCATCAAGTACATCCCCTGCCATGCCGACAACGGCTTTACGGGCGACATTCCCTCCGAACATCTCGACATCATCTATCTCTGCTATCCCAACAACCCCACGGGAGCTGTCATCACCAAAGAAAAACTGACAGAATGGGTTCGTTATGCCCTCCGCGAGAAAGCCCTCATCCTATATGATTCTGCCTACGAAGCCTTCATTCAGGATGACTCACTTCCCCACTCCATTTATGAGATTGAGGGTGCCAAGCAATGTGCCATCGAGTTCCGAAGCTTCTCCAAGACAGCAGGCTTCACAGGCATCCGTTGCGGCTACACCATCATCCCGAAGGAACTGAAAGGGGCAGATGGCACGAGTCTCAACGCCCTCTGGAACCGTCGCCAATGCAGCAAGTTCAATGGTGCCAGCTACATCTCTCAACGTGGTGCCGAAGCCATCTTCACACCCGAAGGGCAGCAACAGGTGCGCGCCACCATTCAGCACTACATGAAGAACGCCCAACTCATCCGAGAGAGCCTCGCTTTCTTGGGACTCACCGTCTATGGCGGCGAACATTCCCCCTACATCTGGGTGTCCACCCCCGACGGTGAAGACTCCTGGCACTTCTTCCACCGCCTCCTCACCGATGCCAACGTGGTCGTCACTCCAGGCGAAGGCTTCGGACACCACGGCGAAGGCTATGTGCGCATCACCGCATTCGGCACATGGGAAAACAGCCTCGCAGCGATGGAGAGAATCAAAAAGATGATATAATGAGGAGTTAGGAATTAGGAATTGCCATGCGGCATGCAAGCATCGCGTCAGCAAAATTGTCAACTGTCAACTGTCAACTATCAACTATCAACTGTCAACTGTCAACTATCAACTGTCAACTATCAACTATCAACTCATAAAAAGTGGAGCCTCTCAAACATGAATGTGGCGTGGCGATGATTCGCCTGCTCAAACCCATCAGTTACTACAAGGAAAAATACGGAACCACTTCCTACGGACTCAACAAGCTCTATCTCCTCATGGAGAAGCAGCACAATCGAGGACAGGAAGGAGCGGGCATCGCCTGCACCAACCTCCAAGCAAAGCCAGGCGAGGAATATATGTTCCGCGAACGTGCCCTTGGAAGCGGTGCCATCAACGAAATTTTCAAGACCATCGCCTCCTCCCACTCCAGCCAAAGCCCCCAAGGGGAGTCAGAGGGGGCTGGAGGCTGGGAGGATGCTCAAATCTTGATGGGACATCTCCGCTACTCCACCACAGGCAAGAGCGGACTCTCGCATGTCCACCCCTTCATGCGCCGCAACAACTGGCGAGCCAAGAACCTGTGTCTTTGTGGCAACTTCAATCTCACCAATGTAGATGAGGTATTCAATGAAATCACCGCCAATGGGCAGCATCCCCGCATCTACAACGACACCTACATCATGCTCGAACTAATGGGGCACCGTCTTGACCGTGAGAGCGAGCGCATCTACAACATTGCCCACATGCAGGGACTTACAGGCACTGACCTGACACGATACATCGAAGACAACATCGACATCACCAACATCCTGCGCACTTCCACTCCCCTTTTCGATGGCGGCTATGTGCTGTGCGGCTTCACGGGCAGCGGCGAGATGTTCTCCATGCGAGACCCCTGGGGCATCCGTCCCGCTTTCTGGTATCGTGACGAAGAGGTGCTGGTGGTGGCATCCGAGCGTCCTGTCATTCAGACCACATTCGATGTGTCCACCGACAGCATTCACGAACTCCTGCCCGGACAGGCACTCACCATCCATAAGAATGGCAATGTCGCCCTCACCCAGATTCTTGCCCCTCAAGGCAACCATGCCTGCTCCTTCGAACGCATCTACTTCAGTCGAGGCAGCGACCGCGACATCTACCGTGAACGCAAGGCATTGGGCGAACAGCTCACCCCACAAATCAACAAAGCCATCGAAGGCGATCTTGAGCACACCGTGTTCAGCTATGTGCCCAACACGGCAGAAGTGGCGTTCTATGGCATGCTCGACGGTTTCAAGAAGCAGCTCAATGAGCAGAAGGTGGAACAACTCTTCCGACTCACCCAGCAGCACCGTCCCACCCGTGAGGAACTGCGCGCAATCCTCCACAACTACATCCGCAGCGAGAAAGTCGCCATCAAGGACATCAAACTCCGCACGTTCATCACCGAAGGAAACAAGCGCAACGACCTCGCCGCCCACGTCTATGACATCACTTACGGCTCATTGGAACCACAGGTTGACAACCTCGTCATCATCGACGACTCCATCGTACGGGGCACCACCCTCCGCGAAAGCATCATCCGCATCCTCGACCGACTGCACCCCAAGAAGATGGTGCTCGTCAGTTCCTGTCCGCAAGTGCGCTATCCCGACTACTACGGCATCGACATGTCGCACCTCGACGAGTTCATCGCCTTCCGCGCCGCCGTGCAACTTCACATCGAACATGGCAGTTGGCAGACACTCCACGACATCTACCTGAAATGTGTGGAGCAGCAGTCGCTTCCTGCCGAAGAGATGCACAACTATGTGAAGGACATCTACCACCCCTTCACCACTGATGAAATATCCACCAAGATGCTCGACCTCCTCCGTCCCGACGGCATGACCACTCCCATACAACTCGTCTTCCAATCGCTCGAAGGACTCCATCAAGCCTGCCCCCACCACCCTGGCGACTGGTACTTCAGCGGCAACTACCCCACAGCAGGAGGAGTACGGCTGGTCAATCAAGCATACATTGATTGGTATGAAAAGAATGATAAAGGTTAAGGACTAAACTGTCAACTATCAACTGTCAACTATCAACTATCAATATGAACACAAAATACATCTTCGTCACTGGAGGAGTGGTTTCCTCACTCGGCAAAGGCATCATCTCTGCCAGCATCGGCAAACTTCTCCAGGCACGTGGCTTCAAAGTCACCATCCAGAAGTTTGACCCCTACATCAACATCGACCCCGGCACGCTCAACCCCTATGAGCACGGAGAGTGCTACGTCACCGTAGATGGTATGGAGACAGACCTCGACCTCGGACACTACGAGCGGTTCACCGACATACAGACAACCCGCCACAACTCCATCACGACAGGGCGCATCTACAAGACCGTCATCGACCGCGAACGTCATGGCGACTATCTCGGAAAGACCATTCAGGTGGTTCCCCACATCACCGACGAAATCAAAAGGAGGATGCTGAGAGAGGAAGACCCCCTCTGTCCTAACGGACATCTCCCCCATAATGGGGAGAGCCATCCGGACGGTCTCCCTCCCCATTACGGGGGAGGGTTGGGGAGAGGGTCCTCCCTCGACTTCGTCATCACCGAAGTGGGCGGCACCATCGGCGACATCGAGAGTGCCCCCTTCATGGAAGCCATCCGACAACTGCGCTGGCAACTCGGACGTGATGCCGTGTGTGTGCATCTCACCTATGTGCCCTATCTGAAAGCGGCAGACGAACTGAAGACCAAACCCACCCAGCACTCTGTCAAAGAGTTGCAAGGCATGGGCATACAGCCCGACATCCTCGTCCTTCGCACCGAGCGCCATCTTGATGATGCCCTGCGCATGAAGGTGGCATCCTTCTGCAACGTGGACCTTGAATGTGTGGTGCAGAGCGAAGACATGCCCAGCATCTACGAAGTGCCCGTCAGCATGCAGCGGCAAGGACTCGATGCCGCCATCATGCGCAAAATCGGCATTCCCGTAGGAGAGACACCTGCCATGAAATCATGGCACGACTTCCTCGACAAGCAACGTCAGGCCACCCATGAAGTACACGTGGCACTCGTCGGCAAGTACGACCTGCAAGATGCCTACAAGTCCATCCGCGAAAGCCTCAACCTGGCTGGCATCTACTGCGATGTGAAGGTGAAGCTCCACTTCATCAACAGCGAAGACATCACGCCCGAAAACGTGGCAGCCCAACTCGAAGGCATGGCAGGAGCCATCATCTGCCCCGGTTTCGGCAGGCGAGGCATCGAAGGCAAAATCACAGCCATTCAACACACCCGCACCCACGACATCCCCACCTTCGGCATCTGCCTCGGCATGCAGATGATGGTCATCGAATTTGCCCGCAACGTCCTCGGACTTGCCGATGCCAACAGCACGGAAATGAACCCAGAAACCCAGCATCCCGTCATCGACCTCATGGAAGAGCAGAAGAACATCACAGGCATGGGCGGAACGATGCGTCTCGGAGCCTACCCCTGCCAACTGCGTCAAGGCAGCAAGGCACTTGGCATCTACGGCAAGTCCGACATCCAAGAGCGCCATCGCCACCGCTACGAGTTCAACAACCACTACCTCGCCGCTTTCGAGCAGCACGGCATGCAATGCGTCGGCACCAACCCCGAAAACAACTTGGTAGAAGTTGTCGAGCTCCCCGAAAAAAAATGGTTCATCGGCACCCAGTTCCATCCCGAGTATGCCTCCACCGTTCTCCATCCCCACCCCCTCTTCATGGACTTCATCAAAGCCATCAAGTAACGCTACGATTCATTCGTCTCATTTTTTCATTTTCTCATTCTTTCATTTTTTTCATTTCTCCATGTCCACCATTCCATTCACAAAAATGCACGGAGCGGGCAACGACTACATCTATGTCAACACCCTCTTGTATCACATTCCAAACCCCTCAGCTGCAGCCATCAAATGGAGCCGTCCCCACTTCGGCATAGGAAGTGACGGACTCATCCTCATCGGAGCAGCCACATGCCCTGATGCAGACTTCTCCATGCGCATCTTCAACAATGACGGTTCCGAAGCAATGATGTGCGGAAACGGCACCCGATGCGTGGCTAAGTATCTGCACGACAAAGGCGTGACACACAAGAACCCCATACGTCTCCAAACCCTTTCAGGCATCAAGGTTCTCCAACTGCATCTCGATGCAGACAACAAGGTGGAGAGCGTTACGGTGGATATGGGCACACCCATCCTGCAACAACCACAGCAATTTGCCGTGAATAGTGGCAGTGCACTTGATTATGCTGTCACTGTTGATGATCGCACCTTCCAAGGCACCTTCGTCTCCATGGGCAACCCTCATTTCGTCATCTTCCTTAATGAAGACGTGGAACAATTTCCACTCTCACACTACGGTCCCCTTTTGGAGCACCACTCCCTCTTTCCCCAACGCTGCAACATAGAATTTGTTCAAGTCATCGACGATGACACTTTCCGTATGCGTGTGTGGGAACGCGGTTCTGGCATTACTCTCGCTTGTGGCACTGGAGCCTGCGCCACTGCTGTAGCCGCCCATCTCACAGGCAGGGCAAGTCGTCAGAGCAACATTCAAATGGATGGTGGCACCCTCCACATCGAATGGAACGCCACCGACAACCACATCCTCATGACTGGTCCCGCAGCCATCTCCTTCGAAGGAGAAATCGAATTGGATGAATAAGAGCAATCTCAGATTTTTCATTTTTCAACAACATACATCTTTTTCGCATTCTCTCTAACTCATTCCCAAACATCTTTTTCAGTTGTACCTATATTATATATAAGTACAACTCTTTTTTTTCATAGGGGCTACGACGTAGCCTCTAATGACTCTACGCCTTAGAATGTGGAAACTCTCTGACGTATCCCTCCTTGTCGCTTACCCATACTCATAGAAGACAATCAGGAATCTACCCTTTGTGGGGTCAGTCGTCTTCTCCCATGAGATGACGAGCAACAGAGCTTGGAGATGACGAGTGTGACATAGAGGAGATGACGAGCGTGAGGAAGAGGAGATGACGAAAGGGGCAAAGAGGAGAATACGAGCGAGAGTGAGTGGTGAATACGGATGAGAGTGAGTGGAGAATACCGGTGAGAGTTCTGTGAGATCACGTGAGTTCCCAAGAAGTGAGAATGGAGTTTTACCCTGTTCTGTACCCCTTCAAAGTCGTACGTCGTTGCCACTTTGAGCCCTACAACGGAAAGCTCATGAGGGTAGCGCCGTTATGCTCATGAGCCCCACGACGGTCAGGAATAGGGAGGGCATCAAGATGTGAAAAAATGATTGTTGATAGCGTAAATTGACAGCACTTTCTTGATTTATGTCAAAATAATGCCACAAATGCAAACATAAATTACATTTTGCTTTATAAAACAAGTATTTTGCTTTAACTTTGCACCGTAAATCAAAACAAACACCGACATTATGATAGGTAATTCGAGACAAATCGCTAACATTCTGTCAAATAATCAGCAGCAGAATAATCAGCAGCAGAACCAGGAGCAGAATCAGGGTCCTACTTCGCTTGCGCTGTGAATCTACCAGTCGGATAACACACAGACAACAAACACAAGCAATAATACAAAAACAACACAAACACAACATTGAGGCTGGTTCAAACTGATGAATCAGCCTCTATTTTTTGAGACAAATTCTACTTATTATTAACAACACAAAACACAAACACAACATGAAAAGAATTGAAGCAATCATCCGCAAGACAAAGTTCGAGGATGTGAAAGAAGCATTGTTGCATTCGGACATTGATTGGTTTGAGTATCACAACGTGCATGGCATCGGGCAAAGCCGTGAGGAGCGCATCTATCGCGGTGTGCAATACTCGACCGACGTGATTGAACGTGTGGCACTGACCATCGTGTGCCGCGACCAGTTCGTGGAGCCGACGGTGAAGGTCATCCTGAAGGTGGCACACACGGGCGAAATCGGTGATGGGCGCATCTTCGTGAGCGACATGATCGACACCTGGAGCATCCGCACAGGAGAGAACGGTGACACCGTATTGAGAGACAAGAAGTAAACAACGCATTTAACGGATTCAACGCGAATTATTTTAGGTATTAACAACAACGAATTTAACGAATCAGACGAATTTTTTCTTTTCAGCCGCATGGCAGTTCGTGAAATTTGTGCAATTCGTTGTAAAGAAATTAGAAGTTATGAACGAAGTAGGTATTTCACTCGATACAGTATGGATGCTGTTGGCAGCCATGTTGGTTTTCTGGATGCAACCAGGTTTTGCCCTGTGTGAGGCAGGTTTCACACGTAGTAAGAACTGTGCAAACATTCTGATGAAGAACTTTGTCGATTTCATGTTCGGCTCTCTGCTCTTCTTCTTCATCGGTTTCGGCATCATGTTTGGAAGCGACATTCTGGGTGGCTTCATCGGTTTGCCCAACTGGGGTGACCTCTCTTTCTACGAGGGCGACCTCCCCGTGGAGGGCTTCCTGATTTTCGAGACCGTTTTCTGTGCCACTTCTGCCACCATCGTGAGCGGCGCAATGGCTGAACGCACGAAGTTCTCCATGTACTTGGTGTATAGTGCTTTCATCTCTCTCATCATCTATCCCGTCGAGGGTCACTGGACATGGGGAGGCGGCTGGCTTTGCAACGATGCTGCCGACAGCTTCATGATGACCACCTTCGGTGATGTGTTCCACGACTTTGCAGGTTCTGCCATTGTACACAGTGTAGGTGGTGTGCTCGCATTCATCGGTGCCATCGCATTGGGTCCCCGTCTTGGCAAGTACAGCAAGGAGGGTAAGAGTCACGCCATTCCTGGCCACAACCTCACATTGGCAGCCCTTGGCGTGTTCATCCTCTGGCTCGGATGGTTCGGTTTCAACCCTGGTAGCCAATTGGCAGCTTCTGGCGAAGTGAACCGCGTGGCCATCTCTCACGTGTTCCTGACCACGAACTTGGCAGCCGTGGCAGGCGGTGTGGCAACAATGTTCATCACTTGGCTGAGATATGGCAAACCTTCTCTCTCACTCACCCTCAACGGCATCTTGGCTGGTCTTGTGGGCATCACAGCAGGTTGCGACCTCGTATCGCCTATCGGAGCCGTCATCATCGGTCTCGTTTGTGGTGTCGTGCTCGTGTTCGCCATCGAGTTCATCGACCACAAACTGCACATCGACGATCCAGTGGGTGCTTCTTCAGTACATGGTGTTTGCGGCATTCTCGGCACCCTGATGACTGGCCTGCTCTCAACAAGCAACGGCGCCTTCTATGGCTTCGGTTGGGGTTTCTTCGGTGCTGAATGCTTTGGCATCCTCGTCATCGACCTCTGGGCAGCCGTATGCGGATTCATCCTCTTCTACAGCATCAAGAAACTGCATGGTCTGCGCGTAGAACCTCGCATCGAGGAAGAAGGTCTCGACATCTACGAGCATGGAGAGAGCTGCTACAACTAAATCAAAAAGCACAATTGAAAAGTTAAATATTTGCGACGGCCATAAAAAAGCAGTAACTTTGCAGTCGCATTCAAAAAAAAGTAAAGGTATGAAAAAGATTTTAGTTTTTGGATTGATGCTCCTCGGAGCAACTGCCATTAAGGCACAAGAGACAGTGGAAGCAAACATCAGTGCAGATTTTGTGAATCAATACATCTGGCGTGGCCAAGACTTAGGCAGCACCTCTTTCCAACCCACATTAGGTATCGACTACAAAGGTCTTTCATTCTCTGCGTGGGGCAGTGTAGGACTCACCGAACCTGCTGACACAAAGGAATTCGACCTTACCCTCTCCTACACCATCGGCGGTCTCAATTTTGGTGTGTGCGACTACTGGTTCAGCGGAGGTCCCGACCCTGAAAACCGTTACTTCAAGTATGACGCACATGGCACCAACCACGTTTTCGAAGGGTTCATCGGTTACGATTTCGGTGTGGCATCCGTGCTTTGGTGTACTAACTTTGCTGGTAACGACGGAGTGAACAAGAACGGCAATCGTGCCTACAGTTCCTACTTCGAAGTGTCAGCACCCTTCAAGCTCGCCACATGCGACTGGTCAGCCACAGCAGGTGCAGTACCTCACCGCACCGATTACTACGGCACCAACGGTTTTGCAGTGGTCAATCTCTCACTTCGTGCAACGAAAGACATCAAGGTGACTGACTCATTCAGCATTCCAGTCTTCGGCGAGATCGCAGCCAACCCCTGCAGTCAGAAAGCTTATCTGGTCTTTGGATTAACATTGCGTCCTTAATCCGGACCTGACGAAGGGGCTGCACCAAACAAGGTGCAGCCTTTTTTGTTTTAATGTGGCAAGGAGATGCATCAAAACCGCTTTCCCTGCTACTTTTTTATGCCAAAAACAATAAAAACAAACAAAATGATAATGATTTTTGAAAATTATTGTCAAATTGTTTTGCTATTAAATATATTATTTGTAATTTTGCAAGCGAAATTAAGAAAATAAAAACATTTTGATTGCCACAACACAAACATAAACAACAAAAAGACATGTGTGGATTTGTAGGAATACTCAAAACGAAAGGCGATGCTCACCAGAAGCGTGAGCAGGCATTGAAGATGTCGGCAAAAATTCGGCACCGGGGTCCCGATTGGAGCGGTGTATTTAGCAACGAAAGGGCTGTGCTGGCACATGAACGACTGGCGATTGTTGACCCGCTGTCGGGAGGACAACCCCTGTATTCAGCTGATGGCAGCGTGGTGCTGGCGGTGAATGGCGAAATCTACAACCATCAGGAGATTCGTCGCCGCTATGCAGGACGATATGAGTTCCAGACGGGCAGCGACTGCGAGGTCATCCTGGCGCTCTATCAGGACAAGGGCGTTGACTTTCTGGACGAACTCAGCGGCATCTTTTCGTTTGTGCTCTACGACACCAAAACAGATGACTATTTAGTGGCTCGCGACCCCATTGGCGTAATACCTTTATATATAGGGCACGACCAAGACGGCACCGTCTATGTGGCAAGCGAGTTGAAAGCCCTCGAAGGGCAATGCGATGAATACAAACCCTTCCCTCCCGGACACTATCTTTCCAGCCACGAAACAACTGTCAACTCTCAACTGTCAACTCTCAACTTCAAGAAGTGGTATGAGCGCGACTGGATGCACTATGACGGCATGAAGTGGGCGACTTCTAATCGTGACGAGGCGGTGCAGATGGTGAAGGACGGTCTGATGGCGGCTGTGAAACGTCAGCTGATGAGCGATGTGCCTTATGGAGTATTGCTGTCAGGCGGCTTGGACAGTTCGGTAGTGTCAGCCATCGCCAAGCTCTATGCCGCCAAACGTATTGAAACCAACGACCAGCACGATGCGTGGTGGCCTCGTCTGCACTCGTTTGCCGTCGGACTGAAGGGTGCTCCCGACTTGGCAAAGGCGCGTGAGGTGGCGGAGCATATCGGCACGGTGCATCATGAAGTGAACTACACCATTCAGGAGGGATTGGATGCCATCCGCGATGTGATTTACTATACAGAGACTTACGATGTAACGACAGTTCGCGCCTCCACTCCGATGTACCTTTTAGCACGTGTCATCCGCAGCATGGGCATCAAGATGGTGCTCAGCGGCGAGGGGGCTGACGAGATTTTCGGTGGTTACCTCTATTTCCACAAAGCACCCGATGCAAAGGCATTCCATGAGGAGACGGTGCGGAAATTGGGAAAGCTGCATTTCTACGACTGTCTCCGTGCCAACAAGTCCCTCATGGCATGGGGCATCGAAGGACGTGTACCCTTCCTCGACAAGGAGTTTCTGGATGTGGCGATGCGCATTGATCCAGCCTTGAAGATGTGTCCTGGAAAGACCATAGAGAAAGGTGTGGTGCGCGAGGGCTTTGCCGACATGCTGCCCGAAAGCATCGCATGGCGACAGAAGGAGCAGTTCAGCGACGGTGTGGGCTACTCGTGGATTGACACGCTGAAGAAGGTGACTTCGGAGGCGGTGACAGACGAGCAAATGGCGCATGCAGCCGAACGGTTCCCCATCAATCCGCCACTCTGCAAGGAGGAATACTATTACCGCAGCATCTTCGAGGAGCACTTCCCCAGCGCATCGGCTGCACGAAGCGTGAACCAAGAGGCTTCGGTGGCTTGCTCCACTGCCATCGCTCTGGAATGGGACGCAGCCTTCAAGAACATGAACGACCCCAGCGGACGTGCCGTGAAGGGTGTGCATGAACAAGCGTATTAACCAGCCCACACGCTGGGCGGTTTTTCATCTGCCAACAAACACTATCCAATATACAATCAACAACACAAACACAAACACTATGAGCAAACTGAGATTTGACGTGGTGCAGGACGCTTTCAAGAAGAAGGCGGTGCCTGCCGAGAGTCCAGCCGAGAGGACTTCCAAGTATTTCGGCGAATTGGTTTTTGACCGCGAGAAGATGCACAAGTATCTGAGTACGGACACGTATGAGGCACTCATCGACTGTATCGACAACGGGCATCCGCTCGACCGTGCCATTGCCAACGAAGTGGCTGAGGGCATGAAGACATGGGCGATGGAGCATGGCGTGACACACATCACGCACTGGTTCCAGCCATTGACGGAGGGCACTGCCGAGAAGCATGACTCGCTGATGGAGTATGACGGCAAGGGCGGTATGTTGGAGGAGTTTGGCGGCAAGTCGCTCATTCAGCAGGAGCCTGATGCCAGCTCGTTCCCAAGCGGCGGCATCCGTGCCACCTTCGAGGCTCGTGGCTACACGGCATGGGATCCTACGTCTCCCGTCTTCATTCAGGATGACACCCTTTGCATCCCGACCGTCTTTGTTTCCTACACGGGCGAGGCACTCGACTACAAGACTCCGCTGAAGAAGTCGCTGAAGGCAGTAAGCGATGCTGCCGTGCCTATCTGCCAGATGTTCGACCCGAAGGTGAAGAAGGTATTCTCATATCTTGGATGGGAACAGGAATATTTCTTGGTGGATGAAGACCTCTATGCAGCTCGTCCCGACCTGATGCTGACGGGCAGAACGCTGATGGGGCATGAGTCATCGAAGAACCAGCAGCTGGATGACCACTATTTCGGTGCCATCCCTTCAAGAGTGATGGAGTTTATGAAGGATGTGGAGATTGCGGGCTATCGTCACGGCATTCCATTGAAGACACGCCACAACGAGGTGGCTCCCAACCAGTTTGAGCTGGCACCCATCTATGGCGAGACGAACCTCTCGAACGACCAGAACCAGATGATGATGAACCTGATGAACCAGATTGCCCGCAAACATGGGTTCGTGCTACTGCTGCACGAGAAGCCTTTTGCCGGCATCAACGGTTCGGGTAAGCACAACAACTGGTCGTTGGGCACCGACACCGGCACCCTGCTGCTGGCTCCTGGCAAGGATGCGATGGGCAACCTCCAGTTCGTCACCTTCTTCGTGAATGTGCTGGTGGCTGTGCAGAAACATAACGCCCTGCTGAAAGCCTCCATCGCCACGGCTACGAACGCACACCGACTGGGAGCGAACGAGGCTCCTCCAGCCATCATCTCCTCTTTCTTGGGCGACACGATGACAAAAGTGCTGCGCAAGTTGCTCGAAGTGCCTTCGGACACACCGATTGAGATTGCCGGCAAGAAAGGCGCATCAGTAGGACTGGTGGAGATTCCTGAAATCTTCATCGACAACACCGACCGCAACCGCACCAGCCCCTTCGCCTTCACAGGCAACCGCTTCGAGTTCCGTGCCGTGGGTTCGAGTGCCAACTGTGCAGGTGCCATGACCACGCTCAATGCTGCTGTGGCTGAACAGCTCACCGCCTTCAAGGCTGCCGTGGACAAGGAAATGGCTGCTGGCAAAGCTATGAACATCGCCTTCATGGACGTGTTGAAGCCCCTCATTGCCAGCATCATCGACACCGTCTGCTTCGATGGCAACGGCTATACCGACGCATGGAAGGAAGAGGCTAAACGTCGCGGATTGGACACAGAGATTTGTGTGCCACGTATGTTCGACGAGTTCACCAAGCCTGCCTCCGTCGAAATGTTCACCAAGACGGGTGTCTATACCGAGGCTGAACTGGTTGCCCGCAACGAGGTGAAGTGGGAGACCTACACGAAGAAGGTGCAGATTGAGGCTCGTGTGATGGGACGTATGGCACTGAACCACATCATCCCTGCCGCCCTCGCCTACAAGACTCGTCTGCTCAACATCGTCACCCAACTCAAAGCCCTCTATCCCGAAGACTTCGAGACGATGGCAGAGACCGAGCTGACCCTGCTCCAGCGTGTGACCAAGCTCATCGAGGAGGTGCGCACCAAGTGTGCCGCCATGGTCGATGCCCGCAAGGCAGCCAACAAGATTGAGGACGAGAAGGAGAAGGCACTCGCCTACTACGACATCGCCGAATCCCTCTTCGCCATCCGTCGCCCCATCGACAAACTGGAGGAGGTGGTTGACAACGACCTCTGGCCACTGCCGAAATATCGCGAACTGCTGTTCATCAACTGATGTGAATCAGGAGAAAAATCTCAAATAAACCCATTAGGAATGTATCCCTCAGGCATTGGCAATCGATGCTTGAGGGACTTTTTATGGATTTGACGAAACCATTTCATGCCTTTTTTCCCGAAAATTGAATGGGGAAAGTGTTCCTTTTCATTTTTTTTCCTAAATTTGTGGCATCGTTCACACTTTTCCAACCCATCAATATGCAGACCAGAACATTATATCTCCTAATCCTGCTCATCCTTTTCCTTTGTTGCCCCACTCTTCTTTCGGCAGACGAATGGGATGAAAATCTATACAGACAAATTGAAGCAAGCATTTCACTGCCCACCATCGGGCAAAGCGAGGAGACTGTGAGCCGTTATGGAGCCAGCGAAACTGCATCGGCAGCCAAGAACCAACGTGCCATACAGCGCGCCATCGACCACTGCACCAAACGAGGAGGTGGCAAGGTGGTGGTGCCTGCAGGGCAGAGGCTACGAACAGGAGCTATAGAGTTGAAAAGTGGCGTGAACCTGTGCATAGAGGAAGGTGCCGTGTTGGAATTTGTGTTTGAGCCAGCCCTATACCCCATTGTGGAAACTTCATGGGAGGGGCTCGACTGCTACAATCTTTCCCCTTGCCTTTATGCTTTCAAGGCTAAAGATATTGCCATCACCGGCAAAGGAACCATTGACGGTGGTGGTAACAAGGAAACATGGTGGCCATGGTGTGGTTCTGCACAATATGGATGGAAAGAAGGCATGACCAGTCAGAAGAATGGAGGTCGTGCCCGTCTGTTGAAGAATGGCGAGGATGGCGAACCCATGACAGACAAGAGAGGCAGACGTTCCGCACTAAGAACCTTCACTGCCAATGACGGAATGCGTCCCCAACTGGTGGGCTTCAATCAGTGCGAACGTGTTTTGATAGAGGATGTGACCTTGCTGAGTTCCCCATTCTGGGTCATTCATCCACTGAAATGTGTGGATGTAACCGTAAGAGGAGTGCACATCAACAATGATGGTCCTAACGGTGACGGATGTGACCCTGAATCGTGCAATCGTGTACTGATTGAACATTGCTTCTTCAACACCGGCGATGACTGCATTGCCATTAAAAGCGGAAGGAATCGGGATGGAAGAACACGTGGCATACCAAGCCAGAACATCATCATTCGTCATTGCGAGATGAAAAACGGGCATGGCGGTGTGGTGATTGGTTCTGAAATCAGTGGCGGCTGCAAGAACGTGTTCGCCCATGACTGCGTGATGGATTCTCCCAACCTCGACCGTGTCTTGCGCATCAAGACCAACTCATGCAGAGGCGGTGTGATTGAACACATCAACTTACGAGACATCAAGGTTGGGCAATGCGGCGAATCTGTGCTGAAAATCAATCTGGACTATGAGAACAAGGAAGTGTGCTGTCGTGGCTACTACCCTACCGTGAAAAACGTGTTGATGGAAAATGTGACATGCGAAAAATCAAAATACGGTGTACAAATCATCGGATTGGAGGAAGACACGTTTGTGCAGGACATCACGGTGAGAAACTGCCACTTCAATGGTGTGCAGCAAGGCAACACCATCACCGGCAAGACACAGAACATCGTGTTTGACCATCTCTTTGTCAACGGTTCCATGTGTCTGCAAGAAAAGCCCTACCAGCACTATAGCGAATGGATGACTTATTCCGAGATGCAACGGGTTCCTAAAAGTTTCCTGTTAGACTTCTCCACAAAACCCAAATGGAGTTACGTGATGGGCATCGAACTCGAAGCCATGCTCGACACCTACCTACAATATGGCGGGCAGCGCATCAAAGACTACTGCCAAGAATATACTGACACGATGATTGACACAAGCGGCAAGATCAGAGGTTACAAGTTGAAAGACTACAACCTTGACAACATCCGCACAGGGCACTTTGTTGCACGCATGTATCAGCAACATCCAGAAGCCAAGAATCTGCTCGCCATGAAGACCCTAATGAAACAGCTGTCCCAACAGCCCCGCACCGAGGCAGACCATGTCTTCTGGCACAAAGCCATCTACAGTTATCAGGTATGGCTCGACGGCATCTTTATGGGGCTCCCCTACCACACCCTCTCCGCATCCATGCTGCTCAAGCCTCAGGAAGCAAAGAAAGTGTACGACGATGCCGTCGAACAGGCAAAGACCACCTACGAGCGAACCCTTGACCCTCTCACTGGCCTCAACCGCCACGCATGGGACGAAACCCGACAAATGTTTTGGGCAGACAGAAACACAGGACTGAGCCTGCATTGTTGGGGACGCGCACAAGGATGGTACACAATGGCTCTCATAGAATTGCTGGACGTGTTGCCAGAGGATTATGAAAGACGTGCCGAGGTGATTGAACTGCTGAAGAAAGATTTGGATGCAGTGGTGAAATGGCAAGACAAAAACACGGGCGTGTGGTTCCAAGTGATGGATGCTCCTCAACGTGAAGGCAACTACCTCGAAGCCACTTGCTCCTCCATGTTTGCCTACGTGCTCCTGAAAGCCCATCGGAAAGGTTACGTCAGCAGTGCCTATCGGGATGCAGGCATCCGTGCCTACAAAGGCATCATCAACCACTTCGTCAGAGTGAATGCAGACCACACCCTTTCGCTCACTCGTTGCTGCTCGGTGGCAGGATTAGGTCCTGGCATCAGCCCTCAAGTGCTCAAGGCGGCTCCTGACGTAAAAGAGAATCTGCGACGCGACGGCTCCTTTGACTACTATATCTCAGAACCCACCCGCGACAACGATGCCAAAGGCGTTGGTCCTTTCATCTGGGCATCGTTGGAAATGGAAGCGCTCGGCTACAACACTAACAACACACTTGCAACCCCAAAACAATAAAGAGCATGAAGACCGCACAGAAAAAAGCCATCATCATCGGAGCCACTTCGGGCATCGGACTCGAAATGGTGAAGGTGCTCACCGCACAAGGCTGGCAGGTAGGCATTGCTGGCCGTCGGCAAGAACGGCTGCAACAGATTCAGAGCAAGAACCTCGATGTGGTTGCCACCGAGTGCATCGACATCACCAAAGAGGATGCCCCTCGCCATCTCCTCACCCTCATCGGAAAGACGGGCGGCATGGACCTCTATTTTCACAGTGCTGGAGTTGGTTACCAAAACCCATCGCTCAACATAGAGAAGGAGATGGCAACCGTTGCCACTAACGTGACAGGCTTCACACAGATGGTCGATACCGCCTTCCACTACTTCATGGAGCATCCCGACTGTGAAGCCCACCTCGCCGTCATCAGCAGCATCGCTGGCACACGAGGATTGGGTGCTGCTCCAGCCTATTCTTCCACCAAACGCTACATCAATCACTACATGGAATGTCTCACCCAACTCTGCCACATCCGAGGCATCCATCACATCCACCTCCACGACATCCGTCCTGGCTTTGTCCGCACCCCTCTCCTTTCCGACGGACACCACTACCCTCTCCAGCTCGATGCGCACCGCGTAGCTCTCTCCATCGCCAAAGGCATCCATGCCAACCGCTCCATCATCACCATCGATTGGCACTATCGCCTCCTCGTTTTCTTCTGGCGTCTCGTGCCCCGATGGTTGTGGGTGAGGCTGAAGGTGGTGTCGAAATGAGGTATCAAAATTTCCCTGTTGGGACGAGAAGTGGACATCATCACAGATGGTGGACTATTACCCTTTGCCAGAGAAAGTGCAGAACGTGACAAGAAACTAATCTATGAGAGAAAGGACTAAAGATCCCAAACGATTTGAGCATCCATAGTGCGCACCGTGCGCATCACATTTTGCTCACCCAGCGCATAATATTTCGTTATTACAGCGCATGTTATTTCGCGCTGAGTGCCCGTGTTTCATGATAAAAGTACAACATTTCGTCAGTTCTTCAACATCACGGTCACATATTATGAATCTTGTAATGCAAGAGAGAGAGAGGTGACAGTATCTGTCCCCATTGTCACGATCCATGTTCCAACGCCTTTGTTCTTCTGTTGCTGTTCCTGGCAGTGCAGGACACTCAGCAGTTCTTTCACTCGTTCCATCCACTTCGTGAATGTGCTCTCGTTGATGATTACAATTCTTTCCATTTGTCTTTTTCTTTATCAGTTGATACTACTTGTTTTCGCTAATTCCGGTTGCAAAGTTAACCCAAGAAGACAGACTGATTTGCATACTATGTATATAGCTATACAAACTTTTTCTAAAGAAATGAATATCTGGATAAATGTGTAGATTCAACGATCCGTCAATTCAATAATTCGTCAAGGCATTGAAGTACCGAACCATCAAATCACTAATGCATTCAACTGTTGACAATTTAGTTCCTTGACGGTTTGACATTCTAATGACCTGAAACTTTAGTGCTTCAAGTAGTGGAAATATTGATAATTCAATACATTCATGAACTCATTCATTCACGAAAGCATAGTCTCTGACGGCATTTGTCTGTAAAGTGGCTGCAAGTGGCGGTTGATGGCTATTGCCCAACTGGATTTGTCGCAGTACTTTTGCACCCGCAAAAAACACTAAAGGCAATTGTGATGGATAGAATAACCTACAATATGCAGCATCTGCTTAAAGAGCGGATTATTATGTTCGCCAGAACATAGCAAGGTATGTTTTCTGCTGCACGAAACTCCGTTTGCAGCACCAAACTCCTTGCTCTTCCGAGGGGCGTAAGCCTGTCCTCCGTAATCGGCTTGCCGCTTCGCTCGTCGAAGAAGTCGGTCAGCCTATCCATACTTGCCGTAAGCATCAAGTGATAATCATATGTCAAACCCCAAATAACAAAGATGAACAACAAGAAGAATAAAGGTGGGAGACGTGTTGTTGAGCGTAAGCGAAAAAATCCCAAGTTAGACCCAGCGATTAACCGTTACTCCGTTAACTTCAGCAGTGAAGAAGATATGCGTTTTCTAAAGATGTTTGACCGTTCTGGCATGACAAGCAAGTCAGCATTCATCAAAGCACGAATATTTGGAGAGCCTTTTCATGTGGTGATATTCGACAAGAGTCAACATGAATATTATGCCAAGTTAAGCGACTTTCATGCTCAGTTCTGCATGGTTGGCATCAATTACAATCAGACTTTAAAAGAATTGAAAAGCCACTTCTCTGAACGTAGGGCAATGGCTCTTGTATGTAAATTGGAGAAGTATATGATGCAGTTGATACAAATTATGCGCAAAGTGACAGAACAGACAAGCGAACATAAAAATACAGTGAAGTGAACTTGAATGATTCGATGAAGATACAAGGTGAATTATTGACGATTACATCTATTTTGATATAAAATAGCCACATTTCTCTATTGATTTCAATGAATATGGGAAAAGTTTTGTATATTTGCAGCAAAATAATCATTGAATTATGTCGAACAATCAACAGAACGTGATGCTAAATCGACTGAAAGCAGCCTTAGCAGAACAAGGGAAAACCAATCGCTGGCTATCAGAACAGCTTGGTAAATCAGAGAACACTGTTTCCAGATGGTGTGCTAATAAAGTGCAGCCGTCTATACAGCAACTGAATGAGATTGCAAGTGTTTTGGATGTGGATATAAGAAACCTCATAACACCAACGAAATAGACAGATGATACAGAACTATAATTATACAAGCCAGTACGACAATATGCAGATAGCATACGACAGTCTCTACATTTCATTTATGAGACGTGACCGTAAGGCTATTGAGTACTATTGTCGGAATTGTGAAAATCTGGGAATCGTCCTGTTTCATGAAAAAGCAAATATGGAGATGGAAAGGATATACTCTTTAATGAGAATCAGGACTATCCCAACACCTTCAACTTTAGAGCAATTGGCTGATGATGTCTTATTGGTTTATGCTCAAGCATGCATGAATGTTCTCTTTAATGAGAAAATGCGATATATTAGTGATGATTTTCATCATACTTACGAGAATGCCTACCATACGCTTGTTCAACCAAAACACTATCAAACGGACGATGTCTTGTATTCAAAAGGCAATAATTTGTTTACAGTAGGAAACTTTCTGAAAGTAATCAAATATGCCCTCTCTATTGCAGAAATAATCAACCCTGACGATAAGAGGTTTGCAAATGCAAGTGCCTCAGTACTGGCCTTGCAGACCATAGATAATATATTAAACAACAAATCAGGAGCGGAGTTGACGAAGCACACCCTCCATATTGCAACGGACTTTCTTGCTTCAAATGTAAAAGAGTCTCTTAATGATACAAATGCGAAACGGAGTGTTGCAGTATCGGCTCTGATGGTGAATTTGGCAATAGACTTTTTAGTAAAAGACGATAAGGAAGCAGGATTCCCAATAAACAAACAAGCGTAAAAGCCCTCCAAAAAGCAAATCATACTCTTGGTAAACCAATTGGAACAAATTCTTGTATATTAGTAAAGAAAGCGAATAGAATAAATACAATTCATTATGGCAAAAGAGAAAATAACAGATATATTAGTTGCCAAATTGCTTGAAGAGGCAGGAATTAAATACGAGCCGCAAGGCAGTACAATAAAAGAAATCGTAGAAGCATTGAAACATGCATCCAAACGCGATACAGGTAAGCCTGGTTTTCCAGACTTTACTGCACAAGTAGGCGATTTCATCATTGTTATTGAAGATAAGGCTGATACTGATAAACAGGCGAAGTATATGAACGACAAGAAAGATACTTTGTTGATGGACAAAAACAGTATTGAGCAATATGCGGAAAATGGAGCTTTGCATTATGCCTTAAAAGTTATAGAGCATTCATCTTTCAAGAAAGTTATAGCCTTTGGTTGTTCAGGCACAGAACGTGAGCGGCTTATCATACGTCCAATTTATGTTAGTCCTACGGGGTATAAGATAATGCCTGTCGTCAAAGACTTTAAGCAATTTAATGACGATAATATAAAAAGGTATTATAAAGAAAAAGTATGTGAGAACAAACCGATAGAACAAGTAGAATTAGAAGTGATTTTACGACGTGCCAGTCAACTGCATGAAGATCTTAGAAATTATGGAAATCTCGGTGATACAGAAAAACCACTTGTTGTTTCTGCAATCCTACTTGCTTTGTGTGAGGATGATTTTACAACAGACAGTTTAACAGGTGATAAAGTAAAGACTGACGGTGAGAAAATTTTCGAGGCACTATCCACCCATATGGATAGAGTGAAAGTACAGCCAGGAACGAAAAAAGACAAAGTAATAGATCAGTTTAGATTTATACGAAATCGCCCTATTCTTTCCGACAAAGAGGACAGATTGGGTAAATCACCATTGCGATATTTTGCAGAATATCTCGATTCAAATATTCTTACAGCAATTACAAATAATTCTCCAGAAGACGTTCTTGGGCGATTTTATGGCGAGTTCATTAGATACAGTGGCGGTGATGGTCAGACCCTTGGCGTAGTTCTAACTCCCAAACATATTACAGAGTTATTCACGGAACTTGTTGATATAAAACCAAGTGACATTGTTTTTGATCCATGCTGCGGAACAGGAGGGTTCCTTATAGCAGCAATGCATAGAATGCTAGAAACAGCAAAGCCTGATGAAAAAGATAGAATAAAGCAAAACGGCCTTCATGGTATTGAACTTCGCGATGACATGTTTTCTATTGCCACGACAAACATGATTCTTCGTGGTGATGGGAAAAGTAATTTGTTGTGTCAGGATTTCTTAAAACAATCTGTTTCCAAACTAAGAGACAAGCACTTTACAGTGGGGCTTATGAATCCTCCATATTCCCAGGGAAAGAAAAAGGAAACAGCTCATCTTACAGAACTGAAGTTTATTTGTCATCTACTTGATAGTTTAGATGATGGAGCACGTTGTGCCGTTATTGTTCCAACAAGTACTATGGCTGGCAAAACTAAAGAAGATAAAAAGGACAAGAAATATATTTTAGAGCACCATACTCTCGAAGGAGTAATAACACTTAATACACAAACGTTTTACAATGTTGGAGTTAATCCAGTTGTAGCAATATTTACAGCTCATAAACCACATGACAAATACGCGAAGTTTATAGATTTTAAAGATGACGGTTATGAGGTTTTCCCCCATATTGGACTGCTTCCTACAGTTCGTGCAACAGAACGAAAGGAATTACTATTGGATTGTTGGCTAAAGGGCAGGCCAGCACCTGTCAGCTTTATGGTACAGAGCACTGTAGAGGCAGACGACGAATGGCTCCACTCTTTCTACTATTTCAATGAAGAGATACCAACAGACTCAGACTTTGAAAAATCTATGGCTGATTACCTCACATTTGAGTTTTCAATGATTTCGCATGGAAAAGGTTATTTATTTGAAGAAAAGGAGGAGGACCTATGAAACAACTTAATGAATTAAAGTGGAAGGCATTTAATTTATGTGATATTTTTTCAATCAGCGCAGGTGTTCGATTGACAAAAAGCGATATGATAGAGGGCGCACGTCCTTTCATTGGTGCAACAGATTCTAATAATGGTATAACGGCGTTTGTCTCAGATTCTAATCCATCTTTAGACAAGAATGTATTGGGTGTGAATTATAATGGAAGTGTTGTAGAGAACTTTTATCATCCATACGAGTGTATATTTTCTGATGATGTAAAGCGTCTACACTTACTCCATCATGAGGATAATAAATATGTACTTCTGTTTATGAAATCAGTTATTCTAAAACAGAAAGTGAAATATCAGTATGGATATAAGTTTAATGGAGAACGGATGAGAAAACAAAAAATCATGCTCCCCATAGACGAAACTGGTCAGCCCGATTATTGTTTTATGGAAGAGTATATGAAAATGATAGAAAATCGTCTCTTATCATATTATCAAGCATATTTAAATAATATATGAAAAATCAAGTGATTATGAGTGACGAGCAAAAAATAGATGATTATATTTCAGGTTACTGCTTAACTCTCACGAGTTAGTGGGTAACTATAATACACTTAATGGGTAACTAAAAAAGAGATGTTTATTACAAAATGAATTATGGCAGGAGTAAACATATTTATAAGTTCTACGTGTTATGACTTGTCGCAAGTCAGGCAAGATCTGTGTGAGTTTATATCTAGCTTAGGGCATACCCCGATGATGTCAGAGCAAAATGATTTCCCAATAGACCCTCAACTGGATAATTGGGAGAATTGTATCAATGCAGTAAAGAAGTATGCTGATATTTTTGTTCTCATCATTGGCAATAGATATGGGGCTGTAGGAGAAACAGGAAAGTCTATCACCAATACGGAGTATTTGACCGCAGTTCAAAAAGGCATCCCCATCTATACATTCTCTTTAAAACAAATGACAACTTTGCTACCTATGTGGGAGCGCAATCCTGATGCAGATTATTCACATGCAGTAGATAATCCCCAAATTTTTGAATTCCTTGCTGATGTGCGTAAGAAAAGTGGACGGTGGAATTTTGAGTTTGAAAAAGCTCAAGATATTAAAGACACACTGCGTAAGCAACTATCCATTTTGTTTCAAAATTCGTTGAAACTGCGTAAGAGAATCGTTGCTTCTCCATATGAAGACCTTTACGGAAAGGTTTCAAGTAAGGCATTGAACATCATTATGCAAAAAGAAGAGGGGTATGACGTGAAGTTCTTTATGCAAGTCATGCAAGACGGAATATCAGAATGTCGTGATTTAAAAAATGACTTTCAATACTCTATCATCCTAAAACCATTGCATGAACGACGTAACCTCAATGACTTCTTCTTTTGGCTTGACCGAAAAGTAGATGAGATGTTGAGTTATATAGATTCTCTACATAATTTGTCTGATGCTTTTAAGGCTTTCTATAAGGAGAATAGTGATGAGTCAGACTTGCGAGGATTACATTATGTGGCAAGTACATACGTGGAGTTTTATGCCAATCTGCTTAAATGGGGAGCCTCTGTAAAAGGGATGGTTGTCCCCAAAGAATGTAAGCATTTAATGGAAATACTTTCAGGGATGCCATTATCTATTATTGAGGAAATGGAGAAATATCCCATTGAGTCAATGAAGAAGATTGACGTATGCATAGAAAAGTCGAAGATAGGAACAATTGAAAAAGGAGATATGATTCAATTTCCGTTTAAGATGGATTTTCCTGATAATTTTCTCACAGAATATAAAGAAGAATTGAACAAGATAGAAGAACAATTCCGAAATAGAAAAGAAGCGAATTGTTAGCCATAAAGTTAAATAGAAAGTATATGATATCAATAGAAGAAATACAGGCATTGCTGCGCAGCACGGAGAATTTTCGGGTAGAGCGAACGGTATCCACGACGAACATGGACAAATTCTGTGAAGCCATTTGTGCCTTTTCCAATGATTTGCCAGACTCTCGTCAGAAGGGTTATCTGCTGATAGGTGCCTATGATGACGGACGGCTGTCGGGACTGAAGGTGGACGATGCTCTGCTAAAAAGGATTTCTGGCATCCGCTCGGATGGCAACATCCTGCCATTGCCTGTGATGACGGTAGAGCGGGTGGAGTTTCCTGATGGCGATTTGCTAGTGGCAGAGGTTTCTCCTTCGCTGCTGCCTCCTGTGCGGTATCGTGGAAGGGTGTTTGTGCGTATCGGTCCCAGGCGTGACATCGCCAGTGAAGCGGAAGAACGGATATTAACGGAGCGACGTATGGCATATATGGCAACCTTTGATGCTACACCTTGTCTTGGTGCGACATTGGATGACTTGAATCTGGAGTATATCAGGAATGAGTATCTGCCTTCTGTAGTAACCCCAGAAGTGTTAGCTGATGACAAACGGGACATCAAGGAGCAATTGGCTTCAGTCCGTCTGTATGACCGCATTCATGGTTGCCCTACATACGCAGCTCTCATCTTGTTTGGCAAAAATCCGCGGTATTATCTGCCAGGGGCATACGTTCAGTTTGTGCGCTTTGCAGGCAAGACTATTGGTGGAGAGGTGTTGAACGAGAAACGTTTTCAGGGCCCGCTTTTCCAATTGCTACCTGCATTGGAATCCTTTGTTAGTGATGCCATTATCACGCAAAGACCTGTCGCTGTGAGTCTGTTCCGTGAGAAGACCGTCATCAATTATCCCAACAATGCTTTGCGTGAATTGATGATGAATGCCTGTATGCATCGTGACTATCAATCGAATATGCCTATCCGGCTATATCAGTTTGACGACCATATTGAAATTATGAACGCTGGAGGGTTATATGGTGAAGCACGTCCTGAGAATTTTCCCAATGTAAACGACTATCGCAATCCTATTATAGCGGAAGCCATGAAGGAGATGAAGTATGTCAATATGTTCAACCAAGGTATAAGACGTGTGCAGGATATGTTGCTTGATAATGGCAATAAGGAGGCTGTTTTTGACGTATCAAAGTTGACAGCATTTGAAGTGACTGTGCCTTCAACTGTGGATGTCACTCAAGATGTCCCCCAAGATGTCACTCAAGGTGATACTCAAGGTGATACTCAAGATGATACTCAAGGTAATGCTCTTGATATGTGGATTGAAGAACAGATTAGAACAAATCCTAAAATTACTACTGAAGAATTAGCAAGAACAAGTAAAAAGGGACTTGCGACCATCAAACGCCATATTGCAAAACTCACTCATATTAAATATGTCGGTAGTGGTTATAGTGGTCACTGGGAAATTGTTGAAAACGATGCAGAAGCTTAATTGAGAGACTATGACGGTAGAGTATCTTGGCAATCAGGAACTGCTGCAACTGAGGAAGACTGCCTTCTTGGCATCGAGCACCATTTCTTCGGAAACGGTGCTGCAAGTGTATGACTGGGCAACAGAGATGCGCAATCGAGGGGAGTGTGTGGTCAGCGGTTTCAGTAGCAAGTTGGAGCAAGACGTGCTTCATTTCCTATTGAAAGGCAGTCAGCCCATTATCATTGTGCTTGCACGAAAGATGTATAAGGTAATTCCTGACGAACTAAAAGAGCCGTTGGCTCAGAACCGTCTATTGATAATCTCCGTTAGTACTGCCATCCGCCAGTCAAGGGTTACGGCAATGGTCAGGAACAAATACGTATGTGAAATGGCAGACAGAATTTTATTCGTAGGAGTGACCGAACAGAGTAGTTTGTATTCCTATAAAAACGAATTTCGCAATAAACTTAAAGAAAGTATATGACACCATTTGGCAAGAAGGAATTTGTTTTGTATCTTTGCACCCAAGATGAGCGTTCTTTGGCTTAGTGAGAAATGTGTAGGAATATGTAAGTCCTCTCGTTTCTAAAGTGTTACCAGTTTCTTTTTTATTCAAGTATAACTCACTGATATTCAAATCGAAATAGGAGTCCTGCTATTTGACAGCCGATTCCTATTCTTGCTTCTTCCAATTGAAGGAAGCAATGGATAGCTTGTGTTCGAATGTCCTCTAAACAAAAGTTCACAAGGATTCTCCGCATTTGAGAGCTGTATTTTTTTATGTAACTCAAGAAGGTTATGACAGATTTGATTGTCTTAGTTTCCCCAAATGCACTTTCAAAAATTGCATTATCTGACAGATTATTATGCTCCTCCATATGATTAGATTGTTATTTGCCCCTTCAGTCCCTAACAAAGGCTATTATATACACACAAGAAGCGTGGAACTGTATGTCCACATCTTCAAGCTGAGGGTCGTAGGAAATACCCGAAATTGAAAAGATGGTTTCAATAAAGCAGTTCCACGCAATAATGCGTGAAGCCGCTATGTCCGTCTTCTTCTATTTCGAGATGGCTTTAGTAGCACACGAGCCGTTTCCAAACATTCTTTGCAAGGATTGAAAATTTCCTACGTTTTCAGCTTGCAAGAAAGAGCATAACGCTTCTATTTTTTCATAAGGCACGGCATCGAAACACCGCACGGAAAGCACACAAGGCACTCTCTTGGTTGCAAATTAACCACTTTTTTCTTATCTACCAAACATTTGGGGAACTTTTTTGGTTAAGACACAAAAAAGGCACAAAGGCGTGGTGGACTTTGTGCCTCCTATTTATAATATATATGAATATGCCTCTGTGTTGTGATGCTACATAGGCATTTTTTTAATGAGTTACGTGTCTATTATAAAAAAAATTAAGTTATGCAGCAGTTCCGATGTCCCATAAATACTCTGGAGCAAAGTCTGCTCCATTCTCCCATTCGATAGTGTTGAATTTGATGGAGAATTTTTTGAA
>ONDH01000001.1 GCA_900316505.1 uncultured Prevotellaceae bacterium
ATTAGATTGGGCACAAAAACTATCCTAACGGAATGATGAAAAAGAAATATATTACCCCTGCCATTCAAGTTTTTCCACTTAAGATGCAGCTGTACCTGCAGGCCTACAGCGTGAAGGATTATGAGCCTGTTGAAGAGCCAATCATCATCGGTGACAATGATGAAGATTGAATAACGATGTATGCGGTAAAAAGTTTGATGTTTGGGAATAAATGTGTAACTTTGCCAAACGAAACTTGTGTTGGCGATGAATTGGACTCCTGAACTTCGTGATTTCATACATGAACACATCAATGACGATACGGCTGAACTGCTGTTGGCGGCTCGGAAGTATCCAGACATTGATGTGCCGTTTGTGGTGGAGCAGATTGAGGCGCGGAGGCGTTTGAAGGGGAAGTTGCCAGAGTGGTATGAGAATAAGGACATCATAATGGGGGGGCGTGTACCTGCGGAGCAATGCAGTTCGGAACTGACGGCAAGGTATAAGCAGAGCATTGTTAAAGGAGAGAGCCTCTGTGACATGACAGGGGGCATGGGTGTGGATTTCTGGTATATGTCGGAAGGGATGGAAAGAGCTATCTATACGGAACGAAATGAGGAACTATGCAGCATTGCCAAACATAACTTTCAGGTGCTGCAGACCCTAAGGCCTGAGTATGTGATACGTTGTGGTGATGGACGTGAATTGCCGATTCCATCGGTAGATATCATCTATTTGGATCCTGCAAGGCGTGCGGGTGATGGGAGTCGCGTGTATGCAATGGAAGATTGCGAACCGAATATCGTGGAATGGCAAGATGAACTCCTGAAACATGCGAAGATGGTGTTGGTGAAACTCTCGCCCATGGTGGACTTGACAGATGTGCTAAGGAAGTTGAAGGGTGTGAAAGAGCTGCATATTGTGGGCGTGAAGAATGAATGCAAGGAAGTATTGGTAAAAGCCCATGCGTTTGACGATTCTGTCTGTGCGGGTTGTGTTGAGGTGCATTGTGTGGATTTCTTGACTTCAGGAAAGATTGAGTATGTGTTCAGCTTGTTGGGTGGAATGGAGATTTCTTTAACAGATGGTGGTGTGAAACGTTATCTTTACGAGCCTGATGTGACGTTGATGAAGGCTGGGGCATTTGGGAGTTTGTGTGCACGTTATCCTGTATGGCAATTGGATGTGGACACACATTTGATGACTTCGGATGAGTGGATTCCAGAATTCCCGGGACGTGTATTTGAAGTGGAGGAGATGATCCCGTTCTCGTCGAAAGTATTGAAAAGATTGAAGAAAGAGATTCCGCATGCGAATATTGCTGTGCGCAACTTTGTAATGACTGCTGACGAATTGCGGAAAAAGACTGGCATCAAAGATGGGGGTGAGGTGTATTTGTTTGGGGCAAAAGTGAAAGATGTGGGGCAGATGTTGTTGAAATGCAGAAAAAAAGTAGTACCTTCGCACCCATGAAACGTTCTGACTTTGAAATCATGGCCCCAGTGGGGAGTAGGGAAAGTTTGGCTGCAGCGTTGAAGGCTGGGGCTAATTCGGTGTATTTTGGCATTGGGAAACTGAACATGAGGAGTCATAGTGCCAACGATTTCACTATAGATGATTTGAAGGAGATTGCTGCCATCTGTCATGAGCATGGTGTGCAGTCTTACCTGACGGTGAACACCATCATCTATGGCGAGGACATTCCGACGATGCACGAGATTGTGGATGCAGCGGTGGAGGCGAAGATTTCAGCGGTAATTGCTTGTGACGTGGCGGTGATGACCTATTGCAACCGTGTGGGCATGGAGGTGCATTTGAGCACACAACTGAATATCTCGAATGTGGAGGCGCTGAAGTTCTATGCACAATTTGCTGATGTGGTAGTGCTTGCGAGGGAACTGAACATGTGGCAGGTGAGGGATATTCATCAGCAGATTGTGGAGCAGGATATTAGGGGACCCAAGGGAGAACTCATCAGGATTGAGATGTTCTGCCATGGAGCTTTGTGCATGGCCATCAGTGGCAAGTGCTACCTGTCGTTGCAGAATGCTGGCAGGAGTGCGAACAGAGGGGAGTGTGTGCAGATATGCAGAAGAGGTTATGAGGTGACTGATTTGGAAACAGGCACACAATTGAAAGTGGATAACAAGTATATCATGTCGCCATGCGACTTGAAGACCATACGTTTTATGGACGTGATGATGAATGCGGGAGTGAGAGTGTTCAAGATAGAGGGTAGGGCACGAGGCCCTGAATATGTCTATACAGTGGTGAGAGCATATGATGAGGCTATCAATGCTGTGCTTGAGGACACCTTTACGGAGGAGAAGAAGGACGAGTGGGACAAACAGCTCAGCACAGTGTTCAACAGAGGCTTTTGGGATGGTTACTATCAAGGTCAGAAGTTGGGCGAGTGGTGCGAGGTGTATGGTAGCAGAGCGACGGAGAAAAAGGTGTATGTGGGTAAGTGCATAAAATACTTCTCTAAAATAGGAGTGGCTGAGTTCTTGATTGAGAATGAGGATTTGCATGTGGGCGACAAGGTGTTGGTGACGGGTACCACGACGGGTGCGCTCATCCAATCTTGTGATGAGATACGTTTCGATTTGGAACCTGTGGAAGTGGCAACGAGGGGACAGCATATCAGCATCAAAGTGAACGAGCGTGTGCGTGTGAATGACAAACTGTATGTGCTGCAACCTGCAGATAGGTTGACACAACGGTAGTGTCATGTACAATTTGACAAATTACAATGTACAATTTGAAGATGGCAGAAGATTTTGACATAAGAGAACAAAGAAACTCGAAGGACAAGGACTTCGAAAATGCCTTGCGCCCTTTGCGGTTTGACGATTTCAGCGGACAGACAAAGGTGGTGGAGAACTTGAGTGTGTTTGTGGAGGCTGCTCGTTTTCGTGGGGAACCCCTTGACCACACATTGCTGCATGGCCCTCCTGGCTTGGGAAAGACAACGTTGAGCAACATCATCGCCAACGAGTTGGGCGTGGGTTTTAAGGTGACTTCGGGTCCTGTGCTGGACAAGCCAGGCGATTTGGCAGGTATTCTCACCTCGTTGGAGGAAAATGATGTGCTTTTCATCGATGAGATTCACCGACTTTCGCCTGTAGTGGAGGAATATCTGTATAGTGCGATGGAGGACTACCGCATTGACATCATGATTGACAAAGGACCTTCTGCACGTAGCATACAGATTGATTTGAGCCCCTTCACGCTGGTGGGTGCGACCACACGTAGTGGTCTTCTGACAGCACCTCTTCGTGCGCGATTTGGCATCAATCTCCATTTGGAATACTACGATGCTGATGTGCTGACCAAGATTATTCTTCGTTCTGCTAAATTGTTAGGCATCCCTTGTGATTTTGATGCTGCAGGCGAGATTGCAGGTCGCAGTCGTGGCACTCCACGTATTGCCAATGCCTTGTTGAGGCGTGTGCGCGACTTTGCACAGGTGAAGGGTAATGGCACCATTGACTTGCCAATTGCCCATATGGCGCTCGAAGCGCTGAATATTGACAAGTTTGGTCTTGACGAGATTGACAATAAGATTCTCACCACCATCATCGACAAGTTCAAGGGCGGTCCTGTGGGGCTTGGCACCATTGCCACCGCTATTGGTGAAGACACGGGTACGGTGGAGGAAGTGTATGAGCCGTTCCTCATCAAGGAGGGATTCATTAAGCGCACTCCAAGAGGTAGGGAGGTGACAGAACTTGCCTATCGCCATTTGGGTAAGAATCCGTGGATTAATCCTAACGACAAGACGGGTATGGGAAGCCTTTTCGATTGACGAAAGGGCTTTTTTTATAAAATTTACACATTATATATAAAGCGTAAAAAAAATTTTGTTTACCTTTGCACCCGATTTCCACATTCAGGGCATCGCCTCAGCATAGTTAAAAACGTTTTTTTCTGTGTTCGGCTTGCACCTGATTTTCTATAAATTAGCGAAGCAAACAAACTTTATATGCAAAAGAATTTAGTGATTGTAGAGTCTCCTGCAAAAGCGAAGACGTTGGAGAAATTTCTTGGAAAAGACTACAAGGTCATGTCCTCCTATGGACATATCCGTGACTTGAAGAAGAAGGAGATGAGTGTGAATTTGGACGATTTCTCTCCTGAATATGAAATTCCTGCTGATAAGGAATATGTGGTGAGGGAACTGAAAAAGGCGGCTGAAAAGGCGGAAACGGTATGGTTGGCTTCCGATGAAGACCGCGAGGGGGAGGCTATCTCTTGGCATCTGAGTCAGGTGTTGGGACTCGACCCCAAGGCGGCTAAGAGAATTGTGTTTCATGAAATTACGAAGACTGCCATTTTGGAGGCTATTGAGAAGCCCCGCACCATCGACATGGGACTTGTGAATGCACAGCAGGCGCGACGCGTGCTGGACAGAATCGTGGGGTTCAAGATTTCACCCGTGCTGTGGAAAAAGCTGAAGCCAAGTCTGTCGGCTGGACGTGTGCAGAGTGTGGCGGTGAGACTTATTGTGGAGCGTGAGAAGGAGATTGAGTGTTTCAAGAGTGAATCGGTGTATAGGGTGAGCGCGGTCTTTATGGTGGACGGACAGCCCATCAAGGCGTCGCTGGCGCATGGCTTCAAGACGGAGCAGGAGGCGGAGGCGTTTTTGGCTGACTGCCAAAACAAGGAGTTCACTATCACCGACATCGAGAAGAAGCCTGTGAAGAAAAGCCCAGCCCCTCCGTTCACGACGAGCACCCTGCAGCAGGAGGCGGCACGGAAGTTGGGCTTCACGGTGAGCAAGACGATGATTGTGGCGCAGCATCTGTATGAGTCGGGACATATCACCTACATGAGAACGGACTCGGTGAACCTCTCGTCGCTGTGTCTGAACACGACGAAGGAGGAAATCGTGAAGACGCATGGGGCTAAGTATTCGAAACCCAGAAAGTTCCACACCAGTGCGAAGGGTGCGCAGGAGGCGCATGAGGCAATTCGTCCCACCTACATTTCGGAACATGAAATTGCGGGCAATGCGCAGGAGAAGCGTCTGTATGACCTGATTTGGAAGCGCACTGTGGCGTGTCAGATGGCTGATGCGGAGGCGGAGAAGACGACCATCACCATCTCGGCAGATGATGTGAACTTCACGGCAACGGGCGAGGTGATCACGTTTGACGGGTTCCTGAGGGTGTATCGTGAGTCGTATGACGACGATGCGCAGACGGACGATGCGGAGGGGCTGCTCCCTGTGGTGAAGAAGGGCGAGAAGTTGCAGATGAACGAAATGGTGGCTACGCAGCGTTTTACCCAGCATCCCTTGCGCTATACGGAGGCGAGTCTGGTGAAGAAGCTGGAGGAACTGGGCATCGGACGTCCTTCCACGTATGCACCGACCATCTCCACCATTCAGCAGCGTGAGTATGTGGAGAAGGGTGACAAGAAGGGAGAGGAGCGCAGTTATGAGGTGCTGAGACTTTCGAACAATAAAATCAAGAAGACGACGAAAAAGGAGATTGTGGGCAAGGAGAAGGGTAAGCTGATGCCGACAGACATCGGCACAGTGGTGAACGATTTCCTCATTCAGGCTTTCCCCGAGATTGTGGATTATAATTTCACAGCCAATGTGGAGAAGGATTTTGACGAGATTGCCGAGGGCAAGGAGAATTGGCAGCAGATGATGCGTGACTTCTACGGAAAGCTGGAACCGATGGTGGATGCCACCCTGCAGGAGAAGGGCGAACATAAGGTGGGTGAGCGCTATCTGGGTGACGAACCTGGCACGGGCAAGCCTGTGAGTGTGAAGATTGGGCGGTTTGGCCCTATGGTGCAGATTGGTGTGGCGAACGAGGAGGAGAAGCCGCGTTTTGCACAGCTGAACAAGGGGCAGAGCATCGCCACCATCACGCTGGAAGAGGCGCTGGAGCTGTTTAAGTTGCCACGCACATTGGGTGAGTATGAAGGCAGCGAGGTGTCGGTGGGCACTGGGCGTTTCGGACCTTATGTGCAGCATTGCAAGAAGTATGTGTCCATTCCCAAGGATGTTGACCCGATGGCAATGGATTTGGAGACTGCCGTGAAACTGATTGAGGAACGGAAGAAGGCTGAGGCATCGGCACATCTGAAGACGTTTGAGGAGGATGCAGAGATGGAGGTGATGAACGGACGTTTTGGTCCTTACTTGAAATATAAGGGCGCAAACTATAAGTTGCCAAAGAGTGTGAAGGAGCCTGAGAAGCTGACGTATGAGGAGTGCATGGCAATAGTGACGAAGGGTAAGACGAAGAAATGACAGTTGACAATTGACAGTTGACAAACTCATCGTACATCGTACATTTATCTGATGGTTTTTTCTCTGGCAGGTATCGTCGTTAACTCCTTTAACTTCGATTACTTCGAGCGCAGCGATAACTTCAGAAATTTAAATACATTACTTTAATGAAGAGTATCATCCTGATAGGCTATATGGGTGCAGGTAAGACCACCATTGGTAAGGTACTTGCCCGAGAAATGGGACTCGAGTTCTACGACCTCGACAACTATATCGAGGATCGTTTCCATCAGAAGATTCCTGACATCTTTGCCGAGAAGGGCGAGGAGGGATTCCGCGAGGTGGAACGGAAGATGCTGCATGAGGTGGCTGAGTTTGAGAATGTGGTCATTTCTTGTGGTGGTGGCACTCCTTGTTTCTTCGACAATATGGACTACATGAACTCGCGTGGCGAGACCATCTTTCTGGAGGCATCGCCACAGGTGTTGAAGGAGCACTTGCTGATGGGCAAGACGGTGCGCCCGCTCATCCAGGGAAAGTCGCAAGAAGAACTTATCGCCTTCATCGAAGAATCCCTACAGAAGCGGTTACCTTTTTACCAGAAGGCTAAACACTCCCTCAGGATAGAGGTGATACATACCAATGAACAAATCAAGGATTACGTCAAGAAAATCATGAAAAAAATGAAAGAATGAAATAATGAGGGAATGAAATAAAAAATGAAAGAATGAAAAAATGAGGGAATGAAATTTTCACTTTCAAAATTCTAGAGGATTTAGGAATGAGGAACCTTTAGCTCGACGGAGTCAATTGAATCTCTCAACCCTAAACTCTAAACTCTAAACCCTAAACTCTAAACTCTAAACTCTAATAAGTATTATGAGAAAATGGCGCATTGAGGACTCCAACGAGTTGTATGGCATCAGTGGTTGGGGCGTGAATTATTTCCGCATCAACGATAAGGGAAATGTGGCTGTGACTCCGCGTAAGGACGGGGTGGAGGTGGACTTGAAGGAGGTGATGGACGACCTTGCCCTGCGCGATGTGTCGGCTCCCGTGCTGGTGCGTTTCCCCGACATCATCGACAACCGCATCGAGAAGACTTCCACCTGCTTCAAGAAGGCGGCGAATGAGTATGGCTATGATGGGGAGAATTTTATCATCTACCCCATCAAGGTGAACCAAATCAGCCCTGTGGTGGAGGAGGTGATGAAGCACGGTCAGAAGTTCAATTTGGGGCTGGAGGCTGGTTCGAAACCTGAACTGCATGCTGTGCTGGCAGTGAACATGAACAGCGATTCGCTCATCATCTGCAATGGCTATAAAGACCAAGACTACATAGAGCTGGCACTGCTGGCTCAGAAGATGGGCAAGCGCATCTTCATTGTGGTGGAGAAGTTCAACGAACTGGAAATCATCACGCGCATTGCAAAGAAGCTGGGTGTGCGCCCCAACATAGGCATCCGCATCAAGTTGGCTGCTTCGGGTTCGGGCAAGTGGGAGGAGAGCGGTGGCGATGCCAGCAAGTTTGGCTTGACGTCGGGCGAACTGCTGGCGGCGTTGCAGTATATTGAGGAGAATGGCATGAAGGAGTGCCTGAAACTCATCCATTTCCACATCGGTAGCCAAATCACGAAGATACGCCGCATTCAGAATGCGCTGCGCGAGGCGAGCATGTTCTATGTGCAGCTGCATAAGATGGGCTATGGCGTGCAGTTTGTGGATTGTGGCGGTGGATTGGGCGTGGATTATGACGGCAGCCGTTCGAGCAACAGCGAGAGTTCGGTGAATTACTCCATTCAGGAGTATGTGAACAACTGCGTGTATACGTTTGTGGAGGCTGCCAATGCCAATGAGATTCCGCATCCCAACATCATCACCGAGGGTGGACGTTCGTTGGCGGCTCACCATTCGGTGCTCATCATGGAGGTGCTGGAGACCACTGAGGTGCCTGCCATGCCCGACGAGTTTGTGGTGGACGAGGAAGACCATGCTTTGGCAAAGGAACTGTATGAGATATGGTGTAACATCAATGTGCGCAACATGCTGGAGAACTGGCACGATGCTCAGCAAATCCGTGAGGAGGCGCTCGACCTCTTCTCGCATGGCATGCTGGACTTGCGCACCCGTGCGGAGATTGAAAGGATGTATTGGGCGGTGGCTCGTGAAATCAACACGCTGGTGCACACGATGAAGCATGTGCCGGAGGAGTTCCATTCGCTGGACAAACTCTTGGCAGATAAATACTTCTGCAATTTCTCCCTGTTCCATTCGCTGCCTGACGCATGGGCGATTGACCAAATCTTCCCCATCATGCCCATTCAGCGACTGAACGAGCGACCAGACCGCAATGCCACCTTGCAGGACATCACTTGTGACTCTGACGGCAAGATTGCGCAGTTTGCCACCGAAATGGGAGTGAGCCACTTCATTCCGCTCCATTCGCTGGACAAGAAGAAGGGTTCGTACTATATCGGTGTGTTCCTCGTGGGTGCCTATCAGGAGATTCTGGGCGACATGCACAACCTCTTTGGCGACACGAATGCCATCCACGTCACCACCGACAAGGATGGCTACCACATCAAGAACATCATTGACGGTGAGACCGTGGCTGACGTGCTGAGCTATGTGCAGTATGAGCCCAAAAAACTCGTCAGAAGCTTGGAGGTGTGGGCAAAGCAAGCCATCAAGGAGGGCAAGATTACCCTCGAAGAGGGCAAGGAGTTCCTCGACACCTACCGTAGCGGTCTTTACGGATACACGTACCTTGAGTAAGTTTCAACCCTAAACCCTAAACTCTAAACTCTAAACTCTAAACTCTCAACCCTCAACTATCAACATGGCAAATCTGAAAAGTTTAGCGAAAGACACAGCCATCTATGGAATGAGCAGCATAGTGGGGCGTTTCCTCAACTATCTGCTGGTGCCGCTCTACACCAACTGCATGCCGAAGGAGTCGGGTGACTATGGCGTGAGTGTGAACATCTATGCCTATACGGCGTTGGCGCTGGCTGTCCTCACGTTTGGCATGGAGACCACGCTGTTCCGTTTTGCCAACAAAGAGGATGAGAAGCCCGACACGGTGTTCTCCACTGCCATCACGGTGGTGGGTGGGCTGTCAGCAGTCTTTCTTGCCATCGTCTTTGGCTTCATCACACCCATCAGTGAGGCGCTTGGATATGCCGACCACCATGAGTATCTGCTGATGATGGCAACAGTGGTGGCGCTTGATGCTGTGCAGGCAATGCCCTTCAGCTATCTGCGTTTCCAGAATCGCCCCATCAAGTTTGCCTCGCTCAAACTCCTCTTCATACTCCTCAATATCCTGTTGAATGTCATCTACTTTGTGTGGCTGAAAAAGACCGAGGTGTTCTATGTCTTCTGCATCAATCTGTGGTGTACAGGACTCATCACCTTCTTCTTCATCCCCGATTTCTTTAAGGTAAAATGGCAGTTCGACTTCGCTCTGCTGAAGCGTATGTTCAGTTACTCATGGCCTATTCTTGTACTTGCCATTGCGGGGGTGCTCAACCAGACGGTTGACAAGATCATCTTCCCTTGGGCATACACCTACACGGGGCTGCACACGATGGCTGAAGCGAAAGTGCAGTTGGGCGAGTATGGTGCCTGTGTGAAGGTGGCAATGATTATGGCAATGATTACCCAGGCATTCCGCTATGCCTACGAACCCATCGTCTTTTCGAAGGCAAAGGACAAGGACAGCAAGGAATACTATGCCGTGGCGATGAAATACTTCATCATCTTCACCCTCTTCGCTTTCCTCTGCGTGATGGGCTATATGGACATTCTCAAGCACATCATCGGAGCAGAATATCGTGAAGGGCTCGTCACCGTGCCGATTGTGATGGCTGCTGAAATCATGATGGGCATCTACTTCAACCTCTCTTTCTGGTATAAGCTCATCGACAAGACCATTTGGGGTGCGTGGTTCTCCTTGACAGGGTGTGCCGTGCTCATTGCCGTCAACATCATCTTCATCCCGAAATTTGGCTACATGGCTTGTGCATGGGGTGGTTTTGCGGGTTATGCTACAGCAATGATTCTCAGCTTCTTCGTGGGGCAACGTCTCAATCCCATTCAGTACGACCTTAAAGGCATCAGCACCTATATCCTCCTGACAGGAGTCCTCTTCGTGGCAATGTTTTTCCTGCCCGACTCATGGCCTGTGTGGCTTCGTCTCATCCTCAACACCATCCTCATCATCCTCTTTGTGATGGAGATTGTTCGCAAGGACTTGCCGCTGCACAGCCTGCCTGTGATAGGGAAGAAGTTCAAGAAGAAGGAGTGAGGTTGCGGCAAGCCGCCGAAGCAAAAATATAAAAAAATAAGAAAAGATATAAAAAAAGAATTATGTATATAGAACAATTAAATGATGTGGTGCTGAAGGGAAAGCTGAAGAAGTTTGTTTATGATATTGTGGGGTGTTGTCAGGAAGTGCACAGTGAAAAGGGTCCAGAGCTGACGGAATATGTTTACCAAGACTGTTTGAAGATAGCTTTCGAAGATGCGCATATACCCTATAAAAAAGAACATCATTTTTATCCAACATTCCGTGGGCGTAAGATAGATTCTACTTTGAGAGTGGATTTTTTCTGCAAAGATAAGGTGTTTCTTGAATGTAAGCCATAGAAGAAATTTCTTTTCATGAACGAATACAATTGACCAACTATATGCGTAATGCTGGCATTAGGATAGGCATTCTTTATAACTTTGCTCCTGTCATTGCCGAATGTGAAAAGTTCTACCTTGACATCATCACCAACACCATCTACTATTTTTAACTCTCCTATTTTTCTGTATTTTTATTTATTTTTTTATATTTTTCTTTCGGCGGCTTGCCGCAATAAACAACCCAATGATTCATCTATAAAAAAAATCTAAAATACAATTATGAAAAAGCTAACATTACTTTTGTTGTCCCTCTTGTGTCTCTCGGCCCATGCAGATGAAGGGATGTGGGTGATGGGAAACCTCTCAGCGAAGACTGATTCCATCCTTCGCAGTTTGGGTTTGGAACTATCTCCTGATGAGTTGTACAGCACTGAGCACCCCTCGCTCAACGATGCCATTGTGCAGTTGGGAGGTTTCTGCTCAGGCGTGGTGGTAAGCCCCGATGGTTTGATGTTCACCAACCACCATTGCGGTTTCGATGCCATTCAAAACCATTCCACCACTAAGCATGACTACCTGAAGAATGGCTTTTATGCCAAATCTTTCGAGGAGGAATTGCCTAACGAAGACCTCTATGTGCTCTTCCACATCAAGACAGTGGATGTGACTGACTTGATTCTTGGAGCTATTCCTGAAGGTGCCTCGCCAGAGATGGAGGAAGCTGCTGTCAGCATCATGTCTTCGCGGCTCATGGAGATGGTTGACTACAGCGGTAAGGGCATACAGAGTGAGGTGAATGCCTTCTATAAGGGTAGCCGTTATTTCCTCTCTGTTTATCAACGCTATGACGATGTGCGACTGGTATATGCACCCCCTCAGTGTTTGGGCAAATATGGCGGTGAGACAGACAACTGGATGTGGCCACGTCAAACCTGCGACTTCAGCGTGTTCCGCATCTATGCAGACAAGAACAACGCTCCAGCTAAATACAGCAAGGACAATGTGCCCTATCATCCACGTAAATATGCGCATGTCAGCACGAAAGGCTACAGCGACGGGTCTTATGCGATGACACTTGGTTATCCTGGCAGCACTGACCGCTACCTCTCTTCCTATGGCATCGAGAGCACGATGCGCACCACCAACGATGTGCGCTATCAGGTGCGTGGTGTGAAGCTCGCCATTCTCGATGAGGTCATGAAGAAAAGTGATGCCATCCGCATCATGTATGCATCCAAATATGCCAGTTCCTCCAACTATTGGAAGTTCTCTCTTGGACAAAACACGGCGCTTGATAACTTGAAGGTCATCGATGAGAAGCAACAGCTGGAAGCGAAACTGAACGCATGGGCAGCAGAAGACACTGTGGCTCGTGGACGTTATATAGGCATCCTCGATTCCCTCAAGACAATCTATACTGATGAGCGTGCCAAGCTCTATGCTTACACGCTATGGATAGAATCTTTCTACAGCGGCAGCGACATTCTCGGCTTTGCGCTCAGAAACATGTTGCGTTCCAACGATGACAAGTTCAAGGAGAAAGTTGCCAAGACTTACCGCGACATTGACGTGGCTACCGATAAGCGTGTCTTCCTCGCCATGCTCAAGAACTACATTGAGCATGCTCCTGACACCGCTTTCCTTCCACGGAGAATTGTAGGTGAGATTGATTCCATTTGGAGTGGTGATTACAACCTCTACGTGGAGAACCTCTACGCCAACTCCGTCTTTGCACGTCCCGATGAATTGAAGCAGGTTTACAGCATGTCGGAACTGATGGAAGACCCCATGATTGAAGTGGCTTCAGACGTGCTGTCCACTTTTTTTGAAAAGATACGCAACCGCTCTAACAACGAAGAAGAATTTGAGCGTTTGTTGGGAGATGGCATACGTGCGATGAATCATGACCACGAATACTATCCTGATGCCAACTTCACCATGCGCCTCAGTTATGGACTTTGCAAGCCTATCGATTTTGCACCAGGCACTACAGGACTGAAGGAAGAGGCAACCAGCATGATCACCACGCCACGCTCTTTCCTCAACAAGCACGAGCAGAACCCCGACAACTACGACTATCGTCTGATAGACCCTGTCTATAAGTGGATGAAGCGTGGCAAATTCTCTCAGCGTTACATCGACAAGCAGACAGGTCAGTTGCCTCTCTGCTTCCTCACCACCAACGATATTACGGGTGGCAATTCTGGCTCTGGTATGTTCGATGGCAGGGGGCGCCTCATAGGTCTTGCTTTCGATGGCAACTGGGAAGCAATGTCGGGTGACCTCAAATTTGACAATGCCCTTCAGCGTTGCATCGGAGTGGACATTCGATGGGTGCTTTCCGTCATGGATGATTACAGCCATGCGAAACGTCTGCTCAAAGAGCTCACTTTAGAGTAAAAAAGAGATGAGAGTCTCACCTATGACACAGGTGTGACTCTCACCTCTATCATAGGTGAGACTCTCACCCCTTTTGAGGTACACGAAGCACCTAACGAGAGGCATATAGAGTATCCTCATCACAGCACAACAAGAAGGGAGGCTGCATCAACGCTATGATGCAGCCTCCTTCCATTAAAAAACTAACCAATATTATGTTGAGAGAAAAAACTATCTAATGATTTGTTATGAGAAAACTAATGATTTGTTATGAGTAACTACTGTTGTATTATATGTAACTACTGTTTTGTAGTTGGGAAATCCTTCGAGTGTACGATTAAGTGTGCGATAGAATCGCGTAAGTCCTTGAACTACCAGATAATGACGCGTCCTCTGTGAGGTGGAGGTGGTGGTGGAGGAGCATACCCATAGTCTGGTTCGTAAAGCCAGCAGTCGCAGAAGCAAGACTGCATTAAGAGTGAACCAAGAATCACTGCTAAGATAAGAATCAACTTTTTCATAAGGCTTCATTTTTTTAGAGTGAAACAATCAGTTGTTTTTTGTTGTCGATGCAAAGTTACGTGCTTTTGATGCCCTCGTCAAAGGCTTTTCTCCTAAACGGAAACGTAAAATCCCTAAACGTGGTGGGCGTTTTCCCCTTCCAATGTTTTCCCCTTCCAATGTTTTCCCCTTCCAATGTTTTCCCCTTCCAATGATTCTCCTATCGACGATTCCCTCTTGCGGTACAACGCCAACCCATTTGTTTTGATTACACAAAATCATTTATCTTGACTACTCCTTTTCATTTGGCTTGAATACACCAATTTGTATTCAAGCCAAATTGAGTTTTGTATTCAAGCCAAATCGAAAGTTGTAATCAAGCCAAATTGATATGTGTATTCAAGCCAAATTGAAATGTGTATTCACGCTAAAGTACAATGAGTACTCACGCTAAAGTACAATGAGTACTCACGCTAAAGTGATTGGTGTATTCACGCTGAAGTGTTTCGTGTTTTACGGCAACGCATCAAAGAGATGATTTCACACATGTATTTGTGTTGGCGAAAGCCATGTATTTGTGTTGGCGAAAGCCATGTATTTGTGTTGACGAAAGCCAGGTGTTTGAGATGATGAAAGCCAGGTGTTTGAGATGATGAAAGCCTTGCATTTGGGATGATGAAAGCCAGGTTTTGGTGCTTCTGAAACTCTATTCTTTCACTTTTCACTTTGCCTTGCGAAGATGTCAATTCCCCATAGTTCTCTAAATTGACGTAAAATATTCTCTATTGTGCTGTGATTTTGAGAATTTCCCATTTTTTTGCCATCTTCTCACCTTAAAAACGCACACTTTTACACTTTTTACGTTAAATATTGTTAACGGGGGGGGTGAAAAGCCGTTCTTCTTTCTTTTATATAAGAAAAAATACTTATCTTTGTGATTGATAAAAACTTTAATGACCTTAAACAGGGGATATATTTTGTATAGATACTTGAATAAAGTGGAGTATAAAGATAGGAATATAATTCAGAGAATCGCCCTTCTATTGGTAATGCTATTTTTTGTGGGAAGCGGCGTGTACGCACAAGAGAACTTTGCTGTGCGTAACAACCTGATTTATGATATTTCCGGTACACCCAACTTGGGCGTGGATGTACGAGTTTCACAGCATTGGACTTTGGGACTTACGGCTGGTTATCGTCCTTGGCCTCTTGATGACAAAACCACGCGCAAATGGCGTCATCTCTTGGTGGCTCCCGAATTGCGCTATTGGACGGACAGTACCTTCCATCGCTCCTATTGGGGCACGAACCTTATTTACAGTCACTACAATGTGGGCAATGTCACTTTCCCGTTCGGTCTTTATCAGACCGTGCGCGACCATCGTGTGCAGGGAGACCTTGCAGCCATTGGCGCTTTCTATGGGCGCTCATGGAGACTTAACCGCTATTTCCGTTTGGAAGGCGAGCTGGGTCTTGGCGTGGGTTACACTTGGGCAAAGAGGTATGACTGCGCGCATTGCGGCGAATATCAGGGCAGGGAGAACAAACCGTTCCTCATTCCTAAACTGACCCTCAACGTTGTCTATCAGAAAGCGAAGAAGAAAGTTGTCGAACCTCCTATCATCGACATCCCCGTCAAGACCGACACCATGCCAGTCTTTGCCCTTCATGAAGTGGAAGACAATACAGGCAAGGCAGGTGCGTTGCAGCAGGATAACGCCTTGCTGGAACACATTTCGCAATATCGTCCATACGACCGCACCCGTGTTCTGCTGAAGGATAAGGGCGCCCTCTTCGTCTATTTCCCAGTGGGCAAGAGCGACATCAATCACGACTTCCGTGGCAATGCCGAGGTGCTTGACCGCATTGTGAACATCACCCGCCAGATTATGGCAGACACCACCAGCACGGTATGCCGCATTCAGATTGTCGGTATGGCATCAGTGGAAGGTGCTGTTGCCCGCAACGAAAAACTGGCAGGTGCCCGTGCTGACGCGCTCAAGCGGTACATACAGGAAAGGGTGCAGATGCCTGATTCCTTCTTCGAGGTGGCAAATGGCGGTGAAGCATGGGCTGACTTCCGCAGTCAGATTGTTGAGTTGATGGACAACACCACCAATGCCGACACCATCAAGGCATTGCAACGTGCCATCCGCATCATCGACACAGAAAACGATTTGAATTACCGTGAGGTGTGCCTGCGCCGATTGGCAGGTGGCAGCACCTATGCGTACATCAAGAAACACTTGTTGCCCGATCAGCGTAACTCAGGTTATCTGCGCATCTACTACGACTATGTGCCCGATGCCAATGCACCGGTCATCAATCGTGCCACAGAACTCTTGCAGCAGAAACGCTACAGCGAGGCATTGCCACTTCTCCGCAGTGTGCAGGGTGACTCGCGTTCGTGGAATGCGCTCGGAGTGGCACTTTGGCACACAGGCGACCATGCTGCAGCACAGAACTACTTCAAGATTGCGGCTCAGCAAGGCAATGCCGATGCCAAGCAGAACTTAAAAGCATTGACCAAACAATGAATAAACAGTAATAATTAAATACACTTAGCTAAGATGAAAAAAAGAAGTATTTATTTTATGCTTTCGGGTGCAGTCGCGCTTGCAGGCATATTCGGAATCTCGAGTTGCTCGTCCAGTGATGATGTGACATCGGAGGTCAATCCGACTTATAATCCAGAAACAGGAGAAGTGAATGTCGATTTCGTTTTTAATGTTTCCACAGCAAATGAACCTATGACGCGTATGTCTGCAGCCAACACGCAGGCAACAACTTCTGCCACCTTCCGAGGCATCAACAATGCGTATATAGGTGTGTTTAAAGTAAATGGGGATGGTAAGTCTGTCATTTCTCCCACTACCCCTGAAAAGATTCACTCTTTTGGAACCATTGTTCAAGCAGGTACTTTGACACCTGATAATTCTGAAGATGATCTGCCATCCTCTCGCCGTGTCGTTGAAATCAGTTTGCCCACAGAAGCCAATGCCTTGATGTTTTGGGGTACAGCCATCAAGTCAGGTTCTGACAGGGATCAGGGAAAACTCGCCATCAACGTCAGCGAGACAGACATGAGTGCCACTTCATTCTCCATGTGCAAGATTGTGCCAGAGACAGCAGACCCCTCTGCTCCTCATATCAGTGCGGATGCTTTGCTGCAGCACGAAAAACTGATGGCTGCCGTACTGACGTCTATTGTCCGTAGCAACATTACAAATAAGGCTGTTACATATGGAAATTCGTCTGTAGTGATAGATAAACTGGCATGGAGTGACTATGTGACAGTTAGTACAGATGGTACAAATACACTCACTCCTAAGACCGAATCTCCCGTTCCTGCTAGTGGTGGCTCTCAAGCAATGAGCGCGTTGGGTGACAAACTTGCAAAGGCTTTTGCCGCATTTAACACCATCCATCCGAATGAGTTGCGTGCAGGTGCGGGCGAATCTGTTGCTAAGCTGATGGCGGATCTTATGTCTATTGTCAACTCAGTGGTCAATGCGACTCCCGTTAGTTTGCATGAGGTTGTCACACAGGAAGTTGCGAAAAAGATAAAAGAACAGGTGGAAAAGTTCTTTGATAAAAATAATGGATATGTCTGGAAGTCTGCAGCAGACATCAAGAATAACATTACAGTAGCTGACATACCATTGGTGGATGATGATTGTGACCTCAACACTTTCCCGACTTCGTTCAATCTTCCGATGGGTTCCACGATTTTGGGGTTGACCATAGAACAAACTACGTCAGGCGAGTACACCTATACCTATAACTATAAAGGCGCTGTAGCGACGTATGCCATGGGAGGCTCCACCACAACAGAATCTCCTTTCGACCCCATGAACTATGTGTATCCCGCAGAATTGTGCTACTTTGGCAATAGCCCTATACGTGTTTCAGACGAGCCTAAAGTGGTCAACGATTTTCCTGATGGAGCGAAAAATTGGGAAGCCGCAGAAAGTTGGGGCACCGAATGGAAGAATAATGGTCATGTGCTGTCTTCTACACGTAGTGTGGCAATGCGCGACAACATCAATTATGGTACAGCCATGTTGGAAACCAGAATTCGCTATGGTGCAGCCACCCTTCAGGACAACAATAATGCCCTTCAGAAGAGTTGGGGTGGCGCCACTGTTGATGAGCCCAACAATACGATTGATGCCACTCAAGATAGTCGTTTCGTCTTGACGGGTGTGCTGGTTGGTGGTCAGGAACCAGAAGTGGGTTGGAACTACCTTGCCAAGTCTGCTACACCTGGTTTTGGATACATGGTGTACGACAGAGTGAAAAGCAAACTTACCAACAACGGAGAGGTGGATTATATTCTTATTCCACCCTATTCCACAGAATCTGATGACCAGCAGACTTCTGTGCCAAATTACACCTTGTTGTGGGACAACTGGGAAGCCAAGAATATAAATGGAAAGCAAAGAGATGTCTATATTGCTTTGGAATTCAAGAACCTTTCCCGAGATTTCTATGGTGAGAACAACCTCATCCGCAATGGTGCAACATTCTATATTGTAGGTAAGTTGGATCCCGATGCTATGCCAAAAGGCCTGAAAAAAGCCGACAATACACCTTGCACTCAAACAGAGTATGAGCAGGATCGTTCGCTGGGTATCACATGGCCTACCAACTACGCTTTGCCACCATATGACAACAATGGCAACACCATCAAGCAACGCCGTGTGTTCATGCAGGACTATAAGACCATTGCCACTTTTGTGCTTGGAGAAAAATCTCTGCAACACGCACTTGTGGCTGTGCCAGACCTTCGTACAGGACAGATTTCACTGGGTCTCTCAGTGGATATGGAATGGCGCACAGGCTTAACTTTCGACAATGTTATTTTGGGACAATAAATTGCATTATTCAAGAAGACAATGAACAGGTGGTTTGACATCAGGAATAAAAAGCTGATAGCAGTACTGGCAACAGTATTGCTGTCGGCTTGTTCTGCGATTGATGACGACCTGAGCGACTGCGGTGTCGATTACGAACTACAGTATGAACTGCAGTTGGTCACGAACATGGAGCTGGAACTGGAGACGCAGTTGACCACGCAGGTGGAAACCAGTGTGGCAGCTGCTCTGCGGGAGCATCTGAAAGATATCTTCAGCGACTTTGCACACGACATCGACCTTTCGTTCTATGATGTTGATGAACAGCTTGGGCGTTTATCTCACGAACAGCATGTGATGAACGACAACGAGAAGAGCTACACGTTGTATCTGCCCATGCGTGAGTATCGTCACTTGGCTTTGGCAAACCTGCAACAGAACACTTGGGTGACGTTGACGGGAGAAGAACACAGCAACACGATGATGCTGCAGCAGGTGCAGAATGAGCCCGTTCAGTCGCATCAGACAGGAATCTTTGCCGCTCGCACCAACATGGATGTGTTGGAGAATCAGAGCCAAACCTTCCATGTGAATCTGTACATGGTGAACTGTGCCGCTGTGCTGCTGCTCGAATCACGTGGGCATGATGCCAAGGATGTGAGTGTGGTCAGCACAGGTTTCGCCACTGGCTACAATGTGGATGAAAACACCTACACATACTCGGACAATCCTCCTTTGGTGAATGCCGACAGGGTGGATGTGGATGAGCCTTCAGTGTTGTGTTATTGCACCGTCACCTTCCCATCGTTTGAAACACCTAATCCTTCATTCGCCTCATCTTCTGGCGAAGAGGTCTATTGGCAGTTCCGAGTCTATGTGAAAAATGGTGATAATATCGTAGAAACGGTTATGAATATCAAGGAACCTCTTAAAGCAGGAGAACTGAGAATCATTAAGGGGTATATTGATAGCGATGGGGTGGTTCGTACTGAAGACGAAGGTGGGTGTGAGTGTCACACTCGACTGGGGGGATGGAGGTGAATATGAATGGGAAATGTAAGAGTCTTATATATAATAATGTACTCGCGTAGGATGACAGTCATTCGAAACATCTTATCTTGTTTGTTTCTGTACACGGTACTGCTATCGTGTACGGATGTGGAAGATGTGTCTTCACAGAATAGTCAGCAGTCAGCAGAGTTGTTGCTTAGTGTAGGCAGGACAGAACACCTCACGCGCCAAACGGGTGATGTGATACAAGATGATGGACAGGTCTTCAGAGGACTCAAGAACCTGCGGGTCATCCCTTTTGCCACAAACGGACGTGATGCTGTAACAGCCAGTGATGCTCCCTTGCTATCTACCGTTTCGGGCAATGATGCTAACAGAGTTAGTGAGCATTACTACTATTATCTCCCCTGCAACTTGATGCAAGGGGTCAACCGCATGTTGATCTATGCGCAAGCAGCAGAGGTTACCGGTAAAACTGCACCTGCTCAAAACGGAAAACTGGAAACAACACTCGACAATGAACGTATGTTGCCAGCAGACGTCTCATTCAGATTGTTGCAAATTCGCAACACCACTGCCGTCCATGAAGATGCACAGGCACTGGCAGACTACATGACTTCCATTGCTAATACGCCAGGTTGGAGTACGACAACCAATCCGGCACTGAAAGCGCTCTACCTACAGTTCATCCATACAGATGTTCCGACAACGGGGCTGATGGCAGGTTCTGCTGCCCATGTGAAGGCACATGTCACGGCGCTTAGAGATATATTGAAAGATAATACGGATGACTTAAGCACAGCCATCTTAGTTAACATAGACAATGAGAGCAATAGTTGCCTTGAAAACAACTATCCTGCTTCTATTGGGCTACCTGATGGTGCGGCAGCTCTAAAATGGAACAACACAGCCTTTATTGTTCGTACACAAACGACTACCATCGACAATATCAATGCTATCAACCGCTATACTTATCCTGCCGAGCTGTGGTACTTCGTGGATAGCCCCATTCAAACCTCGTTTAATGAGGTTTCTAAGCAAAATTATGCTGGGAAGACCTGGACTGATATACTGTCTACCTATTATACCAATGGCAACTCCGTGATGCCCAGCACTAAGTCTGTGGCCGTGGAACACCCACTGCAATATGGTGCGGGTCGCTTGGAGATGACGCTGACAGAAATCGCCCCTAGTCTACAAGACGCTAAAGGCAACTCCTTCCACGGTTCTAAAGAGGAACAGACGCTGACAGGTGTCATCATTGGTGGACAGCATACGGTGGGTTTTGATTTTAAGCCAAAAGAACCTCAGAGTGATGTTGACGCTCGTTTTATCTATGATAAGGAGGTGGGAACTACTGGAACAGTGAACACTCTGGTACTGCAGTCTTACGATGGCGAAAAAGTGCCTGTTGTGTTAGAATTTACAAACAATAGCGGGTGTCAGTTTACAGGTAAGGATGGCATCATCTATCCAGGTACGAAGTTCTATCTTATCGGACAGTTAGACCCTGCTGACAAAGGTGCAGATAACTATGCAGGTCGTGTGTTTACGCAGGATTATACGACGAAAGTGAGCATGAAGGTCACCTCGCTTGCCAATGCCTACTCGTGTATGCCAGATTTGCTGGCACCACGCTTGGAAATCGGTGTAGAGGTACTGACCAGTTGGATACAGTCAACAACAACGAACGTGATGCTCTAAGAGTATATGAGATATAAAAAGAAAGAAATGAAGACGATGATATATCATAAAAGGCAAGGAAAGAAGGCTACGCAGAAACGCAGCCTCATTTCGCATAGCTTCATTCTTTATTTCTCATTATTCATTTCTCAATTGGCGTTTCTGACAGCTTGTAATTCTTCAGACGGAGAAGACCAGCAGAAACCTACCATGTTGACCATTTATGTGTTTTCACCTGAACAACCCATCATCACACGAGGAGACGTCGGTCCTGTTAATGCCTCTGAAACAGAGAAAGAGAATAAAGTAAACAGCTTACAGTTGTGGATATTCGACACCAGTGGCAACAAGGTAGGATACCTCAAAACTACAGAGACTGCCACTCTCAATACTGGTCAAGGTGCCATTTACCAGATTCCAGTCAGCGATGAGTTTGCACAGAACAAGCCTCACGTTGATGTCTATGTGCTTGCTAATGTGACAACTGCCAATTGTGGTATCAGCACCACACTGGATGAGAACACCACTCGCGAAGCACTGATAGAACAGGCAAAGATTACAAGTGGCCACTTCGGACTGACATCAGCAAGCCTGGCCACTGCCGTTCCCGATGACGGACTACCTATGGCAGGCATTCTGAAGAACCAGCCTGTTATAGGCGATGCTCCAGTATTACGTATTGGCAACGAGACCAACATCGCCACTGTACCTCTAACGCGTGCAGTGTCTAAGATGCGTTTCTTCTTTGCCAATGTGGAGACTGCTCCCAAGTTGACCATTACAGATATTACGTTGAATGGCTCACTGATTCCTAATGAGGAATATTTGTTTACCCAAAGCAAGACGCTTACTTACGATGCAAATGCGGCATACATCTTGGCAAGTTCCATTGAAGTTGCTAAGAAAGAGGATCCAGCACAATATATCTACGAAGGACAGACGGCACAGGAATATGAGAATCTGATGGTTGGTGCAGAGTTGTCGTTGGTTGGTCCTTACTACCTGCGTGAGTCGGGCAAAATATTGACTGGCACTATCACCTATACCGTGGAAGGAATGTCAGAACCAATGTCTGCCACCTTCACGATGAAAGAACAAGGCGATTTTCTACGTAACCATTCGTGGATTGTCTATGCATACTACGAAGGACTCTCAGGTATGCAGGTGGTGACTGTTGACGTGACAGATTGGGTTCCTAAGAGCGCCAATCATGAAGTATATAACTGGTAAATAATAGATATAAAGGTGAAGAAGTTACTGACATATATGATGTTGCTGCTGATGCTGACAGCTTGTTCCTCTGATGACCATGAGGAAGGAACACTGCTGACTGAAGGTGACGTCACCTTAGTATCCTTTACACGTGCTACTTGGTCTCCTGAACTTGCACAAGAGGAGTATTCCTCTATCGGCGTTTTTCTGGTAGGTTCAGATACTCAGTCAGGACAATTCCACTATAGACAGTACGACAACAGATGGCATTCCAATATAGAAGTGACTCATGGTCAGAACTATAGATTATACGGTTATGCACCTGCTGATGCTGTAACAGCAGCCATTTCTGAAGAATCAGAAGCTGGTGTTACCATGACCTTTACCAATTTGCCTTCTGTCAGCAGTCAGGACATTTGTTTCGTGGTAGGAGTACAACACATGACGGAAGCCAATGGCACAAAAGACATCAAATTGGGGCAGTTTGCCTTTACGGGTGGATCGCAAGACCAGAATTTCATTAACCTGCAGATGGATCACCTTTATGCCGGTCTCTGCTTTCAAATGACGATAGACAGTGACTACGCATTGCTGCGCAGTATTAAAATAAAAAAGATGGAATTGCAGACCAGTTCATCGACTACCACCACTACCGTGAAACTGGTGGCTAATAACTCAGCAACCAGTCCTGTTTCTGATGTTAGTTACGGCAGCCCAACAGGTGAACAGCTTTCTGCCACCTTCTTTAAGAGCACTGACGGAGAAGCACTTAGTGCCGATGCTGTCAAGGAGGTGATGTGCTGCTTTGTTCCCACACTTGGCAATGACTTGACGTTGGTGACGACCTACGATGTTTACGACAGAAAAGGTAACAAGATAGCGGAACGTACGGCTTCCAATAAGTTACCCAACCTAAATGTTGCCCGTGGAGATTTGATGACGCTATTGCTGACGGTGAATCCCACCTATCTCGGTGTGTTGTCAGACCCCGATTTGGATAATCCACCGATTATAATTGAAAATTGATAATTGAAAATTGAAAGATAAATGCGCAAGATAACGACCATCCTATTATTATTATGTCTGTCTGCAAGACTCATGCAGGCACAGATTGTCATAGGTGGACATGTCTATGGTGGCGGTAATGCGGGTGATACGGGTGGTAGCACCACTGTTACGATCAGAGAAGGCAACTTGAACAGAGTCTTCGGTGGCGCCCGTATGGCAGATGTCAAAGGCAGAGCCTTCACGAATATCGATGGCGCTAACGCTTCCAGCTATATTGTCATTAACCGTCTCTATGGTGGTAACGATATTGCGGGAACTATTGGCAAGTCACGGGAAGAATTGCCTGATGCTATAAAGACTCATGCTGCCATCAATAAAGTTGATACGACCTGGAATGCTCTCTTGCTCATTTCCACAAAAACAAATCTGGATGGAACAGAGGCCGCCGATGCCCAGAAGATTTATATTGGTCAACTCTTTGGCGGAGGCGATGGTGAGTATGAATATGGTTCAACAACAGAAGGGGGGAAGACCGTTTATTATGCCAAGGAGGATGGTGTGGAAGTGGCAACCAGTAATCATGAACTCACCCCACCAAATATAGGCAAGACATTCCTCGATATTCATGGCGGTTCCATTGTTTATGCCTATGGTGGTGGTAACAATGCCACTGTGACGGAAAGAACCGTTATTAGCTTGGACAATCCAAGTAAGGTGGTAAATAGTATTAAGGATACCCGTATCACGACTGAAGGTGATGGTGAACTGTTGACCAATGAGCGCTTTGAAGAGGATATGGGCATCAACACCACCTTCTCTTATCCAAGTAGTGATGCCTTCCAGATTGGTCGCCTCTTTGGTGGTAACAACAAGGCAGATATGGCTATCCGTCCTCGTTGGAATCTGCAAAGAGGTTCTGTTCGTAACCTCTATGGTGGTGGTAATGAGGGGCGTATGACCAGCCCAGAAGGTCTGCTATTGCAGATAGCAGGTGTTGGAATGACGGTGGACAATGTCTATGGTGGCTGCCGTAAGGCTGATGTGAAACCATTATATGATGGTGACGAAACCCGTCCTGTTCCGTATGATAAGGTGGCACTTGATCCCACGGATAACCCGAATAACATTCCTGCCGGCTATGCTGCTCGTGTCAGAGTGCTGGCTGGTCATGTCAAGAATGTCTATGGTGGTAACGATATCTCAGGTAACGTCTATGGTGGTAACACTGTGGGTATCTTTACTCATATCTATGGCGATGTATATGGTGGTGGTAACGGCTCATATGCTTATACGGACAACGCTCAACTGCAGGGCGACCCACGTTGGGGCGACTTCTACTATAATCCTAAGGAGATATTAGATTTAACAGGCAACACATTCACAGGTATGCAGTCAGCAGAAGCCCTCAACCTCTTCCGTCCTAATGCAGAGAAGGTGTCTATCCTTGTGAGAGGTACAGAAGACAACCCCGTCATTGTGGATGGTGGTCTGTTTGTAGGTGGTAACAGTGCCTCCCTGCGAGAGAATGTTGCAGGCTCAAGTGCAGGTGACCAGACGCACATCAAGATTGGCTCTTATGTGACCATCGACAACGTGTTCCTCGGCAATAACGGAGAGAACATGATTAAATACGATGGAGGCGATGACTTTGTCAGAGGTGAAGGTGTGCTGCGCACCTTTGCCAGAACGTTTAAGGATCCGGATAATAATGATGCACAATTCAGTCAGATGACTCTGACCGATGCTGGTGTCTTTGCCAAATACATGGAAGGTTGTGCCATGAAGGTAAAGCCTAATGTGGTGTTCGAGAGCAGGGCTAATGGAGATGCTGACAACTATAAAGAATACACCACCAAGTTTGGTTCTTTCTACTGCGGTGGTAATGTGGGTAGTATCATTGTACCGGGAAAGATTACTGTCAATTTCAACGACAAGGTAATTATCTACAACAAAGTGGTAGGTGGCTGTAACAATGCCAATGTATATGGTGACACAGGATTTAATGCTGAATACTTGGGCGGTTTGTTGGGCGATCCCGATCCCGCGCCGGCCGGTTCGCCTGATAATGCCATTGGCGACAAGCTGGAACTGAACTTCAACGGTCTGAAGATTCAGCCAATGCGTTGGAATACCGGCCACACAGCATTGGAATGGAACACCATCAGCTCTGCATCTGGTAATCCGGTTGACCCTGTGACATCAGGTGCCACTCCTGAAAGTCCAGTCACAAGTGACGATGATGACTTAGATCGTCGTCTGAAGGGCGGCAATATCTACGGAGGTTGCTACAACACAGGACATGTGAACGGCAATGTGGTCATCAACATCAATGCATCCATTGTTGACCGCAAGGGCGAATTTGCCATCTTTGACCAGGTAGAGGAGAACGAAGGTGAGGCAATCTTGTATGGCCACGATGATTATAATATCACTGCACGTCGCTCAGGTGTACTTCTCGACGAGCAGGGTATGGACGTATTGGGTAAGGCGCTTAACGTGTTTGGTGGTGGCTATGGTGGCGACTCTGAAATATGGGGTAGTACCACTGTCAATATCAACAAGGGTTACGTATTCCAGGTCTTTGGTGGTGGCGAGAATGGCCCTATCGGTAATGGAACTTATAATGCAACGACTAAAGAGCTTGAATACACCTATGACCCGCGCTACAGCTGTCACGTCAATCTGAAAGGTTCGATGGCAGGTGTTTACAGAGGTCATGCAGAAGACAGCGACGATATGGCTGAGGCGGAGTTTATCTATGGTGGTTCCTTCGAAGCACCTATCGCCGGCAATACCATCATCAATTTGGGTAACGGACGTATCTTCAACAGCTTTGCAGGTTCTTGTAACGCCGACATCCTCGGACACACAGAGACCTACATCGGACGTAATGGTGTGGATGCACAAGGTAAGGATGTGCTGGGATTCCCTTGGATTCGTGACCATGTCTATGGCGGTAACGATCTTGGTGGACAGATTCTTAATACTGCAAACTTCCAGGGTCGTGTTAGCTCTGATTTGCAGGCCAAGCTACACAAAGCCGAAAACGCAGAGAGTCCTGATGTGGTCAATGCCTCTGCCTATATGGAGTATATCCAAGGTCGTGTAGGTTATATCTTTGGCGGTTGCTATGGTGACTATGACTATACAGACTCTCATTACAGCAAATATACCTATTCTGACGGAAAATCAAGAAAAGGCTTCACCAAGCCACGTCTGGACAATGCCTTCGTCAACTTCCGTCCAAATAACCACGCCCGTAATGAATTGAAGAGAATCTTCGGTGCCGGACAAGGTTCTTTGAAGGGCTTTGGTGTGGACAGTATGCAGAACCGAAGCTATATTCTGGTAGATATTCCACAAACCGTTACGAAATTCCAGAATGTTGCTGTATTTGGTGCTGGTGCCAACTGCGGTCTGGGTATGGGTGCCGACTCTGTTACCGTATCCAAGAATCTGGATAAGTACTCAGCTATCATCGACCTCTTCAGAGGAACTGTCAGCAATGTCTATGGCGGTAGCTTTGCAGAGGGTTTCACACGCCGCACTATGCTGAACGTGCCTAACACTTCTACCATCAGTGTAAATAGCCTGTTCGGTGGTGCTTATGGCGATGACCCAATGTATCCTTGTGACGTATATGAATCACACGTCAACTATCATAGTGCCAATGCTACCGTACGTGGCAACATCTATGGCGGTAACAACAATGCCGACCGTACACTCTATGCTCAGGTCAACATTGATGTTCCCGTATATAATGGAAAGACAGACCCCAAAACCGGTTCTAAGTATATGTCAACCGTCTATGGAGCTGGCTTTGGTGAAGACACATGGGCTCAGTACACTGAGGTGAATCTGGAGCGCGGCGCACAGGTCTATGAGGTTTATGGCGGTGGTCACAACGGAAAGGTCATCAACCGCAAGTCGTTGCTGAAATGGCAGAAAGATTTAGAAGAAAAAGGCGAAGAACTCGACCTCAGCATGCCAGGATACAATGAGTGCGGCCTGGACCACCCAACCTTAGTTCATGCTACGCGCTTAGGAGGAAAATATCATACGAATGTCCACATCCACGAGGGAGCTACCGTTTGGAACTATGCTTACGGTGGCGGTATGGGTGACTCACTGAAGGTAAAACAAGGCATCCTCGGTAGTGGTGATGTTTATGGAAGCACCTATATTGATTTGCTGGGTGGAACTGTTGTCAAGGACCTCTATGCTGCAGGTACCAGTGGAGCCGTACGAGATTCTCTGCGTGTTACTGCTGACGGTTTTGACTACAATGGCAAACATATTGATGGCTTCACTGCCAGCAGCACAGCCTATATCGAAGGTGGCAAGGTGCGTAATGTCTATGGCGGTGGCTGGCGAGGAAGTGTGGGCGAACATGCTGGAAAAATCGATGCTTCTTATGATGACGATATTCCAGGTGAGACACACGTCATCATAGGTAAGACAGACGGTACTACCCTTACAGACGGTATCCCTGCCATCGAGCGTAATGCCTACGGTGGCGGTGAAGGTGGTGCTGTTTTCGGTACTGCCAATATCACACTGAACAATGGCTATATCGGTTACCAGTTCTTTGACAGCGAACCTACGGATAAGACCTATCCATATACAAAGGTTGTACACGACGATTGGACTGGTTACTATCAGGAGAAGATTGTCGACGAGACTTGGAAGGATGCCGATGGCAACTATATCCCTAATACCAATCTGGAGAACAGTGGTAACATCTTTGGTGGCGGTTATATCGATAACAGTAGTGTGGATATCACCAATGTCGAGGTTTATGAAGGTGTGGTGCGTAACAGCGTCTTTGGTGGCGGTGAGATTGCTGCCATCGGTCGTGGCGATGTCTATGGCGAGAACGATGAGAGTCCGCTGCGTACCCTGAAAGGTATCTACAAGGCAGGTAAGACAAAGGTCAGCATCTATGGCGGTTGGGTGAAACGTAATGTGTTCGCAGGCGGTAAGGGTATCGACAACTTGGGCCGCACAGGTTCACTCTACACCAACGGCTATGTGTTTGGAAAGACCGAGGTTGACGTTCTCGGTGGCGAGATAGGTACGGATGAAGGCGTGGCATTAGGTTATGGCAACGTCTTTGGCGGTGGCGATATCGGTTATGTCTATAGTGCCTTCGAATATCCTGACGGCAGTCTGGGCATCGGCAAGCAGGCAGGAGCTCGCTATGACGATGGTGATGAGGGTCACTACTTCAAGTCAAAGAATGGTGTTTATACCGATGATAATGGCAATCCTGTTGGAGGTGGTGAGAAATACATGACAGAGGACAGCAAGGTGTTGGTTGAGCCACACTGTAAGGTGCTGTCGGATGTCACTGTCAACGGACACGACTATGTTGCTGGTGACTATGTCCCCACATCTGACTTGAACACCTTGAAGGATAAGACCACTGACGCTGCAACATGGGGTAAACTGGATGTGGACGGCATCATTATCCACAACGCCGTCTTTGCCGGTGGTAACGTATCGTCTGGTAACGACCAAGTGTTTGCCAATGCTACAACACTGTTTGGTAACGCAACGGCATCTATTAATGACGTCTATAATCGTGACTTGATTACCATTGGTACAGGTCATACCGGTGGTCTGTACGGTGATGGTAACCTGACTTTCGTGGATGGCTATCGTGAACTGAACATCACCAACTACGGTACAGACTACTATCATATCACAGATGATATCACATTGGCGCAATACGATATTCTCCCTGCACGTGAGCGAGCCTATTACGAGCTGAAATACAGGTGCTTGCAGGAGTGTACGGACAATGAGGGCACACATTACACCGTGGGTTCTACTATCCCACAGGATGAGTTGGTGGTATTGTTTGCTGGACAAACGAATATTATTAATGCTGATGGCACCATCAATGAGGCCTACTGGAAGGCCAATGGTGTGGTATCACGTTATGCAGGTCGTATCATGAACACCATCCAACGTGCTGACTTCTGTGGTGTATTCGGTAGCCGTATGGTGATGAAGGGTGCTCAGGACCGTGTGCCAGAGATTGTGGACTACACCAATTACACCATCAACCGTGTACGTGAGGTGTCACTGAATAAAAAGGAGTCCACGGCAGGTGATACAGAGGCGAAACATAAGATGCACGGCAACTACTTCGGTATCTATAGTAATGTGAACTTCCTGGGTGCACTGACCAGCGATGTCAATTATTATAATAATAAACGTGTAACCGATAATGTAGATGCAAGTAAATATAAGTCTGATGTTACGATAGGTGGTAATACTATTCCATATGGCGAAGCGTCCTACCAGCAATGGAAGCAGGCACATATCAACGACCAAACCCGCAACAACGGTAACAGTCACAACCAGGTGGCACTGGCATCAGGTGTCTATCTGGAGCTGACCACGGAAGAAAGTACTGGTAATGACCTTCGCGAAAAGGAATGGGGCTATATCACCGGTGTTGTTGAGCTCGACCTGATTAATGTGCAGACAGGTGTCGGTGGTGGTTTCGTTTATGCCAAGAACGTGCATGGCAACCGACAGCCATCTGGCAAAACGCGTAATACATTGACCAGCCTAAACGATGGTGCCGTGAGCAACCGAAGCTTTATCTACACAACTGATGATGCAACACAGAATGCCTGGCAGAGTTCCGGTAACTTCGTACACAGCACACAGACCATTGTTGACGACTGTTACGATGAGAGTGCTAAATACAAGGGATCTGATGCCGTTCCTGCCCACTACTGGTTCATCAAGGGTTCGGTATATGTCTATGACCAGTATATCTCTGCATACACGGGTGCTCCTAATGCATATAGCGAGACGGTGAATATCCCGTTGACAATCTCTGCCGCCTCACACGGCGTGATGAAGTTGCTCAACGTGAAGCCTAACCGTTATGCTTACTATTCTGTTTTTAATACTGAGAGTCAGAAGAAACTGACATCGGATGGTAAGCTGGTTATCAAGGATGTGGAATACCATCTGAACGATCCTATCAGCTATTGGGATTGGTACCTGTTGCCTGCTGCTGAGCGCAACCTGTTCGTAGAAGATACGTATGTCACTATCGCAGACTGCAAGTACAGTAGCGATGCCACTGACATCATCCCTGCAGGTACAGTTATGCTGCCAAGTGAGTACAACGAAGCAAAGGCTGCTCACGCAAAAGTTTATCACGTCGAGAAACAGCAGGAGGTTGACTTCGACTACATCTTCCGCTCTTCCAACAACGTCAGTCATGATACGGGTTATCTTCTGACCTACAACGTGAATAATCCTGCTGTTTGGAACAAGTACTACACACCACTCATAGGATCATCCAGAGATGATAAGATAACCCTTGCCACATACAATGACTTGACTGCCAACGAGCAGGCTCAGTACACAGACGGTCCGACTTACAAACCAACAGCAAACGGTCTGTACGGACAGCGTGACTACAAGATAACCGACATTATCTCCAAGGAGACTTACGATACTTATCAGACTGCAAAGACTGCTCACCCTGAAGTCATTCCTGCTACGGGTCAGGCAGACTTTGAGCCTGCTTTCCTGATCACCTCTTATGTCGAGACAACTAAGAAGGACGGCACTGAGCAGCGTCTGCAGGTTGGTGCTAAGCTGGCCGAGTCTGAATATTCTCCAGCTGCATGGGCAGCTATGGAATCTAACAGAGATGAAGCCTACGTATGTACCAGCAGCATCACGCTGTCGAAGACCTCTTTGATATATAATGGTCAGTTGATGACGGAGGCTGAGCGAGGTGCTCTCTTGGCAGATGAAACTCTCTCTGCTGCCATTAAGGAAGAGATAACGAAATATGTGGTTCCTGCCTACTACTGCTCAACCCCTGGTATGTACGGTGGCGACTACTACGACAACACCAAGAACTATCGTGCCCTGACGGCTTGGAGTTCGATGTCAAATACAGACCGTGCTAACTTCAAGTACAACTATGATGCCCTTGACCTGCTCGTCGATCCTACTTACGGAGGAGCAGAAGGACAGAAGTATCAGTACGACGGCTATGACAGCTACAGTGAAGGCAACAAGGACAAGATGATATACTCGTTAGAGAAGCCTGTTGACTACACGGCAGTATATCATGGAGATGCTGATACGGAATATGGTTTGGTGAATGGTAAGGAATATACCCGTACAGAATACGAGGCATTGCCTAACGAGCAACGCCACTATGCTCCTATCGGTGTATCTGCTGCCGGTGACTACTATGTCGTTAAGGATTTCTTCATCGTCGGTGAAACACCATACCCTGTTGGAACTGTTATCAGCAGCAATACATATGCCAGCCTGAATGATGAGACCAAGGCTGCCAAGATACAGACAATTAAATTTACTGCTGCTGATGCTGGAAAGACATTCTACTATTGTCGTGAGAACTGGTCTGATCATGCGATTGGCGAAGTCATCAATGACGTTCAATATGGTGCATTAACCAACAAGCAAAAGGGCTTCACCATCCATGGTGTGATACCTATGGAGACCAGCACGCTCTATGTATCACGTAACTCTGACATCTTCGACCTCTCGAAGGAGAAGATTATCACCGTGGTTTATGAGTATAACTACGAGGAGAGTGATGAGTCGGGTATGCACATCACGCCTATTACCGAGCGTCACGTGGTGAATATCCACCTGCAGTTCAAGAGCGGTATTCCTGCCGTAGAAGACATCACCAAGCCGGGTATTGTTCTTCCAGGAACAGCTGTGACATTGCGTACGCCTACCGTAACACCGGGTGCTTATGAGGTAACAGGTGGTGGATGGGAACTCTACGAGAAAGTGGACGATGCAGAGAGTCACACCAATGGTATAGAGTATTATCCAGGCAGCGACCCGCTCTACTGGTATCAGGATGGCTATTATGTGGCTTACTATGCTCAGACCTATCTCGGTAAGACCTACTCGAACCATGTGCCTGTCACGGTAGCCAACTACCACGATCTGAAGAAGGTGATGGACGACAAGGAGAAGCACCTCCATGTGGACTATCCTTTGAACCGTCTGAAGCGTGAGAGCAAGATCTATATCAATGATTATAGCAGCTCATCGCAGAATGGTCTCGACCTGCTGAAGGACTTCTATGACCTCAGCTTGCTCACCACTCCTGCTGAGGAGGGCTCACGTTTGGCAGGCCACACTCTGCTCGACGCACATGTCAAGGGTGGTGCAGAACTGGAGTTCATCTTGCATAGCAATATCGACCACGCGTCAACGTCGTGGACACCTATTGGCAGCTCAGAATGCTTTGGCGGTAATTTCCATGGTGACGGCTACACCATCAGTGGCCTGGATCACTCACTGTTTGATAAGCTCTGTGGTAGTGTCTATAACCTCGGTGTGACGGGCTCCTTCACGGGCGCTGGTGTGGCTGAATCAGGTAGCGGCTATGTAGAGAACTGCTGGATAAGCACCTCTGCTACGGAGACAAAGACCGCTAAGCCTGTATTCGGTACTCCTACTGAACTGACCCAAGACAGACCTTATCGTATCGTCAACTGCTACTACCAGGAGGAAGATGATGCTACTAATAAGTACGCCAACCATACGGGCACATACGGCATCCCGACTCGCAAGAATGCCCAGGCCTTCTTCAATGGTGAGGTGGCTTACGACCTGAACGGCTTCTACCTCTATAAACGCTATTGTGACAAGGAGGTTGCTTCAGGATTAGAGTATAATTACCTTACCATGAACGAAGATGGTACTCCTTCTGAGCCTCATACTGCATACTATGGTAGTAATCCTTCCCTCTGTTATGCTGGATATGTGGAATCTCGCTACGCTGATGGTGACTTCCGCTATGCTGATGGAGAGATACCTTCTTCTACGGATGACCGCCTCTACACAGAGATTGATGCACAGAACAATACGACAGTGAAGTTTGCCCCCATCTGGCCAGACGACTATATCTTCTTCGGGCAGACGCTGACCTATGGTCACGATTCTGATCGCGATCATGAGGAGCAGCCTGCTCATATCAATAGGAGTGCTTCTCTGCTGTCGAAGGGCGAACAGAGTAACCGTGTATATCGTGCTCCTGCTTACTTCGGTAACAAGACGATGGGCGTCGCTCACTTCAACCCAATGGCTTATCTGGTGGCATACACCAAGCCTAAGACAGCGAGCGATACAGACCTGAAGCCTGCATATCCTGGTATGACAGCCATTGATTTTGCAGGACATAACGATGCCAACTGGAATCCTGGCACAGTGGCTGGAAAATTCTACTCACCACTACTCGACGATGCTGGTTTGACAGGTATCAGTACCAATGGACAGACACCAAATATGCTTGTCTATGCTCCTGCTGCAGCATCCACCGAGGGTTATGCCAACAAGCAGACTTACGATGTGCTGACTGATCACTTCGCTCACGAGCCTGTCTATGCAAACTACGACGAGACAAGTTATAGTGATAATCATAGCGCTTACAAACGAGTAGCTTCAGCTATCGACCAGTGGGGAACGGTGGTAGGCCATCTGGTACAGAGTAATCTTACAGCTACCAACGACCACTTGCTGGTGGATAAGCAAGACTTCAACTGTCCTATCAGCTACACATTTGCTGGAGGAAAGCGTATGTGGTATCAGCGTAATCCAGACCTCTTCGTTGGTCTCAACAAGGGATGGGAGACAGTCAGCCTGCCATTCACTGCAGAACTCGTTTCTACTCAAGACAAGGGTGAGATTACTCACTTCTACAGTGGTAGCCGCACCATTGAGGGCAGCAATGCTAAGATAGGTCATGAGTACTGGTTGCGTGAGTATGAAGGCATCGGTACGTCGCCCAGCGGTTCACCCGAGGGTGTCATCACCGCCACCTTCAACTATCCTGATGCCGTAGGTGACACCAAGACCGTTGGCAACACCTTCCTGTGGGATTACTACTATAGTAAGAACACGCAGTTGGATGCCAATACTGACACCTACCAGACTTACTACGAGGAAGCTCGCAACTTGCCGCAGTATCCATTGCTGACAACAGCCCAGCCATATATCATTGGCTTCCCTGGCAAGACTTACTACGAGTTTGACCTCAGTGGCGACTGGACAGCAGAGAATACAGCACCGACGGCTCCTGCTAAGCTCGACAAGCAAGTCATCAGCTTCGTCTCTGAGCCTGAAATCACTATCGAAGTCAGCGATGATGAACTGAAGGCAAGTCCTGTCAATGGCTATAAGTTTATGCCAAACTACATGAGCAAGAAGGTGGACGGCTACCTGATGAATGCGGAGGGAGGCAGTTTCGATGTTACACCAGAAGGTGGTGCAATGACTATACCATTCCGTCCTTACTTCATTGCTGCTTCAACTAATTCGGCAAAGGGAAGGAAGGCAATAGAACATATTGTGTTTGATCAGGAAGATTCAGCCTTTACTTTCGAAGATAATAACAATCCGAGAAAGGAAGAAGTGGGTGGTGAATTGACCTTCTTCGTGAAGAAGCAACTTATCGGTGTGACATCCTCACTCCAGAAAGCAACCGATGTTGCCATTTTCAACACCAGTGGCTTGACCATCGCATCGTTCACCATTCAGCCTAATGAGACAATTGAAACTCCTCTTCCAACGAGCGGTGTCTATATCATCCGTGCTGCAGGTGGCAAGTATAACAAGAAGATTTCAGTGAAATGAAACAAGATATGAGTACAACATACGGTATTAAGAAACAAGTAACAAGGTTGATAGCAGGCTCTAGCCATACTCTAAGCTTACTGATGAGTATGCTTAGAGTAAGCCTAGAAGCAGCCTGGAGTATGGCTAGGAGCAGCAAAGGAGCAGTAAAGGAGCAGCAAAGGAGCAGCCTAGAAGTAGCCTGGAGTATGGTTAAAGTCTGCCTACGCTACGCCTATGCTACGCCTATGCTACGCCTACGCTACGCCTACGCTATCCCAACGAGATTCTTGCGTCCTTTCAGTAGCAAACGAGCAGAGCTCGAGCGACGTCTCGTCGTATCCATGCTCCTGATGCTCACATTGGGAAGCGTAAGCGTGTGGGGACAAACACATCCCTATGCTGGCGTTTGGTATATGACGGTTAAAAAGAATCCTGCCTATTATATGGTTCCTGCTGCTAATCCTCAAGTTACAACGGCAAACCATGTTAACGAGGATGCCTTTTTTTCCAGCAACTATAGCACCCAAGCAGGCGACCCCGAAAAACCTTTCATAACCACCTATCAGACGAGCGGCGACCTTAATTCCATTTGGATTTTCGTACCAGTATCGGGTGAAAACAACTTTTACTACATCGTTCATGCCAAGACAGGGAAATATGTTAAATATCAGCAATACCTTTCAGGTGATAATGCACGTAGAAAATTCGTGCATTTAGAGACCATGGTCACTCCTGGAGAGACGGAGAAGTTCGAGATTACTGCTCTAAATGAGGGTGTCAAGATAAAACCGAAGAGCAACGCTATGTATTTTAATGTTGCTGGTGATAATCAATCTCGCTATAACGGAGGTACATCAAGCCCTTATTATAGTGGTATGGTTGGTGGTATGACTGGAACTGATACTAATTCACAATTCAATCTTACCGATGCTTCCACGTCAACCGATTTGACTCCTGTCATCAGTGATGTTAATGAAACAAACAAAACATTTACAATCACATCTCCAGCTGCTGCATTCTCCACAATACATTACACAACTGATGGCAGCACCACACCCGATGCAAGCATTGGCACGACCATTACCAGCGGCAGTTCAATAGACTTCACCGGAAGCTGTACTGTAATGGCTGTAGGTGTTTTTCGCTCCCTCACAACCCCTGTAGCCACAAAAACAGTCACTCTGGCACCATGTGCCACCCCTGTCATCAGCTATAACGACGCCACCTTGAAAGTCTCTATCAGTTGTACTACTCCGAACTGTACAATATATTATACTACCGATGGTAGCGCTCCAAATACATCAAGCACTGCATATAGTGGTCCGTTCTCTGTTGATGGTCCTACTACGGTAAAGGCAATCGCTACCCATACAAATTTGCCTTCTTCCACCGTAGCTGTGCTTGCTATTACTCAAGTTGCAACGCCTACTATCCAGAACAATGGCAGCAATGCCATATCTATCACATCGGCTACACCAGGTGCAACCATCTTTTACACTACTGACGGTAGCACTCCAACTACCTCAAGCACCCGATATATCACGCCACTGACGGATAATGTCAGCAATGTTACCATCAAGGCTATCGCTATTAAGGCGAACGCAATTCCTTCTGCTGTGGGTAGCGGTTCGGTGGTGCTTCAGTGCGCCACTCCAGTAATCACAAGAGTGGGTTTGAAATTTACTCTTTCATGTAGTATGCCAACAGATGCCAAACTCTATTATACATTGGGAACTGGTTCTGAAACGTTATACAGCGGACCTGTTGCATTCACCGCAGATCAGATGCCTACGACTGTGACTGCAGTAGCAAGACACAGCGACTATACAGAGTCAGAGAAGGCTTCTATGGAACTTAAGACTGGCTCAGGAACTCCTGAGGACCCATATTTAATTTATGATTCCACAGACTTTACAAACTTTGTAAAGAATGTCAACAACGGAACTGATGCTTCTGCCAGTTATAAGCTTGGGTATGATGTCTCTGCCAGCGGCACAAATGCTATTACCACTGAATTCACAGGAACATTTGATGGAGACTGTTACACCATCAGTGGTCTGTCACATCCACTTTTCAACACCGTTAATGGTGGCGTTGTTAAGAACGTCATGCTTAAGAATGTACATATCAACCAAAGTGGCAATGTGGGTGCTATTACTGGTGAAGCGAAGGGTTATACCCGTATCTATAACTGTGGCATCTTACCCAACGATAACACGTTTTCTAATAGGGTGCGACATTCCTCAGTGGCAAGCACCGATGCCTATTGTGGTGGCTTGGTCGGTTTGTTGAAGGATGATTCGCGCGTCATCAATTGTTTTAGTTTTGCAAATGTCAATGGAGGAATAGTAGTAGCTGGTATCGTAGGATATAATGATTTTGCATCAACTGCAAAAGTTACTGACGGAAAATATACTGAACTTAAGACAGTTGTAGTGAACTGTATGTTCTATGGAAATATTACAGGAGGGACAACCCGATATCCCGTCTATGGCGGTAAGAAAATTCAGAATAAAGCTGCTACAGGTATCAACAACTACGACTTCTATCGAGCAGAGGCAAACTTAGGGCTGGCTGATAATAGTCACTACAACTGTTCATGGCCAGCAAAAGAGGAATATCTCACCAAATATGAATACTATCGTTATCTGCTGAATAGTAACCGTGAACTTTGTGGCTGGTGGGTAGGTGCTCCATCTGCTCCAAGTGAAATGTCCACCACGGATGTTCAGGCAGTGCCAAAGGATGCCTCACTTATGGCAAAATGGGTACTTGACCCAAGCATTGCGCCTTATCCTATATTGAAGGCTCCAGGAAAGTATTACTCCGCGATTAATCAAGACCCCGACAATCGTATTAATCCTGTTAGCAAGACCTGGGAAAGACGCCAAACTTCTGAAAATACTATTACGACGAAAGCTGCGCCCGACACTGAGGGACAAAAATTAGGAAGTATCGCCGTCACCATCAAACAAGGAGGAAGTCTTAGTGGTTCAAGCAGCAAAAACATCACTATCACTGCGATGGATATTGAAAATAATGACTTCTGCTACGGTAAAATACAGTTGCCTTATTACAATAGTATCTTTGGTGACCCCAATAGTAATGACTGGACCACAAGATATGGTGGAAACTATGGAGATAAAGTCGTTGTCGGTTGGGAAATTACGAGCGTAACAGGTGGTACAGAAGGTGAATTAGTTAAAAATTGGGAAACCGGTTACAACTTTGCAGATCGCGATTGTATGAATAAGGACAAGGAACGTATCTTTGCTCAAGGCGGTTATTATTATGTGCCAAACGGAGTGTATGCAATCACCATCACGGCTAAATGGGCGGATGCTATTTACCTTGATAATAGTGCAGACCATAGTTATGACCGTGTCTATATGTCATATAATACAGATCCGAATAAGAACATAGGTTATCACTTTGCTCCAGCTGGTTCTCGCCCTTCAAGCCTTGGTAATGGTGAACCTGTCCAAACGGCTTCTGTCTCAAGCAAAATTCCCGATGGTAGTGTCTATGAGAAAGCCATTGTCTTAGTTGGTAATCATCAGTACCGTACAGATGGAAATGATGTAGGAACTGCAGACAAAGGGTGCACTATTATCAGTGCGGACTTCAATTTTGACGACGAACCAGATTACAGTCTAATCTGGCAGTTGGGAACGAAAACTAATCGACAGAACATATGTCCTATCCGTTTCGATTTCCTGCCTGTTATTGAAATGGGTATGGCAATGAAGGAGGATGCCTCTACACAATATTATTCGTTGGGCTGTTATCTTCCTTTAGGGCATTTTGAGGTAACCGAAACGTCTTTAATACACTTTGGACAGTTTGAGTTCGGAAATGCAAAACGCGACAAAGATGCTCCTCTCATTCTTAACGGTGGCATTTTCGATCAATATTGTAAAGGCACCAAAGCAAAAACTACTGCTGATGACCATATTGACTATGTCATTTTAGGTGGTAATGTTTACATGCCTACGTTCTCACCTGGAGCTCATGTAAACGATGGTGCCAGGTATCCTACCCGTCATTGTGCGGTTAATGTCATAGGAGGAAGAATCAATAACCTTTATCTGACAGGAAACTTTAATAACTTTATTACACCAAATAAAGACAACCCCCATTGTTATATAGACGGCGGTAATTTCAAGCAAATAGCTGCTGCTGCTAAGGAAGGTATCAACGGTGATGTTTATTTCAAAATTAATCATTCCGTCATCGAAGAGTTCTATGGTGGTAGCACATTGGCAGATAAACTTGTTACAGGTAAAATCGATGTCACTGTTGACAATAGCAAAATAACTAAATATTGTGGTGGTCCGAAATTTGGTAATATGAATTTGGATGAAGTTACCCCTGCGAATAACAAGACAGTTACTACCAATGCATCCGGTACCACCTTTGGCGTGTATTATGGTGGCGGAAATGGAGGAACGAGCTATGTGCAATATTCTTCACTAGATAAAACGATTGATGATGCCACAGGTACCTATAATTGGGATGAAACAGGAGGACTTAATGGCTATACTCCTAACACCTATCGCAGTGGGGGCAAAAACTATATAGCTGACTATGAAATGGAGATTGTTAACAGTTCAGCAGGTACCGATGCCAAAAAAGGCATATTCCGAACCTATTTATATGCAGCACAGTTCTCTGCTACCAATACTGGTCCAATTACAAATAATCTTACTAATTGTAAAGTACTCACGAGTTTTTATGGTGGAGGAAACCTTGGTGGTGTAATAGGCGATGTCGAATCAAAGCTTATCGACACAGAAGTTATGGGTTCAGCCTTTGGAGCAGGCTACTCTGCCAGTGTCCCGGAAGTAACCATCTATAATAAAAATAAGACCGAACCTACTCTTAATGTCTATACAGGTATTATTACTCCTACCCCTGATCCGGATACCAAGAGCACTCACGAGACATATACATGGTGTTACAAGAATAAAACTACCAATGTGGTCATTCCTTCGGGTGTGGTCATTCCTAATGGTGTCGGTACTAGTAACCCTACCTTTGAATATGAAGGAAAGAAATACTTCTATACAGAAGAATCTCTTGAAAACCTCGGTACCGTTAAAGGTAAGGTAACTTTGAAGATAGAAGGTACAACTACCGTTAAGCACAGTGCCTATGGTGGTGGAGAGGAATCAGGTGTTGATGGCAATACAGAAGTTAAAGTCACTGGTGGTACGATTGGTACTACTGATATGGGCGGAGCTGAATATGGCAACGTCTATGGTGGTGGTAAAGGTAAAGCTGATGATGTCAATGCAGGATTGGTGAAAGGTAATACTACTGTTAACATCAGCGGCACAGCGGAAACAACCAAGATTATCCATAACGTCTATGGCGGTGGAGCCTTTGGTTCTGTGGGTACGTTTACTGCCTATGATGCTCAGGGATTCCCTACCGCTCTCACTGAAAACACAGGCACTGCTAACATCACCATCACTGGCGGTACGTTTGGCTCGGATGGTAAGGAGAACGGTATGGTGTTTGGCTCTTCTCGAGGTTTGGAAGGCGACCCAGCAGCAGATGCGAATATCGATAAGATAGCTTGGGTAGGCAATACGAACGTGGTGATTGGAACCACTTCTGCAGAATCGAATGCTAATCCATGGATTAAGGGTTCTGTCTATGGTGGTGGTGAGAATGGTCATAACTTCCATGATGCCTCGGTGACAGTGCATAGCGGTATTATTGGTGTTCCTGAAGGTGGTAATATTACCGATGATGGTGGAACTCCTGACGATGAGTCGGATGATATCACCTACTCAGGTGCCCGCTATCCTAATCGTGGTAATGTCTATGGTTCTGGCTGCGGTACGGATACTTATACAGGAACTGATAGTAAGACATACTTCGACTTTAATGCTGGTATTGTGCGTGGCAATACGACAGTGCTGATAGATGGTGGTCATGTAGTACACAATGTCTATGGCGGTGGCGCTATGGGCTCTGTGGGCACATATACCTTTGACGCTAATGGCAAACCCACTTCTTGCGCAGATGGTACAGGTACTTGTACCGTTACTGTCAGTGGCGGTCAGATTGGTGTTGCCGGAGCTACTATGGCGGGACATGGCAAGGGCGGTCCTGATGATTTTGGTCATGTGTTTGGCGCAGGTCGTGGTGAGATGCATGATCCTAACCTCTATCCCAATGTGGAGACTTGTGCATACTTTAACAAGACCATATTAAACATCAGCGGTATGGCCTTCCTGACAGGTTCTGCATACGGTGGCAGCGAGAGTGGACACGTGCTGGGCGATACCGAAGTCAACATTTCTGGCGGACAGATTGGCTGCGGTAAAAATACTGACGAACCATTTGCTGATCCTGTATGGGCTGATGACTATATCCCAACAGGAGAAAGTCTGGATTGTGCCAGCTGGTCATTCGAATCTCCATTTGCACCATACGACCCGTTTGCGAATGAGACAGAGCCCTTGGATCAGTATCCTAATGGACATTCAACGGATGGCGGCAGACTGGAGGCTTCCGATGGTCATACTTATTATGGCAATGTGTTTGGTGGTGGTTCGGGTAGTGTTCCTTATTTCGATACAGCCGAAGGCATCAGTAAATATCTGAGTACGGCAGGTAGTGTCGAAGGTAGAACTACTGTCAATATCAGTGGCGGTCATATCCTGACGAATGTCTATGGTGGTTGTGAGGCTACGAATGTGAAGGGCTCTGCTACTATCACGATGACTGGTGGCACTGTTGGTGTGCCACGTACCGTTGCTCAAATCGTAGCACATCCGCTTACGGGCTATATCTTCGGTGCCGGTAAGGGCGATCAGCGTATCTTCTTCAACAAGGAGACGAATGTGGACCGTACTTTTGTCAACATAGAGGGTGGTAGAGTCTATGGTTCCATCTTTGGCGGTGGCGAGGATGGTCACGTATTCCAGAATACGACGGTGACCATCGGTAAGGATAACGATACAACTGAAGGTCCAACGATTGGTACAACGGGTACCTCATATGTAGATGGTAACGTGTTTGGTGGCGGTCGAGGTTTCGGTGGCGAGGCACTGACTGCAGGTAATATCGGAGGCTCTGTAGAATTGAATATCAAGAGCGGTAAGATTCTTGGCTCCGTCTATGGCGGCGGTCGTTTGGCATCGGTAGGTTATGGTCTCTATCTGGTGGATGAAGAGATTACAGAAGGCGAAGGAAAGGTCAAGCCTTACGGTATCTTGCGTCCAGACGACCAATACGACGGCTCTTATCCGAACCCAAGTACGCAAGAGGCTTCTGCTTATTACGATAAAGGCCGTGGCTATATCACCATCAACATTAGTGGTGGTACCATTGGTAACGATGCGGAATACATTTATAACCCAACTGATGCTCAGAAGGCTAAGATACCATACACCACCTTTGACTATCAGAACCATCTGCAATACACTAAGGGTGGTAATGTGTTCACGGGCGGTATGGGACGACTCTACGCTTTGGATAATTCGACATTGCTGACCTTGTGGCCAAAGTTGGGTAAGTGTAAGGGGACGACATTGAACATGACTGGCGGTACTGTCAAGAGCAGTGTCTATGGCGGTGGCGAGATTGGTGCTGTGGCACAGAATGCGACGGTGAATATCAACGGTGGTACTGTAGGTACGAAGGTTGTTGATTCTGAAGGTGCTACTAAGTATTACTACTTCGGCAGTGTGTTCGGAGGCGGTAAGGGTAGCACGGATAATATTACTTATCCTAATGGTACAGCAGAAGCAGATAAGATTCCTATCACTGAGGCTGGAACGACAGGAGGCAATGTTTTGGTAAAACTGAATGAAACCGTTGCATCGAACGATGCGGCAAAGGGTGCTATTGTTAGTCAGGTATTCGGTTGCAACGATATGAATGGTTCGCCAAAGGGCAATGTTACGGTACACGTCTATGCTACGCAATCTCCTGATGGAGACGACATCAGTACCAAACCGACCAAGGGTACTGAGACGTTTGACGTAATGGCAGTTTATGGCGGTGGAAACTTGGCAGCTTATGAACCTACCGATTTAGAGACAGGGAAGACAACGGTTATCATTGATGGTTGTGGATTGACCAGCGTGCGTCAGGTGTATGGTGGTGGTAACGCAGCCTCTACGCCTGCTACTGATGTAGAGGTTAATGGCACCTATGAGATTCTGGAACTCTTTGGAGGTGGTAATGGTTTTGACAAGTTGCCTAATGGTGATTCTAACCCTGGTGCAAACGTAGGTTATAAAGATTATCATTTGGTAGAGGAACAATTCCCGACCAAAGAAGACAGAGTCAGCGGTGATGCTTTTGCTCCCTATCGCTATGGCACAGGTTTAGCAACTGTGAACATCAAGGGTGGTACCATTCACCGTGTCTTTGGTGGTTCTAATACCAAGGGTAATGTCCGTGAGACAGCTCTGACCATGTTGGAGGAAGTGTCAGCAGGAGGTGTTCCTCTCTGTGGTTTCTGCGTTGACGAGGCATATGGTGGCGGTAAGAGTGCCCCGATGGATGCCGAGGCTAAACTGCTCATGGCATGTATCCCAGGCCTGAATGAAGTTTATGGTGGTGCTGAGGCCGCTGACATCCACGATGATGTGACGCTAACCATCACTAATGGTACCTTCAATCGTGTCTTTGGTGGTAATAACATCAGCGGCACTATTAGCGGTAAGATTACTGTCAATGTAGAGGAAACCGGTTGTCGTCCAGTTATCATCGGTGAGTTGTATGGTGGTGGTAACTTGGCAGCTTATTCAATATATGGCTATAATGATGATGATACACCGAAGGAGTCTGGTGATAACCCATTCGACGATCCAGTTGTCAATGTACGTTCGTTCACCAGTATTGGTGCTGTCTATGGCGGTGGCTATGGTACAGGTGCCAAGATGATAGCCAGTCCTACGGTTAATATCAATGAATCGTTGGGTACTCCTGATAATTATCCAACATCAGGCGATTATTACAATGAGAAAGGTTTCGCAGGTAGGACAATTACGCTCGATGTGGGTAAACCGACCGAGCATACTGTGACGCTTCCTGCCCATACGAAGGGCAAGATCGGAGTCATAGGTGACGTCTTTGGTGGTGGTAATGCTGCTGAGGTGAAAGGAAACACCACTGTGAATGTCGGTACGCTGTCAGAAAACACTTTTGTTTCTATTGCTGATGATGACAGTACTCCAAATACAGATGAAAGTAAGTCAACTGTCGTCGGTGTCGACATCCGTGGCAACGTCTATGGTGGTGGTAACAATGCCGAGGTGACAGGTGATACCCATGTGACAATTGGTAAAGAGGCGACGGCAACGCCTTAATCAATGTCTGTATTGACGAACTTCTGAGCCATCATGCGTATGGTGCGTAAGATTTATATCATGTTAGGGCTGCTTTTCTGTGTTCTGAACATCAGGGCACAGGAGGCAGCCTTTCCTTATCCTGACATTCCCGATGAGGTGGAGGAGCCAAAGGAGCGGATGTTGTACATGTTGAGGCATTTCTGGCAGGATTACTCGTTTGCAGACAGCACGGCGATGAATCGTGAGGTGGGTGAGCAGGGAATGGTGGATTTTCTCAATCTGATGCAGCATGCCGACTCTGTGACAGCGGTTCAAGGTGCGAGTGTCCTGTCTGATTCGTTGGTGTTGCACCCTTCTGCCATGTCTTTTTTTGAAGGACTGATGGAGCGTTATTTGGGTGACTCTGATTCCCCCTTGTATAGTGATGAGGTGTATGCCTGTCTTTTGCGTGCCTTACCTGAAACGCCTCAGCGTGTTTGGCTATTGGAGCAATTGGCGAAGAATCGGGTGGGGAGCCGTGCTGCAGATATTCTTTTGGCGGCTTCTGATGGGAAGCGGACACGTCTTTACAACGTGAAAGCAGAACAGACGCTACTCATCTTTTTTGACCCCGATTGCCGACGTTGTCAACGTCTGGATGCTCAGTTGGAGCAAGAGCCCCTCATTGTGCAGAATCCTCGTCTCAAGGTGGTTCGCAAGGATGTGAACGATTTGAACGGGGAGTATTATGTGCCCCACACGCCAGCCCTCTATCTTTTGGATGAAAAGAAGCGTGTGGTGCTGAAAGAAACGAATCTACAGACTTTATTACAGAGGCTTCAAGAGTTCTAACCCTCCGCCTCTTTTTCCTCTCTTCCACAGCCTCCGAATCGACATCGTCGATGTCGGTTTGCCGATGTCGTCGATGTCGACGAACCGATGTCGACGATGTCGATTTTGTGGTTGTGGAAGCGCCCCAATTGGGTTTGTTCAGGAAAGGTGGTGGAGGGAGTGGAAGAAAGGGATAGAAACAATAAGAATGGAGAGATATTTGGTCATTCCATCAAAAGTCCGTACCGTTCAATTTCTTTCGAAAGTACTCACGTTCGGCAATAAAAGTGAAAAATATAGTTTTTCCCTTTGTATTGTGCACACTTAATCGTACCTTTGCAGCCGAAATTAAAATGTGGATAGATTTGGGCTGCTTGCAACCACAGAAAAAAATGCTAAAACGACAATGTGAGTCTCCTGTTTGTGGACAAAAGATTGTCAGTGCATCTTTCCCCAATTCTTTCCCATACATTATTAATTATTAATTCATTAATTGTTAATTGACTATGGGTTATTTATTTACATCAGAATCAGTATCGGAGGGGCATCCTGATAAGGTTGCCGACCAAATCAGCGACGCAGTGCTGGACAATTTGCTGGCATACGACTCGCAGTCGAAGGTGGCTTGTGAGACGTTGGTCACGACAGGTCAAGTTGTTGTGGCTGGCGAAGTGAAGAGCAATGCGTATGTTGACCTTCAAGAGATTGCGCGTGAAACCATCAACAAGATTGGTTACACGAAATCAGCGTATAAGTTTGACGGCGAGAGTTGTGGTGTGCTGAATGCCATTCACGAGCAGAGTGGTGACATCAATCGTGGTGTGGAGCGTGAGAAGCCTGAGGAGCAAGGAGCAGGCGACCAGGGTATGATGTTTGGCTATGCAACGAATGAAACAGAGAACTGCATGCCGTTGTCGCTCGACCTTTCACATCGCATCCTGAGGGTGTTGGCAGACATTCGTAGAGAGGGGAAGGTGATGACTTACATTCGTCCGAATGGCAAGGAAGTGACCTATCTGCGCCCCGATGCCAAGAGTCAGGTGACGATTGAGTATGGCGATGATAACAAACCGCAGCGCATCCACACTATTGTGGTGAGCACTCAGCACGATGAGTTCATTGTACCTACTGCTGAGAACGGACTCACACAGGATGAGGCTGACACTAAGATGTTGCAGCGCATCAGAGAGGATGTCATCAACATCTTGATACCGAGGGTGATTGCCGAGATTGGCGATGAGAAGATTAGTGCTCTTTTCAAAGAGGGTATCACTTATCATGTCAACCCAACTGGCAAGTTCGTGATTGGCGGACCTCATGGTGACACAGGCTTGACGGGCAGAAAGATTATCGTGGATACTTATGGAGGCAGAGGCGCGCATGGTGGCGGTGCCTTCTCGGGCAAAGACCCCAGCAAGGTGGACCGTTCAGCAGCCTATGCAGCACGCCATATCGCTAAGAATCTGGTGGTGGCAGGTGTGGCAGATGAGATGCTGGTGCAGTTGAGCTATGCCATCGGTGTGGCAGAACCTGTGAGCATCTATGTGAACACGTATGGCACATCGAAAGTTGCACTCTCGGATGGTGAGATAGCAACGAAGATTGGCAATTTGTTCGATTTGCGTCCAAAGGCTATCGAGGAGCGTTTCGATTTGCGTAAACCTATCTACCAGGAGACAGCTTCTTATGGACATTTCGGAAGAAAGACAGAAAAGGTGGTGAAGAAATTCACCAATCGCTATCAGGGTGATAAGGAGATAGAAGTGACGCTGTTCCCGTGGGAAGAGACCGAAAAATATCAGGAAAAGATCAAGAGAGAGTTTGGAGTGTAGGAAATGAAAGACAGCACCTGGCTTGTTTCTGACTCAAATGTGATACAGCGTTCCGAGTATTACAAAGAGGGAGTTCTTCTGCCCGATCGCACGATAGCGGTGGGAGAACGAGGCTTTGCTGCGCGGAATGATGATGTCATCGTGACAGGAATGACGGTGATGTTCCTCATCTTGGCTGTGGTCCTGTATAAGGGTCGGTATATGCTGCTGCATCGTCTGAAGGACTTCTTCACCTCTAAGCGCACCTACACCGAAGATGATGCGGAAGGCAGTTCGAGTGAGGCGATATATGTGTTTCTGCTCATCACCGTCAGTGTGCTCAGCCTTTCCTGCATCTTTCTTGATGACCGCATCGCGCTGAGTCACTTCCTCTCCGTGACCGGTGTGCCATATTGGTTGTTTGGTGTCGGTTTTGTGGTGGGAATGGCTTTCATCTATCTGAAAGCATGGTGCTATTCGGTGGTGAATTGGACCTTTTTCGACAGCGATTCCAACCAAAGATGGATGATTGGTTATTTGCTGATGACCGCCTTGACAGCCTTCCTTTTGTACCCTCTTGCACTGCTGGACATCTTCGCTCATGTCAGTCGTGAAACTGTCATTGGAGGTGCCATTTTGGTAGTGTTTCTGTATGAGTTACTGCTGTTTTATAAGCTAATAGCTAACTTTAAGGTTAAAAAATATGGCTATATGCTCATTTTTTTGTACTTTTGCAGCGTCGAATTGTTACCGACACTTGTATTTGGGCATTTGGCGGTATGGTATAGTGACAATTATTTAGTAAAAAACATTTTATATTGATGGCAACAAAGATCTTAGTATCTCAGCCCAAACCTCAAACGGAGAAGTCTCCCTATTTTGAGGTGGCACAAAAATACAACGTAGAATTAGTTTTCAGGCCTTTTATTAAGATAGAGCCGATGTCCGCGAAGGATTTCCGTCAGCAGAAAGTGTCTATTCCTGGACATACTGCCATTGTCTTTACATCACGTCACGCCATCGATCATTTCTTTGCCCTCTGCAAGGAACTGCGCGTGAGCATCCCTGACGACATGAAGTATTTCTGTGTTTCAGAACAAGTGTCGCTCTACATTCAGAAGTATGTGCAATATCGCAAACGCAAGAACTTCTTCCCGGAAACAGGATTGGTGACAGACTTGATGCCTATCATTGCCAAACACCACAACGAGACCTACTTCGTTCCCCAATCTTCAGCACACACTGACGATATGCGCCGCATGCTTGATGAGGCAGGTGTGGAGCACGACGAAGCAGTGATGTATTACACGCTACCCAACGATTTCACGCCCGATGAGGCTTTCGATTATAACATGCTGGTATTCTTCTCTCCCGAGGGTATTCATTCACTCAAGAAGAACTTCCCCAATTTTGAGCAGAAGGACATCAAGGTGGCATGCTTGGGCACAAAGACCATCAAAGCCGCAGAAGAAGCAGGCATTCATGTGGATTTCCAACCCACACCAGAACTTCGTTCAGTGCCTGCCATCATTGAGGCTTATGCTAAGACGCTGAAAAAATAAGGCGTTATGTATAATGAACTATGGATTGACAAAAAGTGAGCGGCTCACCAGCCAGCTTGTCATAGATAAACTATTCGCAGGAGGGAATGCTTCAATGGCGGCATTTCCCCTGCGAATTGTTTATATGCAGATGGAGAAAGAAGGGCAGAGTGGGGATGCTGAGCATGATGAGAGCCTCAAGCATCCTCCCGTGTCTATCTTGGTGTCAGTGCCCAAAAAACGTTTCCGCCATGCTGTTGACCGCAATCGCATGAAACGCTTGGTACGCGAAGCCTATCGCCTCAATAAGCACATCCTGTGGAATGCGCTCGAAGGAAAAGACTTTCGTCTTGCCCTCGCATTTGTGTGCATCACCGACACCTTGCCTACTTTCCGCACCGTCAACAAGAGTGTCACGAAAGCACTCACCCGAGTAGCTGAGAGGGTGGAAGGATGATGAACCCTCAACTGTCAACTCTCAATTGTCAACTGTCAACTGTCAACTGTCAACTCTCTTCCCATGCTCTCCTCTCTTTTCTCATACATACTTCTTCTCCCCATCTATTTCTATCGGGCATGCATTTCGCCGTTGTTTCCACCAACGTGCCGTTTTACCCCCACATGCTCCAGCTATGCCATCGATGCCATCAAGAAGCATGGGCCCCTCAAAGGTTTTTATTTGGCATGTCGGCGTATTCTTCGTTGCCATCCGTGGGGAGGTAGTGGTTATGACCCTGTGCCTGAAAAGTTCCATTGGTGACGGTAAACTCAGAATCCTTTAATCTCCGCCTTTCATGTCCTTGTTCAACTTCCACACATACTATATCGATGCCGAGCCGTGTCTGCTGAATGTGGATACGAAAGACCTTCTGCCCTCCTATCCCGAGCACGTCAGACTCTCCATCGGTGTGCATCCTTGGAAAGTGAAGGAAGACTGGCGGGATGCGCTTGCTTGCGTTCGTCAAGAAGCCATGCGTGAGGACGTGTGGGCAATAGGGGAGTGTGGTTTGGATAAACTGCATGGTGAGGCACTATCCTTGCAGATGGAGGCTTTTCGTGCTCATATCGCCATTGCAGAAGAGGTGCAGAAGCCAATGATCATTCATTGTGTTAGGGCATTTGACGAGTTGCTGATGCTTCGCCGCGAACTTGAAGCCTCTTGCAAGCACGAAAGTGAAAACGGAGGTGGAAACGTCAGACACCCACAACCATGGGTTATTCACGGCTTTCGTGGAAAACCTGAACAGGCAAAACAATTGATGACCAAAGGGATGTTGCTCTCCTTTGGTCATCAGTACAATCTTGAAACCTTACGTTTCGTCTATGCTTCCTTGAAGGGGACATCTCCTTCCTCTTCAGGTTCTTCTCTTGGAGAAGGGCAGGGGAGTGTCACTTCTTTTTTCCTCGAAACGGACGACCTTCACCTTTCTGTCCGTCAAATTTACGAGCAGGTCGCTCGCCATCTCGACGTGGACGTCGCTCATCTCTCTCACCTCTGCGACCCTCGAACGACGCTTTTCTCTCGCCAAATTCCTTAGGGCTTTTTCCTGCGAAGAATGACTTGCGGGCTTCCTGACGAGATTCGCGGTCAGTGAAGCGCTCACGTTCATCGCGACTGTCTCGTCGTTCAGGTTTCTTCTCACCACGAGATGGACGTGCGACGCGGTCACCCCATTTGCCAAGATGACGATTGATGATTTCAGCCTCCTCTTCGTCTTCTGCTTCAAACATCTTCCAGCGGCTATCCTTGCCCCATTTTCTGTCTTTCTCCTCCTCATAAGGGATGTCCTTCGATGGTCTTTCCTTGAAAGGCTTCGATTTGAAATAGTGCTCCTCATCGTCAGTAGGCACTTTTCGTCCTGAGCGCGAACTCGTCCATTCCCCATCCTCATTCTTCTTGTGAGGCTTGAATTTGAGGTTGTGACGGCGATCTTCATCCGTCTTGATGTCCAATCCCTCCTCGCGGCGTTCCTTCAGTTTTCCGTCAAAGATTTGGTACTTGCGGAACTCACACTCCAGCGAGCCGTTGAACAATGCATATTTAGTGGAAGGACGGAAACCTATCTTGTCGAAGAGTTCCTCGTGGTGAGAGATGATCCATGCATCATTGCCCACGAAATTGCGCTTCAGGTTCTTTCCGATGGTCTCATACAGGTCAAAGATGTCATCTGTAGTGATGCGGTCACCATAGGGAGGATTCGTAATCATGATTGCCTTGTCCAGTGGCTGCTCAAACTCGTAGAAGTCACGTTGCTCCACGCTCACGATGTCCTTCACACCTGCGTTCAGCACATTGTCGGTGGCAATCTGCACCACCTGCCTGTTGATGTCGTAGCCGTAAATCTTATGGTCAAACTCACGCTCCTGACTGTCATCGTTGTAGATGCGGTCAAAGAGGTCAGCATCAAAGTCCTTCCATTTCTCAAAAGCATATTCTTTGCGGAACACACCCGGATAGACGTTCTGCGCAATCAGCGCTGCCTCAATCAAGATGGTGCCCGAACCACAGAAGGGGTCAATCAGGTCGCACTCACCATCCCATCCTGTCAGCATGATGAGACCTGCTGCCAGCACCTCATTGAGTGGTGCCTGCACTGTGGCAGTCTTATAGCCACGCTGATGCAGACTTTCGCCTGACGAATCGAGCGAGATGGTCACTTCATCCTCAGCAATGTGCACATTCACACGCAGGTCTGGATTGCTGATCACCACATTCGGGCGGTCACCTCCCGACTTCTCACGCCAATAGTCGGCAATGGCATCCTTCACGCGGTATGCCACAAACTTCGAGTGTCGGAAGTTCTCGCTGAAGATGACCGAATCCACCAAGAACGTGCTCTTCACGTCCATATACTTCTCCCAGTCTATCTTCTTGGCTTCCTCATACACCTCATCGGCATCCTTCGCCTTAAACTCCTTGATGGGTTTCAACACCTTCACGGCAGTGCGTGTGCAGAAGTTTGCCTTGTAGAGCATCTCCTTGTCGCCTGTGAACGCCACCATTCTCCTACCAATCTCGACGTTGTTGGCACCCAGATTGATCAGTTCCTTTGCAAGCACCTCCTCCAATCCTTGGAAGGTCTTTGCGATTATCTTGAATTCTGTCATAAGTTCTTCGTGTTATCTTTTCTGTGTCAGGCTCATTCCTGGAGCCACATCTTGTGTCACCCAGATGTTACCACCAATCACAGCACCCTTTCCGATGGTGATTCTGCCCAAAATGGAAGCGTTGGAATAGACAATCACGTCATCCTCCAGGATAGGATGACGAGGAATGCCCTTGATGGGGTTGCCATCCTCATCCAATGGGAAACTCTTCGCACCCAACGTCACGCCCTGATACAGCTTCACATTGTTGCCGATGATGCTTGTCTCGCCAATCACCACACCCGTGCCATGGTCGATAGTGAAATATTCGCCAATCGTCGCACCGGGATGGATGTCAATGCCCGTCTCCGAATGAGCCATCTCCGTCAGCATGCGCGGAATGAGCGGCACATCCAGATTCCACAGTTCATGGGCAATGCGATACACCGTCAGTTCCTTGATGACAGGGTAGCAGCTGATGATTTCTCCGTAGTTCTTCGCGGCAGGGTCACCATTGAAGGCAGCCACCACATCCGTAGCCAGCACCCTTCTCAGTTCTGGCAACTTGCTGATGAACTTTTCCGCACGCTCTTCAGCCATGCGGCGCATCTCCATGTTGATGGTGTTCTGGTTGTAGGCAGCAAAGACAGCCGTGCCTTGCTCAAAATTCGAGAAAGACAATCCCGCTTGAATCTGTGTCACCAGCAGCGAATAAAGCTGTTCAGTGTCCACCCCCAGGTGATACTCCAATGTGTTTGTGTCGATGCACGAATGACCATAATAGCCCGGAAAGATGATTTCTCGGGCTAGATCAATAATCTTCTGCAGTACTTCGCCGGAAGGCAATGGCACACCGTCACTGTGCTCATGGTAGAGATCCTTGTACGATTCTGGCTTTGCCAGTTCTTTGACGGTTCGTGTCAAGGTGTTAGCAAGAGTCTTCGCGCTCATTTCTTTTGTTATATATAACTTTTGTGCAAAGGTAGTGAAGAATTAGGAATTAGGAATTAGGAATTAGGAATTATTTGCTGTTCAGCGTGTTTTTTCGTTGAAAAAGTAACAATTCCTCATTCCTCATTCCTCATTCCTCATGAATTTTCCGTACCTTTGTATCGAAATTACTATATCGTAAATTGTAAATCGTCAAATAGTAAATGAAAATACTCTTACTTGGAAGCGGCGGCAGAGAGCACGCATTGGCTTGGAAAATTGCCCAAAGCCAGAAAATCGAGAAACTTTTTATCGCACCCGGCAATGCAGGCACAGCCTCTGTGGGTGAGAACGTGCCCTTGAAGGCAGACGACTTCGAAGGCATCAAGACGTTCGTGCTGGCAAATGCAGTCGATATGGTTGTGGTGGGTCCTGAAGACCCTCTCGTGAAAGGTGTCTATGACTTCTTCAAGCAAGATGCCCAATTGAAGGACATTCCTGTCATTGGTCCTTCCAAGGCAGGAGCTGTGCTCGAAGGCAGCAAAGACTTTGCCAAGGGCTTCATGCAGCGTCATGGCATCCCCACAGCTGCTTACCGCTCCTTCAACGGCACCAACATCGAAGAGGGCATCGCCTTCCTCGAAACCCTCCAGCCTCCCTATGTGCTCAAGGCTGACGGTCTCTGTGCGGGTAAGGGAGTGCTCATCGTGCCCACCCTCGAAGAAGCCAAGAAAGAGTTCCGTGGTATGCTCGATGGCATGTTCGGAGAAGCCAGTGCCACTGTCGTCATCGAAGAGTTCCTCTCAGGCATCGAATGCTCCGTCTTCGTGCTCACCGATGGCAAGCACTACAAGATACTTCCCGAAGCTAAAGACTATAAGCGCATTGGTGAAGGTGATACAGGTCTCAACACTGGCGGTATGGGTAGCGTTTCTCCTGTTCCTTTTGCCGACAAGGAGTGGATGAAGAAAGTGGAAGAGCGCATCGTCAAGCCCACTGTCGAAGGCTTGGCAGCTGAAGGCATCGACTACAAAGGTTTCATCTTCCTCGGACTCATCAAGGTGGATCGCGATTATGCCTATGCCAAGGCAGGCGATCCCGTGGTCATCGAATATAACGTCCGCATGGGCGATCCCGAAACAGAAACTGTCATGCTCCGCATCAAGAGCGACCTCGTTGACCTCCTCGAAGGTGTGGCAGCAGGCGACCTCGACACCCGCGCTCTTGAGTTCGACCCTCGCAGTGCCGTCTGCGTCATGATGGTCAGCGGAGGCTATCCTCAAGCCTATCAGAAAGGCTTCCCCATCACAGGCATCGATGAAGTGCAAGGCTCTGTCGTTTTCCATGCAGGCACAGCCCTCAAGGACGGACAAGTTGTCACCGCAGGTGGCCGCGTCATCGCCGTCTCCTCCTATGGCGAAACCCAACAGGAAGCCCTCGTCAAGTCCTTCACCGAAGCTGGAAAAATTCAGTTCGAAGGCAAATACTTCCGTCGCGACATCGGACAGGACCTGCTGAAGGCATAAACCGATAATAATTGAAAAGTCTAAACAAATCGCAATTGTTTAGACTTTTCTAATTTTTGGGGGTAAACCTTAGACTTTTCTACGTTTTGCAACTCGTTTGTGAGGGACACTTACGTTCGTTTACGGGCAAGACTTACATTCGTTTGTGGGGAACACTTGCATGCGCGAGTGAAAGTCTCTTCAAGTTGACAGTTGACAATTGACAGTTGACAGTTAGGCTAACGCGATGCATACACTCCGCATGGCACTCTCTCCCCCTTGGGGGAGTCGGAGGGGGCTTTAATCTTTCCTAACTTACACCGTTAAATTGTTAAATTGTTAAATTTTTGTTTTTCGTCCCAAACGGATTTGAATGAAATCTAATGAAAAATGAAAAACACATTGGCGCCAACGGCGCAACCTCTTACACCGAATTCACGTTAAAATGAGATTTTATCTTGCCAAGGCTTGGCAGATGCGGTCTTGGAAGTCGCGTGCCTCTTTGGCGGTGAGGGTGCCGTTGACGAGGATGGAGAAGGCAAGTTGGTGACCATTGGAGGCAGTGACATAGCCGCAGAGGGCGATGACGCCTTCGAGGGTGCCAGTCTTGGCGTGCACATTGCGATAGGCAGGACCTGACTGCATGCGCTCATCGAGGGTGCCGTCAACTCCTGCGATGGGGAGTGAGGCATAGAAGACGGGCAGGATGGAGGCGTTGCGGTAGGCATAGCGGAGCATGGCTACCTGTGCTTCGGGGGTGCAGTAGTTGTAGAGTGACACACCACTGCCGTCTGCCACCTCAATGTTGTTGTTGACTGCGACTCCTGCACGGCGAAGGAGGCTTTCCACTTGCTTGGCTCCGTCTTTCCACGAGGCTCGTTTTCCTGCTACAGCATTGGCAATCTTGAAGAAGACTGCCTCAGCATGCAGGTTGTCGGAATTCTTGAGCATACGCTGCATCACCTCTTCGACGGTGCGGGCTTTGGTGTGGAAATTCTGTCCACCTCCTGGATAGTCTTTGGTACCGTAGGGCACGACTGCCGCGCTGACACCTGTGATGCCGAGGTTTTTCAGTTCCTGACCGAGCGCATAGGCAAAGTGGGCGGCGGGATGAAAGCCGGCACTCTTGGAGTAGGTGCCGAAGTTGGGATATTCCCTGCCACGTTCCACCATAAGGGCACAGAGGTATGGCTCGTATTTGGAGGGCACATCGTCCCAGCACCAGCCGTTCCCGTAGAGGTCGGCATGCTTCATGCTGGCATCGCCGTAAATCTTGCCGCTAACACGTTTGACACCAAGGTCGCGGATGGCACGTGCCAGTTCCTTGAGGTCGGCATGGGAGTACATGGGATCAAAATCGCCCACCACATAGATGTCGCCTTGCAAAGTGCCGTCGGTGGCGATGGTGCCTGTGTAGTAGGAACGGGTTTTGAATTCATGTTTGGAGCCTAACGTGCTGAGGGCTGTGATGGCAGTGAGCACTTTCTGCGTGGAGGCTGGACGCATCACCTTATGGGTGTTGTAACCCCATACGGGAATGTCGTCGGTGAGGTCGAACACGCTGATGCCCACATGGTAGGGGGCACGGTTTGCCTCTGCAGCAAAGGAGTCGAGCCGTGTGCGGATTTGTTCTCCCCATGGCACTGTTGCCACATCTTCTCCCATTGTGCCTTGAGCGACAGAGTCGGGAGTGGCGGGAGGTGCAAAGTTGCTGATAGGCATCACGGGCACAGGAAGTGGGTCTTGTGCCAACAAGGAAACTACAAGTGAAAAACTAACAGTTAAAAGTGACAGTGTCCTTTTCATATCATCTACATGCTAATCCGTGGTTGGAATGGTTTATTCACTCTTTTCGTTTTCCTTTGCCTTTTCTACATCTTCCATCGGGCTGGTCATGCCCACTTCGATGCGGTTGCCGCTCTTGAAGATTTGGCGTGCCATCTCCTGAATGTCGGCAGCGGTGATGCCATTGACGGTATCGACATAGATGGCATCATTGTCCTCGCCATAGAGCACATAGTTCATCATCTCGCCCATCCAATAGCCGTTCTGCTTCAGGGACTCTTCGTGAGAACGGAGCATGTACTCCTTCACTTTCTGGAGGTCTTCTGCCTTTGGACCATTGTTCACCATATTTTCCACGCCTTGATAGACGATGGCAGTCATCTTCTCACGCTTCTCTGGAGCGGTGGGCAACTGAATCTGTATGGTTGCCTCTTCTTGTGGGTAGCGGCTCAGACCTGCACTGACAGGAACACCATAGGCTCCACCTTCATCCTCACGAACAGACTCTGTGTATGTGATGTCCATGATTTGGTCGAGCATGCTGGCGATGACGCGGTTCTTGAGCGTGTATTTCATCGGTGCATGATAGAGGAAGAGCACAATGGCATTGGGTGTCTCCTGATGCTTCTCGAACACGTTGGTGCGGATGCCGTCAGCCATCTTGAAGTCGATGGTCTTGTAGGTCTCTGAGCCTTTCAGAGTGGGCAATGCACCGAGATATTTGGCAAGGAGTGGAGCAATGGTGTCGGCATCGCAGTCACCTACGATGAAGAACTCGAAGTCGTCGGCATCAGCAAAGCGCTCACGATAGAGTTCAATGATGCGGTCGTAGTTGATTTTGTCAAGGTCTTCAGGTTTGGTGCGGATGGCACGCTTGTGGTTGTCATAGACCACCTTGGCAATGGTGTCTTGTAGGGCGGTGGTAGGTTGCAATTCGGCATTCTTCATATTTGCCTTGCTGCGCTGGATGGCAGAGTTGTATGCTTCGATGTCCTTGCGTGGTGCGGTGAAGTGGAGATAGGCAAGTTGGAGCATGGTCTCGAAGTCCTTCTTCACGCAACCGCCTGAGACGCTTTCACTTTGGATGCCTACATTTGTGCCTATGTTGGCTTGTTTGCCTGCCAACTTCTTGCCGAGTTCGGTGGCGCTGAAGTTGCCCCATCCACCTACGCTAACCCATCCGATGTTGTCGGTTTGGTCATACTCGTCCATGCTGTACAGCGACGTGCCGCCCCAACTGTGTCCAGCCATGCTGATCTGGTTAGGCGAGAAATCGGTCTTCTTCACGTGCACCTTGATGCCGTTGCTGAGCGTGATGAGCTTGGCGTCATACTTGTCATCTTCAATCTTCTTCACCTTGCCGGGCTTTGGCATCTTGGCAATGAGTGGCTCATCCTTCACCTCTTCCTTCAGCGGCTCGATGTCTTCCGCTTCCACCTCCGCCATCCACTTGAAGAGGTCTTCCTGGGTGGGCAGGATATTGTCTTCCTTGTCGGCAGCGAACATTGCCACGACAAAGTTGTCATCAGGTTTCTGCTGCACAAAACGGTTGACCATATCCACGGTAGTGGCAGGAATAAGTTGATTCATGGTGTTGTATTCCCATTCGATGCCTGCCATGGGTTCGTTGTCGAGGAAGTGGCGTACACACTCGTTCACATAATTGTCACTCTCCACCTTGTCGCGGTGCAGGTAGGAACTCTCAAGCGATGAAAGCACTCTTGCCTTGTAACGCTCATATTCAGCAGCGGTGTAGCCATATCGCTTCACACGCAGAATCTCACGGTAGAGCGCCTTGACGCCTTCCTCATACTTGTTGTCCTCGCAAGTGACGCTGGCACTGTAGGCTTCCTTCGTTTTTGACACAAAGAAGTCGCCATAACCGAAGCTTGCACCAAGGAAGGGAGCGTTCTCTTTCTGGAGGATATCGCGGATGCGTTCGCTGAACATGCCTGCCATCGCGTTGGCTGTGATGCTGAAAATGAAATAGGCGGGGCTGTTCTTCATCTCTCGTGGGAAAGCCTCTGTCTTCCACATCAAACTGATGGAGTTGCTGCGCTGCTCTTTGTCCTTGTTGATGGACACGATTGGTGTTGCATTGTCAGGCACTGGATAGTACTCGAATTTGGCAGCATCGGGAGCAGGTGGCTGAATGTCAGCAAACACGGTTTTGATTTTCTGCTCCATCTCATCCACATTGATGTCACCTACAATGACGATAGCTTGCAAATCGGGACGGTACCATTTGCGGTAATAGCTGCGCAGGTCATCGTGAGGAAAGTTCATCACGATGTCCATCGTACCGATAGGCAGACGGTTGCCATACTTGCTGTCGGGATACATGACAGGGAGTGCCTTCTCATACATGCGCATCATGGCAGAGCTTCTGGAACGCCACTCCTCGTTGATGACACCACGCTCCTTGTCAATCTCCTTGCCTTCGAGCAAGAGGTCATGACTCCAGTCGTGGAGGATGAGCAGACAGGAATCCAAAGCACCAGCTGTCTCCACATTCACATTGTCGATGTTATAGACGGTCTCGTCGAAAGAGGTGTAGGCATTCAGGTTTTCACCGAATTTCACACCGATGCTTTCCAAATACTTCTTCAAGCGGTCACCGGGGAAGTGGGTGGTGCCGTTGAAACACATGTGTTCGAGGAAGTGTGCCAAACCACGCTGGTTCTCATCTTCCTGAATGGAACCCACCTTCTGTGCAATGTAGAAGAAAGCACGCTTCTCTGGCCATTCGTTGTGACGCAGATAATATGTCAATCCGTTGGGCAATGTTCCCTTGCGCACTGCAGGGTCCATCGGGATGGTCGCATCTTGTGCCGATGCGGAGATGAATAAAGTAAGACTAAATACTAAGAGTGAAAGTATCTTCTTCATTATAAATTTGTTAAATTCGTGTAATTCGTATTTTAAAAAGTGATGATTGATGTCATTTCTTGTCCAGTGCATGCTTCGCATAATCCACAGTGTAGTGCAATCCGCGAGACTCTTTGCGTTCAAGGGCTTGGCGGGTGATGAGATAACCCACGTTGATCATGTTGCGGAGTTCGCAGATGTCGCGGGTGGGCTTGACACGCTTGAAGAGGTGTTCTGTCTCTTCGTAGAGCAGGTCGAGACGTTCCCATGCACGGTGCAGACGAAGGTCGGAGCGTACAATGCCCACATAGGTGGACATAATCTGTCCCACTTCCTTCACGTCCTGTGCAATGAGCACCTTTTCTTCGTTTGTCATCGTGCCCTCATCGTTCCATGCGGGAATCTTTTCGTTGAACTCATATTGGTCAACGACCTCCAGAGAGTGCTTGGCTGCTGCATCAGCATACACCACAGCTTCTATCAGTGAGTTGGATGCCAAACGGTTGCCGCCATGCAAGCCTGTGCATGAACATTCACCCACAGCATAGAGTCGCTTGATGCTTGAACGTCCATCCAAATCCACCTGAATGCCACCGCACATGTAGTGAGCCGATGGAGCCACAGGAATGTATTCCTTTGTGATGTCGATGCCAATGCTGAGACACTTTGCATAGATGTTGGGGAAATGATGCTTGGTCTCTTCAGGGTCTTTATGAGTCACGTCAAGACACACATGGTCAAGAGCGTGAATCTTCATCTCGTTATCGATGGCACGAGCCACAATGTCACGGGGTGCCAAAGAAAGCCGCTCGTCATATTTCTGCATGAACTCCGTTCCGTCAGGCAATCGCAGGATGCCGCCATAACCACGCATTGCCTCCGTGATGAGATAGGCAGGATGTGTTTCGGACGGGTTGTAGAGCACCGTTGGGTGGAACTGCACAAACTCCATGTCCTTCACCTTACCTTTGGCACGATAAACCATAGCGATGCCGTCACCTGTTGCAATGTTGGGGTTCGAGGTGGTCTTATAGATGGCTCCCGTTCCACCCGTTGCCATCAGCGTCACCTTTGACAAATAGGTGTCAATCTTACCCGTCGTAGGATTCAGCACATACGCGCCAAAACACTCGATGTCAGGAGTGCGACGAGTCACACGGATGCCCAGATGGTGCTGGGTGATGATTTCCACTGCAAAATGATTCTCAAACACTTCAATGTCGGGATGGTTGCGCACCGCAGCAATCAAGCCACGCTGAATCTCGGCACCTGTGTCATCGGCATGGTGCAGGATGCGGAACTCGGAGTGACCGCCTTCACGGTGAAGGTCAAACGAGCCATCCTCCTTCTTGTCGAAGTTCACGCCCCATCTTACGAGGTCTTTGATGCCTTGCGGACCACCCATGACCACCTGTCTCACTGCTTCGGGGTCACTAATCCAGTCACCCGCAATCATGGTGTCTTCAATGTGCTTTTCGAAGTTATCGACCAGCAGGTTCGTCACTGATGCAATGCCGCCTTGCGCCTTTGCCGTATTTGCCTCTTCGAGAGTGGTCTTGCAAATGATGGCAATCTTACCCTTTTTTGCCTCAGCCACTTTGAGCGCATAACTCATACCAGCCACACCGGAGCCGATGATGAGAAAATCGTATTTCTTAGTCATAGTTCGCTGTTTTTGACATTCCAATTGCAAAGGTAGGGAAGAATTAGGAATTAGGAATTAGGAATTAGGAATTATTTGCTATTCAAGGTGTTTTTTCGTTGAAAAAGTAACAATTCCTCATTCCACATTCCTATTTTTCATTCTTTCATTTTTTCATCTTCTCATTTTTATCTACCTTTGTCCCCATGACAGCAAAGAACAACAGGACATTGCGAATTGAAGAGGATGAGCGTGAGCAGCTCATGCGGATGGTTGACGGCAAGTCACTCATCCAAGGAGACCTTCTCGATGTGCTTCCCACTTTGCCCGATGGCTTTGCCCACCTCATCATCGTTGACCCTCCCTACAACTTGCCTCGCAATTTTGGCGGCAACAAGTTCACAGCGTGTTCTCCCCAACAATACGAAGAGTATTTGCGCAGCTGGTTTTATCTCCTTTGTGACAAACTGGCTCCCAACGGCACTCTCTACATGTGCGGTGACTGGCGCTGCTCTTCTTCCATGCAACGGGTTATCGAGGAACGGCTCACCATTCTCAACCGCATCACGTGGCAACGCGAAAAGGGACGAGGAGCTGCCCATAACTGGAAGAATTCGATGGAGGACATCTGGTTTGCTGTCAAGAATCCCAATGACTACTATTTCAACCTTGATGCGGTGAAACAACGCCGTCGTGTGCTGGCTCCCTATCGGCAAGACGGAGAACCGAAAGATTGGGAACAGACCACTGAAGGGCGTTTCCGCACCACCTGTCCCAGCAATTTTTGGGATGACATCTCCGTGCCCTTCTGGTCTATGCCTGAAAATACCGACCATCCCACTCAAAAACCTGAAAAACTCCTCGCAAAACTCATCCTTGCCTCTTCCAAAGAGGGTGATATGGTCTTCGACCCCTTCTTGGGTAGTGGCACCACAGCCGTTGTAGCCGAGAAACTACATCGCCAATATTGTGGCGTAGAACTCAACCCCGACTACTGCCTCCTTGCCGCCAAGCGTCTCCTGCTTGCTGACACCGACAAGTCCATCCAAGGTTATGCTGATGGTGTATTTTGGGAAAGGCACAGTGGAAAGTGAATTCACGGAGGTGAGAAACGACCCTTGAAAGAAAGGGGCTTGGAAAAGAAAATTGATGTTATATATTGTTAATGTTGAGGATAATAGAAGAAATTGCATTATCTTTGTACCGAAAATTAGCTAATTGATAAAGTTTTTGTTAGTGATATGAAGAAAAAAAGAATGTTGTTGGCATGGCTGATGGCTGGTGCGGCTTTGTGTGTGCATGCACAACAGACAGCTGTGAAAGCGGTGGCAGATGGTCACTACTATGGCGCAAGGCAGCAATTTGAGCGTTTCTTGGATGAGACGAAAGAAGATGTGAAGGGCAGAGAGGAAGCTCAAGCGCTCTCATTGGTGTGCGATTATGTGTTGGGCAACCCCGGCACAGCTGATAGGATGGGAGAGTGGGTGAAGAAGCATCCACTGTCGCAGTATGCAGAGGTCTTGTCGGTGTTCAGACGTAACTTGCTGGTGAAGGATCTTCGTGTGGATGAAGCGTTAGAGGCATTCTTTGCAGATGAGGCGAAAGGGTATTCCATCGACACGCCACTTCCTTACCCCTTGACAGGACTGAGTGATGAGGCATACGCCTACCAGAATGTGATTTACCGTCTTGCAGGTGAGAAACTATATGACGAGGGACAATTTGAACGTGCTTTGGGCTATTTGGAAGCAGGTGAGAAGACACGCACCTCGCAGTATAAGCAAGGCATGTGCTATTACAATTTGGGCAGGTTCGAATCAGCCTACAACACGTTGGCAGAGTCGGCAAGTATAGATCAGGATGAGATGGCGCAGAATGCTTGGTTGCATGCAGGTATAGCCGCCTTGCAGCTGAGTCAGAAGGACAAGGCACAGCAGTCCTTCCTGAATGCATCAGGAATGTCATCCAATGCACAACTCCGCGAACAGGCACTTTATAACTATGCCTTGACCTTGCATGAGCAGAATGCACCTACTACGGTGACAGTGATGGAGCAGTTCCTGAATGACTTCCCGACTTCGCAGTATGCCACTCCTGTGTCGCAATGCCTGACGGAGGTCTATATGAAGAAAGGCAATTACTCAAAAGCACTCAATGCCATCAACAGGGTGCAGGCACCTGATGCCACCACTCAGGCTGACAAGCAGAAGGTGCTGTACAACCTGGCATTCCGTGAATTGAGCCAGAACAAGGTGCAGGACGCCCTCACTTATGCCACTCAAGCCATTGCATTGGGCAAGCAGGATGCGGAAGCATATGCTGAATCTTACTATGTGAAAGGTGACTGCAATTATAGGTTGGGCAACTATGCACAGGCTGCCAGCGACTTGAACACAGCCATCAATTTAGGTCAGCAGACACCAAGCGGAAAACTGAAGAACAGTGGTTATGCCTTGTACAGTCTTGGTTATGCACACTTCAAACAACAGCAGTACAATGCCGCCATCACAGAGTTCAGGAAAATCACAGAACTGACCACAGCAACCAATCAAGTGAAAGCAGATGCGTTCAACCGCATAGGTGACTGTTACCTGAATATGCGCAACTATGACGAGGCAGACGCCAACTATGTACGCGCAAAGGCAACAGACCATACAATGGGTGACTATTCCATGTTGCAACAGGCATATATCGAGGGTTTGCGCGGCAACTATGACAAGAAGGTGGACATCATCAACCAGATGAACGCAGAATATCCAGCCTCTTCACAGGCAGCCAAGGCTCTATATGAGCAAGGGCGTGCCTATGTACTTTCTGGCAAGGAAGATGAGGCTGCTGCCGTGTTCTCTTCCATTGCTGTCCGCTATCCGGGCAGTGAATACACGAAGAAGGCAAGAGAGGAATTGGCAAACATGGCTGCCAACATTGCCATTCAGGACTCTATTGCGGCAGCACAGGATTCCATTGCCACAGAAGCCGCCAAAGCACCTGTGGTTGCAGCACAGAAATTGTACAATACAGGACAGTATCAGCAAGCAGAACAGCAATTGAACAAAGCGATAGATGAGGGTATTGGCAAACCTTACTGGCTGGCACGTGCCTTTGTGCTGTTGAGCGACATCTACAAGGCACAGGGTCGTGAGGTGGAAGCGAAGCAGACACTGGAGTCGCTGAAAGCGAACTACAAAGAAGAGGATGACATACAGACGATGATAAAGGAGAGAATGAAAGAATGAAAAAATGAAAGAATTAAGCAATGAAAGATATGAAACTTAGACTTTTCACATTTCAAGCACACTTGAAAAAAGCATTCCTTACTTCTTGTTCACTTCTCATTTGCCTTGCAGCAATGGCGCAGTTGGACAACACCGTGGAAGTGACTAACGAAGCAAAACCAGTGGTGACAGACGTAAAGAAGATGCCTGTCAAGACCAAGCCAGCCGAGACACAGGTGACACACTATACGATGCAGTATGCCGTGAATGGACAGCCTCTCAACAACTATGTGGCTGAGCCTTTAGGAGATTATGAGAGTGAAGCTGTGTGGAAGGGTAACAAGAAGGGCTATGTGCATCTGAGTGGAGGTGTGCCGAACAATCTGGACGGCATGGCGGCTTATCAGTTCGACCTGACCAAGAATGATGCCTTGAGGGTGGACTTCTCCTTGAAAGGTTTTAATGGGAAGACGAAAGAGAATAAACATTTCGGTTTGAAAGATTGGAAAAGTCGTGATTACCGCAACCGTGCAGGTTTGAAGTATAACCATCGCTTTGACAATGGGGTGGATCTCTTTGTGAAGGGCGATTACGAGAACCAGCTGTTTAACTATATGACTGCTAATGCAACTGGAACGGACAAGCAGCACAATGTGTTGGGCAGTGTGGTGGTTGGTCTTACACCCTATCAGCTTGAGGACTTCACTTTCGATGCAACGGCAGGGGTGAAATTCTTCAGTCAAAACCATCGCACAAGTTTGCAGAAAAAGCTGGGAGAAACTTTGCTTCAATTGGATGGAACAGCATCTTATCGTATCTCTGACGAACATGGTGTTGGGCTTGGTGTAGGGGCTTTCTATTCAGCATACGGTAATGTGGAACTGGATGGTATCACCCGTTTGCGCTTCACACCGTATTATAAGTATAGCAATGAACAGATGGATTTGAAGTTGGGTGTGTTTGTCAGCACGAAGGGAAATGTGGCTCCAGATGCCTCACTCACCTACCACATCACACCCAAGAGTGATTTCTATGCGAAGGCACGAGGATATGAGGAAAACAATGACTTCCGTCATCTTACAGATATTCATCCTTACTTTGTGTTGGATGGCTACATCAGCCCCACAAATGATGGCATCATCAAGATGCAAGATGCTTTCCACTATATTGATGCTCAGGTGGGCTATCGTTTTAAGAGTGATTACGGATTCATCGGTGACCTCAATGTAGGGTTTGACCAGTCAAAGAACCATTTGGACATCATGTGGAGAACCAACACAAGGTATGGCGCTGAAAATCCTTGGGCAGAATTCACGAAGAACAAGAGCTTCTACCTGAATGCTGATTTTGTATATAACTATCAGGACATCGTGAAGGTGGATGCCCGCCATCGCTTGAATATCGAGAGCAACAAGAGACCTGGTGAGGAATGGCTGGAAGGGTCGTACATCAACCCTGCATTTGAGATGAACTGGAAAGCCGATTTCAAACTGATGAAAAATCTGTATGCAGGAGTGGATTGGCGATTGGCTTGTTTCAGCAACCCGAACATCAAGGTGGAAACAGGGTCTGCCTATGAGCGTCCCAACACGGTGAATCTGGGTGCCAGCATCCGTTATACATTGCCAATTGAAATGCCATTGACTGTGTTTGTGAAGGGTGACAACTTGCTCAATCAGAACTATGACCGATACTTTGGCTACCGTAACATCGGAACAAGTTTCTTGGGCGGTTTTGCCTTCAGTTTTTAGATTTCAGGCAAAAAATTTGGTGGAATAAAGGAAAAGCCGTACCTTTGCAGCGGAAAAAGATTGGAAGGGTTCCGACATGCAGCGTGTCGGGATTCTTTTTCTTTTCATTCCTTAAATAAAGAGATTCTAATAACGACTAAACCAAAACAGAATAGTACTATGGCTTATATGTCACAAGAGGGCTACGACAAACTTCGTGCCCAAATCAAGCAGCTGGAAGAGGTGGAACGCCCTGAGGTGATCCGCCAAATTGCAGAGGCTCGCGAAAAAGGAGACCTTTCAGAAAATGCAGAGTATGATGCAGCCAAAGAGGCGCAGGGAAAGCTGGAGACAAAGATTGCTGAACTGAAGGCAGTGCTGGCTGATACGAAGATTCTTGACCCTTCAAAGTTGACGAAGAAGGATGAGGTGCAGATTCTTTCGAAGGTGGAGTTGAAGAATGTGGAGAACGGCATGAAACTGACTTACACCATTGTAAGTGAAGGTGAGGCAAATCTGCGTGAGAACAAGATTTCCATCAAGACTCCTATTGCACAGGGTTTGCTGGGCAAGAAGGTGGGCGATGTGGCTGAAGTCACTGTGCCACGTGGTGTGATGAAGTTCGAAATCATGAGCATCAGCTTCGGATAATGCATAATTCATAATTAATCATTCGTAATTCATCGTTATGGGTATTTTTGCTAAGATTGCAGCAGGGGAGATTCCTTCCTACAAGTGTGCTGAGAACGAGGAGTTCTATGCATTCCTCGACATCAATCCTTTAGTAAAAGGTCACACCTTGGTCATTCCACGTCGTGAAGTGGACTACATTTTCGACATGGAAGATGATGAACTGGCTCGTTTCGAGGTGTTTGCCAAGAAGGTGGCAGTTGCCATCAAGAAGGCATTCCCTTGTGTGAAAGTGGGTCAGGCAGTGCTGGGTCTTGAAGTTCCTCATGCACACATTCATCTCATTCCCATGCAGAGTGAGAAGGACATGAACTTTGCCAATCCCAAACTCAGTCTTTCTGCTGAAGAGATGCAGGAGATTGCCAGCAAGATTTATCAGGAGTTCTCCAAGTAAGAAGGGAATTGTCAGATGTTGACGCAGCAAGAATGTGATTTTCTCCACTCACGCATGCAAGGCACCATCATTGAGGCCTTGGGCATTCGTTTTGTGCCCACAGATGATGATGTAGCTGTGGCAGAGATGCCTATCTCACCTTCTACACGTCAATACTTAGGCATTCTGCATGGAGGTGCTTCGCTGACACTTGCTGAGACCATTGCTGGGGTGGGGTCTCTCCATCTGACCAACTATGACGAATCTCTTGCCGTGTGTGGCACAGAGGTCAATGCCAGTCATGTGGCAATGTCTGCCACCGAGGGGAAAGTGTATGGAAAGGCACGTCTTGTCCATGCAGGCAAGAGCACTCATGTTTGGAATGTTGACATTGTGGGAGAGGATGGCACTGTCATCTCTGCAGAGCGGGTGACCAACCGCATCATTCAGAGAAAGCAGGTGTAGAGAGAACACGATAAAGAAAAACAGAAAAAGACCTGGGAGAGCGTTTCTTCCAGGTCTTTTTTCGTGCCAGTAGCACGAAGTTGGTTTTTTGTTAGAGAATTGGAACCTTTTCCAATCTTTTGCCTCCAGAGCCATTGCTCTTTCAGCGAAGGTGGTGGGCTTCACAGCTTCACCTTCAATAGGTTTGGTTTAGTTAAGCATTAATTGTTTATTATAAGTAAAAGCAAAAGTTCTTTTCAGGTACATCAGAGAGTTGACTCTTACTGAATCTCATTCTTTGTGGCGATGCTGATGATGGAGTCATTTGTTGCCTTTGTCTCAGCTTGGCTCACATCCTTCACGCGGATGGTTTGGCGAACATCGCTTGATTTGATGTAGGGGTCAACAGCCACCACGTTGCTGTTCTCTTCAGCTTCCTGCTCTCCAATGGCATGCTCTGCTGCACGTCCAATGGTGAGTGCCATTGCCACCACTGCTGCTGCCTTGAAGAAAGGTGCCATGTGGTGTGTGGTCAGCTTGACGATGTGTGCCTTGGTCACACTGGGCTTAGTCGCCTCAATACGTGCCATCATGCGCTCATCGAAGTCCTCACTCAGCTTTTCTGCCTGTGCCCCTGTCTCATAGTTGAAGAGGTCAGCATACTGTGCCAGATGTCCAGGTACATCCTCTTGTGAGAAGAACGAACGAAGAATCTGCTCCTCCTGCAAGGTAGTGGTGCAGGCGAAGTAGCTTTCCAACAGTTGTTCTATGTACTTGTAGTCCATTTGAGTGATTTTTTTGTACTCTCTAATAACACGACGGATGAGAAACAGAAAAGTTACAAGAAAAGTGATTTTTTTTGCAAAATTTTTTCTTTCAACTCATTTCGTGCCCTGAAGAGTGTTACTTTTACGTCTGATTCTGAAATGCTTAACACGTTCGCAATCTCTTTATAACTTTTCCCTTCAATATCTCTCAATTGAATGATGGTGCGTTGTTTTTCAGGCAGTGCATTGATGATGTTGGCGATGAATCCAGATGTTTCCTGATGCATCAAATGGCTGTCCGTTCCTCCCAACCCTTCATCGGGTCGGTCATGCTCCTCATCATCGAAAGACACATGCTGATTGTCCATCTTCTCCTTCCTGTCAAGAGCAAGGTTGCGTGCCATGGTGAGGGCAAAAGCCTCCAGATTCTCCACCTTCTCCAGTTCATTGCGCCTTTCCCACAACTTGATGAGGGTGTCCTGCACGATATCCTCCGCCTCCTCCCTGTTCAGGACGATGCGTAATGCAGTTCTGAAGATGATGTTCTTCAGTGGTAGGATGTCGTGCTTGAAGTCCATATTTCTTAGTGTGGAGTGTGGAATTAGGAATTAGGAATGAGGAATTGCCATGCGGCTTGTAAGAATGAGGGAACTAACTGGATAGTCAATTCCTAATTCCTAACTCCTAATTCCTAACTTATAATAGTTCCTTTCGTTCCGTCAATGGCATCTGCTTTGGTGATGATGACTCTTTTCACACCAGCCTTGACAGCCGCCAATGCATTCTCAATCTTGGGAATCATGCCGCCACTGACAGTTCCGTCAGCTTTCAGTTGCTCAAAACTCTCTGCTGTGATGTGGGGAATGACCGAAGCCTCATCCTCGGGGTCAGTCAGCACACCGGCATGCTCAAAGCTGTACATCAGTGTCACCTCGTAGAAAGGAGCCAGTGCCTTGGCTGTCTCACCTGCAATGGTGTCAGCATTCGTGTTCAGGAGGTTGCCTTGCTTGTCATGTGTCAGTGGGGCCATTACAGGCACCACGCCCTCACCAATCAGTGTGGCGAGCATCTTGCCGTCACATTGGTCCACATCGCCCACAAAACCGAAGTCCACCATCTGCTCTGTGCCATCATCCATCTTCACTTTTTTCAGAGGACGCTTGTGCGACAGCATCACATTCATGTCAGCACCTGTCAGTCCCAAAGCATTGATGCCGCAAGCTTGCAGACGTGCTACAATGTTCTTGTTCACCAAGCCACCATACACCATCGTCACCACTTTCAGCATCTCTGCATCCGTCACTCTTCGACCACCAATCATTGTGCTCTCAATGCCCAGATCTGCAGCAATTTTCGTAGCAGACCTGCCACCTCCATGCACCAGCACTTTGGCACCTTCGATGGCACTGAAATCCCGAAGCAACTGCTGGAGGCTCTCCTCGTCCTCCACAATCTTGCCCCCCACTTTCACTACTGTCAATTTTTCCATATTTAACCTTAACTTTAACCTTAACCTTAACTATTCAGTATCTACCCCGAACTAAATCTTTATACTTAAAATTCAAAGTCCAAGCAGCTTCTCTGTACTGTGTAAGGGCGTACCTTTCCGTTAGCCACAGCCACATGTTCGGGGTGCTGTGCATATCCCTTCAAAGCTTCCTCCGACTCCAGTGTGCTGTCAAGCATCACATCAGCATTTGATGAAGCCAGACGCCCATCAATAAGTACCTTCACGTCAAGGAGTCCGGGCACCTTGCCCACCAGTCCTTCAAGACCTTCCTTGATACCGCGCTTCACTTCTTGCTTCTTTTCCTCCGAAAGTTCTGGATTCAAAGTCCAGAGAATAATGTGTTTAACCATTGCTTTCTAATTTTAATCCGGTTTTATTTCGCCCACAAAGTTACGCATAAGTGAGCACAATACAAAGGAAAAAACTGTTTTTTACTTTTATTGTCGAACGAAAGAAACTTTTACGCATGTGATTTGGTTGATTCGTAAATTGTGTGTAACTTTGTCGCCCATACTTATTGAAAAAATGAGATACGGAGTTATAGGAACAGGTGCCATTGGTGGCTATTATGGGGCGAAGCTGGCAAAGACGGGGAAGGAAGTGCATTTCCTTTTCCATCGGGATTATGATTTTGTGAAGGAGCACGGATTGCTGGTGGATTCATGCGATGGGAGTTTCCATTTGGAGGATGTGAATGCCTATCGGAGCACACAGGATATGCCTAAGTGTGATGTGGTGCTGGTGGGATTGAAGTCGGTGAACAATCACCTGCTCCCAGAATTGTTGCCACCTTTGTTGAAAGAGGATACATTGGTGGTGCTGATTCAGAACGGCATTGGCATTGAAGAAGATGTGCAAAAAATGTTTCCAGAGGTGCAGTTGGCTGCTGGATTGGCATTTATCTGTAGTGCGAAAACAGAACCCGGAAAGGTGAATCATCAGTGCTATGGTTATATTAACATCGGCAACTATTCGTGCCAGCAGCAGGAAAAGATTGATGAGGTGGTGGACGACTTCCGCAAGGCAGGTGTGGATGCCAATGAGGTGGAGTATTTGGAAGCCCGATGGAAGAAGGCTGTGTGGAATATGCCGTTCAATGGGATGACGGTGGCACTGAACACGCAGACGGACATCCTCTTGCAGAATCCCAGCACTCTGCAACTCATCAAAGACCAGATGATGGAAGTGATTGAGGCAGCTCAGGCATGTGGGGTGAAAAACATTGATGAGACTTTTGCTGAAAAGATGATCTACAACACTGTCCACATGACGCCCTACTCACCTAGCATGAAACTGGACTTCGAGTTCAAGCGCCCGATGGAAACCTATTACCTTTATACACGTCCCATCGAGGAGGCAAAGAAGGCTGGATATCAGATGAGGAGGTTGGAGATGCTGGAACAAGAATTGAGGTTCTTGGAAGAGACACGCAAATGAAGAAGACGCTCATATTTGACTTGGATGGCACCCTGATGAACACGCTGGATGACTTGCATGCCAGTATCTCCTATGCCTTGCGTGAGGCAGGGTTGGAGCCTAACCAGAAGCAAGACACAAGGCGTTATTTGGGCAATGGCATCCGAAGATTAGTGGAACGTAGTGTGGAGCAGAGCAAGCCCGATGCTGATGAAGCCCTAAAGGAGCGTGTGTTCGAAACCTTCCGTGCCTACTATGTGGAACATTCTATGGACAGGACAGCACCCTATGAAGGTGTGCCAGAGATGCTAAAGGAATGTAAGCAGAGAGGCTTTTTCACAGCCATTGTGAGCAACAAGCTTGCCCCTGCGGTGAAAGACTTGCACAAGGCATTCTTTGCCGACACCATTGATGTGGCGATAGGAGAGACTCCCACAGTGAAGCGGAAACCTGCTCCCGACATGGTGGATGAGGCTATTCGCCAACTCTCCCACTTGCATGGGCAGTCCATTGAGAAGTCTGCATGTGTCTATGTGGGCGACAGTGAGGTGGATTTGCTGACAGCCAAGAACTCATCCCTTCCATGCATCGCAGTGAGTTGGGGATTCCGTGACCGCGACTTCCTTGTGGAGCAGGGAGCCAAGGTAATTATCGACCACCCAGAAGAACTATTTGAGCATTTGTAGGATTTACCTACCACTATATCTATTTATTATTCATCTAAAATCAACACAACAATGAAAAGATTGACATCTATTCTCACCGTTGCATTCATGGCAATCAGCATGACGGTGTGTGCACAGACAGCCAAAGGCGGCAAAGTTCTCGTGGCTTATTTCTCAGCTTCGGGCAACACCAAGGTGGCTGCAGAGAAGATTCAGAAAGCAGCAGGTGCTGACATCTATGAGATTCAGCCCTCCAAACCCTACACCAAGGAAGACCTTGACTACCGCAATCGCCAGTCCCGTTCAGTGGTGGAGATGGGTAATCCAAGCTTCAGGGAAAAGTTGGGAGGCAAGCCTGTTGACATCAAGAAGTATGATGTTATCTATCTGGGCTTCCCCATCTGGGCAAACAAGGCACCCAGCATCATCTATTCCTTCCTCGAGTCACAGGACTTCAAGGGCAAGACCATCATCCCATTTGCCACATCTGGCAGCAGTCCTATCGACAACTCTGTCAACCAGCTCAAGTCTACTTATCCCAACTTCACTTTCAAGGCTGGCAAGCGCATGAACAATGCAACAGACGAGGAAATCAAGGCTTTTGTAGGCAAGTAAAATAAGAATGAATAAATGAGAGAATGAAAGTTTTTCCAACATCGCGTATGGACTTTTTCATTCTCTCATTTTTTTATTCTTTCACTAAAGTTCGACGTAGTCAAAGTTGAGTTCTTTCATTCTTCATTTGAGCCTTTTTCCCTAAGAAAAGAGAAAAAGCAGAGAAATAATTTGGAAAAGAGCGGGCATTTTACATATATTTGCAAATGAAAAGTTCAAATCCTCTTTTGAACGTGAACCAGAGAGAGAAACTAAACAAAAATAACAACCTTAAAACAAGCAACTTATGAGAAGAATCTTCCAATTGTTGGGACTTGTTGCCGCCATGTTGCTGGCAACGAATGCTCATGCCCAAGACAAGAAACTGTTCAACCATCTGGCAATAGGTGCCGAAGTGGGAACGACAGGTTGGGGTTTTGAAGCAGCCATGCCTCTGACTCACTATGTCACCTTCCGTACAGGTTTCACCACACTGCCCCGTTTCAATGTCAACTTCGACATTGACTACACCACCAAGGGAGTGGAAAAGAATGTGGATGTGAAAGGAAGAGTTCACATGTCCGACTACAAGTTGTTGGCAGACATCTATCCCTTCAAGCACAGCTCTTTCCATGTGACAGGTGGTTTCTATGCAGGTTTGCCCGACCTTGGCACCGTTCACAACACAGGTTTGCTGGAGGTGGATGAAGGCGAAGGTCTTGAAATCGGTGATGTGTTTGTTCGCCCAGATGAGACAGGCACCGTTCACCTGAAGCTCCAGACCAAGAGTTTCAAGCCCTATGTGGGATTGGGTTTTGGACGTCCCATCTCCTCCAAGCACAAGACGAGTGTGGCATTCGATCTTGGTGTCATGTTCTGGGGAAAACCTGCACTGAAGGTTTACTCACCCGATGAGAATGGCTGGATCAAGATGCGCAAGGATGACATTGACAACAAGGACTTCCACGATGCTGTGAAGATTATTGAGCGGGTGAAAGTGTATCCTGTGCTCAATCTCCGAATCTACCACAACATCTTCTAATCAAGGGAGGTTCTCCCCAATACCCCCAAACTCTAAACCCTAAACTCTAAACTCTAACCCCTAATCTCTAAACTCTAAACCCTAAACTCTAAACTCTAAACCCTAAACTCTAAACCCTCAATAACCTATATGAAAAAGAATTTTCTCTATCTGACCATGTTCGCTGTTGCCCTCGCATTCACAGCTTGTAGCACTGATGGCGAGGATGTCTCTGTGTCAAATCAGTCAGCCACATCCTCTGCGGCACCAGCATTGAGCGAAAACATTGCTGAGTCATCCACCTACATCATCAGTGACAGTGATGCTCCTTTCAGTGAGATGTCCATCCTCGATGACCACAAAGTCATCCTGACCTTGAACACCCCAGCCCCTGCTGCCAAAAGACGTGCTTTGGGCAAGAATGCAAACTATATGGTGGGCACCTACACCTTCAACAGCACCACCAACACCTACACCATCAAGAACGAGCAAGGTGAGGACTATTGCCAAGTGGAGATGACCAACTTAGCCATAGGCAGCAAGAAGACACTGATAATCCGTTTGCTGAATGGCTATGAAATAGAACAGTTTGAAAAAGAATTTGAAGCTGATGTGGTGACGAAAGTTGATGATAACGTCTTCACTACAAAGCTCTGTCGAGAATGGCAGGTGGTGAGCACACGCCTGCGCCACAAAGAAGGTGTGACTGCTGTGAAGCACTTTGACAATCCTGCCGAAGCAGCCAGCCTCAACGCCATCCTTGACTATGCCAAGACAGTGGCCACCATTACAGAAACACTTGATGAAGGCACTGTCATCACCAGCATTCAGTTCACCTCAGACGGCAAGTTCTGCTTCTTCTTCCAGAATAACAAGCACTACATCGGAAAGTGGAGTGAGGACGACTTCAACAAGGGCTACATCAAATACAATTGGAACGATGAGACCATGGGCAACAAGTTCATGAATGACGGACATGCCATCTTCGACGTGAGAACCTACCAGAAAACAAACTACTTTGTTCTCACCCTTGCTGCCCAGATTAATGAGGCGAACAAAACCTATATGGTGGAACTCTCCTTCTATCTCAAGGAGAAGTGAAAAGATAAAAGATAAAAGTGAAAAGTGAAGAGTGAAAAATTTGCTACCGCACTTGCACGTCAACTGATGGCGAACTGATGCGGTAGCAAATTTTTCATTTTTTCATTCTCTCATTTTTTCATTTTTTCCAAGCCACTACCTCTATCTCCACCAGTGCATTTTTTGGCAAGGTCTTCACTGCCACTGCAGAACGGGCGGGATAAGGCTCTGTGAAGAATTCGGCATACACACTGTTCATCTCGGCAAAATCACCCATGTCTGCCAAGAACACCGTGGTCTTCACCACATTGGACATGGACACTCCTGCCTCTTCCAGAATGGCTTTCACGTTTGAGAGTGACTGACGTGTCTGCTCCTTGATGCCCCCTTCAGGGAATGCACCCGTGGCAGGGTTAAGACCTAACTGACCAGATGTGTAAACAAAATCTCCTGCCTGGATGGCTTGGCTATAGGGACCTATTGCCCCTGGTGCCTTTGTCGTGCTAATTGCTTTCATGTTAGTTTGAATTTGATGATGGTGCAAAGGTAGATAAAAATGAAAAAATGAGAAAATGAAAGAATGAAAAAAGTGAAAAAGTTTGAGTTACCTGCCATGCGGGACATTAGTGTTCTGTCGACAAAGGATACTTTTCGTTTTTAGTTTTTCATTCCTTCATTCTTTCATTTTCTCATTTTTTCACTATCTTTGCAGAGAAAACTAAAACTACCAACCTATATGACACACAAATCATTGTCAATCCTCTTCTTTCTGCTCTGCAGTGTGAACATGGGGGCACAGCAGACCTACGACCTTCCCCTTGCCAAACCAGTCACCACCGACACCGAGAAAGTGACAGGAGAGGGTGCTCGCAAAAACATCACGGGGGTGGTGAAGCCCACCATTCAGGTGTTCCTTCCTGCTGCTGACAAAGCCAACGGGTGTGCTGTCATCCTTTGTCCAGGTGGTGGCATGAGAGCCCTCTCGTGGGGTTCGGATGTGGAGCAGATGGCAACCTTCCTCAATGAACGTGGCATTGCTGCCATTGGTTTGAAGTATCACCTCAATGCAGGAGGCTCTTTCCCACTTGGCATGCAGATGCCCCCGATGGTGGATGTCACCCACCTTGAACGCTTCCCCCAAGCGGATGCCAACCCCATGCATTATCCCGCAGGAGATTCCATCCTGCAACTCGCCTCTGATGATGCCAAGGCAGCCATCCGTCTGGTGCGTCAACATGCCCAAGAATGGCATTTGGACACCCATAAGATAGGTTATCTGGGCTTCTCCGCAGGAGGTGGTGTGGCGATTGCTGCCACGATTCAAGCCTCAGACCCTGCAGAGCGTCCCGACTTCCTCTGCACCAACTTTGGTCCTTCCCTCATGCCTGTCAAGGTGCCCAATCCAGCACCTCCACTCCTCATCATGACCCGTGCCGACCACCAGAATGTCGCCGCAGGTCTCGTCAACCTCTTCCTCGAATGGAAGAAGGCAGGAGGTAATGCCGAACTCCACCTCTATGGTGACGGCACAGGCCCCTACACTCTCATGCCCCAAACGGGTCGCACCACCACCGAAGCATGGAGCCAGCAGTTCCTGTTGTGGCTGCAAGCACACTCTTTCACTCAAAAAGTTGGGGATAAATAAAAAATGTTGTACTTTTGCGTTTGTAAAATTTAAAAATAGCGATAAAAATGAAAAAGATTACAATCATGAGCCTTGTAATGATGGCGATGCTCATAATAATATCCTGTAGTAAAGATGATGATGTCACGGATGGTAATCATGGAAATAATGATGGAGGAGGGGGTAGTCCCATTGTCACTGTAGTGATAAATGAGGATGGCACTACTTCCAATAGAAGTACCTTCTCCGTCATCGATGAAAAGAATTTCTATCTTGACTATATTAAATACACCATTGAAGAGGGTCACCTTATTGTATCAGGATATGACCAGTCTGGTTTTAAGGGAGTAGCCAACATTGTTGACCGAATCACGTATGGAGGTGATACCTATAAGGTGTTAAAAATTGGCAGGCGCGCTTTCTATGATTGTACATCTTTAACCTCCCTAAACATCTCAAACAGTATTAAAAGCATTGGAGAAATGGCTTTCCATTATTGTCCCGAGTTGACTTCAGTGACCTTTGGTAATAGCGTCACATCTATAGGAGAAAGTGCATTCTTTGGCTGCAGTGGTTTGACCTCTGTGACCATTCCCAATAGCGTCACATCTATAGGAGAAAGTGCATTCCGTGGCTGCAGTGGTTTGACCTCTGTGACCATTCCCCCAAATATGAGCAGAATAGAAATCACCACGTTCGAAGGTTGCGATGGTTTGACCTCTGTGACCATTCCCAAAAACATCACATTCATAGGTGGGGGTGCTTTTGGGTTTTGCAGTCGCTTGACCTCCATAGTTATTGAAGCCACGATGCCTCCAACGACGCTCCCTTCCATGTGTATGTATTCTGATCTTGTAACTATCTACGTTCCCAAGAAAAGTTTGGAATTATATAAAAACACTTCGCCATGGAAGGATGAAAAATTTTTTACACTTAAACCAATAGAAGAAAAAGAGAGGTGAAGTAAGAAAAGACACCTCGAATTGTAAGAATCCTCGCAATTTCTTTGGAAGTTGCGAGGATTTTTTGTGCTTGGGGGCACTCTTTTCCTTTTATGCTTGTATGAAGATTCCACCTTGTTCTGTGTGACGTCTTTTGATTAATACGTGTGCCGTAAAGTCAGAATCACTTAGCTTGATTACAACTTTTCATTTAGCTTATATATTCCTTTTCATTTGGCTTGAATACACCTTTTTGTATTCAAGCCAAATTGAAAGTTGTATTCAAGCCAAATCGCATTTTGTATTCAAGCCAAACCGAAAGTTGTAATCAAGCCAAATTAAAAGTTGTATTCAAGCCAAATTGTTTAGTGATTACGGGCAACGGGTGAGGGTGATAACGAAAGACGAGAGGGAGTGATTGCCCTTGAGATATTCACATATAGATGAATGTGAATGTGTTATGTTGAAATAACACTCAAAAAAGGCAAGGATTTTCTTTTTCTTTGCCTTCTATTTTTAGTATAGACGATTACCTGTCAGATTCCAATGTTCCAATTTGACTTTTGAGGGTGGCGGCCACATATTCAGATTGGGTGCCGATGCGGAACTTGCCACTCCAGATGCAGAGACCAGAGGAGATGTAGTAGTGGGTGTGGTCACAGAGCTGGAAGTCGATGTGACAAGGGCAGGAAGGTGAAGAGTATCATCCACATTTTCATATAGTTTGCTAAATTCAACTTTTTTCTTGTCCTTTCGACATTTATTGTGGGTAAAAGTGGTAAAAAATTTGGAGGGAATCAAAGAATTACCTAATTTTGTCGCCGTAAATCCTTTTAATTGATAAGAATATGAGAAAGAAGTTAGTTATTATTTGTTTGAGTCTGCTGGTGGGTTGTGTGTGGGTCAGTGCACAGGAAACAAAGATGAGCAACCTGGAGATGCAGGCTGACAGGGAAAATGGGAAGGGCAACAAGGTGAATGCCCGTGCATTTTATCTGCGTGCTTATGAGGACTATGTGAAGAAGGGAGAATTGGTAAAGGTTTTTGTTAACTTGGATACAGAACTTGCAGCCATAAAATCAGAACTACAAGACATGCCTCAATGTAAACAAGCAATTCTTGACAAGTATTTGAAATAGAAGCGAGGCACAATAAGAACAATGTATTACGAATCATGATACCTTCAATAGCAGACAAGGTAGTTCGAGGATATGTCAAAGAGGCATGTGCCATTCTTGACTATGATTTAGAATATGTTCGTGTTCTTTATGTTTCTCACATAGAAGCAATAGCTGGGATTCCGCAACATGCAGTTATAACAGCCGATGGATGTCTGATTATCGATGAACCGTGGGCAAATCGGGAAATTGCAAATGAGACCCCAACAAGAGTGCGCTGTGAAGTATATTGTAAAGTACGGATGCTGTACCAACAGGCTAAGAGCACAGACGTTTTTAACCAGTATGATAATGGAACAATTGATGATGCAATGGCTTTTTGTAATGCGTTGATGACGCTGAAAGGGCTATCGCTTCCAATGCCTCCATTCCCACAAATGGTGGAACCCCTGTTGAAACTGACTCAGAAATTGTTGAAAGAAGAATGGGGGATAAACTCGGAATATTATTTGCTGCCAAAAGGACTGGCGAAAACAGACAATGTATGGAAATATAGACTCACATTGGATGACGAGAAGAAATATGCAGATAGGTTTTACACAAAGCCACAGAAGTCAACAATAAGGGTTATTGATTCTTTGGAGAAAGGTACTGAAACAAATCCGTTTGAAAATGTCAACGAGGCATTCGACTATATTAAGAAACTTGAAGATGATGCATATGCCAATGATACGCTCTTGAAAGATATTGCAGCACAGCACTATTTCTATGATTTAAATTTCCGTCAGTTCCGTGTTTCATGGGCAAGTCCGTATGTGGCACTTTATAATGATAAGAACATTCCTTCAAATGGTTTCATAGTTAATCAGAATCAAGTGCATCCTAATGGGAAATTTCATTTTACGTTGAAACCAAATCTACGGGGTAGGAAATTCCTCTATCGAGGGCAAAGCCAAGATTATCCAAAGCCTTGTACACCGAACTTGTTCCGTGATGAAAAAAAGTCTTATTTCTTGGACGATTTGATTTGGTCACAGGAAATGGAACTCCTTTTAAAGACGCATCCATTAGTGAAACTATTGGAAGAAGGAGTCGAAATCATGCACGACCGTTTCAGTATCCTAATGAATTTGACTGGACTGGCTCAGCACTATTATCATAAGACCCGCTTCTTAGACCTGACTTCGGATGTGGACGCGGCAAAGTTTTTTGCAACCACAAATTATTGTGGTAAAACAGATGAATATGCACCTGTGCATGAAACAGACAAGGTGGGTATGATTTATTGCTATGAACTACAAATGCCCAGCGCGTTCATTCCGCAGAAGGGGTATCACCTATCTGTCATTGGCAAGCAAGTGTTTATGCGCAGTGGCGCACAACATGGCTTCTTGCTAGAGATGGATAAGGGGATGGACTTAAAAACAATGCCTCAGGTGAAAAAATTCTATTTTCGACACCATCCAGATGTGTCTGATGAAATATTCAAGCAGTCAAATAATGGAAAAAAGTATTTTACAATGGATATTTTGGAAGAGGCATGGACAACAGAATATAAAAAGCGATTAGAGGATGGTATCGTTTCTGCCGATACCGTGCGACTGAATGTTTCCAGAAATCTCGGAGAAACATTTGATAGTATATCCCAGAAACTTAAAGCAAGGAATATTACAATAGATGACACCTACCATCCGGCATTTGCTCCTGATTTGATTGACAAATATTATGACTCTATCAAAGAAGGATGGTGGGAAGAATTTTGTAACGACATTTACTTCTACGGTGGCGATGGGGCTCTTTACAAAGACTGCTTGATGCGAATTCCTAAACAGAAGAGGTACAAGTGGGCTTTTGAAAAATAACTTTATTCCATAAAATGGTCAAGAATTACAACAATAGCTATAACTTTACAAACGATATGATAGAACAAAAATTACAACAATATCTCATCAAGCAATACCCCAAAGAGGATGAAGGGTGCGAGTGGAAAGAATTCAAGAACCTGAAGAATGACTTCAGTGGTCATGAGAAGGATGATGTCATCTCCTACGTGTCGGCGTTGGCAAACATGGATGGTGGACATCTGATAGTTGGTGTTGAAGATAAGACTTTGAAGATTGTCGGGACGGATACCTACAACTATTCGACTCAACAGGCGATACTTCGACTGACTAATCTATGTGCCAACCTTTCGAGCGAAGGACTGGATATTGAGGAGTTTATCACGGAGGATACCCACAAGAAAGTTTGGGTGATTCATGTTCCAAAACATCTGCCGAAGTTACCAGTCTATGCCCATAACAAAGCATGGCAGCGGATAGAGGATTCTTTGGTGGAACTGACTCCGGAACGATTGAACGCCATTTTGGAGGAAACCAGTCCAACCTACGACTGGTCTGCTGAGACAATTGCTGAGGCTACACTTGATGATTTGGAGCCAATGGCATTGCAAAAGGCCCGTGAAGAATACAAGTCTGTTCATCTGAGAGTGGCAGATGAAGTTGACACATGGGACGATATGGAATTGCTTGGGAGGGCTGGTGTTGCCGTAAAAGGTAAACTGACAAAAGCCGCCATCTTGCTACTCGGAAAACCAACATCTGTTCATTTCCTGACCCCATCCGTCGCTACTATTACATGGGTACTGATTGATGGGAAAGATGAGAAGAGAGACTATGAGCATTTCACCATTCCATTCCTGCTAACCGTGGATGAAGCCCTTGCCAAAATCCGGAATCTTAATCAACGGATATTGCCGGGCGGAACGCTCTTCCCAGACATCGTAAAGCAATATGACGAGTATAGTATTCGCGAGATTTTGCATAATGCCATCGCTCATCAAGACTACACGATGCAAGAAAGAGTGACGATGGTTGAAACTCCCGACTCTGTGACATTCTCCAATGGTGGCTACTTTTTGCCGGGGTCTGTGCGTAATGCCATTGAACAGACTGGACCGCAGAAATATTACCGTAACTACGCACTTTGCCAAGGCATGGTAAACTTCAACATGATTGATACTATCGGTCGTGGAATTCGGAAAGTGTTTACAGAACAACAAAAACGTTTCTTCCCTATGCCTGACTATCAGATAGACCAAGCAAAGAAAGAAGTGACGGTAAGGATATACGGTAAACTTATCAACGAACAATACTATCGTTTGTTAAAGGCAAATCCTGATTTGTCTCTATATGATTGCATCGCTCTTGACATGGTACAGAAACAAGAAAAGATAGATAAAGACATTGCAACTCGTTTGCGCAGATTGCATCTTGTAGAAGGACGCTATCCAAAGTTGTTTCTGTCCGCATATACAGCAAAAACAGTCGATGACAAAGAACTGAAGATGGAGTACATTCGCAACAAGAGTTTCAATGATCTCCACTTCAAGGACATGATAGTTCAGTATTTGCGCTCGTTCGGTGGAGCGACAAGGGCAGAACTGAATACACTATTGCAATCCAAGTTATCTGATGTACTCACGGATGAGCAGAAGATTAGAAAGATTGGCAATATGCTGTCTGCATTGAAAAAGAATGGGATTATACGACTGAGCGAGAAAAAGAAGTGGGTTTTAGTCGAAGTTTAGTCAAACTTTTAGTCGAAGTTTAGTCGAAACATAGACTCCATTGACGCTGAATGCCGTTATAGTAAGGGCTTTTGAGAGATTGGTGCTCTTATTGGATCTAGTCGAATTCACAATACAATTTAGTCGAAGTATTAGTCGAAATGAGAAAAGAAAAATGATAATGATACAAAAGTACATAGAAATCTTTGACTGTACGAAGAATTTTTTGTACCTTTGTCGCCAGAACAAGCACTGAAGGAAAGGCTACCTGGTGTATGAACCTAACTGCCGCCTTCGGTGCTTATTCTTTTTGGTAACCATAAAGAGCCTGTAACGTAAGAAAAACAACCTTAGAATGAAAAAGATCCGCTACTTTTGATTGAGTAACGGATTTTTTTGTACCTTTGCAGCACGGGGAGGCATTTCGGATGATCCTCGTTTCATTCGGCTGTGGCTTTCGGGTTGCAGCCGTCTTATTTTATACATCGTATATTTTTATCTCAATGCGATAGCAATCATCTATATATTCATACTTCAAAAAACAGGCAAACGTATTCCACTCACACATGTAAGTATCCCTCACAAACCATTCCACCCTACTTGTAACTTTTATAAGCATGCATTCATGGGTGCAAAGATACGATTAAGTGAGGACAATACAAAAGAAAGGCGAGATTTTTTTATTATACAGGGTCGACATGAGTAATTTCAAGGAAGTCAACGATACGAAGTTTTTCCGTAAATAAAGTGTGGGTGAAAAAACGTACCCCTCGGGTACGATGTGCCGTAGTCGAGGGGTACGGTAAATGGAAGAAGGGGGTTAGGGTTCGTTTCGTAAGGTCGCCCCCACATATTCGGATTGGGTGCCGATGCGGAACCTGCCACCCCTGATGCCGAGGCTGGAGGAGATGCAGTATCATGAAATGATTGTGTTGGGTTACAAAGTTGGGGAATAAAATCTAAAGCGATGAACTTTTCTCATCATTTTTCTCTCTATTATTTGGCGAAAATGAAAGAAATACCTAATTTTGCCGTCGTAAAACCTTTTAATTGAGAGGAATATGAGAAAGAAGTTAGTTATTATTTGTTTGAGTATGCTGGTGGGTTGCTTGTGCGTCAGTGCACAGGAAACAAAGATGAGCAACCTGGAAATGCAGGCTGACAGGGAAAATGGGAAGGGCAACAAGGTGAATGCCCGTGCATTTTATCTGCGTGCTTATGAGGACTATGTGAAGAAGGGGCAGACGAAGAAGGGAGTGGAATGTGGCTTGAAGGCTGCTGACCTGTACTATATGGGCGACAACCTCTACAAGGAGGGGTTGGACTTGCTGAACCGCATTGACAAGAGCATTGACTCGAAAGCTGAACAGAATCAGAAGGCTGCACTGCATTACCTGACAGCAAAGGAGCGCTTCCAAATCTACACGAAGCAGAAGAAGGGGGAGGGTGCGCTGGAGCAGCTGAACAAGATGGAGAAATATGCCAGTGAGGCGAATGATGCTGAACTGAAGAATGACCATCTTTTCAATAAATCCGTGTATTTTTATTCCACAGGACAGAACGACAAGGCGAATGCCATGTTGAAGGAGATGGTGGCGAAGATGAATGAGGCGAGTGAGCAGAAGGTGGCGAAGGAAATTGAGGGACTGAAGAAGCAAATCGCTGACAATGAGGCTGAGATTGAGGAGAAGGACAGTTCGCTGACTGCCCGCCAAATCACCATTGTGGGTTTGGCAATTCTGGCAGCAATTCTGGCAGTGGTGCTGGTGCTGGGTGCCCTGGCTCTGATGCGCTCCATCTATCTGACTCGCAAACAGAAGAAGACCATCCGAAGCCTAAGCGAGAACAATGCCCAGCAGGCTAAGTTCATCAGCAATATGTCTTCGCAGCTGGAGCCTACCTTGCAGAAACTGGACAAGGATGTTCCAGAGGTGCAGGCATTGCTGGACTTCTCTGACCATATCCAGCTGTTGTCTAAACTGGAAACGAGCACAGATGCAGTGGAGAAGGAGGATGTGCAGGTGGGTGCGCTGTGTGAGGAACTGATGGAGAAGATTCGTGGCAAGGTGAGAAGTGGTGTCAACCTGAATGTGGATGCACCAAAGATGACCGCAAAAATCAACAAGGAGTATGTGTCACACATCTTGTCGCACCTGCTGAAGAATGCCGCGCTGTACACTCCAGAGGGTGGACATGTCACGTTGGAATATAAGAAAAGAGGTGCACACAAGCACCAGTTCATTGTGCTGAACACAGGAAAGACCATTCCTGAGGAGCAGCGTGAGGAGGTGTTCAAGCCATTCAGAGAGGTGCGTGACCTCACCCTTGGCGATGGTCTTGGCTTACCCATCTGCAAGCGCATGGCCATGAACATGAATGGTGACCTCGACATAGATCCTGCCTTTGTGAAGGGTGTGAGGTTTATTTTGCACTTGCAGGACGATTGAGAGAAAATGAAAGAATGAAAAAATGAGAGAATGAAAAAGACCAAACGGGGTGTTGGAAAAAAATTCATTCTCTCATTTTTTCATTCTTTCATTTTTTCAAATGATCTTCAAAGTACCTTGTGATGACATTGTGCAGATGCACACGGTCAGTACCCATCATGTTGTGACCATCACCAGGATAGGTGAAGAGGTCTGGATAGGTGTCGGCATCAATGCAGGCACGCATGAAGGACAGGGTGTGCTGGGGCACACAGACAGGGTCGTTGCCTCCATAGATGACAAGGAGACGCCCTTTCAGGTTTTGGGCTTTGTTGAGCAGGGAGGTCTCTTCGTAGCCCTCTGGATTGGTCTGTGGGGTGTCCATGTAGCGTTCACCATACATGACTTCATAGAAGCGCCAATCGATGACAGGTCCTCCTGCCACTCCCACCTTGAAGACATCGGGATAGGTGGTCATGAGGCTGGTGGTCATGAAGCCTCCAAAGCTCCAACCATGCACACCCAGGCGGTTGGCATCAACATAGGGAAGACTCTTCAGATAGTCCACACCACAAAGTTGGTCTTTCATCTCTTCCACACCCAAATGACGGAAGGTGGCTTGTTCAAAAGCAAGTCCGCGATGCTCACTGCCACGATTGTCAAGACAGAACATCACATAACCTTGCTGTGCCATCCAGATGTCCCAACCCCTTGCTCCCCAATTGCGGGAGGCATCGATGTTGTGGGCATGTGGACCTCCATAGACATACACCACTGCAGGATATTTCTTGTTGGGGTCAAAGTCGGTGGGAAGGATGAGACGATAGTAGAGGTCTGTCACTCCATCGGCTGCCTTGAGGGTGCCCGTCTTGATTTCAGGCACTTGGAAATTCTCCCAAGGGTCATCAGCTGTGAAAAAGTCGAGGGTGGAGAGTTTGGGGTTGACAGTGGAGACAATGTCAATCTTGCGGGCAATGTCGGGTGAGGAATAGTTGTCGAAGAAGAAATTGCCCGACTCTGAGAGGGTGGCATCATGCCAACCTGTGGCATTGCCGAGAAGGGAGCGCTTGCCTTTCATGTCCACCTTGTACACATTCTGCTGGAGCGGATGCTGCTCATTGGAGGTGTAGAGGATAGTCTTCTGCTCCTTGTTGAAGCCCAGCATTTCCATGACCTCAAAGGAACCCTGCGTGAGTTGCTTGACGAGTTGCCCCTTTATATTATATATGTATAGGTGGTTGTAACCATCCCTGCGTGTCTGATAGACAAATTTTGTGTCATCCCAAGGCAGGAACTGGATGGGATGAAGTGGCTCGAAGTATTTGTCATTGTCTTCGGTGAAGAGGGTGCGCAGTTTCTCACCTGTCAGGGCATCATATTCATCAAGGGAACCATGATTTTGGTCACGGTTCAGTTCGATGAGGTAGAGTTTCTTGCCATCAGGAGCCCATGCGATGTTGGTGAAGTAGCGGTCAGTGGGGTCACCCGTGTTCAGATAGATGGTCTTGTCTGTCTGTGGATTGAAGATGCCCACATACACCTTGTGGGATGTCTCTCCTGCCATCGGATAAGGGTCAGGAGAGGTGGTGGCAATGCGGGATTCCCCTTCTGGTGTTTGTGAAGGTAAGGTGATGTTTACCTGCGGGAACTTGGACACCATGCTCTGATCCATCTTATAGAAAGCCAAGAGGGTGCCGTCAGGGTTCCAAAAGGTGCCCTTGCTGATGCCAAACTCATCGCGGTGGACGCTCTCACCATACACTAAATCAATGCTGCCATCAGTGCTGACTTGGTGTGTCAGACCATCTTCAGTGATAACGAAAAGGTTGTGCTCAACGGTATAAGCCATCGCCTTGGAATGTTCGTTCCAATCCATGTTAGATGCCTGTGGAGTGAGGTTCACTTTCCAAATGACTTGATGGTTCACCCAATCGATGAGTGTGCGTTCCCTTCCTCTGTCAATAAGAATGTATGGTTTCTCAGCATCAGGAAAAGTGGCATTATAGAGATGGTCAATGGTCTTTCTTCCGTTGTCAGCCAGCACGGAGTTGATGTTCTCCAATGTCAGAGAACTGACTTCCGGACGGGCACTTTCTGTTCCCACCTGCTGACAATGACTCATGTCCAGTTTGATGCATGCATCACCCCACCATGTAAGGTATTCGGTTTCCGGCATGGATGCCTGGTAGTAGGTGGAACCGCCAGGGATGAGGTCATTGATTGTGAAAAGTCTTTTCTGTGCCATAAGTGGAAGAGTGAGAAGGGTGAAAAGCACCCCAAGTGCTGCTTTTTTCATTGGTCAGTATCGTTGGTGAGAAGTATCTCTTTGAGGGGGATGAGCACAAAATCGCGCTCATACATAAGAGGATGAGGTATGGTCAGTTTGGGAGTGTTGATGTGGAGGTCATCATAGAGAAGGATGTCAATGTCGATGATGCGGTCGTGGTAGGTGACAGTTGACAGTTGACAGTTGGCAGTTGACAATTGACAGTTGACAGTTGACTTCTGGGTGCGCCCCATGTCACGCTCAATCTGTTGGGTGACTTTCAGCAGGGCATGGGGAGAGAGTTCTGTCTCAACCCTAATGGCAGCATTGAGGAAAGTGTTCTCACTCTCAAACCCCCATGGCTCAGTGGCAAGAAAAGCGGATTGTGCCCTGACTGGACCAATCCGCCTTCCTATTTCTGTGATGGCGGACACAAGGTTGTGTTCTTTGTCGCCAAGATTTGTGCCGAGTGAAAGATATGTTGTATGTACCATGTACAATTAACCATGCACAATTGGCTGGTTAGTCGATGATGAGCATGGCATCGCCATAAGTGCCAAACATGTAGTCACCCTTGAGGGCTTCCTTGTAGGCATCCATCACCACATCGTAGCCTCCAAAGGCTGTGACGAGCATGAGCATGGTGGTGAGTGGCTGCTGGAAGTTCACCACAAAGGCATCAGCAACAGAGAAGTCGTAAGGAGGGAAGATGAACTTGTTGGTCCATCCCTCAAACTCCTTGATGAAACCACCAGGTCCCACTGCTGTCTCGAGGGCTCGTAGGGTAGTGGTGCCCACAGCACACACTTTATGTCCATTCTCCTTTGCCTTGTTCACAATGTCGCAGGCTTCCTTGTTGACAAACATCTGTTCAGAGTCTGTCTTGTGCTTGGTGAGGTCTTCCACATCAATGTTGCGGAAGTTGCCCAATCCTACATGGAGGGTGATGAATGCCTGTTCGATGCCCATGATTTCCATGCGCTTCATCAGTTCACGAGAGAAGTGAAGACCTGACACAGGTACAGTGACTGCTCCTTCATGGCGTGCATAGATGGTCTGAAAACGCTCATGGTCTTCCTCTTCTGCAGGACGGTGCATGCGGACGTCATCAGGGATGGGGGCTTCACCCAGATTGTAGAGTGTCTCCTTGAACACATCATGGGGACCATCGTAGAGGAAACGGAGGGTTCTTCCACGGGAGGTGGTGTTGTCTATCACCTCTGCCACCAGTGACTCGTCAGCTCCGAAGTAGAGCTTGTTGCCAATACGAATTTTGCGGGCTGGGTCAACCAGCACATCCCAAAGACGGAGCTCTTCATTGAGTTCGCGAAGCAGGAACACCTCAATGCGTGCACCTGTCTTCTCTTTATTGCCATAGAGGCGTGCAGGGAACACCTTTGTGTCGTTGAACACAAAGGCATCGCCCTCCTCAAAATAGTCGGTGATTTCCTTGAAAAGACGGTGCTCTATCTCACCAGTCTTCTTGTGTACAACCATCAGTTTTGCTTCATCACGGTTGTAGTACTTTGTTTCGGGATTGTAAGTGCGAGGATAGAGTGCTATCTTCTCGTCTGGGAGTCTGAACTTGAATTGTGAAAGTTTCATCTATTATCTCTGATTAACTAATAATTTTTTACCTAATTGTTTTCTTCCTTCTCCAATGTCTGCTGCTCAAGCCATTGGGGAAACTCGTTGATGTCCATGCAGTCTTGCAGGGTGTATTTCCCTATTCTTGTACGCACAAGGCCTGTGAGGTAGCCTCCTGAGCCAAGTGCCAACCCTATGTCGCGGGCAAGGGCTCGGATGTAGGTGCCTTTGCTGCACACTACTCGGATGGTGAGCGAGAGGTGTTTGCCTGTGAGGTTGCCGCTTTGGTATTTGATGCGCTCTTTCTCATCAGTGGGCAGTTCCTCTCCTTCTTCTTCCACTTCGCCAAAGTGAAGGATTTCCAGTTCATCTATGACCAGAATCTTCGGTTTTAACTCCACTTCCTCTCCCTTTCTGGCATATTTGAAGGCACGTTTGCCATCTACTTTCACTGCCGAGAATGTGGGGGGTGTCTGCTCTATGCGTCCAAGGAATGCCTTCAGCTTCTCTTCCACCAGTTCCCGAGTGATGTGTGTGGCGGGATAGGTGGCATCTTCGGGTGTTTCCATGTCAAAGGATGGTGTTGTGGCGCCCAACTTGATGGTGGCAACATATTCCTTTGTGTGAGCCTGCAACTCGTCGATGAGTTTGGTGCTTTTGCCTGTGCAGATGATGAGCACTCCTGTGGCCAAGGGGTCGAGGGTGCCTGCATGTCCCACTTTCAACTTCTTCACTCCCAACCGATGGGAGAGTTCGCCCCGCACTTTTGCCACCACATTGAAGGATGTCCAACGGTAGGGCTTGTTGAAGATGAGGATTTCACCTGCCTGTGGATTCATGATTGGTAGTTGAAGCCCCCTCCACCTCCCCCAAGGGGGAGAGCTTGCCATGTGGGGCGTGACGTAGTTGTGGACTGAAAGTTAGGGTTTCTTTATTCTTAATTCTTAATTATAGTATGGTGAGTTCGTGCCCCATGAGGAGCAAGACCAGAATGATGCCGCCAACCACGATTCTGTACCATCCAAAGGCTTGGAAGCCATACTTCTGTACAAAGCGGATGAAGAACTTGATGGCGAGCAGGGCTACGATGAATGCCACCACGTTGCCAATGATGAGGGTGTCGAGATTGTTCATAATCAGTTCGGAACCTCCCTCCTTGAACAACTTATACATCTTATATACTGTGGCACCAAACATGGTGGGCACTGCCAAAAAGAAGGAGAACTCAGCTGCATTCTTGCGTGTCATCTTCTGTGCCATACCACCCACGATGGTTGCCATCGAACGGGACACACCCGGTATCATGGAGATGCACTGGAAGAGGCCTATCATCAAGGCGCGCTTCTCTGTCAGTACGGTGTCTTCACTGCCTTTGTTGAAAATCTTGTCGCAGAACAACATGAACACACCACCCACAACGAGCATGATGGCCACCACTTCCACGCGCTCCAGCATGGTATCGATGAAGTCGTTGCAGAGCAAACCCAACACAACGGCAGGGATGAAGGCAATCAGCAGCTTCCAGTAGAAGTCAAACTTATGGATGAGTTGCTTGAAGGCAGGTGTGCCCTCAGGCAGTGGTGTCTTGTTGAGCTGGAAGAAGCGACGCCAGTAGAGGCACACCACCGAGAGAATGGCACCAAACTGGATGATGAAGGTGAAAGCCTTCACATACTCCGTGCTCTCCACTCCCAATATGTTCTGGGCGATGATCATGTGACCAGTCGATGAAACTGGCAAGAACTCCGTGAGACCTTCTACAATGGCGATGATGATGGTTTGAATCCAATCCATAGTCAATTAGGAGTTAGAAGTTTTTGAAGGCCACAGGATGGCAACAATCTCAAAGATGAAACCAAAGAGGCAGACCATCGGTGCCACCTTTGTGCGCATGTCGCTGAAGATGTCAGGATTGAAAGCTTCTTCTGTTGTGGCATCGCCCGACATCAGGATGAAGCCTATGACAATGATGGCGAATCCCACAAGAAGCAGGATGTAGTTGATTTTTGTGAATGCAAGATTTTTCATATATAATATAATTCGTTGCTACTCATTTTCAAATATTTGTTCAACGAGAAAAGTGTGCAGAGATAAGTGATGATGATACCGAACAGGAACACTGCTGCTGACACGATGACTATCGCCTTCAGGTCTATGACTGAACTGATTTGCGGCTCAAAGTTGTACAGCCAGTAGAGTCCTCCGATGAGCAAGCCATCGGCAAGAATGGCAGACACGATGCCCAAGGTGAAGCTTTGTGCAAGGAATGGACGACGAATGAAGTTCCAACTTGCTCCCACCAGTTTCATCGTGTTGATGATGAATCGCTTGGAGAAAATGGTGAGCCGCACCGTGTTGTTAATCAGTGCAAAGGAAATGTAGGTGAACAAAGCCGCGATGATGAGCAGGATGATGCTCACCTTGCGGATGTTGTCATTCACAGACTTGATGAGGTCTTTTGAGTAGATGACATCCACCACATCAGGGTTTCCCTTCAACTTCTTCACAGCCGCGTTGATGCTATCAGGGTTGGCATGCTCAGCATTGATTTTGATTTCGAACGATGCAGTGTAGGGGTTCATCCCGATGAACTCAGTGGGGTCAATGCCCTGTGCCTGAATCTCCTCCACCAATGCCTGCTCTTTGGAGATGAACTCCACGCTCTTGGCATAGCGAGCCTGTTTGAGCGAGTTCTCCATGCTCTTGACTTGCACACTGTCCATTTCATCGCTGATGAGCACGCTGATGTTGATGTTCTCCCTTACGTATGTGGAGAGGTTTTGCGCTGTGATGACGAACAGCACGATGGTGCCCAGCAACACCAACACCAATGTGGTGCTGATGGCAGCTGTGATGAACTGTGTGCTGAGGAATGATTTTCTATTCTTACCCATGTTTATCTCATTGTTTCTGGCCATCGCTCGGCTCTTCTGCCTGCTCTATACCTTTCAGTGTGGCAGAACTCGAATCCACCACTTTCACCTTCACAAAATCGCCTATGTGATGACTGCCACGGTCAAACACCACCACCTTATTCTGTGGTGTGCGACCGAAAAGCTGTTCTTTGCTGCGTTTTGACACTCCTTCCACCAGCACCTCGAAAACCTTGCCCACATCTTTCCTGTAGCTCTCTGCAGAAAGTTCGTTCTGCAAGGCAATCATCTCGTTCAGACGGCGAATCTTGGTCTCTTCAGGCACATCATCAGGCAAGTGCTTGGATGCATAAGTGCCTGGGCGCTCTGAATACTTGAACATGAATGCCGAGTCATACCCCACCTCCCTCATCAGTGAGAGAGACAGCTGGTGGTCTTCTTCTGTTTCAGAATGATACCCCACGAAGATGTCAGTGGTCAGTCCACAATTGGGAAGGATGCGACGGATGGCTGCCACACGGTCAAGATACCATTCGCGGGTGTATTTCCTGTTCATCAGTTTCAAGATGCGGTTGCTTCCACTCTGCACAGGCAGATGGATGTGGCGGCAGAGGTTCTTGTGAGAAGCAATCACCTCCAACGTCTCGTCACTCATATCCTTGGGATGGGAAGTGGTGAAACGGATGCGCATTTGAGGAAATGCCTCAGCCACTTTGGCAAGCAGTTGAGGGAAAGTGACACCATCCGTCAAATAACTGTTCACGTTTTGTCCCAGCAAGGTCACCTCCTTGAACCCCTTCTCTTGCAGGTCTTTCACCTCGTTCAGGATGCTGCCCACCTCACGGCTTCTCTCCCTTCCACGAGTGTAAGGAACAATGCAATAATGGCAAAAGTTGTTGCAACCGCGCATGATGCTGACAAAACCGCTCACATGTCCACCACACACACGCTCAGGGATGACATCGCGGTAGGTCTCTGTGGTGCTCAGTTCCACATTGATAGCCTTTTCACCCACTTCGGCTGCTGCAAACAACTCGGGCAGTGAGAGGTAAGAGTCGGGACCAGCCACAAGATCCACATGGTGATGCGCAATGAGGTCTTCCCTTACGCGTTCAGCCATGCACCCCACCACACCCACAATCAGCGCACGTTTCTTCTTCAGTGCATGGAGCGCCTCCAGTCGGTTGTATATCTTATTTTCTGCATTTTCACGCACGGAACAGGTGTTCAGCAACACAGCATCAGCCTCATCAATGGAATCGCAGGTTTCATACCCTGCCATTTTCATCACAGAGGCAATAACTTCACTGTCCGCCACGTTCATTTGGCAGCCATAAGTCTCAATGAAAAGTTTCTTCATTAATGATATTTGCAAAAATCGCTGCAAAGATACAACATTTAATTGGCAAAGTCAATTATTTCGCCTATCTTTGCACTCGAATTACAACTTTTTAATAAAAAAGACGTGCGACTGAACTTCCAGAAAAGCATCACAAACAGCCAAGCCACATTGCCTGTCGTTTCAGCATTGATGCTGCTGCTTTGGCTTCTGTTCCCCCCTGTTGGGCAGCCCGTGGACTTCACCACACCTGATTATGGAATTTGGAAGTTTGTGCCCATATTCCTTCAGCGTGGGTATGTGACATTGGGCATCGGTGCGCTTTGTGCAGCCCTTGCTGTGTTTGGAATGGCAGAGCTGAACAATGCCAATGTGCTGCTTCGAGTGAGTTCCCGCATGTTAAGCTCTGTGCTCGCCATCTTGCTCGGAATGGCAGTTATGTGCCATCCATTTCAGCCCGGCATGGTGCTGATGCTCTTTTCGCTGCTTTCTTTTTTCCCTTTGTTCGCGATGTATCAGACACCCTCCCCATTCCTTGCCTTTCTCACTTATCTTGCATTGTCTGTGGCATCGCTTTTCTTCCCAAAATTGTTGTGGATTGTACCGTTCTATTGGCTCATCCAGAGCTATTTCCGTGCCTTGACACTTCGCTGTCTTGTCGCATCCATCTTAGCGACGATACTTCCATACTGGGTCTATGCAGCCATCGCAGCGCTGATGCTTCATTGGGAGGACTTCTTGCTTCATTTTCAAGAGATGATTTCTTTCCAAATGTACGACTACACCCAAATACCTCTGCGCCATCTCTTCACCTTTGGCTTGGTTTTCCTGCTTTTTGCGATAGGAAGCATTGATTTCTATCTGCAGCAGTATAGAGACCGCACACGCACACGCACTATCTACCGTGCGTTGATTATCTATGGCGTTGTCTTGCTTATGGGAATGGTTGCCCAACCTCAGTATTTCATCACTTTGCTCCCTCTCTTCCTGCTTTCCACAGCCATTCTCTTTGGTCATTTCTTTGCCCTCACCCATACCCGCTTCTCCCACATCTGCTGCATTGTGGTGATGCTTCTGTTTCTCATGGACTTCATTGCCCAATATCTCCCCTCTCAATTACTTCCTTTATCTATCTCATCTTATTTCTAAATTCTTTATCATCCTTGGACTCTCTCAATCAGTTTTTCATCGAATACGGCTATTTGGGCATGGCAATGGCATCATTCCTTGCCGGCACTTTTGTCCCCTTTAGTTCTGAAGTGGTGATGGGTACTCTGCTTGCCACTACAGGTATGGATCCCGTGCTCACTATCCTTGCGGGCACTATAGGCAATGTGTTGGGTTCCATGTTCAACTACTTTCTTGGGCGTTTTGGCAGTATCGAGCAGATTTCCAAATGGATGCGTATCAAGGAGCGCAGGTTGCGCAAAACCCGTGACTATGTGGAGAAACGTGGCTCTTGGATAGCCGCTTTCTCTTTCCTCCCCATCTTTGGCACTGCCATTTCCATCTCTCTTGGCATTCTCCGTGCCAACGTGTGGGGTGTTGCCCTTTGGTCTTTTATCGGTAAACTTCTCCGCTACATCATTTTCATGCTTCCCATTGTGGCATTCAAGTCATAAGGAACAGTTTCAGCTTTGCCATCTTCGGAACCAGCTTGGTTTCACAACCTTCATGTAAGGTCTCCTGTTTTCCCTGCTATATGTATGGCGCATTCATTTCTTTATGAGTGCCGTATTCATTATATCATGACTTCCACACTCAAAATATTTTCAAAGTTTCAAAAATTATTTTGCAACTTGCAAAAATTATTTTCAAACTTGCAAAAATATTTTTGAAACTTTGAAAATGTTTCGTTTGTTCCAGTCGCATATCATTGTTTTACCCACTCGTCTCTCAATGATTCTTCCAGTCATCATCCTTTCATTCTCTCAGAGGAAGGGTGGGAACACAAAAAAAAGGGATGCATAATCGCATCCCTTTTACCTTTATTAGGTTAGAATAGATTAGTTGATAGCGCCATCGAGGTCTGAGCCAGCCTTGAACTTAGCTACCTTCTTAGCAGCAATAGAGAGAGGCTTCTTAGTGAGTGGGTTGATACCCTGGCGAGCTGGACGCTTTGTAACAGCGAATGTGCCGAAACCAACGAGTGAAACCTTGTCACCGCCCTTGAGAGCATCAACGATTGCCTCAACACATGCGTCGAGAGCCTTCTTTGAATCAGCCTTGCTCAGACCTGACTTTGCAGAGATCGAGCTTACGAGTTCTGTCTTGTTCATAAATGTGAATAATTTAGGTTTTTAAAAATACTGTTTATTGGGTAAATAAAAAAACTTATGTCAAATCTATGCTTATCAGCCCCAATTAGAGCGTTTCTAACTGAAACTACGTTGCAAATATATGAGATAAATTTTCTCGAACAAACATTTTTCGCGAAAAAATGTTGAAAAAAGCAAAAAAAAATTGTATTTTCTTGATTTTTGCCCTTAAATAGGAAGAAAAACTCTAATTTTGCACTCGAAATTCACAAAGTGAGACAGTTATAGGATTTAATGAGTGTAGCGTATGAGAATGACTCCCGCCGTTAAGGTAATTCTGATAATAAACATTGTTTTGTATGTGTTGGCTTATTGGTTCACTCCAATGGTTCCACTGGACGGGCATACTGACTGGTTTCTCAATTTTAATGCTTTGCATCCGATAGGCGGCAGTGGTTTCGCCATCTATCAATATTTAACCTACATGTTTATGCATGGAGGTTGGTGGCATCTGTTTTTCAACATGTGGTCGCTGATGATTTTTGGCAATGCTGTGGAGCAGCAGGTGGGTACGAAGCGTTTTGTGTGGTACTACCTCTTGTGTGGCATTGGTGCAGCTTTGGTGAACCAATTCATGACATGGGTGGGTATCATCAATCCCGCTCAGTTGGTGGGTGCTTCGGGTGCCATCTATGGTGTGATGGCTGCTGCTGCATTCTTCTTCCCCAATGCGAAATTGTACATCATCCCTATTCCGTTCCCTATCAAGTTGAAATATCTGGTGGGCTTCTATACATTGGTGGAGATGTATTTGGGCATTACGTCAATTGACGGTGTGGCACATTTTGCCCATCTTGGAGGCATCTTGGCAGGTGCTATCATTCTTTTCATCTGGAAGATGCAGGAGAGGCAACATGGACAGAGTGGGGGTTACCGTAACTTCTCTTCCACACAAGGTTCCCACTACGACAAGGATGAGAGTTGGTGGTCGAAGATGAAGCGTGACATGGGAGGTAAGCGCACTCCGAAAATGCGTGTGACAAATGTGCGTGAGACGAATTATGCGGATCATCAGTATAACGAACAGAAACGTCAGGATAATGAGGAGATAGACCGCATCTTGGATAAAATCCGAAAGAATGGTTATCAGAATCTGTCGGAGAATGAGAAGATGACGCTCTTTAATGCGAGCAAAAAAATGAGAGGGGAAGAATGAAGCTGCTAAAGACAATTCCGTTGGTGCTATTCATTGCCGTTAACCTTTTGGTGATTGCGGCAATGATTTTTTGTGCCTACACGTCTTGTTTGCCTCCACAAAATCATCCTCAATGCTCATATTTTGGTCTCATGTTCCCCGTATTCTTGGTGCTGAACATTCTTTTCTTGCTCTTCTGGCTGATTGTGAAGTGGAAATGGGCTTTGCTCCCATTGGTGGGCATAGGTTTGTGTGCTGGTAGCGCAAGGGCGTACTTTCCTGTGAATGTGCAGATGGAACCTCCAGAAGGCAGCATCAAGGTGCTGTCGTACAATGTGATGGCTTTCGGAAAGGACAAGTCATTGCCATGGAATGAGAATCCCATCATACGGTATCTGCTGGAAAGTGGGGCAGACGTGATTTGTCTGCAGGAAGCGATGAAGGCAATGGTGGACAGTGCAATAGATAGTATCTCTACGATTTATCCATATCATTACTATGAGTTAGAGACGGATAATTACATCGCTTGCTTTTCAAAGTTCCCGATTAAGTCGGTGACGAAGATAGACTATCCCACCACGACAAACTACTCGTATGCGTATGAACTGCAGGTGGGGGAGGACTCTCTGCTCCTTATCAACAACCATCTGGAGTCGTACAGGCTGAGCCTTAAAGAAAAGGATGACTATAAGTCTATCATTAAAAACTACAATCATCCCAAAAGCAACGAATCGGAAACAAAGTACTTAAATCTGACGGAAAAGATTAGCATGCATGACTCCATCAGAGGCATGCAGACGGATTCTGTGGCAGCATTTGTGGAACGGAATAGGGGAAGGCATATGGTGGTGTGCGGCGATTTCAATGCCACTCCAATCTCGTATGTTCACTATCGGTTGACACAAGAATTGGATGATGCTTATACACGTAGCGGTAATGGTCCCGGCATCAGTTACCACCAAAACGGCATGTATTTCCGCATTGACCATATTTTGGTGAGTCCCAACATCAAGGCGTATGGTGCCAAAGTGGACAAATCCATCAAGGATAGTGACCATTATCCCATCTATTGTTTTGTCAAATTAGAGTAAAAGAAGAATTTAAAGGCCTTCCATATGAATATTTTTACTCCGTTTTTCTTTCTATATGTAAAAAAAAGTATAACTTTGCACCTTGAATCATCGTGCGTTATATATTATATATGTGTGACGCGCCTCTTTTTGAGGCCTTTTGTGGGCTGAGAAAATGACAAAAAAAGAATAGAACATAACAATCAAAATATTAAATCATTCAACAAAATGCAAAACAAAGGATTTGTAAAGTTTTTAGCAGTGGCGTTGACACTCATCTGCTTGTTCTACCTTTCTTTTGGCTTTGTCACCAAGTATGTGGAGGACAAGGCTGCCAAGATGGGTGAGCAGGAGGCTGAGCTTTACTTGGATTCGTTGAATTCGACTCCATTCTATCTGGGTAACTACACCCTGAAGGATTGTCGTGAAACTGGTATCGGCCTTGGTCTTGACCTGAAGGGCGGTATGAACGTCATCCTCGAGGTGAGTGTGCCAGATGTAGTAAAGGCGTTGGCAGACCACAAAACTGATGAAGCCTTCCTGAAGTCTGTGAATGAAGCAGCGAAGGAAGCGCAGGAAAGTCAGAGCGATTTTATCACACTTTTTGTCAAGGCTTATAAAAAGAACGCTCCAGGTAAGCCACTCGCGACCATCTTTGCCACTCAGCAGCTGAAGGGCAAAGTGAACACCAACAGTAGTGATGCCGACGTGGAGAAGGTTCTTCGCGAAAGTGTTGACGAGGCAGTGAAAAATTCAAAACTCGTTCTCCAAACCCGTATTGACCGTTTTGGTGTGGTTCAGCCCAACATACAAGAAGTTAAGGACGGAAAAGGACGCATCATGGTGGAACTGCCAGGTATCAAGGAACCAGAACGTGTTCGTAAACTCCTTCAGGGTAGTGCAAACCTCGAGTTCTGGGAGACTTACGATGCCCCTCAGGTGGCACCATATCTGTCACAGTTGAATGCGGCTCTCCGCAATGGAGGTGTTGCAGCAGCTGACACAGTACAGGCAGACACAACAGCTGTGGCTGAGGCAGAACCTGTAGCAGAAAAGGCTGATTCCAGCAAGAACACCACCAGTGTGCTGGCTCAGGTGAACAAGGGTGAAGAGGCTGCCGTTGCCAACAAGGCTACTGAAGAGGCCAAGAAAGAGAATCCTCTCTTCGCCATGCTGCAGCCTTCTGGCGCACCGAGCGGATGTACTGTAGGTTATGCTCAGGCACTTGATACTGCAGAGATCAACAGCCTTCTCAACTCTGATGTAGCTAAGCAGATTTTCCCTGCAGACCTCTCTCTCAAATGGGGTGTGAAGTCTTATGATCCAGCAGGTAAAGTCTTTGTGCTCTATGCCATCCGCACCACAGGTCCTAACGGACGTGCTCCACTGGAAGGTGAAGTGGTGACTGAAGCTAAGGATGAGTTTGACCAGTATGGTAATCCTATCGTGACCATGAAGATGAACACGGAAGGTGCTCGTAAGTGGGCTGCCATCACTGAGGCAAACGTGAACCACTGTGTGGCTGTCGTGCTCGATAACCTCGTGTATAGTGCCCCCAACGTGATGAACAAGATTGATGGTGGTAGCACTCAGATTTCGGGTAGCTTCACCACCACCGAGACCAAGGACTTGGCGAATGTGCTCCAGTCTGGTAAGATGCCTGCTCCTGCAAGCATCATTCAGGAGGATATCGTAGGTCCAACCCTTGGTGCCCAGTCTATTCAGGCAGGTTTCATCTCTTGTATCGTCGCTTTCATCGTGCTGATGATTTACATGGTGATGATGTATGGCGTGCGTGAAGGTATGGTGGCTAACTGCGCTCTGATTCTCAACTTCTTCTTCTCATTCGGTATTCTCACCTCACTGGGTGCAGCTTTAACGATGTCTGGTATCGCAGGTATGGTGCTGACCCTCGGTATGGCAGTGGATGCTAACGTGCTTATTTATGAGCGCACGAAGGAGGAAATGCGTGGTGGCAAAAACATCAGTGCGGCTGTGGCAGCAGGTTACAGCAATGCCTTCTCAGCTATCTTCGACTCAAACGTGACGACTATCCTCACGGGTATCATTCTTTATAATTTCGGTACTGGTCCTATCAAGGGTTTCGCAACCACTCTGATTATCGGTATCGTCTGCTCCTTCTTCACTGCTGTGTGGTTGACTCGTATTGCTTACGAGCACTTCCTCAACCGTGGTAAGTGGCAAGACCTGAAGTTCACGACGAAGTTCTCTCAGAACATGATGAAGGACACTGCTTTCAACTTCATGGGTAACTACAAGAAGTCTTTCATCGCATTCGGCATCTTCCTTGTGATTGTACTTGTAAGTTTCGGCCTCCGTGGCTTGAGCCAGTCTATTGACTTTACAGGTGGTCGCAACTATAAGGTTGAATTTGCGAAGCAGGTGGAGCCAGAAGCAGTGAAGGCATCCATCGTAAAGCAGTTTGAGGCGAACAACCCAGATGGTGAGGCCATCAACGTGACGGTGATTGCCATCGGTACAGAGGGTAACAACGTTCGTGTATCGACTAACTTCAATATTGAGGATAACAGTTCTGCTGCTGATGCACAGATTGAGTCATTGCTCTATCAGGCATTTGTGGATGGTGGCATGGTTGACAAGTCTGTGTCTGAAGAGGCATTCCTCGACCGTGACAACCGTGCAGGTGGTTCCATCATTTCTTCTCAGAAAGTGGGTCCTGCTATTGCATCTGACATTTTGCGCGGTGCTGTTCTTTCAGTGCTCTTCGCAATTGTTGTCATCTTCCTGTACATTCTCATCCGTTTCCGCAACGTGGCATACTCAGTGGGCTCTATCGTGGCTTTGACACTCGATACAGTGCTCGTGATTGGTATGTTCTCACTCTGCTATGGTTGGATTGGCTTCTCGCTTGAAGTTGACCAAACGTTCATTGGTGCTATCTTGACGGTGATTGGTTACTCCATCAACGATAAGGTGGTCATCTTCGACCGTATCCGTGAAGTCTTCAAGAACTATCCGAAACGTGATCGTCAGCGCATCTTCAATGATGCATTGAACAGCACTCTCGCACGTACCATCAATACTTCCGTTTCTACGTTCATCGTGTTGTTGGTAATCTTCGTGCTTGGTGGTGATAGCATCCGTGCTTTCGCATTCGCCATGATGCTTGGTGTCATTATCGGTACAAGTTCTTCACTCTTCATCGCCGCTCCTACAGCATACCTTGTGATGGGTGCCCGCATCAAGGAGGCTGAAGAAGAAACAGAATCAGCACAATAAACTCTATAAAGGGCAGCAACATGTACGTTGCTGCCCTTTTCACTTAAAAACAACACAAAACAATGAAAAAGATTCGTGCAGCCATTGTTGGATATGGCAACATCGGTAAGTATGCACTTGAGGCCATCGAGGCTTCACAAGATGTGGAGTGCGTAGGTGTAGTTCGTCGTAATGGAGAGGCTGACAAGCCCGCTGAACTCGCTAATTATCCTGTCGTGAAGAATATCACAGAGCTGAAGGATGTGCAGGTGGCAATTCTTGCTACTCCTACTCGTAAGGTGGAAGAATATGCAAAGCAATGCCTTGCCATCGGCATCAACACTGTGGATTCATTTGATATACATACACAAATTGTTGATCTTCGTCGTTCTCTTGACGCAGTGGCTAAGGCGAACAATGCTGTGTCTATCATCTCAGCAGGTTGGGATCCGGGTTCTGATTCCATTGTTCGTTCTTTGATGGAGAGCCTTGCACCAAAGGGTGTAAGCTACACCAATTTCGGACCAGGACGTTCAATGGGTCACTCTGTGGCTGTACGTGCCATTGAGGGTGTGAAGGATGCATTGTCCATGACTATTCCAGTGGGTACGGGTATTCATCGCCGTATGGTATATGTGGAATTGGAGGAAGGTGCAGACTTCAAGACTGTTGAGGCTGCCATTAAGGCTGACCCTTACTTCGTGAATGACGAAACTCATGTGCAGCAGGTTCCATGCGTGGATGCTCTCAATGATGTGGGGCATGGTGTGAACCTTGTGCGTAAGGGCGTTTCTGGCAAGACTCACAACCAGATGTTTGAGTTTGACATGAAGATTAACAACCCTGCATTGACTGCTCAGGTGTTGGTTAACGTTGCTCGTGCATCGTTGAAGCAGCAACCAGGTGCTTACACGATGATTGAGATTCCTGTCATTGACATGCTTTGCGGAGACAAGGAAGAGCTGATTCGTCATCTGGTGTAAGAGCTCATTCGTGTGAACAGAAAAAGCGTTGCGGAAGGTGAACTGTAACGCTTTTTTCATTTTCATTCTGTCATTCTTTCATTTTTTCTTTTTTTTTCCTACCTTTGCCCGATAAAACTATAAATGAAATGAACATGAAGAAAATAAATTTGATGCTGCTGGCTCTCGCTGCTTTGCTGCTTCTTTCTTGTGAAGAGAAGAAGAACCCTTCACAAACGCCTGAAGTGACGGTTGTGCCAGTGCATGATTTACCAAGTATCTGCGAAGCGCATGGCACAATTGGCGAGGGCTCGTCCATGAATGTCATTGAGTTTATCAATGACGATGGTGACACCTTGTACATCAACAAAAGTGGACAGGATGTGATGGGTGGTCTCGTTGTGGGCGATGAACTGGAGGTGATTTACAATGTTACGAAAGATGACGTGTTTGCTTCTGTGGCTGTTAATCTCACTTCTTTGCAGCATATTTGGTCTCAGCGAAACTTGGAGGGTAGGGAACAGAGCCTTGAGTTGGATTCAGAGGGGCGTGCTACCACTTATAACATGTCAGTGGATTATGATTCTTGGGAGGTGAAAGACGGCTTACTGCTTCTCCATTCACCTAAGAAACTTGGTGATGAGGGTCCTGCCGTTGTCGACACGTTTGAAATCATGCAACTGACCACTGACAGCCTTGTGCTTATGAATGGGGACTTTGTCACAGAATTTGCCCGATACAATTAAAGTTGACAGTTGACAATTGACAGTTGATAGATTCATCGTCCATCGTACATCACACATCGTACATCTTACATCATACATCTTACATCGTCCATCGTCCATCGTCCATCCTACATCGTCCATCGTCCATCCTACATCTTTAAAATACTTTATGCATATGAGAACCTATACAACCCTCTTTTTGCTCGGCTTGGCGTTGAGCGTGTTTGCTGCTCGGAAGGGTAAGCAGATGACAGACCGTGAGGTGTGGGTGGACATCATGTACCAGATGGCAGCACCCGTGATGAAGAATATGGCAGAAGGAAAGCTGCAGCAAGTGATGGACACTACGGGCGGCAATAAGAATCTGGAACTGTCGCCTACATGGGATAACCGTGATAAGAAAGTCGCTTATATGGAGGCGTTTGGACGTTTGTTGGCAGGGGTGGCTCCTTGGCTGAATTTGCCTGATGATGATTCTCCTGAAAGCGCTAAGCGAAAGCAATTGCGTGAGTGGACACGAAAGGCAATCATCAATGCTGTAAATCCAGATTCTCCTGACCGCCTTGGATGGGAGAACGGAGGACAGACATTGGTGGATGGTGCTTTTCTCGTGGAAGGGCTTTATCGAGGTTATGACTCATTGTGGGTGCCGCTTCCTAAAGAGACCAAAGACCTTTATATTAAGGAACTGCAGGGTTTGCGCCGCTACGACCCTCCCTATACGAATTGGCTGCTTTTTATTGCCATGGAAGAGAGTTTCCTGATGTATGTGGGAGCACCTTACGACCCCTATCGCATCAAGATGAGTTTGGCAAAGGTGGAAGAGTGGTATATTGGCGATGGTGTTTATAGCGATGGCCCCTCATTTGCATTCGACTACTATAATTCGTTTGTTATCCAGCCGATGTATGTGGAGTGTCTGGAGATGATTGCAGCCAAGCGTCCCAACGACAGTTATTTGATTTTCAGCAAGACCAATGACAAGACGCGTGGTGCCAAGAATCGTCTGCAGGAAGCAGTGAAGCGCATGCAGAAATGGTCAGTCATTCTCGAACGCCTCATTTCGCCAGAAGGCACATTCCCCGTAGTGGGGAGAAGCATCCCTTATCGCATGGCGACGATGCAGCCCTTGGCACAATTGGCATGGAGAAAAAAGTTACCGCAGGAACTGCATAATGGACAGGTTCGTGCAGCCCTTACCGCAGTGGCTAACAGGATGTTCTACGGACAGCTGGAAAATCCTGATAAGAGCGCCAAATCAATGAGCAGAAACTACAATGAGGGAGGGTTCCTGACAATAGGGTTTGTGGGGTCTCATCCCAACGTGGCAGATTGGTACACCAACAATGGTTCTCTGTATGTGACCAGCCTCGCCTTCCTTCCTTTGGGACTTCCTGAAACAGACCCTTTCTGGACAGATCCTGCCGAGAAGTGGACGAGCAAAAAAGCTTGGGAAGGGGATGACTTCCCGAAAGACCACAAATGGGACATTAACAGTCAAAAGCTTTATTGGGAATAACAGAAAGGCTAAATGATCAATGAAAAGTAATAAAATTGCTACCGCAATAGTCGCCCAACGTTGGCACACTATTGCGGTAGCAAATTTTTCACTTTTACTTTTTACCTTAGAAGGGAAGGTCGTCGCCCTCGTTAGGTGTAGCCTCGAATGTGTTCTGTGCAGGAGCTTGTTCTGCCGGTGGGAAAGGTGCGGCAGGCTGTGCAGCAGCAACGGGTTGTGCGGCAGGTTGAGCGGCAATAGGAGCAGCAGGTGTTGCAGGCACCACATTCCATGCACGGATGTCATTGTACCATCTGCTATTGTACTCGCGGGCATTGATGTCGAAAGATACAGTCACCTCTTGCCCTTCCTGGATATTGAAGCGATTGAGGTTGTCCTCTCCAAACACGTTAAAGACCATTCTCTTGGGGAATTGCCCCACAGTTTCCTCTATCACGAAGTCTTGCATCTTCCAGGGATTACCTGTCCTGCTTGACACGCCAGTGCGTTGTTCCAGCGCCTTGATAATTCTTCCAGTAAATTCCATATTTTTCTATCTATTTATGTTACATAATTATAAAATCAGCCACAAAAGTACGCTTTTTTTTTGTATTGTCAAAACTTCTCCATAACTTTGTGTTCAAATAAATATTTTTGACCATGAGATTTAATGTTTCAAGTACCAGTCTCAGCAATCGCTTGCAGACGATAAGTAGGGTTCAGAGTTCAAAGAACGCCCTGCCAATACTCGATTGTATTCTTTTTGAGCTCGTTGATGGTGTGTTGAAGATGACGGCATCGGATAGCGAGACTACTATGGTGACAACAGTGGAGGTGACGGATGCAGATGGTGAAGGTAAATTCGCCATTGGTGCGAAGCAGCTCATCAGTTCGGTGAAGGAAATCTCTGAACAGCCCATCACCTTTCAGGTGGATCAAAACACGTTTGCTATTGAGATTACTTATCAAAACGGTAAGTATAATTTGATAGGGCAGAATGGTTATGAGTTCCCTGTTTCCAGCAGTGTGAACGACTCTTCCCGCAACCTTTCCATTGATGCTCAGGTGATGTTTAATGGCATCAATCGTAGCCTCTTTGCTGCAGCAGACGATGAACTTCGTCCACAAATGAATGGAGTCTATTTTGACATGACCCAGGAAAGCATTACGTTTGTGGCAAGCGATGGCCATAAATTGGTGCGTAACCGTGTGTTCTCCGCTCATGTTGACGAACCATCAGCATTCATTCTGCCAAAGAAGCCAGCGCTCTTGCTGAAGGCTGTTCTTCCTAAGGCTGAAGGTGATGCCGTGGTGCGTTTTGATGACCGCAATGCAGAGATTCAATTGACCGATTATACAATCAGCTGTCGTTTGATTGAAGGTCGTTATCCTAACTACAATTCTGTCATTCCGACAGACAACCCATTCCGTGTGACAGCAGACCGCATGGCTTTCATCAGTGCATTGCGTCGTGTCAGCGTTTTCGCCAGCCAAAGTAGCGCACTTATCAAGGTGCATGTGGATCAAGGTACATTGACCGTTTCTGCACAAGATTTGGATTTCTCCACATCGGCAGAAGAACACATCATGTGCGATTACGATGGTACTCCAATGAGCATCGGCTTCAATGGTCCATTCTTGATTGATGTGCTTAACAGCATCAACAGCAATGACATCATACTCGAGCTTGCCGATCCAAGCCGTGCAGGTGTCATCATGCCAGCAGAGCAAGAGGAGAGTGAAGACCTCATCATGCTGCTGATGCCAATGATGCTGAAAGACTAAAAGGAATACTCACAAAGACAGCCACCCTTCCTGTATGGTGGAAGGGTGGCTCTTTTTATCAATAGGTATATGCTACAAGGAAAGAAAATAGTGCTTGGCATCACGGGCAGTATTGCTGCCTACAAGTCATGTCTCATTATCCGCCAACTTATCAAGAAAGGGGCAGAGGTGCAGGTGGTCATCACGCCAGCAGGCAAGGAGTTCATCACACCCATCACTCTTTCTGCTCTGACGAGCAAGCCTGTCATCAGCGAGTTTTTTGCTCAGCGCGATGGCACGTGGCACTCTCATGTCGATTTGGGTTTGTGGGCTGATGCGATGCTGATAGCTCCTGCTACGGCATCCACCATTGGCAAGATGGCAAATGGGGTGGCAGACAATATGCTCATCACCACTTATCTGTCGATGAAAGCGCCTGTTTTCATTGCTCCTGCCATGGATTTGGACATGTATGCACATCCTTCCACACAGCAGAACCTGAAAACCTTGCAGTCATATGGCAACCATATCATAGAGCCAGGCACAGGTTTCTTGGCATCGAAATTGGAAGGCAAGGGACGAATGGAAGAGCCTGAAAACATTGTGGCTCGTTTAGAGCAGTTCTTTGCTCAGCAAGAGAGCGCTTCCCTGTCAAGCAGTATGAATGGCAAGAAGGTACTCATTACAGCTGGTCCCACCTACGAAAAGATAGATCCTGTCCGTTTCATCGGTAACTATTCATCGGGCAAGATGGGCTTTGCCTTGGCAAACGAATGTGCCGCTCGTGGTGCTCAAGTTGAATTGGTTTGTGGTCCTGTCTCATCTTCAATGCAAGTGACACATCCGAACATCCATCGCACCAATGTGGAGAGTGCCCGCGAGATGTATGAGGCATGCAAAGCATTGTATCCATCGATGAATTCAGCCATTTTATGTGCTGCTGTTGCCGATTATGCTCCTGAGCATACAGCAGAACAGAAGATTAAGAGAACGGCGGATGATATGGTCATTCGCTTAAAGCCCAATCCTGACATCGCCGCTTCATTAGGTCAAATGAAGCAACAAGGGCAGACACTTGTCGGTTTTGCGCTTGAAACCAATGATGAGGAATCGAATGCGCAAGCCAAGCTGAAGAAGAAAAACTTCGATTTCATCGTGCTAAATAGTCTCAAGGATGAAGGCGCAGGATTCCGTACCGACACTAATAAAGTCACCATCATCACTGCTGAGACAAAAAAAGACTACCCCCTCAAGAGTAAGGAGGAGGTAGCCAAGGATATTGTTGACGAGTTGGAACGTCTTTAATTTCCCTCTTTCAGAATCATGTCGATAGCTGCTGCAACAGATGCAATGGCTATGCGTGTGTTTTCATCAGTCACACTTGGCTCGATGTTGACAGCATATTTATCTGCTGTGGTGAAGAGTTCCTTTGCCATTCCATTCCATTTCTTGTCCACTGTGCCAATCTGCTGACCTGCAGCATCGGTGATTTCGAAATTCCATGCCTTCCAGTCACCCTTGATGGTGGCGATTTCCTGTCCCATATTGTTGAGGATGGTGAATTTGGGCTTCAGCAACGAGAACTTCTGCTTGAAATAACCGATGGGCGCACCAGCCTCGTTGAAGATTTGCACCTTCGACATGAACAAGGTCAAACCACGCTTCAGTTGAGCGATGCATTTGCCGTCAGCGTTCAAGATGTTGAGTTCAAAAGGCACCATACCCTTGCTCAGCACAAAGTCGAGCAAGATGTAAGTAAGAGGTTTGTGCTCTTGAATGGCACCAATTTCCTGCCCTTCTCCATTGTACACCTTATAGGCATTGGAGAGTTTGAAAGCAGCGATTTTCTCGTCAATGACGAACGTGTTGTTAGAAAAGAATTTGTCCATGTTGTTCCTGAATTGAAAGGTTTATTATTTCTTGGAAATGCTCATATAGCGCATGCCATGTTGGGTGTTCTCACATGAAGTGGTCTTTCTTCGTGCTGATTCGATGGCATTGTCAACGAGTCGTTGCCAATTGGGAGATTCTGTTTGGGTGGCGCTTGCCTCTTTGCGCAGTTGCGCAATGAACGATTGGGTGAAGGCACTCCCAGTTCCGTCAAAAGACCAGGCATATTCACCTGGTTTTGCTGCAGTGGCAAGGATGACTCCCTTTGTACCCAGAAAGAGCTCTTGCATCCTTTTCTTGCTCACCCGTGTATTGGTGCGGCTGTAGAGCGTGTTCTCTTTCTGTCGGGGTCCATATTCGCCAAATTTGGAGTTACAGCAGTCGGTGATGACCACGCTCAAACGTGCTCCCTTCGCTTTGATGGCGTTGTAGATGTCTGTGGTGGCCACATAATTTCCATACACATCATCCTCGGGCCCTATCATGCAAATGTTGGGGTACATGTCCTTTTGGTCATCCCAACGAAATCCATGTCCGTTGAAACAGAAGAAGACGATGTCGTTTTGGGCAGGTTTCAAATTGGAGATGGCATTGGCAAGATTGCGCTTGTTGTAGGCTCTGTTGGCGGTGATGTTGGTGATGCTCACCTCGATGCCCAGACACTGTGTAATGGCTTTCAGTTCCTTATTGAGTGCCAAGTTGTCATAAGCGTCATCTTCACCGATGTTCTCATCATAGGTGTCAGCCACAAGAATTGCCCACATCTTGCAAGGTGCATTATTGTTGGTGTTGGTAGGTCGTGTGTTGACTTTCCCGTTGCTGCCACCTTGCACAATGGCTTTGCCCATTGTCTCCTCATCCTCCTCTGCCACGTAGAAAGACTGATATTCAGCCTCCTGCTCAGCATCGGAGAAGGAAGCCAGTGTGTCAGTGCCTTCTTGCGCATGTGCAAAAGAGGCTATACAAAGCGATAATATGAATAAGAATGGGAATCTCATATTTTTACCATTTGCTGAATCACATTTCTAACATTTGCTGAATCATCTTGTCAAATTCCTCCTGCGATTGAGCACCGCTGTTCATCTGGATGTCTTCGCCGTTGCAGAAGAAGATGGTGGGAAGTCCGTCAATTCCATAGAGTTGCATCAACTCCTCGTTCTCGTCAGCGTTGACCTTATAGAACTGCACCAATCCCTTATACTTCTTTGCCAGAGCCTTCATGTAGGGGTCGATTTGCTTGCAGTAACCACACCAGTCAGCCCAGAAGTCAACCACACAAGGACCTTTACCAATATAGGTGTCATAGTTTTTCTTCGATGCCACCAACTGATAGAACTGCTTGGCATTGATGGGGCGGCAAGTGCCATCTCCCCAGTTAGCTGGCACTACAATGGTGCTCTCTTCTCCTGGTGCCACGTTGTCGTTGCTTGCATTGTTGTCCATCTCCTCATCGTCCTCGTAATACTCATCCGAGCTTTCCTCCTCATACTCTTCCGTTTGCGATTCTTCATCGAAGTCCAGGCAACCACCCACACAAGTGACTATACCTACAAGGACAAAAAGGGCTAAGATGATGCCCAACGCAATTTTGATGATAAGTTTCATATGCTAATCGTTTTTATTGTTTGATTCTAATCATTTTCATTCCATGCTGCGCCTTTGTGTTTGCATTATTCTGCGATTTGGCAGTTGCAGCAGTTAGTGCATCTGTCACCAAGGTCTCCCAATCGGGCAGTTGGGTTGAGAGTGCACTGATTTGAGCGCGCAGGCTTTCCAACAGGCTCAACGTGAAAAAGCCGCCATTCACGCCACACCAAGACATCTCTCCCGGACTTGCAGCAGTGGCAATTAAGCTACCGTTGGCATCTACAAATAGCCGTTCCAGTTTCTTGACATCAAAGTTGTTGTTTGAACGTGAGAACAGCGTGCTGGTATTGATGATTGGCGTGGTTTCTCCTATCTGGTTGTTGCAGCAATCGCTGAACACAAGGCTCAGTCGCGCCCCTTTCCCCACCAGTTCCTTGTACACGTCGCTGACAGCCACATAATTCTTTGTGGGGTCGTCATAGCTGGTTGGGCAGAGATCCATGTTGGGGTAATAGTCCTGTTGGTCGTCAAAACGGAATCCATGTCCTGTATAGACGAAGATGACCACATCATCGCTATTCGGTTGGAAGTTACGTATCAGTTGTGCAAGATTGTCCTTGCTGTAGTTCTTTCCTCTGATGCCCTTGAAATCATACTTCATGCCCAGCACCCTCGCAATGCCTCCAAATTCGCTGTTGAGATTCACCAAATCCTTTGCGCAAGCAGAACCAATGTCGCTCACGTTGGTGTTGGCAACAACAATCAAGTGCAAGGTTGGTGCAGCATCAGCACTTCCGGTTCCTAATGTGTTCCCTCCCTCTCCAGGAGCAATGTTCTCCCCTTCGTTGACAGGTATGTCGGGATCATTCTCAATGTCAGTAAATATCGGGTCGTCCACCGTCACCTCAATGTCTTGGTGCGGCACGTTTTGATTCTTCACCAGTTGGATGCCGTTGAGCATCATCCTATATTCGGGTTCATCCTCTCCGTAGAATTGGGAGATGTATGTTTCATCCATGCTTTCAAGACTGATTTCGTTGAAATATTCAGTCTCAATATAGCTGTTGGTCTTTTTGATGTTGTAGGTGACAAAGGGCTTCTCGCTGATGTCACTCGCATCGTCTTCTTCCCAAAACCACAGGAAGACAGGGAATTTCTTCTCCACAGGATAATAAGCCATGATGCCCACATCCTCCTCGTCGCTCTTCTCCTCAATCATGTTCAGGTACGGTGATTCGAAAACCGTGCCAGCCTCAAGCGATTCTGGTGTGATGAGACGCATCTTACAGTTGTCGTCACTGTAATAAATCATCAATCCGAGATACTCCACTCCGTCGTACGTGTAGTTCACCTCGTAGAACGTTTGTGCCTGCAGCGAGAGTGTGAGGCACAGCAACAGGAAAAAGGTCTGTAATCTTCGCATAGCGTGAAAAGTCTGAAAAATGAAGAAAGTTTGCTTGCTCTTCAGCAAACAAACTTTCCCTTGTAAGCTAGATAGCTTTGTTCGTTATGTCTGAGATGACAATTCGCAGGAATTATTCCTCAACGAAAGCTTCAACAGAGTCAACTGCTGCATCGAGTGTGTCGAGAGCTGCGTTAGCTTCGTCAAGCTCTGCATTTGCTGAATCAGCAATTGCTGCGAGAGAGTCTGCTGCCTTCTGGATTTCGTCGAGCTGGCTAGCACAACCGTTGCAAGAAGCGAATGAAATGGCAACGAGTGCCATAGCTGCGAAAAGAATCTTTTTCATAATGTTTTTTGTTAAATGTTACTTTTGCTTTTACTTAATTATAAAAACACCATTTTGTTGGTGAGAAATTACATGAAGAACTTCTTAGCTTCAACACGTGCCTGGAACTGCTCGTCAGTGTCCATCAAATAGATGATACCTTCAATCAGACCAAGGATGCTTGGAATACCAGTCCAACAAAGCAGGATGTAAACTACGCCTGGCATTGCGTTGCCCATGTAGAACTTGTGGATACCGAAACCACCAACCAGGATACCGAGGAGACCTGCTACCATTTTATTTTTCATAACTCAATAGTTTTTCTCGCGGTTGAGAAATCGTTTTAAGTTTTTATTTTAGTGCACAGATGAACCGCCATCTGGCACCTTTTTATTAATTCTGATTAGTTTCCGTTGCAAAAGTACAAACTTTTTTATTTAAATAAAAAGAAAAATGAAGAAAATCTTCTATGAAATGATGAAAAAAAGTGGAAAGGAAACATGAAACGGCTATTTGCGAAACATGGAAGCCCATCTGAATTCCTCGCTTTGCTAAAAAATCAAAAAGCGAGGCAATTATTTGGGTAAGTCGTGAGAAAGTAGTACTTTTGCCGAAAAATAGGGAAAAAGTATTTGTATGTGCCGTCTTTTGAACAGATTAACCATCCTTTTGGCTGCGATTCTGTGGTGCTCCTCAGCCACTTGTGTTGAAGGGCAGGAACTGAATTGCACCGTCAAGGTCATCCATTCCCAGATACAAGGCACCAGCACCAGCGTGTTCGAATCGTTGGAGAGTGCCGTCAGTGAGTTCATGAACAACCGCTCATGGACAGACTTGCAGTTTCAGAAGTCGGAGCGTATTGACTGCAACTTGAGCATCACCGTCAAGAAATATAATGCCTCAAACGATGCATTCACTTGTGAGCTGCTCTTTCAGGTCACACGTCCTGTCTTCAATTCGGGCTACAACACTGTGGTCTTCTCCATGCGCGACACAGAGTTCACTTTCACCTATCAGGAACAGGATGCGCTCGAATTCAACGTCAATAACATGGACAACAACCTGACGGCGATGCTGGCATACTACGCCTATCTGTTCATCGGGTTAGATTTAGACACATTCTCCCCCATGGGCGGAACGGAAGTGCTGCATGTGGTGGAAAACATTGTGAACAGTGCACAAGCCATGTCTGAACCAGGTTGGAAAGCCTTTGACAAGACCAACAATCGCCACGCCATCATCGACGACTACATGGATTCCTCCATGGAGCCATTCCGTCAGATGCAGTATAAGTTTTACCGTCAAGGGCTCGATGAAATGGCACAAAATCCCGATCGTGGCCGCACCGCCATCACTGAGGCACTTGAGTTGTTGAAAGAGGCGAAAAGCAACAAGCCCCTCTCGCAGCTTCCTCAGATATTTACCGACTTCAAGCGCGATGAACTCGTCAATATCTATTCCGGACACGGCACTGAGAAGGAGAGACAGGCGGTGTATGAAATCCTCGCTGACATCAATGCCAGCCAAAACACCTATTGGAACAAGATTAAGAAGTGACAGCATGAATGAATGACAAGCGAAAAAGTGACAAGTGAAAAAGTGAAGCATCAATGATACGTCATCTGCATATAGAAAACTACGCGCTGATTGAACATCTCGACATGGATTTCCACACGGGTTTCTCCGTTATCACGGGTGAGACGGGTGCCGGAAAGTCCATCATTCTTGGCGCCATCGGTTTGTTGTTGGGACAACGGGCAGACTCCCGTTCCATCAAGGGCGATGCCAAACGATGTGTGGTCGAAGCGGTTTTCGACATATCCCATGCCCCTTTGGATGAGTTCTTTCAGGAGAATGACCTCGATTCTGATGGAAAGGAGTGCATCATTCGCCGTGAACTCACATCGGCAGGCAAGTCGCGTGCCTTTATCAACGACACCCCCGCCTCGCTTGCGCAACTGAAGGAATTGGGCGAACAGTTGCTCGACATCCATTCCCAGCACAAGAATCTTCTCTTAGGCAAAGAGGACTTCCAAATGAGTGTGCTCGACATTCTTGCAGGGCATCAGGAACAACTTGCCACCTACAAAGACGAATACAAAGAATTCCGTCGCCTCGAAAAGCAGTTGGAGGAAGCCCTGGAAGAGGCGAAGAGTGGCAAGGAAGACGAGGATTATCTGCGTTTCCAAGTGAATCAACTCGCAGATGCCAACTTCCAGGAAGACGAGCAGGAAGCACTTGAGGAAGAGGCTGAGACACTCGAACATGCCGAAGACATCAAGTCCTCCCTCTACTCGTCAGCATCCCTCCTTCAATCTCCCGACGATGGCACCGACGTGCTCGGTTTGCTCAAGCAGAGCCTTTCGTCCCTCCAATCGGTTTCGTCCGTTTATTCCGCATCGGAGGAACTGGTGGAGCGTCTCGATTCTTGTTACATTGAACTGAAAGATGTGGCGAATGAGTTGGAGAACCGTGCTGAAGATGTCGAGTACAATCCCCAACGTCTTGAGCAGGTGAACGAGCGTCTGAACACCATCTACACCTTGCAGAAAAAGCATGGAGTGGAGAGCATTGCCGAGTTGCTGGAGATACAACGGAAGATGGAAGAAAAGTTGTCGCGCATCACCCATTCGGATGAGTATATCGAGGAGCTTGGCAAATGTGTGGATGCTCAAAAAACTAAATTGCTGACATTGGCTGAAAACCTTTCACAATCGCGCATTCAAGCTGCGAAGGGGGTGGAAAAAGAGATGGAAAAACGACTGCTCCCATTAGGCATGCCAAACGTGCAGTTCAAGTGTTCTGTCATTGCCAATCCAGAAGAGCTTACACCCTCAGGATATGACCAAGTGCAGTTCCTTTTCAATGCTAACAAGAGCGGGAGTCCCAAGCCTGTCAGCCAAATCGCATCGGGTGGCGAAATTGCCCGTGTGATGTTATCGCTCAAGGCACTCATTGCCGGTGCGGTCAAGTTGCCCACTATCATCTTCGACGAGATTGATACGGGTGTGAGCGGTTCTATAGCAGAGAAGATGGCACGTATCATGAAGGAGATGGGTGAAAAGGATCGTCAGGTTATCTCCATCACCCACCTGCCACAAATTGCCGCTCTTGGCACCCACCATTATAAAGTCTATAAGGAAGAGTCGGCAAATGACACGCTGAGCCATATCATCCCATTGAACGACGAGCAGCGCATCGAGGAGATTGCCTGCATGCTCAGTGGAGAACACCTTACGCAAGCTGCGCTCGACAACGCCAAAACTTTGTTAGGAAAATGAAAAGAAACACGTTATACACCCTTCTCTTGTGCCTGGTGGCACTCACTGGCTATGCTCAACCCAAATTTGCCTCTAAAGTGAGCAAGGGCATCATCTCGCTAAACACCTATGACCGTCAGGGTAATCTCTTGCGTCAGGGCACCGCTTTCTATGTTGGAGCCAATGGCGAGGCAATAGCCGACTATCGCCTTTTCAAAAATGCCTATCAGGCATCTGTCATTGATGCCGACGGCAAGCAATTGAAGGTGGATTACATCTTAGGAGCCGATGACACCTATTCGATTGTGCGGTTTCATGTCAATACCAAGGGTAATGTGGCGATTCCTGCCGTTACTGCCATTCAGCCGATGAAATCGACGTTTTTTGTGTTGGGACGAGCTGAAGGCGGCAAGTTTGAAAGTGAAGAGGCTGTGGTGGCTGATACGGCGATGATTAACGGAAAATATGTTTATTATGGTTTGGACAAGCCTCTGAACGATGCCTTGATAGGAGCGCCCGTGTTCAATCAGAGTGGCAATTTGGTGGGTGTGCTTCATCCACAGATGGGTGGGAAAAACTATGTGCTCGACATCCGTTTCCGCAACGAATTGCAGATGGCTGCCTTTCCCACCAATTCCGCTGCAGTGGCATTGGGCAACATCTTTATCTCCAAGGCATTGCCACCCACTCAAGAGGAGGCGCTTGTGTATCTCTACACCAAGTCGCGTTCCACCTCTAACGAGGAATATCTCGATTTGGTCAACCGCTTCATTGAAACTTATCCTAAGAATGCAGAAGGCTATCTGCGTCGTGCTACCCCTCTGATAGACATGACACATTTTGACGAGGCTGACCGCGACATGCAGCAATACCTCTCACTGGTGGACGATAAGGCAGTCGGCAATTACAATGTCGCATCGCTCATTTTCGATAAACTCCGTTTGCAACCTGAACCAGCCTATGAGAAGTGGAACGAGGACGTGGCTCTTCAGTATGTGGACAAAGCCCTGTCGCTCAATGCTTCCAAGTCCGATGCAGAAGAGCAGAAACTGGAGAAGACGAGATACCGCATCCTGAAAGGGCAGCTGCTCCTGAACAAGCCCGATTATGACGGTGCGTTGGCGCTTTATGAGGAACTGAACAACGAGAGCGGTGGCGCTCCCACTTATCTCTATGCCATCAGTCTTGCGAGAGAGGGAAGGGGCGATTCCATCGGGGCAGTGTTAGAACCCATCGACAGTGCTATCGCCAAGTTTGGCAATCCTCTTCCTGCCGAAGCAGCCAACTTCGTCATCCGCCATGGACAGCTCAATGCCAATGCTGGTAAATACCGAGAGGCAGTACAGGACTATAACCAATATGCCTATCTGATGCACAATCAGGTCAGCCCTGTCTTCTACTATGAGCGCTCGCAGATAGAGGTGAATGCGCGTATGTACCAGCCTGCTCTTGACGACATCAACAAAGCCATTGAGTTGGCACCCCGTGAATCTCTCTACTATATGGCAAAGGCAGCCCTTGCTGTGCGTGTGAGCATGTTCGACGAGTGCATAGAGGCTTGTCAGACAGCTCTTCGCCTCAACTCAACCATCATCGATGCCTACCGCATCCTTGGTTATGCACAGTTCCAGAAAGGTGACAAGACATCTGCTCGAACAAACCTTGATAAAGCTGCTGAAATGGGCGATGAAACCGCTAAAAAACTCATTTCTACCCTCTTCACCCCTTGAGTTTTTGGTAGCTATCTACAAAGGTTCACACCTCAAAAAGTGACCATGTGAGATCAAAAAACGAGGGGCAAATGCGCTGCGCTAAATGACAAATGATAATTTTGAGTCAAAAAATGGTCATGTGATGTCAAAAAATGGGGTGTAAATCATCAAAACTGAGGCATTTTTGGAATTGCTTTGTGACAACCACTTTTAGGGCTCAAATCTCACAAGGCGCTATGATTCCACATAATATGCAAACACTCAAAGTGCGTAAAACGTCATTTCGTCATTTCGTCATTTCGTCACTTCTCAACTGGTTTGGGGGATGATTAATAGGGGGAGTACTGTAATAAATATATTATATATATATTTATTATATTTATTATTATATATTTATTATAGCACGCGAAGCGAGAGAGACAAAAAATGACGAAATGACAAAATGACAAAATGACCTTTTGGGGATGCAGGTCTTTTTATAGTGAGACTTCCACAAGGACACTTGTGAGACTTCCGTAAAGAAATGCGTAACTCTCTCGTAAAGACACCAATGCATACGAAAGACACCTGGCAGAATGGGCGAAAAACGCGACCAGTCGCAAGAAACACAGGTTTGTCGCGACAAATTTGATACCACACTTTTTATGTCGTAACTTTGCATCAGATTCAGTTGAAACAAAGAAAAATTCCCCAAAAATTTGTTTATTAATTAGATTATCAATACATTTGCGAATTCAAAATGGTTATGCCTCGGAAAATCATCTACATACTGACATTTGCTTGGCTGGTTGCCATGCTTGGCGGTTGCACGAGTGGTGTGACTGAACAGCTGGAGCGTGCCGAGGCTTACTTGCCTGCAGAACCCGACAGCGCAGAGATGTGCCTGAACAGCATCGAACAAGAGAAACTCGATGATTCTCAGCGTGCATGGTACGGATTGTTGAGCACGATTGTGTCTAATCATCAGAGCGAGGGCATCACTACCGATTCCATCATCCGTCCATGCTATGAATACTACCGCGATGAGTCGCATGAAGGGCAGACTTCCAACACGGAACTTCTTCGTCACTATGCTCAGGCTTGCTACTACATGAGTGTGTTTTACACCAACAACGACAGCACCGATCAGTGCCATGAGTTGCTCCAGCAGTCCATTCGCTGTAGCGAAAAAAGTGAAGATTGGCACACTTGTTATCTGGCACACACCCTGCTCAGCCTCACCACCAGTTGGGAAAATCCGCAGGATGCCACCCAACAGGCGCAGAAAGCCCTCGACATCTACCACAAAATCAACGACGACATCAGTAACGAGGTGCTCATCATGGGACATGTGGCTGCCTGTTTCCTCGATGTGGAAGAACCCGATAGCGCCCTGGCATACTATCTGCAGGCATACGAACTGGCTGAGAAGAACCAACTGAAAGAGGCACAGAACAGCATCTGCATGGGACTGTCTGACACCTATTGCTACATGGGTGCCTTCTGGCACGCCCTACACTATGCCAAGATTGGAGTGGAGACTGCCGACAGCACCACCCTTGTGCCTTCCTTGATTTCGCTGGCTCAATGCTACTATGCCAGCGACTCCCTCGACAAGGCGAAAGCGGTGCTCGACACCATTCCATGTGACTCCGACGACTACATCAACCGCTACCTCACCCTGCGCACCCTCTCTGAGATTGCTGTGCAGAAACGCGATGTCGATTCACTCTACGCCTACGTCGATTCTGCCTATGAGTTTCTGGAAGACCGTTTCTCACGCGAACAACAGGTGAAGGATGCCGTGGTCATTCAGGAGAAGAAGCAGGAGGAGGTGCGTCATGAAACTGAACTTCACGGATGGATCATTGCCTTCACACTCGTATTCCTTCTGCTGGTTGCTGGCATCGTCTTCTACTTCTACTATGTGCGCAAGCGCATGGCTCTTCAACCAGCAACTCCTGAGGCAAAGAAACAACATCTTCGCCAACCCCTCACCCCCGAAGTGTTGCAGAAACGCCTGTTGCAACGTCTGGAATCTGTCCACAAACAACCCTCCACTCCCAAGCTGGAGAAGCGTGAGGAAAGGGCATGGGGAGAACTGGAAAAACTCATCAACGAAACCGACAACGACTTTGTTAAGAAACTGCGCCAGCAATATCCCGATTTCAAGGACAAGGACATCCAATTGTGCATGCTGGTGCGTCTGAAACTGACCAATGCTGCCATTGCCAATGTCTTCAACATCGGAGAGTCCGCAGTGAAGAAACGCAAATCAACACTCAAAAAGCAGGGCTTTCACATCACCGACATTGACATCATTTTTGAGCAGATAATAGAAGGGCTTAATTTGTGATACTTTTATTCATTTTCAAATAGATACGATTTCTTCTTTCCACCCCGTTTTCTACATCCATGTAAATTATTTGTAAATTATTCTGGAGGCGCACTTGAAAATGTAAAATTTTTGTAAATTCATTTTCTTGGTGTTTTGAGAACGAAAGGCGTAACTTTGTAGCAGAAAAATGTTTCACCAACTAAACACTATGCATTATGAAAGCTAATCGTATCACCTTTCTGGCAATCTTTTGCCTCGCTTTCTCCTCCATCAGTTATGGGTTGAGTCAGCCAACCGTGCCTGGTCAATCTCAGGTGCGTGCCTACACACTTCCATTGCCTCTTGACAAATCCACCCCAATGGAGCGTTTCGACATTGACAACATTGTGGATGAAGCTTGGAACCAGTCGATGCAAGCAAAGGCTCCATCGGCCAAGAAGTCCAAGAAGCAGAAGACAAAAGACAAGATTCTCAAACGCTCGAAAAAGAGCATCACGTTCGTCGTGGACGAAGATTTGCCAGCCCCCAAGCAGACCTTCACGATGTTGCCATCCAATGAAATTTCCAGTCAGATTATTAGTAAGAAGGGGATTCCATACGTCGATCACAATGTGAGGAAGACCAGTTTCGATGGGGAAAAACTGTGCTATCTGGGCGAGGACAACTTCTATAAATGTATCGTACAGGCGTTTGCCGACCACCGTTCCCTGGTGCTGTCGCCCGACATGATGTGGCTCCTCATTGGTCAGGGCTTCTCACGCTATGTGAATGCCCATTCCGAAGAGTTGCGCGACAAGTTGGTGTATCATCAGGGCAAGATGGTCTTGAAGGTTGAGAAAGACAATGACGTTCTTAACCCCGCCAAAGGGGATTGGGCGCAGTTGCTGAACGACTTCTCTTCCATGATAGCTGACAACACAAAGGGAGACGTGGCGGATATGATGACAGCCGACTTCTCCACCACAGGCATGGATGAACGTATCGCCTCGCAGATTACGCTGATGGAGACCGTCAAGACCTATTTCGACTTCTGGAACGTCGCCATTGCCTGTGGTATTCCCACCATCACGCTCGAAGGCACACCCGAAGACTGGCAGAAGGTGCGTGAGAAGGCTCGTGGCTTATCGAAGTATGGTCTTGAGAGATGGGCGAACGAATTGGACCCCATCCTTGCCGAATTCGTCAAGGCATCGGAAGGAAAACCCAATCAGGCGTTCTGGGAGAATATGGTGATGAAAGACCGCGTGGAGAAGTTCAAGTCCAAGAAAGTATGCGGTTTGTATGATATCAATGAAACCACCCATCTGGATGGCTGGTTCCTGAAGTTCTTCCCCAATGAACATGGATATACACAAGACGACATACTCTATACGGAAAGTATGCCAACGGAGATGGCACGCGGCAACTTCAAACAGGAATACATTGATCCCGTCACAGGCGCATCGATAGCGGTAATTCCTGTACAGCTTTGGGCTGGATTTGTGGGTGTGCAGGTGGATGAAAAGACGGGGACCCTCACCCCCAAGATTGGCTGGTTTGCCCGCATCGGCGATGATGAACAAGAAACACTCTCACTCCTGTATCAGCTGGAAAGACACGGGGAACTCTCCTATTCTTATCTTCATGAAACAGACACCTTGCCAGGCATCCTCGCCAAGATGTCGAGCATCAGCAAATTGACGCTCCGTTTCAACAGCTTCCCAGTCATTATCCCTGCATGGGTGGACAATATGAAGATAGGCAAATTGGAGATTAATGGCAGACTCTCTGAGGCGGAAGAAGCCCAACTGCGCCAGCGATTCCCCGAAGCCGAAATCAACAACGCCAAGAAACGGGAATTGATTGGAGAGGATGCCATCAAAGAGGAGGAAGCCACAAAAGTTCATAAGGTGACGGATAGTAAAGGCAATGAGCTACCTGTGCCCACCTCGGAGAAATCCGGTTCCGTCAAAGCAATAGACATGGCCGAATTTGAAGGCATCGCTGTTTATGATCCATACGACATCCGGCAGGTGCTGGAATGAAAAGGGAACGTTAATTAAAACTCAACTTCCACCTCTACAGGACAGTGGTCGCTGCCCATGATGTCGGTGTGTATCTTGGCACTGATGAGTTGGGATTGGAGACGATTGGAACAGAGCCAATAGTCAATGCGCCATCCTGTGTTCTTCTCACGGGCATGGAAACGGTAGCTCCACCATGAGTAGATATTGGGAGTGTCGGGAAAGAAATGACGGAACGTGTCGGTGAAACCTGCCTGAAGGAGGTCGGTGAACTTGGCACGTTCTTCATCGGTGAAACCTGCGTTGAAATGGTTGGTTTTGGGATTCTTGATGTCAATTTCCTCATGTGCCACATTCATGTCACCACAAACAAGCACGGGTTTCTGTGCGTCAAGTTTTTGCAGATAGAGACGGAAAGCGTCATCCCATGTCATGCGCTGGTTAAGGCGCTTGAGCCCGTCTTGGGAGTTGGGGGTATATACGGTGATGACGAAGAATTTTTCATATTCGAGGGTGATGACACGCCCCTCTGTGTTCATGTCGAGCCACCCGTTGTCAGACATGGAAGAGACGATTTCATCGGGCAATCCGAGGGTGACGGCGAGGGGGGTATGCTTGGTGTAGATGGCTGTGCCGGAATAGCCTTTCTTTTCGGCATAGTTCCAATAGGACTGATAACCTGGAAAGGCGAGGTCAAGCTGTCCCTCCTGCATCTTGGTCTCTTGCAGACAAAAGAAATCCGCGTCGAGCGTGGTGAAGACTTCGGAAAAGCCCTTACCACACACGGCGCGGAGTCCGTTTACATTCCAAGAAATAAACTTCATGGTGTGTTATGCGAATTTGCTGAAATCCACCTTGTGCATGTCGCCCTCCTTGATGAAGGTGTCGTGGAATGCATGGGTGGCAGCGAGGTTGTGCCATGACTGGCCTTTCTGGGAAATCTTGAGGTAATCCCAGAGGAGCTGCTTATAGTCAGGATGTGCACAGTTCTCGATGATGGCATGTGCGCGCTCGATAGGGCTCTTGCCACGAAGGTCTGCAACACCCTGCTCTGTAACGATGACATTGACATCGTGCTCGGTGTGGTCAACGTGACTGCAGAATGGCACGATGGCTGAGATGGCGCCACCTTTGGCTACAGAGGCACATGTGAAGATGCTGAGGAAGGCGTTGCGCTCGAAGTCACCTGAACCACCAATACCGTTCATCATCTTGGTGCCGCAAATCTGAGTGGAGTTGGCGTGTCCATAGAGGTCAACCTCAATGGCTGTGTTGATGGCAATCAGACCTAAACGACGAATCACCTCTGCGTTGTTGGAGATTTCTGACTGACGGAGCACGAGCTTGTCCTTGAAGAAGTCAATATTGTCGTAGATGCTCAGGAGCTTGTCGTTGGTGACAGTGAGTGAGCAAGTGGAAGCGCACTTCACTTTCTCTTGGAACATCAGGTCAACGATGGCATTCTGAAGCACCTCTGTGTACACTTCCATTTGTGGCATCTCCGGGTTGCTTCCCAATGCGAAGAGGATAGCGTTGGCTGTTGTGCCTACACCGCTCTGGAAGGGAAGGAAGCTGGGAGGAATGATGCCGCGCTTCTTCTCGCCCATGAGGAAGTTTGCCACGTTCTCACCAATCTTGTCGGTGATAGGATCAGCATCCTTGAAGGAACGTGCTTCGTCGGGAATGTTACATTCAACCACACCCACCACCTTCTTGGGGTCAAGCTGGAGATATGGTGTACCGATGCGGTCGGTCACTTTCTCAATTGGAATAGGCTTGCGGCAAGGAGGGTCAAGGGGTTCGTACACGTCGTGCAGACCTTTAGACTTGGGTGAGTGGAAGGCATTCAACTCAAGAATGATGCCCTTCTGTGCCAAACGTGCCACAGTGGGGGAAATACCACCTGCTGCTGTGAGGTACACTTTGCCGTCTTCTTCAATGGCGCACACTTCAAGGATTGCCCAATCCACTTGACCAAGAAATCCGTAGCGAAGGTCTTGAGCCATCATGCCGAGGTGGATGTCGTTGTAGGCAATCTCACCTGCATTGACATGCTTGCGGAAGGTGGAGTTGGTGGTGTAAGGTGCACGGTAACGGATGGCTTGTTCATCGGACAACACACCGTCACAAGACTGACCTGTGGAGGCACCTGTGAAGATGCCAATTTGATAGGGGCGACCTGCCTCGTGCTCAGCATGAGCAATCTTGGCAATCTCAGCCGTCACTGCTTTTGGTGTGCCTGCTGGAGTGAAACCAGACAGGCCAATATTGTCTCCGTTCTTGATGAGTGCTGCAGCCTCTGCAGCGGTGATTCTTGTAAATGCCATAAAGTTTTAAGTATTACACAATTTTTCAAAATTTGTGCAAAGGTAGGTGTTTTGTTTGGATTGACAAAAAAAGAAGCACAAAAACTGATGTTTTGTGCCACTTTTAGAGAGGAACGTCTCCTTTATTATTTATAAATGTGTAATGGAGATGATAATTGTATGGAGATAATCCATTTCACGAGTGTGGTGAATCGTCTATTTCACAGGGTCAAAATCGTCAATGAGCTCTTTCTTGTTGGATGGCTCATAAATGACCTTGTTGGCACCGCTGGTGATTTGGACATATTCGGGGTGCTCTTTGGCAAAGTTGTCAATGTAACGAATGCGCTTTTGGTCGTACAGTTCACTGACAGCAATGAGAATGCCTGTCTCTTCCACATCGCCAAAACCATAGTTGATGGCAGTGCCAAACATCTTCATGGTGGGAGAAAGACTCATGTAGGCATTGACCAGTGGGGGAATGTTGTAGCCAAGGGCGCGCACTTCGTGGTTCAGTATCTTGTAGTCTTCCTTGAAAGTGTCCTCGCAGAACAGTTCCTCAAATTCCTTAGGATCATTCTCCAATTCGAGTGGTTTGGTGGGGATGACCAAACCATCCTTGTCACCGAAGTGCTTGCGCAGGAAGTAGAGAATCATATCGCGTCCCTTCCGGTTGTAACTGGGATACATGGTCATCTTGCCGAAGAAGTACTTGCATCCAGGCATGATGACAGCCAAGGCGCCAAGTCCGTCCCACAGATTGTCGAGGGCAAAGATGGATTTTCCATCTGAACGGGTGGATTGGTATTCAAGGGTGACGAATGAACGTCCTAACTCAATGGTGTAGGGCAGATAGTCCTTGATGAACTCGTCGGAGAAATGGAACATGTGGCTGGTGGCAAGAATGGGCTGACCTTTCTCGTCAAACTTGATGTCGGGACCCAGAATGTAGCGATAACCGCCAATGATTTCTTCAGATTCGGGATTCCACACGATGAGCTGCTTGTAGGGATTCTCCATCGTGTCGAAAACGTCGAGGTCACAATTCAACCCCGTACCACCACCTGCTGCACGGAAGGCTATCTCACGGAGACGACCAATTTCACGCACCACATTGGGGGCATTTTGCCATGTGACAACATAGACCTCGTTGTTGCTCTTGCTGGTCATGCGCAAACGCCTCTCATCGGTGAGTTCCGCTTTGAGCACCTCTTTGGGAATAGGTGCAATAATTTCTGCTTCCATATTTTGTATTTCCTTGTTCTTTGTCCTTACCGGCTTGCTTTTCGTTATGCGGAAGCATTGCCGGTGTCAAGTTGATAGACTCTCTCTTTCACCCATTGCGCCCACTCTGAAGGAGTTTTCGACTTGTCGAATGTCTGCCATGGAATAGGCTTCCCGAATGTGACCGTGAAGGTTTTCCCCTGATTCTTGTACATCTCGTCTGCCAAGTAGAGCATGGCAATGTTGAACTTGATGTGCAAACGCTTGCACCAACGGGCTATGTTGTAGAAGCGGTCGGAGTTATGTCCTGAAAAATGGACAGGTATCACATCCCGCTGGTATTGCACCGATTTGGCGATGAAGGTTTTTTTCCACTCTATGTCCTTGATGACACCATCTTCACCCTTGCGGGAACAAAGACCGGCGGGAAACATCACCACATTCTTGGGGGATTGGAATGCTGCCTCCACCATCTTGGGAAAGTTGCGACTATTGTGTCCAGTCTTGTTGATGGGTACGCAAAGTGGTGCCAATCCCTTGAAACTCATTAGGATGTCATTGACAAGATAGACCATCTGGCTGTCGTACTTGTGGCAGATGATGGAACCCAATGCGATGCCGTCTTGCCCCCCTAAGGGATGGTTGCTTACGATGGTGAAATAACGCCCACCTTCATTGCCGGGCAATGCATCTAACCCCTCTTGAATGACTCCGTCAATGTTTGTCCTGACGTTCAATGTGCAGTTCAGATAGTTGAGGCATCCGTCCAGCCATTCCACGCCCACTTGGCCTTTCCCTTCTCCACACAGGTGAACATTCATCCAGTCCTGATGGATAATCCTCTTCAGCCACGATACCAAAAATTTAGGAACAAACTTGGACTTCTTGCCGAGCTTGTCCTTCAACACTTGGTCAACGTCAACCCTAAATTCTTCTCCTTCAATAGCCATAACATTGAAATGTCGTGCAAAATTATTAAATCTTTTTCGTTTTTTTGTAAAAAAGGTAAAGTTTTTGTAAAATGAGCGGAAAAAAAGTAGTAACTTTGCATCGAATATGGGCTTATGTGCCCTATTGAAGTTGAAAAGGTGTGGCATTCGCCTCTTCGAGTCAATTGCAAATAAAGAATAGATAGAAAGAAAATATGAAAAGAGCTTTATTGGCAGCAATATTGTGTTTTGCGACAATATTTGGTGCTTTTGCGCAGATGTCAGACTCTCAGGTGCTGACATTTATTTCAAGCGAAGTTGAAGCAGGTTCAAGTCAATCGCAGATTGTCACAAAATTGATGCAGCGTGGCGTGCAAATCGAACAGATTCGAAGAATCCGCAACCAGTACGATTCGCAAATTAAGAATCGAGGTTTATCTGCAGCGGCAGATGGCGCAATATCGGTGGCAACAGACCGTATGCAAGGTAATGGTGACGGAACTGTTTCCCAGGAAGTGACAACGGCACGTCGTGGCACTACGGGTGAAATTCATGCAGACGCAGCAGAAGAGCATGCTGGTACTGAACGGGAAGTCCAATCCACTCAAGAAGTGCAAGGCCAAACTGCAGGAAAGCGAGTTTTTGGACATGACCAGTTCAGCTCGATTGCGGTGAATCCCAATGTTCCCACACCTCAAAACTATGTGGTGGGTGCTGGCGATCAGTTGGTGATTGACATATATGGTGAATCTCAGAAGACATTGGTTCATACTGTTTCTCCAGAAGGTACCATTACGGTGCCGGGTGTTGGTCCCATTTATGTGAGCGGTCTCACAGTGGCAGGGGCTCAGAGTAAGATAAAGGCTACAGTGGGCAAACACTATCAAGGTTCAAGTGTTCGCTTGACTTTGGGACAAACTCGCTCCATCATGGTGAATATCATGGGTGAGGTAAATAATCCTGGCACTTACAACATGTCTTCGTTTGCCACAGTTTTCCATGCCATCTCAATGGCTGGAGGCATTAAGCCTTTGGGTACGTTGCGTAACATCAAGGTGTATAGAGGTGGAAGACTGGTGACGGTTGTCGATTTCTATGAATATCTTTTGAATGGAAGATTGGCGGGTAACATCAATCTGGAAGATGATGATGTTATTCATGTTGAACCTTATGATTGTTTGGTTGGTATCACGGGTAATGTGAAGCGCCCCATGTTCTATGAAATGCGCAAAACGGAAACTGTGGGCACTTTGCTGAAGTATGCAGGTGGCTATACGGGTGATGCCTACAAGAAGTCAGTTCGTTTGGTTCGCCAGACAGGTGAACGATACACTGTGCATAATATCGATGAATTTGAGATGAATGCATTTACCATTGATGATGGAGATGCTGTATCTGTAGATGCCATCCTCAATCGTTATGATAATATGGTGGAAATCAAGGGTGCTGTGTTCCGTCCTGGACAGTTCAATATTGGTGGCGATGTCTGCTCAGTGCGCACGCTGATACAGGCTGCTGATGGTTTGACAGAAGATGCATTCTTGGATCACGCCATCATTCACCGTTTGAAGGAAGACCGCACATTGGAGGTGATTCCTATTGATGTGAAAGGTATTATGGAGGGCACAATGGCTGATGTTCCATTGAAGAACGAGGATGTCGTGTTTATTCCAACTCAGGAGGAACTCCGTAAGGAACGTATATTTACCATTACGGGTGAAGTGATGACTCCTGGCGATTACGAATATGCAGATAATACAACCATTGAGGATCTCATTGTTCAGGCAGGTGGTCTTCGTGATGGGGCTTCTTTGGCACGTGTAGATGTGAGCCGCAGAATCGATAACCCTTATTCGACGGAGAAGACTCGTGAGATTTCTGAGACCTATCAATTTGACATCAAGGATGGTCTCGTTATCAAGAAAGGTGGTGAGGCTTTCTATCTGAAGCCTTATGATGTGGTGCATGTTCGTAAAAGTCCTGGTTATGTGATGCCGAAGAACATTACAGTGACGGGTGAAGTGAATTATGAAGGTGCCTTTACTTTGGAGAAAAAGAACCTTCGTTTGACAGATGCCGTCAAGATGGCTGGCGGTGTCACACAGGATGCTTATATCAAAGGTGCACGCTTGATACGTCAGATGAACGATGAAGAGCGTCAACGCAAGCAGGCAGTGTTGGAGTCTTTGCGTAACAATTTGGATGCGAAGGATTCTATCGCTTGGAGTAAGATGGAAATGGATGAAACCTATCCTATCGGCATCGATCTGGAGAAGGCATTGAAAGAGCCAGGTGGCAGATACGATATTGTATTGCGCCAGGATGACCATATTGATGTTCCCGAGTACAATGGAACGGTTAGAATCTCTGGCGATGTGCAGTTCCCGAATACCGTCACATACGTGGATGGCAAGGGTGCCAAATGGTATATTGACAATGCGGGAGGATATAGCGAGTCTGCAAAAAAGAAGAAGACCTTCGTGATTTATCCTAATGGTATGATGGATCGTGTTACAAGAAGTACAACGATTGAACCGGGTAGTGAGATAGTTGTGCCAAGTAAGAAGAAGAAGCATGTTGATGTTGCGTCCATCGCTACAATTGGAAGTATTTTGAGTCCATTGGCTACTATGGTTGCCTTAATTTCCTATTTGACGAAATAAACTCAAACAGCAAGAATTATGGATAATCAAAAGCAATATATACAGCCTGAAGAGCAGGAGGAGGAGAGTCACATTGATTTTAAGGCATTGTTTGATGCGTTGAAGAAGCGCAAGAAGTTGTATTGGGTTGTGCTTCCCATCGCATTTGTTGTGGCATGCATCATTACACTTTCCCTTCCTAATTATTATACGTGTGAGGTGCAACTGGCTCCAGAGTTGACGACCAGCCGCAGCTCAAATTCTCTTAGTGCACTTGCCTCTCAGTTCGGATTGAAGATGGGTTCTGGTGCAACGGGTTCCGAAGCTCTCTATCCCACGTTGTATCCCGATTTGGTGAACTCTACAGACTTTAAGTTGAGTCTCTTCAATATTCCTGTTCATAAGAAGGACAGCACGAGGATTACCAGTTACTACGACTATCTGATGAATGATCAAAAGACGCCATGGTGGACATCGGCCATTGGAGCAGCGATGAAAGGGTTGGCAAGTCTCTTGACTACTGCTGAAGACGATATGGATGAAAAGAAGATAGATCCTTTCCAGCTGACGAAACAACAGGCAGATGTTGTGAAAGCTCTAGAGAAGAAAGTGGTGTGCGATGTTGATAACAAGACATTGGTGATATCTATCTCTGTGACTGATCAAGACCCTCTCATTTGTGCAACTGTGGCAGATTCTGTACAGGCTCGTTTGCAAGAGTTCATCACAGATTATCGAACAAAGAAGGCACGTGTGGATGTAGAATATAATCAGAAATTGTCAGCTGAGGCAAAAGCTCAGTACGATAAGGCTCGAGAGCAATATGCAGAATATGCAGACGCCCATCAGGATATCATGTATCAAAGCGATCGTACAAAACTGATGAATCTTGAGAATGACATGCAGTTGAAGTATAATGCCTACAATGCGCTGGCACAACAGTTGTTGGCGGCTGAAGCAAAAGTCCAGGAGGAAACACCTTCATTCACGACTCTGCAAAGGGCTACCGTTCCTGTGATAAAGGCGGGACCGAGCCGTGGTAAGTTGGTGTTGATTGTTCTCTTCCTTGCATTCTTGTGCACTTCTGTATGGATTCTTTACAAGGAAGACCAACTGAAGCCACTTCTGGGTCTTTCTTGAAGATAGCGAATAATGATATAACAGGAGATTTTTTATGTTTTCTTTCTTCAATACAAAAAAGAAACTGGCTAACACGGGAATTTTCAAGGGTGCAACAGATTGGCACAGCCACATCCTTCCTGGTGTTGATGATGGAATCCAAACGATGGAGGATTCCCTTGCAGTTCTTGCTTATTACGAAAAGATAGGCATTCGTGAGGTATGGCTCACTCCTCATATCATGGAGGACATTCCTAACATGATAGATGATTTGCGTGAGCGTTATCAGGAGCTGCAGGGTGCCTATCAGGGAACTGTAAAGCTGAATTTGGCTGCAGAGAACATGATGGACAATCTGTTCAGCGAGCGTTTGGATGCCAATGATCTCCTGCCAATAGGACCGAAGGGTGACCATCTTTTGGTTGAGACCTCCTATTATCAGCCGCCAATTGATTTGCATGGAACATTAAAACGCGTCAAGGAGAAGGGTTATCAGCCCATTCTTGCCCATCCTGAACGTTATCGCTACATGACTGATACTGATTATGATTATTTGTATGCCAAGGGCGTTAAGTTGCAGATGAACATTGTTTCGTTGGCTGGTGGTTACGGAAGATCTGCACAGGAAAAAGCGCAGTCGATGCTGATGAAAGGTTATTATAGCTTCTTTGGCTCTGACCTTCACAATCTGTCAAACTTTCAGCAAGCCATCAATACCAAGGCATTGAAGAAAGAGACAGCCGCTCTTCTTCCACGCATACAGAACATGATTTTCTAAGAGAAAGGTTTCTTCTATCTCTTTATTTCGGAATACCATCATCCTCCTCGAGTCAATCTCGCAGGAGGATGATGCTTTCATTACCCATGTTGAAGATGAGGTCAATAATGGAGAGGTTGGGAAGAAAGCCGTGCTTTTGCTGAAACACCTGATAATACGGTTTTGAAGGGAAGGCAGGTGTGGGAGTAATGCCTGTATAGGCTTCCGTTCTTTGTGGAATGAAAGGAATGTCAAGCAGTTCGCAGCATTTGGCAGTGAGGGCTTCGTTGAAATCGATGAGGAATGTCCACGGACGTTCATAGAAAGGGCGGAAATCATCCTGCAAATACTCAAAGAACGGGGAGTTGAAATAGGAGGTTTCCAACGCATACCAATGTTGATGCTGCCAATCGAGATGTGTGCTGATGCGCACATCCTTCATCAAACATTTACCCTCTACAAAGTTGCTTTTGTCGATGGGGATGGAAAGATTCAAAGGGCCGTTCGGTGAGTCAATGGTGCAACGGTTGCGAATGGTCTGCTTTTGGTAATGCTCATATTGTTCAATGAAAATTGGCTCGCCAGACATAAGGCTGACGAACCAACTGATAGGTGGTAAATATGCACTTGGAAGTACCAATTCTCAATTTTCAATTATCGACTCTCAACTCTCGACTCTTAACTATTTAATGTTATCCACCCATGTGAACAATCTGCTCCAACGCACTCCATGCGATTTGCCGTAGCGGTCAGTGATGAGGGAGAGCCAGATGAACAGCGGCTTGCCCACCACATGATCTTCAGGAACAAAGCCCCAATAACGGCTGTCTGCTGAATTGTGACGGTTGTCACCCATCATCCAGTAGTAGTCCATTTTGAAGGTGTAGGAGTCAGTGGCTTTCCCGTTGATATAAATCTTGCCATCCTTCACCTCCAACTGGTTATTCTCATACACACGGATGGGGCGCTCGTAGATGGGGAGATTGTCGAGCGTCAGTTTCACACTCTCACCTTTCGCAGGAATCCAGATGGGACCATAATTGTCTCGCGTCCAACCATATTGTCTGTTGAGTGGGTAAAGATTGCCCCAATAGCCATCCTTAATTTCCACGACGCTGTCGCAAAACTCCTTGTTGGCTCTCAGTGCCTCCACAGCCATGTGGGTGAGTGGAATGCCTTGAGTGCGGTCAAGAATCTTGTCGCGGTCTTCATCGCTGATGTTCAGTTGCTCGCACATGTCGTCGGTGAGCACTTGTCCGTCACGTGTATAGACCTTATAATTGAACTGCGCAAAGGTAGGTGTTTCCTGCTTCTTTCCATCCACGAAGACGATTTTGTCCTTGATTTCCAAAGTCTGACCAGGCAGACCTACGCAACGCTTCACATAGTTCTCCCTGCGGTCGGCAGGACGAGTGGTCACGCTACCATAGACGTTGGTTTTTGTTGCCACAATCTGTTTGCCGATGCCGTAGAGTTGATCCCACATTTTTTGCTGTTCATCTGCAGGAAGCGTTTCCATCAGTGGCACCTCATATCCCTGTTCATCTGCAGCCAAACATCCCTCCTGGAAGCAGAGGCTGTAGTAATCACCGTTGTAGGCAATAGCCACCGTGTCACCGGCAGGGTAGTTGAACACCACAATGTCGCCATATTCCACTTTGCCGAAGCCCTTCACGCGACGATACTCCCATTGTGGCCATTCGATGTATGACTTGCAGTTCAACATCGGGATGGTGTGCTGTGTCAGCGGCATCGTGAGTGGTGTCTGCGGAATGCGTGGACCATAGCTCATCTTGCTCACCAACAGGAAGTCACCAGTCATCAATGTCTTTTCCAGTGAAGAAGATGGAATCTGGTAGTTCTGAAAGAAGAAGTTGTTGACGAAATAGACAGCCACCAATGCGAACACGATGGCATCCACCCAACTCATGATAGTGCGTGCAATGTCGCTTTCCAGTTCCTTCCACCATGTCCACTTGATTTTCTTACTGATGTAGGCATCGTAGATGAAGGGCACCACAATCAGTCCCCACCATGACTCCACCCAGTAGAGGAAAGCCAAGTAGCAAACTGTTGCCACACCGAATTTCACCCATTTCCATCCTGCCCATGCAGGTTTGTTGTTCTCACCAGAACGTGTCTTCTTGAAATCTTTATAGTTGAAAGCCATATAGACTCCTCCCCCGCCTCCGCTAAATGGGAGGAGTAGAATGTTTGGTGGGGGAGATTCTACTTATGTTATTTTTATATCTACGATGGTGACCACTCTTCCCGTTTAGAGGGCGTGAGGAGGGTCTACTTAAAACTTAAACAAATCGTCTGTGCTCAGCAATCCCTCATGCTTTGCCGTGAACTCCGCTGCGATGACAGCTCCCAATGCAAATCCTTGACGAGAGTGCGCATCGTGTGTTATCGTAATCTTGTCAGCCTCGCTGTCCCATGTAATCGAATGGATACCTGGCACCTCTCCGCGACGGATAGAACTGATGGGCAGCAAATCGGCAGCCACCTCGTCACTTCCTTCCACTGTGCCATCTGGCTGCTGCAGGTAGCCCATTGTCCAATCTTTCTTGCGGTCAAGGCGTTCCACAATCTGCTCTGCCAGAGTGATGCCCGTACCTGACGGGTGGTCGAGTTTGTGGATGTGGTGAGTCTCCTCTTCCTTCACGTCATATTGTGGGAACTGGTTCATGATGCTTGCCAGATATTTGTTGACAGCACTGAAGATAGCCACGCCGATCGAGTAGTTGCTTGCCCAGAAAAGAGTCTTTCCACCTTCCGTGCATGCCTTTTTCACATCATCGCCATGCTCTTTCAGCCATCCGGTGCTGCCGCTCACCACCTTCACGCCCGCCTTCCATGCCTTCAGGTAGTTTCCGTATGCAGTGGTGGGTGTGGTGAATTCGATGGCGACATCTGCGCTGGCAAATGCTGCACTTTCAAAATCCTCTTGATTGTCGATGTCGATGATGCTCACGATTTCGTGACCACGGCTCAGTGCAATCTGCTCAATCATCTTGCCCATCTTGCCGTATCCTATCAATGCTATTTTCATCTTTCTTTCCTTTGTTTTTGATGTGATTGCTTAAAAAACAATGCAAAGATAGTGAAAAGTTAGGAGTTTTTATTACCTTTGAACAAATTTTAATGCAAAACCTATGGAACAACTGCTTCACTATACATGGAAACATAAGATTTTCCCACTCTGCGAGTTACGAACGACAGACGGGCGTCTTTTGGAGGTGCTCAATCCGGGCATCCACAACACAGATGCAGGTCCTGACTTCACGGGGGCGAAAATCAAGCTGGACGGCATCGAGTGGGTGGGCAATGTGGAGCTGCACCTGAAGACCAGTGACTGGTTTCGACATCATCACGACACAGATGCCGCCTACGACAACATCATTCTCCATGTGGCGAGTGAGATAGATTGCCCCCTTCGCTATCCCAATGGTCAAGAGATTCCGCAGTTGCAGTTGGAAGTGCCCGCATATGTGAAAGAGAATTATGCCGAGTTGAGCCATAACGACAGTCGTCCTCCATGCCGTAATGTGATAGGCGACCTCTCTACATTCCTCATACACAATTGGATGACTTCCCTTACTTTGGAACGTTTCGAAGAACGTGCCCGGCAAATCATGCAGCGCCGCGAAGCCCTCGACAAGAATTGGGAAGACACCCTCTTCGTCACGCTTGCACGCAACTTCGGTTTTGGCATCAATGGCGACGCTTTCGAGCAGTGGGCACAATCGATTCCGATGAGTGCTGTTGGCAAGCATCGTGACAATCTTTTCCAAATCGAGGCAATTTTCTTCGGGCAGGCAGGGCTTCTTGAAGCAGATTACGAAGATGAATATTACCAAAAACTGCAAAAGGAGTATCGTTATCTGCGCCAGAAATTCACCCTCACCCCCATTGAGGTCAGTGCGTGGAAATTCCTACGTCTTCGACCTCAAAATTTTCCTCACATCCGCATTGCTCAACTCGCCATGCTCTATTATGAGCAACGGCTCAATCTCTCCCGATTGCTCAATGCGCAGAATCTCAATGAGGTCAGCGCCCTTCTTCTCACCCATGTGAGTGACTATTGGCGCACACACTACACCTTCGCTTCTCAAGCCACCAAACCCATTGAGAAAACCCTCTCGCCTTCCTCCATCCAGCTCATCATTATCAACAGTGTCGCCCCGATGCTCTTCGCTTATGGTAAGTACAAGTCCGACCAGACACTTTGTGACCGTGCTTTCACCCTATGGGAACAGCTAAAACCGGAGAACAACGCCATCATTCGCGATTGGGCGTCAGCAGGCATCGCTTGTGAAAATGCTGCCGACTCCCAAGCCCTTATTCAACTGCACCGCAACTACTGCCAACGTCGTGACTGTCTTCGTTGCAAGTTCGGTTACGAATACATCCGTCGCACACCTGGCTTTCTTCGCGAGCAAGAAGAGGGCATTTCGTAGTCCTCCATCACAACAGTGGGCATTTCCTTGAAAGCGTACTTAAAGAGCCTCAAAATCGACCTCGTCGACGTCGGCAAGTCGATGTCGACGAGGTCGGCAAACCGATGTCGACGATGTCGACTTGGAGGTTGTGTCGTTGCCCTTTAAGAGGTGGTGGAGTGGAGGAATTGGAAGCAGTGCCGTTGCCGTTTTCAAAGGTACGGAAAAAAGGCTGACCTACTCATGTAAGTCAGCCTTTCTCATGCACGGGGTGAGGGACTCGAACCCCCGACCCTCGGTTTTGGAGACCGATATTCTACCAACTAAACTAACCCCGTGTGCGTCGTTTGTTTGGTTTGTTTGCCTCCCCCCCTGATTTTTGAGCGTACATTCGCCCAATGTGCTGGCAGGTAGCTCCACCGGGAATCGAACCCGGATCTAATCTTTAGGAGAGATTTGTTCTATCCATTGAACTATGGGGCCATCGTGGAAAAGCGGGTGCAAAGGTAGCGAAAAAGTGAAAAGTGACCAAAGAAAAGTGAGAAATGTTTTTTCAAGTCGGCTTGAAAAGTGAAAAAAAAGAGAATCCTCTCATTCGGATGGCTGGAAAAATTGATTTTTCACTTTTCACTTTTCACTTTTCACTTGAAATGCTTACCTTTGTCACACAAACCTAAACCATTACCTTATGAGTACACCTATCAAAACCAATCGCAGTTCGGAAAAATTCGAAGTGAATGGCGCATATCTGAAAATCAGGGAACAATTGAAACAGGCGGTAGAGGGAAAGACGCTTGACGAAACGATTCAGTACCTCGTGAGCCGCGTAAAAGGCAAATACCTGTTCACCAAGCGACTGAAGACCGTATGTGTCTCCATCGGTATGATGAATGCCGCCATTGACCGAGGTGAGTCGGAGAAGATTGTGAAGATATCTGAAGCCCTGCAACTGAAGGGGTTCGAATTGATTGCCGATGCCATTGCCCGCCGTGAGGGTGTCAAGGCAATCCTCATAGCAGGTCCTTCATCAAGCGGAAAGACCACTTTCAGCAAGAAACTCTGCATGGCACTGGAACAGAAGGGGATGAGTGCGAAGTGCCTCTCTTTCGATGACTACTATGTTGACCGCGAACTCACTCCTCGTGACGAAACGGGCGATTACGACTATGAACATATCAATGCCATCAATGTGCCCCTCTTTCAGCAGCATTTCGCCCAACTGCTCAAGGGGGAGGACGTGGAACTTCCACGCTACGACTTCCCTACGGGAAAGAGCGTGCTGAGTGGCAACCGCATCCAACTTGCCGACCACACCATTCTCATCATGGAAGGTATTCATGCCCTCAATCCTCTTCTCACGGGTGGCATCCCCGAAGAAAACATCTTCCGCATCTACATTTCAGGACTGACAGTTGCAAAGAACGATGATGGCACCTACTACGGCACCACCGACAACCGTCTCATTCGCCGCATGGTGCGCGACGCCCAATTCCGCAACACCACAGCCTCTGAAACCCTTGCACGTTGGCCTTCCGTGCGTCGGGGAGAAGAACGCTGGATTACTCCTTACCAGCAGAATGCCGATGTGAATTTCTGCACAGCATTCCAGTATGAACTTGCCGTGCTCAAGGAAAAAGCACTTCCGCTTCTAAAGGAAGTGCCTGCAGATGATCCTTACCGTCAAGAAGCCGAACGCCTGATGTGGGTGTTGAACCGTTTCCACACCATTCCGCTCGACCTTCTGCCCCCTCATTCCCTGCTTCGCGAGTTCATGGGCGGCAGTGCATTTGAATACTAAGCTCTCCTCGTCAGGACAAACGTTTGATGTGTCGCTGGCAACCTACGTAAATCAGTAACAGGATGTTCATCATCAAGGCATAGATGATAGCGGGAATGGCAATCACTTCGTTGTTGAAAACAAGGGGACTGCATGCCACGGTGATGGCTTGTGCTGCATTCTGCATACCCACCTCGATGACGATGGTGCGACGTTCTGCTCCTGTCAGTCGGAAGATGAAAGATAACAACGAACCGCTGCTCATCGCAAGGAGGATGAGCACCGTGATGCAAAGTCCGAGAGAAGGAAATTCCTCCACGATGGTCTCTTTATGCTGAAGGAAAAACACTGTGGCAAGGAGAATGAGCGCCGGGAAAGCAGCACGTTTCAACACGTTGTGAATGCGGTTGGCTGCCGATGTCCATTTCATGCCCACACCCACTCCGATGAGGATGGGTACAGCCATCAACACCAAGTTCTGCATGAGCAGGTTGCCCACTGGCAGATGCACGTCAGCACCTGTGCCGATAGAGGCAGTAACCCATGCCATGATGAGCGGAACGGTGAAGAGGGTGATGATGGAACTGCATGCCGTCAGTGTGACGGAGAGTGCCACATCGCCTCGTGCCAGCATGGAGAACACATTGCTCGAACTACCGCCAGGACTGCAGGCAATGAGCATGATGCCCAAGAAAAAGAAAGGGTTGAGGTGAAAAATGGTACCTACTCCCCAAGCAATAAGGGGCAGCAGGACAATTTGTCCGATCACTCCTGCCAACACGGGCAGGGGACGTTGCAGAATCAACTGGAAATCGTGTGGACGCAATGTAAGACCGAGGTCAAACATCAGCAGCGTCAGAATGGGAAGAACAATAAATATGGTGTTCATCTTGTAGTATAATTTCTCTACACTATCAATTATGCATTATGCATTAAGCATTATGAATTATAATTAAGCATTATGCATTATGAATTATGCATTAACTTAAATCATCGGCAGGCTCTCGCCATTAATCTTTCTATAAAGGTCGAGGGCAAACACATCAGTCATGCCCGACAAATAGTCAAGCACCGCCATGATGCGCACATAAGTGTCAAGGCTATCCACCTCATACTGAGAGGACACGCGGTCAAGCAACAAACGGCTGTAGGCATGTTGAGGGTTCATCACCGCATGGATGAAGAGTCCCATGAGGGTGTAGATGATTTTATAACCTGCCAGTTCCGTGTCCACCACATCACGGCTGCGGTAGATGCGGCTATGCGCCACCTTCATACAGGCTTCGTAGGCATCGTGTATCAGTGGACAGGCATGGTGGATGAGCGATTTCTCGAAAGTGCCATTGAGGATGGCATCTTCATTTTCCACAAACACACGCACGCACTCTTTCTCCAATTCACCGATGGCGCAAGAGCGAAAATACACCACCTGCTCATTCAGGTCGGTGGTGCCCGATGCACGTTCGATGATATGTTCCCGTCGTTCAGGCGAAACAAAGCCCAGCATAAGGTTGCGCGTCTCCTCGAAAGAGAGAATCTTGAGTTTGTGAGCGTCCTCTATGTCCATGATTTCGTAGCAGATGTCATCGGCAGCCTCTACAAGATAGGCGAGGGGGTGCCGATGCCACCCTGTTGCTGAACGCTCGATGCCGAGTTCGGTGGCAATGCGCTCATAAAGAGGTTGTTCCTGCGTGAAATAGCCAAACTTCTGTTTGGTTGCCTCGATGGCAGGAAAAGGATACTTCACGATGCTGGCGAGGGTGGAATAAGTAAGTACGAAACCGCCCACACGGCGTCCCTTGAACTGATGAGTCAAGAGGCGGAAAGCGTTGGCATTGCCGTCAAAGTGGGTGATGTCAGCCCATTGCTCGGCTGTGAGTTGACCTTTGTATTTGATGCCTTCACCCTCGCTGAAATACGAGGCGATGGCGCGTTCGCCAGAGTGTCCGAAAGGAGGGTTGCCCATGTCGTGAGCCAGACAAGCCGCGCTGACGATGGAGCCAATTTCACAGAACAGCGTGCCTGTCAGTTCGGGATGCCGCTCCACGAGTTTGTGAGCCACATCATCGCCCAAACTGCGCCCCACACTTGCCACCTCCAGCGAGTGGGTCAGTCGGTTGTGTACAAACACACTGCCAGGCAAGGGGAACACTTGCGTCTTGTTCTGCATGCGGCGGAAAGGGGCAGAGAAGATGAGGCGGTCATAGTCACGCTTAAACTCTGTGCGGTCATCTTTTCGGTGCACGTGCAGGTCTTCCTGCCCCAGCCGTTTATTTGAAATCAATTGTAGCCAATTCATTCTTCAATAATGAGGAATTTAGAATGTGAAATTAGGAATGGAATGCAAAGGTAGTGAATAAATGGGAAATGAAACAATCCAAATGGTAAAAATTCCTAATTCCTAATTCCTAATTCCCAATTATTCATTACCTTTGCATCAAAATTTGACAACTATGGAAGTGAAAATCATCAACAAGTCTCATCATCCACTGCCAGCCTATGCCACTCCACAGTCGGCAGGCATGGATTTGCGTGCCAATCTCGATGCGCCCGTCACGTTGGCTCCTTTGGCACGCACTTTGGTGCCCACAGGTCTTTTCATGGCATTGCCAGCCGGTTATGAGGCACAGGTGCGCCCCCGTTCAGGCTTGGCTATCAAGAAGGGTATCACCGTGCTCAACACGCCTGGCACCATCGATGCAGATTATCGCGGTGAAGTGTGTGTCATCTTGGTCAACCTCTCCAACGAGCCTTTCGTCATCAACGATGGCGAGCGCATTGCACAGATGGTCATTGCCAAGCACGAACAGCCCCAACTGATTGAGGTGGAGGTGCTGGATGAGACAGAGCGCGGTGCTGGAGGTTTCGGACATAGCGGAACCAAGTGATTTCCATTTGACAAATTACAATGTACAATTTGACCATTTAGGTTAACGCAATGCAGGCACTGAATAGGATCATATTATTGGGGGTTTTGAGCATGTCTTTCTTCGTCGCTTCGGCACAACAGACGAAGTTCGACTACATCTTTCAGGAGGCTCTACGTCAGAAACTTGCCAACAAGTACGATGCTGCCATCGACCTGTTTGATTATTGCCGTCAGCTGGACCCTTCTTCTGGAGCTGTTCTGTACGAACTGTCCGAACTCTATCGTTATGTGAAGAACGACAGCCTTGCCATTCATGCCTTGGAGGATGCTTGCAAGCTTTACCCCAAGAACTATTGGTACAAGAACAGGCTCGTGGCGCTCTATCTGGAGAGTCGTCGTACGGATGAGGCTTTGAAAACTGCGGAGGAAATGGCACGTCTCTTCCCTGAGAAGGAAGAGGTGCTGTGGATGTTGCATGATCTTTACGAAAGCAAGAACGACTATGCCAACATGGTGAAGGTGTTGGACAAGATAGAAGTGAAGGAGGGTAAGAGTGAAAAACGCTCCATGGAGAAGTTTCGCCTTTTCCTGCAGATGAACGACGAGAAACGTGCCTTCGAGGAAATGGAGAACTTGGCAGACGAATACCCTAACGACCTCCGCTATCAGGTGGTCATCGGTGACCTCTATCTTGATGCTGGCAAAAAGGAAGAAGCCTTGAAGCAGTATAAGATGGTGGAGACACAAGATTCCACCAATATGACGCTCCTGCTCTCAATGGCAAATTTCTATCATCAGGAAGGCGATGAGGTACGCTATCAGGAATACATCTCTAAAGTTTTGACTCACAAAGATGTTGATGATGTTACGAGGGTGAGAATGTTGGGAGTGCTGGTGCGTGAGAATTTGGATACCCATGCAGACTCCACTTATTTGCTTGCCCTCTTCGACAAGGTTCTACAAGAACCACAGGAACATGCAGACATCCTCGAACTCAAAGTGCGCTATATGGTCACCAAGAATATGCCCATCTCAGAGGTGAAGCCCGTTTTGCACCAGATGCTCGACATAGACCCTGAAAACGATATGGCTCGCCACATGTTGCTTAAATATGCTGTTGAGGAAAATGATCATCAGAGCATTGTGAACATCTGCAAGCCTGCTGTTGAATACAATGCTGATTCTCCAGTGTTTTATTTCTATATGGGCGTGGAGTACTACCTAATTGACGAGAAAGAGAAGTCCATGGATGCTTTACGTTCTGGACTCAACCGCGTGGAGAATGAGATGGACGAAGAGAATCGGTTTAAAATCCGTACCCACTCGTATGCCCTTCTCGGTGACATCTACCATCAGCTCGGACAAGACGATAAGGCATTTCAGGCATACGATTCCTGCTTGATATATAATAAAAACGATGCGATGGTGCTCAACAACTACGCCTACTATCTCTCCCTTAAGAAGAAAGACCTTCAGCGAGCCGAGGAGATGAGCCGTCTTTCCAACGAACTGGAACCCGACAATGCCACCTATCTCGACACCTATGCATGGGTGCTCTTCCAGCAGAAGCGCTACGACGAAGCCAAGCAATACATGGACAAGGTCGTGGAACTCATGGAGCGTGACGGCGAGGAGATGAGCGACGACGTGCAAGACCATATCAAGCAAATCAACAAAAAAGCCAAGAAAAAATAGTCCATACAAATGATGAATAAGATGCTCAAGACATTCACCCAGCGCATGGGCTGGTTTTCACTTTTCTCTTTCCTTTTGGTGCTGACGTTGGCATCTTGCCATTCCAGCAAGAAAGCCATGAAAGACAAGAGTGACAAGACCAAGCCCACCACCACAATCACCACTCCGACGACTTCCACCAAGAAGCCCGACCGTCAAGAACCCGACCTCAACAAGATGAAGGTGGCAGTGGGTACCAATTTCACCTCCAAGGTGCGTGTCACCATTACGCAGGAAGGTAAGGATGTCACCACAAACGGGAACCTTCGCATGCGCTATGGAGATGTCATCCAGCTCACCCTTGTCGATCCCGTATTGGGCATTGCCGAGATTGGACGTCTCGAACTCTCACCCGATAAGGTGCTCATCATTGACCGTGTCAACAAGCGCTATGTCGATACCAACTACGAGGAGTTCTCTGCCCTGAAAAGCCGCAACATCGACTTCAACACCATTCAGGAATTCTTCTGGCAAGAGGCGAAGAAAGGCGACAAATTTGCCTACACCATCCCTGCCAAGAAAGACATAAAACTTGATCTCCGACTTTCCAACAAGGGCAACAATGCCAATTGGGAAACCCATACCACAGTGTCGGGCAAATATACCAAGACCGATGCGAACAAACTCTTCGGAAGCATTGTAGGAAATTGAGGATTGATAATTGAGAATTAGAAATTCATAATTGATGCGGGCTGTAGGTAGGATATTATTACTTTTAGTGTTGAGTGTTTCACTTCTCACTCCCTCGTGGGGACAGAGCAAGGGAAAGACTTCCACTGCCACGAAGCGAACTGCCACGAAGACGACAACCACTAAAAAGACCGCCACACAGCAAAAGAAACAGCAGAAGCCCGTTGACAAGAAAACACAACTCCGCAACGAGAAAGCCGCTGCGGAGAAAGCACGTCAGCAGTCACAGGCACAACTTGCCCAACTCAATAAGAATGTCAAGGCAAGTCTTGACAGCGTGCTGGTGCTTGACCATCAGATAGGCAGGCAACAGCAATCCATCGACAGCCTCAACCGCGACATCGTGTCGCTCAATGCCACCATCGACACCCTCAACGCCCAAGTCGTCAAGTTGCAGAAGGAACTCGAGGTCAAGAAGAAGCGCTATGCCAAGGCAATGGTCTATATGCGCAAGAACCGCTCTGTGCAGAACAAGCTCATGTTCATCTTCTCGGCCGACAATTTCACCCAGATGGTGCGCCGCATGCGCTACATGCAGGAGTACTCCACCTTCCAGAAGGCACAAGGCGAACTCCTGAAGGAGAAGCAGCAGGAGGTCAAGGCAAAGCAGAACGAACTTCTGTCAGCCAAGACTCAGAAAGAACAGAACCTGCAAGCGGTCGAGCAGAAGAAGAAATCCCTGCAGGGCATGAAGGAAAGCGCACAGACACAAGTCGCCTTCCTCAACAAGAACATCGCCACCGTGCAGCAGCAGATACAGGACTACAAGAAGAAGGAACAAGCCCTCAATGCCGAGATTGACCGCATCATCCAAGCCGAGATAGAGGCTCAGCGACGTGCCGAAGCAGAGCGTAAGCGCAAGGCAGAGGAAGCCCGAAAGAAAGCCGAAGCGGAGGCACGCGAGAAAGCCCGCAAACTGGCAGAAGCTAAAGCAGCCGCTGAGAAAGCTCGTAAGGCTGCTGAAGCTGCTGAAGCCGCCAAACGTGCTGCTAAGACTGCTGCCGAGAAGGAAGCTGCCCGCAAGGCTGCTGAGAAGGCAAATGCTGATGCCAAGGCTGCCGATGCCAATGTGAAGGTGGCAGCTAAGGAAGAGAAGGTGGAACGTGAGAAATACGAGGCATGGAAGAGCAACGATGCTGGTGCTGATGCCAAACTCTCCAACAACTTCGCAGGCAACAAAGGTCGTCTTCCTATGCCTATCACAGGCAGTTACAGCGTGGTGGGCCACTACGGCAACTACTCCGTGGCAGGACTCCGCAACGTCACCCTCGACAACAAGGGCATCGACATCCGTGGTCAGCAAGGTTGTGCCGCCCGTGCCGTCTTCAATGGCACTGTCAGCTCCGTCTTCCAGTATGGCGGCTCCTACATCGTCATGCTCCGTCACGGCTCCTACATTTCCGTTTATTCAGGTCTCTCTTCTGTATCTGTCCGCAAAGGTCAGACCGTCAAGACCAAAGACACCCTCGGAGCCATCGGACAAGACTCTGATGGACGCTACATCCTCCACTTCCAACTCCGTCAGGAAAGTGCTCGCCTCAACCCTGAACAATGGGTGAGGTAACTTGATTGACAGATGATGTGAGGTCTATGCCCCCTTTTTTCATTCTTTTTTATTATAATAAAGATTTTTCAGAAAAATAGAATTACTTTTGTACTCTATAACAAAAACTATGTAATAGTTATGGTCTCAAATAATACTCGAGTTATTCAATTTGATGTTATGAGAGTTGTTGCAGCATTAGCTGTAGTATGGCTACATACATCTGCACAAAGATTTTACATCTGTTATCCATCTGTTGAATGGGATGCAAGAAACATCTATGACTCTTTAGTGCGATGGTCGGTACCAATCTTTGTTATGATTTCAGGTGCTTTATTTCTTGATCCTCAAAAGAGAATAGATATAAAAAATCTGTACGCTAAGAGTATAACAAGAGTTGTGCTAATTTTTATTTTTTGGTCTATTGTTTATGGTGTATATAGTGGAATAGGGAGGGGACTTATAGGCATAGTGGCAGAAATCGTTAAAGGACCATTCCATTTCTGGTTTTTAAGGATGCTGATTGGACTATATATTATAGTGCCCATTTTGAGAGTTGTAGTTGTCAATAAAAAACTGGAACGTTATTTTATATGTATATCATTAGTAACATCCTTTTTTATCCCAATCCTTTTTCATCTTTTAGGTTATTTTAACGATGCTCTTAGAGATTCGGCTGAGAGATATTATGATGTATTTGGAATCAAAATCGCTATAGGTTACGTGAGTTATTTTGTCCTTGGTCATTATCTAGCGAATAACATTATTAAAAAAACAGTCAAGATATTTTTTTACATACTCGGAATATTGAGCGTTCTTTCCGTTATTTTCCTAACACATTTTGCTTCCATTCATATTGGTACACCCTATGTGGCTTTTTATAGCAATTTTAACGTACTAACACTTGTTGAGGCCATAGCCCTTTTTCTTTTAATTAAAGATTTACGGATAGTGCCCAAATACCATGCTGCTGTAATTAGTATCTCAAAACTAAGTCTTGGTATCTATATATTACACCCTCTTGTGATGAAAATCCTACTTGATTTTGGGAATATTGATTCTGCATCCTTAAATCCCGCCTATTTCATTCCGTTATATGCTTTCCTGGTATTCATTATATGTTATTGTGTCTCTTTGATATTGGCCAAAATTCCCATTATAAAAAAGGTTGTAATGTAAAAATTCGAGAGTGGCGTCCTGCTTGTTTTATTCCTTCGTTAGCATCTACTAACTACTACCTATATCATTGTGTCTTTTCCTAATTTTTGCGGTTCCTACATCGTCATGCTCCGTCACGGCTCCTACATCTCCGTCTATTCAGGTCTCTCTTCTGTGTCTGTCCGTAAAGGTCAGACCGTCAAGACCAAAGACACCCTCGGAGCCATCGGACAAGACTCCGATGGACGCTACATCCTTCACTTCCAACTTCGTCAAGAAAGTGCCCGCCTCAACCCTGAACAATGGGTGAGGTAACCTGATTGACAGCTATTGGAGGCTTATCCAAACTTATATTTTCGCGTTTTTCGTGGTTAAAGTTAATTGGTTAAAAGGTTAATCCCGCAAATTGTGGTTTTGGGGATAGTTTATAGGGGGGAATATAGGAGGGTTTTTAAAATTTAATATTATTATTATAATTATATTATTATTATAGCACTCTTCATTGTGCAGAAATCAAATTAACCAATTAACCAATTAACTTTAACCTTTTTGTGCTGGACTGTCGTCACCCTCACTCGCACTTGCAAGTGTATTCCACAAACGAGTGTAAGTGTTGCTAACAAACGAACGTAAGTCTTGCCCACAAACGAGTTGCAAGTTGGAGAATATTCTCGGATTTATGTCAAAAATCGAGAATATTCTCGTTTTTTTCGATTTTTCGAGAATATTATTGCCACCCCCTCATATCGCCGTAACTTTGCATCAGACTCATGAATGAGCGTTCTTTGACAGTTGGGTTATTTGTCAGTTTATCTTGACGGTGACTTGCGAGGGGAACATATAGCGGAGGTCGCCACGTTGGGTGAGGGTGGTTTGCAAGTTGGTGAGGGTGCGGGTGAGTTTGCCTTTGAAGAGGGTTTTTCCGTTGTGTTTGATGGTGATGGGTTGGTCGAGGTTCACCATTTGGTCGTTGAAGTGGAGGGTGAGTTGAGTGTAGTCGCACTGCTGGATGTTGACAGTGTTGCCTTGGAGGGTGAGACGCACGGTCTTGCCCCGTTGGAGCTGGTCTTCTGGGGCTGTGAGCCAGTAGAAGTGGGGATGGGTGACTTCTTCTTGCCACCAGACGATGCGGGTGGGGTAAGGGTTGCGCTGATGGCGCTGCAACCAAGGAAGAGCGGCTGCATCGGTCAGGTCCATCCAGTGGGGTTTGCCGGCTACGATGTGGGTTTCGTGGATGTAGCCCTCGGGGTCTTGGGTGTGGAGGGAGTCGAGTTCCATACCTCGTTGAGCACATTCGCGGTTGCGGTTGTAGGCGTCATCGAGGGCACCGCACCACACCATGAAGGGGGTGTTGCGGAGGTTGAGCAGGGAAACATCGCCGGGGTGTCCTGCCATCATGGATGCTCCTGCCCATGTGTCTGCCATGCGGGGTGCCATGCGCCACACACCGTCGCCTCCTGCGGAGTATCCGATGAGATATACTTTGTCGGGGTTGACATCGAGGTAGGCTACGCACATCTGGATGAGGGCGGCATAGAAGGCATCGAGGTCGGGCTTGAACCACATGTCCCAGTCATCATAGGGGGCACGGGGAACAAGGTAGATGCTGTTGACGGGTTGATAGAGTTGCTTCTGGTTCTCCCATTGGCTGTCGTTGAGTAGGGAGGGTGCATTTCCTCCTCCGTGCAGGGAGATGAAGAGGCTGTAACCATCGGAAGGTTTGGTGCCGAAAGTGGTGTGCCAGAAGGGCATGATTTTGCTGCCGATGATGAGGTGCTGGTTTTGCCAAGCTTGGCGATAGCGTGTCTTGGTGTCGGCAAGCCATTGGGTGGCAAGAGCTTGTGCTTCCTGCTTCGCTTGAGCCTTGGTGAGGTTTTGTGCGGTGAGCGGAAGGGAGATGAGGGTGAAGAGGAGAATGAGAAGGTTGGTCATGGTTTATTCTTCTACGCCTGTGGCTTTTCCTTTGATGGTGAGTTCGATGCCGTCAGGCTTGATTTGGATGAGTTCACGTTTGAGGAGGTCGCCCACTGCCTGCTTGAAGACTTTCTTGCTGACACCGAACATGGCGTAGATTTCTTCGGCAGGGGATTTGTCGTGATAGGGAGTAAAACCCTTCTCGGTGAGTTTGAGATGTTCGAAGAGACGGGCGGAAAAGTCACCGATGAGGACACGACGGTCGGGAGTTGATAGTTGACAGTTGACAGTTGACAGTTGAGAATTGCTGTGCGGGGTGTGGTCAGCGGTAGGGTTAGGGTTCTGTTTTTCGCTGATGGCTTTCTGGAACTTCTCAATCTTGCTGGAGCAGACGATGCGGTAGGTCTTGTCGTCGATGTAGCAATAGACTTGGTAGCGTTTGCCACGTTGCATGCGCACTTTCTGTTCGCGGAAGGGACAGAAGAGGTCTTTCATCAACCCCCAGTTGAGATAGGCACCATATTCGTTGGTCCATGTGCATTCAAGATAGGCGAACTGTCCCACTTCGATGAGGGGGTGTTCGGTGGTGGCGATGAGGCGTTCCTCCTGGTCGAGATATAGGAAGACGTCGAGAATGTCGCCCACTTTGGTGCCTTGGGGCACATAGCGCTTGGGCAACAGGATGTCGCCAATGTCGCCCCCTTCGAGATAGACACCGTGGTCTTTCTCACGCAAGACTTTCAGTTGATTCCTCTTGCCCAGTTGCAGGGTTATCTTCGGCTTGCTGTCCGTTGTCTGTGGTCTGCTGTCCATTGTCATACTCTATGAGTCCGTCTTTGATGTGAATAGTCCTGTCTGTGATTTGTGAGAGGGCCTCGTCGTGGGTGACGATGACGAAGGTCTGTCCGAACTTGTCGCGCAGGTCGAAGAAGAGTTGGTGCAGTTCTGCCTTGTGCTTGGAGTCGAGTGAGCCCGAGGGCTCGTCGGCAAGGATGATGGAGGGATTGTTGATGAGGGCACGTGCCACTGCCACACGTTGCTTCTCTCCTCCTGAGAGTTCGGCAGGTTTGTGGTGGATGCGATCGCTGAGGTTGAGGTAGTCGAGGAGTTCCTTGGCACGTGCTTCGGTCTGCTTCTTGTTCTTGCCTGCGATGAGGGCAGGGATGCAGACGTTCTCCAATGCCGTGAACTCGGGCAGGAGTTGGTGGAACTGGAAGACGAAGCCGAGGTGCTGATTGCGGAACTTGGCGATGTCCTTGTCTTTCAGACGGGTCACATCGATGCCGTCCACCACGACTGAGCCTGTGTCGGGGGTGTCGAGGGTGCCCATGATTTGGAGGAGGGTGGTCTTACCTGCTCCTGAGGGACCCACGATGCTGACCACCTCGCCTTTGTCGATGTGGAGGTCAATGCCTTTGAGCACTTGGAGCGTGCCGAAGGACTTGGTGATGTTGTGAAGTTGTATCATAAGCTTATTGAATGCATAATTCGTAATGTTGAGAGGTGGAAGTTGAGAGTGAAAAACTAAAAGTGAAAAGTGAAAAATACAAGTAACCTCCATTCGGGATGTTTGCCATCAGGGGGCAAGGTATCTTTTACTTTTAGTTTTTAGTTTTTTCATTTTCTCCTCATCCCATTTCTCCTATCCACTTGCTGAGCCAGCGACCTACACGGGTGCTGCCAGAGTTGGCTTCGTAGCGGTGTGGATCGGTGAAGGCATGCCGCTCGTTGCTCTCCTCCTGCTGATCGGGATAGATGAGCATGAGGCTTGTGCCGGCAAAGTCGGTTTGGAGCTGGTGGGGCAGCCTTGCAAAGGAGCTTTGGTAGGAGATGCTGCCCTTGCGTGCTGTGACCACCACGAGCAGATGGTCGTGGTTGAGTTCGTGGCGGAGAGCAGGGAAGTCGTTCCACGAGTAGAGCAGTTCGTAGTCGTCGCGCACGCTCTTGTGACGGTCGCGCATGTAGCGCATGATGAGGTTGCCTGTGGCTTCTGTAGCATAGAAGTCCATCTGGCATCCGAGGTCTTCTGCCATACGGGCAATACGGTTAATCCATCGGTAGAAGCCTTTTTCGTATTCAGCCTTTTCGGGCACTGCCACCACAATCTTGCGGATGGTGTTGGCTGGGATGTGCATGTCGACGATGATGAGCTGGCGCGACATGTTGTCGATGAGGCCTTGTGCAAAAAGTCCGAGGAAGGAGTCGCCTTCGTGGCGCTTGCGATGCATGCCAATGAGCAGTTCGCTGGCATCGTTCTCTCGCAGGGCATGAATGGTGGCTGTGACGAAATTGACAGCCAGACGTGTCTGTGTTTGCATGGGCACATCGGCAGCAGAGGCAAGGCGTGTGGCCATCTGCAAGCACTCACGGCTGTGTGCCTGTGTCTTGTCGCTGAGGTCGGCATCGTTGATAATGTTCAGACAGATCAGTCCACGATTCAGTTGACGGTTGCGCATCATGAAGGCGGTGGACATTAACGTGTCGATATTGCTTGGCTCATTGACAGGAATGAGAATCTTCTCGTCGTCGAGAGCTGTACTGTCTCGTCGCTGCTTCTTGTTGTCTCCGTCGCCTTGCATCTTGAGTTTCTTGGCAGCCTGGTCGGTGGCGATGGAGGAGATGATGCAGGAGATGAGTATCATCATGACCACACCGTCCAACACGGCATTGTTCATGAGAGGAACACCAGGGGTGGTTTCGAGGTTGACACCCACCATCACCATTGCCAAGGCACCAGCGGCGTGTGCTTCGGTGAGACCGAACATCATCACACCTTCTGTGTGGTTCATGCGGAAGAGTTTTCGGCTGATGAAGGAGGCGAGGAGTTTGGAAAGGGTGCCTGCCACCACCATGATGAGCACCACCACGGCTGCCTTGCCTTCACGGAACATCGGGGCAACATTGACCAACATGCCCACACCTATCAGGAAGTAGGGGATGAAGAGGGCATTGCCGATGAATTCGATGCGATTCATCAATGGGGAGGTGTTGGGCACAAAGCGGTTGAGCACCAAACCTGCCAGGAAGGCTCCGAAGATGCCCTCCAACCCGCAGAACTCAGCGGTGGCTGCTGCAAGGAACACCACTGCGAGGGTGAAGGTGAACTGTATGACGGGATCGCTGAATTTACGGAAAAAGGCACGGATGAGGCGTGGCAGCAGGAAGAACATGCCGACGATGAAGAGGGTGAACTTCACGGCAAAGAGTGCCCAAAACCAAAAACCTCCTGTTCCCTTGATGGTGCCGGAGATGCCTGCCAAGAAGAGCAGGGCGGAAAGGAGTGCCACCATCGTGGCGGCAATGGAGATGGTCACGGAGGGTGATTTGCTCAGTCCGTAACGCCCGACAATGGGGTATGCAACCAATGTGTGGGAGGCGAAGATGCATGCCAAAAGCAGGGATGCTGGAATGCTGTAGTCGAGGAAGTAATAACCTGCCAGAAAACCGAAACCGAAAGGTATCACGGTGGTGATGAAACCAAAGATGAAGCCCTTGTTGCGGTTTTGTTTCAGATTTTGCAAGTCCATCTCCAGACCTGCCAAGAACATGATGTAGTAGATGCCCACCTTGCCGAACAGTTCGAACGATGCGTCTCTTGCAAGGAGATTGAAGCCGTGTTCGCCAATCAGCACACCTGCCAAAATCATTCCGATGAGATGCGGAATGCGTAGTTTGCTGAATATCATGGGGGCAAACAAGATCACACAAAGCACAAGGAAGAAGATCCAAGTAGGGTCGGTGATGGGCAGATATGTGGTAATTGCGTCCAAAATGAAAATTTTTGCAAAGGTACGGAAAAAGTTAAAAACTAAAAACTAAAAGTGAAAAGTAATAGTATCTTTTGTCAATATGGTGGCTTTGTCACTGAAACTTTTAGTTTTTAGTTTTTAGTTTTTAGTTTTTTTCCTAACTTTGCAGCGTTTTTGAAAAATGAATAATTTTTTCCAATCAATAAGGTAATAAGATGAAAGTAGCAATCGTCGGTGCCAGTGGTGCCGTAGGACAGGAATTCCTTCGTGTTCTTGATGAGAGAAATTTCCCAATTGACGAACTCGTGCTTTTCGGCTCAACTCGCAGTGCCGGAAGGAAATATACTTTCCGTGGCAAGGAGTATGAAGTACAGCTTCTTAAGCATGGTGACGACTTCAAGGGCGTGGACATCGCCTTCACGTCGGCTGGTGCTGGCACTTCAAAGGAGTTTGCTGAGGACATCACGAAGTTTGGTGCTGTGATGATTGACAACTCCAGCGCGTTCCGCATGGACGACGATGTGCCATTGGTGGTGCCTGAGTGCAATGCGGAGGATGCACTGAACCGTCCTCGTGGCATCATTGCCAACCCAAACTGCACCACCATCATGATGGTGGTTGTGCTCAAGCCCATCGAGAAACTGAGCCACATTCAGCGCATCCACGTGGCAAGCTATCAGAGCGCTTCTGGTGCTGGCGCCGCTGCGATGGCAGAGTTGCAGCAGCAGTATAAGGAACTGGTGGAAGGCAAGGAGCCTACCGTGAATAAGTTCGCTTATCAGTTGGCATACAATGTAATTCCTCAGATTGATGTGTTCCAGGATAATGGTTACACGAAGGAGGAAATGAAGATGTTCAATGAGACACGCAAGATTATGCACACCGACGCGAAGTGCTCTGCCATGTGTGTACGCATCTCTTCTCTCCGTGCTCACTCAGAGGCTGTGTGGGTGGAGACTGAGAAGCCTATCTCTGTGGAAGATGCACAGAAGGCCATCGCTGCTGCTGACGGCGTAACACTCATTGACGATCCTAAGAATCAGAAGTATCCTATGCCTCTCTTCACTGCCGGTAAGGATGACGTGTATGTAGGTCGTGTTCGCAAAGACCTCGCCAATGAGAATGGTCTCACTTTCTGGCTCTCAGGCGACCAGATTAAGAAGGGTGCAGCACTGAACGCTGTGCAGATTGCTGAATACCTGATCAAGGTAGGCAATGTGAAATAAGCGAAAAACTAACAACAATAGTAAAAAGTATAGGTTACCTATCATGCAGGATATTAGAATCCTGTTTGCAAAGGTAACCTATACTTTTTAGTTTTTCTCTTTTAATATTTTAGTGCCAAGTGGTGTCCTTATCTTTCTTATATTTATAGATGCGCACTAATTTGATGTCGAAGATAAGGGTGGAGTAGTCGGGTACCATGCTGGACGGGTTTACCTTGGGGTTGTAACCCAGATAGTAAGGCACAACAACCTTCCAGCGATCACCTTCCACCATGTGCATCACAGCAGTGGAGAAACCTGTGATGATACTGTTGGTGACAGGCATCAACTTGGGCACGTCAGTCTCCTCGTTGAACGTGTAAGTGCTGTAACTCTTGTCGAAGACATTACCCTGCGTGTATGACATGGAAGGAATGAGACGTCCCAAGTAGTGAACACGAACGGAGTCGTTATTTTCGGGAAGTTTGTCACCAGTTCCTTTCTCCAACTTCTGCACGTAAATGTAGTAGTTGTTGTTCAAGTCGGGGCGTGGTTCTCGTGTGTTGAGGTTGTAAGCAATGATTTTTGTCCAACCGTCACGTCCTGCATCGGCAAGTGAAGCGATGGAATCCACGTAGTGCTGATTCCTTGCCTGCCAGTTGTCATACTCGCCCACCTCGTCTTTCTCGCTACATGAAGCCAGAAAAATGAGGGCGGCGAATAAGGGTAGAATATGAAATAATTTCTTCATTTGTTATCTATTACAAAGTTTATCAAGGGGCTGGTCCGCATGACAATAATCGCCCAGCGCGTGGGCTGGTGGCTGGTTACTTCAAGTTCTTCAGGAGGCTGGTGATGGTCACCTGGTCTTCGATGATGCCACGCAAGTCGGCGATGTTGACACGCTCCTGCTTCATCGTGTCGCGATAGCGCAGGGTCACGGTGTTGTCCTCCAGCGTCTGGTTGTCCACGGTCACGCAGAACGGAGTGCCGATGGCATCCTGACGGCGGTAACGCTTGCCAATCTGATCCTTCTCCTCGTATTTGCAGTTGAAGTGGAACTTCAGACCGTCAATGATTTCACGAGCTTTCTCAGGCAGACCGTCTTTCTTGGTGAGTGGGAACACCGCCAGCTTCACAGGAGCCAAAGCTGCAGGCAGACGGAGCACCACGCGGGTGTCGCCACCTTCGAGCTGCTCCTCGCAGTAGCTGTGGCACATCACAGAGAGGAACATACGGTCCACACCGATAGAGGTCTCGATGACGTATGGAGTGTATGAAGTGTTGTCTTCAGGATCGAAATACTCAATCTTCTTGCCGCTGTACTTGGCATGCTGAGAGAGGTCGAAGTTCGTGCGAGAGTGGATACCTTCCACCTCCTTGAAGCCGAACGGCATCTTGAATTCCACGTCGGTGGCAGCGTTGGCATAGTGAGCCAGCTTGTCGTGGTCGTGGAAACGGTAGTTCTCAGCACCAAAACCGAGTGCCTGATGCCATGCCATGCGACGCTTCTTCCATTCCTCAAACCAAGCCAATTCTGTGCCAGGCTTCACGAAGAACTGCATCTCCATCTGCTCAAACTCCCTCATGCGGAAGATGAACTGACGCGCCACAATCTCGTTGCGGAATGCCTTACCAATTTGAGCAATACCGAATGGCACCTTCATGCGTCCCGTCTTCTGCACGTTCAGATAGTTCACGAAGATGCCCTGAGCCGTTTCAGGACGCAGGTAGATGGTGCTTGCACCCTCGGCAGCAGCACCCATCTCCGTCTTGAACATCAGGTTGAACTGACGCACGTCCGTCCAGTTGCGAGTGCCACTGATGGGGCAAACAATGCCTTCGTCAAGGATGATTTGTTTCAAACCTTCCAAGTCGATGCCGCCTTCAGCGTTCATCACCTCCTGATAACGCTGATGCAAGGCATCACGCTTTGCCTGCTCCTCCAATACACGGGCAGAAGTGGCACGATATTGAGCCTCGTCGAAAGCATCACCAAAACGCTTGCGTGCCTTGGCTACTTCCTTTTCAATCTTCTCGTCATACTTGGCAATCTGATCCTCGATGAGCACATCGGCGCGATAACGCTTCTTTGAATCGCGGTTGTCGATGAGTGGGTCATTGAATGCATCCACATGACCTGATGCCTTCCAAATGGTTGGGTGCATGAAGATGGCAGAGTCGATGCCCACGATGTTCTCGTGCAGCAACACCATATACTGCCACCAGTACTGCTTGATATTATTCTTCAACTCCACGCCGTTCTGACCATAGTCATATACGGCACCCAGTCCGTCATAAATCTCTGAAGAGGGGAACACGAATCCGTATTCCTTGCAGTGGCTTACCACTTTCTTGAAAATGTCTTCTTGCTGTGCCATTATCTTGTTAGTTTTATTATTCAAATCACAAAAACGATGCAAAGTTACGATTTTCTCACTAAAATGTAGTACCTTTGCCTTTAAAATAATGTAAAAGTGCTGAAAATGATGTACAAAGAGCAAACGAACGAGGCAGTCGAACTGCTGAAAATGCTGATTGCCACACCATCGGTCAGTCGCGACGAGGCGGCTGCAGCGGCTGTGTTGGAGGCATATATGAGGGAAAAGGAATTGAACCCCCAACGGCATGGAAATAATGTGTGGTGTGCCAGCCCTAATTTCGACGAGTCGAAGCCCGTTATCTTGCTCAATGCCCATGTTGACACGGTGAAACCTGTGGCGGGATGGCAGCACGCCCCCTTCACGCCAACTTTCGAGGGTGATAAACTCTATGGTTTGGGCAGCAATGACTGTGGTGGTGGTTTGATGGCACTATTGCAGGTGTTAATGCTTTTGAAGGACAAACCGAAACCATACAACCTGATTTATTTGGCGAGTTGTGAAGAGGAGGTCTCGGGCAAGAATGGCATCGAGTCAGTTCTGCCCCTCCTGCCTAAGATTGACTTTGCCATTGTGGGTGAACCTACGGGCATGCAACCAGCTATTGCGGAGAAGGGACTGATGGTCATCGATGCCACCGCTCATGGGAAGGCAGGTCATGCGGCACGGAATGAGGGCGACAATGCCATCTACCATGCGATGAAGGACATCCAGTGGCTCTCGGAATGGAAGTTCCCGAAACAGACAGACTTGTTAGGGCCTGTAAAGAACACGGTCACCATTGTCAATGCTGGCACACAGCACAATGTGATTCCCGATACTTGCACCTTCACCATAGATGTACGCAGCAACGAGTGCTACACCAACGAGGAAATCTTCGCTTTCTTTCAAGAGCATCTCACTTCGGACTTGAAAGCACGTTCTTTCCGTCTGTCTTCGTCGAAGATAGATGTGGAGCATCCTTTTGTGCAGGCTTGCATTAAAGAAGGCTTGAAACCATTTGGCTCTCCCACGTTGAGCGACCAAGCCTTGATGCGTTTCCCATCGCTCAAACTCGGACCAGGCGAGTCTTCGCGTTCCCACACGGCTGATGAATACATCAAAATCAGCGAGATAGACGATGCTATCTCGCTGTACACGAAGTTGCTGAACAATTTTTGATTGCTGCGTAGCAATACATTCATCTCCCACCTATTACAAGTCTAAATTCATCTTTTCATCGACGATGACATCGGGGTGAAGTAGGGTGCGATAGTGGGCGATGAGTTCGTTGACGGTGGGCATAAGTTCCTGAAGTCCTTTTAAGTCATGATCTCCTACTGCGTATGCGATGTCATTGAATACATGGAGGACTCGTTTTGCTGTGGCTGATTCGGCACCGCTGGGAGACATGACCAGAAAATCTCCTCGCCAGTCGCTCCATGTGATGTAGTAGAGTGTGCCGTCGAGTTGATTGGAGACGGCATCCATAGGGACAGCTGTGTAAATGACGAGCATGTGGAGCGTCTGGATGGCATTATAGGTTTCCTTGTCCACCTTCATCTTCATGGTGCGCACCACGTTCTTCCCCATTTCGATGTTATTGGGAGATGCAGCCTCCTTGCCAGGACTCAGCACGACGAGGGAGGTGTCCCTGGCATCGTAGCTGAGCGCATGAGGCGGATTGAAAGAGGGAGCGCTGATGAAAAGATGTTTGTAGCATGGATAGATTTTCTGCATCTCTTCTTCCTTCTCCATGTACTCATCGATGTCTTGATGTCTTTTCTCTCGCATGGCTTTCTTGACTTCCTCGCTGGCATCCTTGTCAGGAAATTCCTGCTTGGGCACATAATATCCTGTCCACCATCTTTTGCCCTCTTGATTTCCAGCATATTTGAACATCTCGATGATGTCCTTGTTATTTTCTTTCCCGTTTCTGTATCTCAGGGTGGAATTGAGACAGAATCGGTCTGTTTTCTTGTTGTAATCCACCTGCCCCATTGCATAGGTGGCGATGAGGGTCAGCAGGATAATTGTAATCATCTTTTTCATTTCTGTATGGGTTTTGTGGGGTTGGTGGAAGGGAGGATTCCTTCGAAATCATCAATGTTGACGTTTCTCTTTCTTATGGGTACATCTTTGATTTTCGTCGCATCTTGCATGACGATGTTATACTCATTGAGGTTGTTGTTGAGTTCCACAGTTATTAATCCTATGTACGAAATTCGAATTTTGTCTTTAGGATTCACTGTCTTGAGAGTGAAATGACCAAGGGAATCGGTTGTGGTTGATTTCACGATACGGCCCCGTTCGTTTATTTCCACGACATTGGCACCCCAAAGTGGACCATTAGCATCGCTTACGGTACCGATGATTGTATGAGTCCTCTTGGCTTTAATCTTTTTGCCCTTAGTTTTGGTCTTGTCGCTCTTAGTCTTAATTTCGATGACTCCATTGCGGCCTTTCTCACCCCAGATGGCTGTGGCAGCAGCATCCTTGAGGATGGTGATGTCCTTGATGTCATCAGGATCTACTCCTACGAGTTCTGCGATGTCCTCGTCGTAGATGTCTTCAATATCATCGTTCACAGGATAAGGTTCTCCATTCACCACAATTAATGGGTTTCGGTTGCCAGGAGATGCCTGCCTCTCTACATTGTTGATGATGATATTGGGGAAGCGCTGACGGAGTGCTTTTTCCTCCTCTTCTGTGATTTTCCCTTCGACCTTGAGGTTGTCGATAGTCATCTTATCCATCCATTCGGGAAGGACGATTTCATCGGTGAAATGGAGCCATAATTGCTTAATGTGTGACAACTTTGAAAGATGTTCTGGCACACGGTTTACGCGCAATTCGATGCCATAGAAGGATTCCCCCTCATCCATTTTCTTGAGTTTCTCCACAATCGTCTCTTCGCCCTCTAACTGTCGTACCACCCAACCCATCTTAGGCGTGAGGGTATGCGTGAGGGTGTCCACCTCTGTGCCGATGTAGCCGGCAATGAGTTGCATGGGGATAGTCGTGAGGACATCGCCATTTTCAGGGTCGATGATTTGGTATTTGAAATCTACATATACACGCTCCGACGGCATTGTGTGCGTGTGGGGCACTTGGTCAAGGGTCTGCCCCTTTTCGTCAGGAAAGAGTTTGAGAATCCATCCATCCAGTTCTGTCGGGTTGCGCAGGTCGCAGTTGCCACCAACCAGTTTGTTAGGATTGTATTTTTTTACCATGCTCTGCCAGAAAGTCTGGTCGGGTTTGCCTTTGGATGCGTTGACGAACTCGGTCAGGATGGGTGTGAGGCTTTGTATCCAATCTTCCATGCCGTACTTTTCCAGTTCCTTCGTCTTTTCCAACACCTTCTCCCAGTCTTCAGGCGTACCTGTAAGGGTGACGGTCGGAATGCCACAGGCGATATAATGCACGATATAATCGAAGTACGATTTCATGGTTTCCATCAGGGTGATTTGAGAGGTGATGCGTTCAATGGTGCTAGTGGTAGTGAAGTCGGCTGTGATAGTCTTGGCGATGTCCTCTTTGGTGTATTCGTTGATTTGTTTCGCGAAAGCATCAATGAGTTTATCCCATTCAGGATCTCCCTCCAACAGTTCTTTCTCGGTTTCAATCACCAAGTCCATCTTCCCCGTATGACTTACCAGCTGGTCGCGCAGTTCCTCAGGGTGCGCGTTCACGTAGCGTGCGAATCCTTGACTGATGAGCACCCAAACCATATCGGGTGAAAGGACAAGGGGACGATGATCGGCGTATGCTCGCACAATTGTTTGGAAGAATACGTCCTTCCCCTTGAAGATGTAGAACTTTTCCTCATCCGAGAAACTTTTGGCAACCCATTTCTTAGTGTCACCAGGTACACCTTCATCTTCAAAGATGCCAAAGTTCTTCCCAAGAGCGCGAGAGCCATCAGTCATGAATTCCTCTATCGTGAGGGTGTTTTCGCTAATGGGGGCAAGGTTCTCATCAACGGTGAAAGTGATGCTCCCTTCCGTGCGATTGACGATTTTGTTGTTCTGTGCCCAACCAGCAAGGGTGGTCAGCACAATACAAATGAGTGTAACGAATCTTTTCATACTGTAAACTTTTTGATGTAAATGATTTTGTTGCTGCAAAGATAGGGAAACTTGCATAAAAACACCAAGAAAATCATTTTACAAAAATTTTACATTTTCGTCAGGGGGTGGAAAGAGGGGTGGAAAACGATTTTGCAAAAATTTTACAAAGATTTTGTAAAATACTGATATGGCATGACTTACAGAGAAAGAATAAAATTATCCCAGTCTTTTGCTGCTCCTTCGCCGTCAAACACTTTTTGTTGCATTCGAAGACGGTTTTGTGTCACGGCACTATTGCTGCATGCCATCAATTTAGAGATATTGGAAGGTGAAACTTCCATCTTGATGAGCATACAAATGCGGTATTCGGTATCAGAAAGGGGGTAGAGAGTGAAGAGCTTTTCCTTGAATGTGGGGTATGCCTTCAGGAGTCCAGCTTCTATCTTTTTCCAATCGGCATCTTTCAGCACCTTATTATTATATATATGTGTTGTCAGTAGCTGATTGATTTCCTTGTCATAGAACTGACGTTTGCTTCGTGAGGACAAGAATATTTCAGCAGCCTCCTCTTTCCGGATTTCTCTCTGTTTGCGCAAATGAAGTATCAGGAGGGTGGCAGCCACTACAATGATGAGAGCTGAAAGGCTGACAATCCAGATGAACTGCCGTTCTTTTGAGTTCTCTGCTTCCAGTTGGGCATTCATGTCGTTGAGAACTTGGCTTTTGGCTTGTGCGTGTAGCTTTTGTATGCGCATGATTACATCTGCCTTGGGTTGGGCAGTGCTGTCTTGCTGCATTTCTTTGATGGTTTGTATGTATTCGCTGCTGAGTCGCATACCTAAGGTGTCTCCACTTTCTTTGAAGTAAAAGTATGCAAGTTGTTGCATTTCATTTGCTTCATGGAGCAATCCGTTGCGCATGTATATGTTACCGATTTGTACATAGCAATGGCTTTTCAAAGGAGTGGTGATATGGGCGCTGTCGCACATTAAGGATTTTTGGTAGTAAAGCAGCGCTTTCTCTCCGTTTTGTATGAAAGAGTTGACACATCCAGCATAATAGTAAGCTTCAGGAAGATGCCCATTAGGGTCGTGCTTCTCGAAGTGTTCAACCACCGTATTGATAAGTGAGTCGGATGCGTGTTCCTTCTTTGCCCATTCGTCGGCTTTCACTAGGAGCAGGTTGTAGTATGCTCGGGTGTCTTCGTTCGCATCATTCATGTCCCCATCCATGCGCAGCAGCATATTTCTGGCACTGTCGGCATCTGTGCCTATGAGGCTATCAATGTCAGCAAGAATACGCTCATACTGACTCATCCTATTGCAGCAGGGGGTCAGTATGAGCGTAAGGAGGGTTAAGAGAAATGCGATTTTCTTCATAAGTATTGTCAGCGACAATTGACTACTATCGTGTCATTTATCGTTCAATCGTTTGTTCGCGGTCAGGACCGACACTGACGATTGTGATAGGAGTTTCCAGCTCCTTCTCCAAGAAAGCGATATAGTCAGAAAAAGCCTTCGGGAATTCTGCCTCGCTGGTCATCTCGGTGAGGTCTGTCTTCCAACCAGGAAGTTCTGTATATACAGGCTCGATGAGACCGTCGCTGATATCGTAGGGGAAGTCGCGTGTGATGCTGCCATCTTTCAGTTTGTAGGCAGTACATGCTTTGATGGTGTCGAACCCGTCAAGTACGTCACTCTTCATCATGATGAGTTTCGTCACACCGCTCACCATGATGGCGTAACGGAGTGCCACGAGGTCAACCCATCCGCAACGGCGTTCACGTCCCGTCACGGCACCATATTCGTGACCGATGTCACGCATCTTCTGACCTGTTTCATCGAACAACTCTGTTGGGAATGGTCCTGCGCCCACACGGGTGCAGTATGCCTTGATGATACCAAAAACATCGCCAATCTTGTTAGGTCCGATACCCAAACCAATACATGCGCCTGCACAAATGGTGTTGGAAGACGTGACAAAAGGATAAGAGCCAAAGTCAATGTCGAGCATCGTGCCTTGAGCACCTTCGCAAAGCACAGACTTTCCTTGCTTCAGAAGCTTGTTGATTTCATGTTCAGAATCCACCAATTGGAACTGCTTGATGTACTCAATGCCTTCCATCCACTTCTTCTCCACCTCGGTGATATCGTAGTTGGTGTAGTTGAGGCTCTTGAGAATGCCCTCATGACGTGCCTTGTGAGCGGCATATTTCTCTTCGAAGTTGTCGAGGATGTCACCGACGCGCAAACCATTACGGCTGGTCTTGTCAGTATAAGTGGGACCAATACCCTTGCCCGTTGTTCCCACCTTGTTCTTGCCTTTCGCAGCCTCGTAGGCGGCGTCGAGCAGACGGTGAGTTGGCATGATGAGGTGTGCCTTCTTTGAGATATGGAGACGGTTCTTCAGATTGTGGCCGCTCTTTTCAAGGTCTTTTGCCTCATCCATGAAGAGATCGGGCGCCAATACCACGCCGTTACCGATAATGTTTACCTTGTCACCTTGGAAAATGCCCGATGGAATGGAACGAAGCACGTACTTCTGTCCTTCGAACTCGAGCGTGTGTCCAGCGTTAGGACCTCCTTGGAAACGGGCTACAACGTCATAGCGTGGAGTCAACACATCCACGACCTTACCTTTACCTTCGTCTCCCCATTGAAGACCTAACAATACATCTACTTTGCTCATGTTGATTATAATGTTTTTTAATTTGTATTTACTTAAACCATTCAGCGGCCTTGCTCAGTTCCTCGTCAATTCTGGCAAATCGCTTCTCTTCGCGTGTCATACTGGACTGTTTCTGCGCCTTCGCCTCTTTTTCCATCTTCTTTTTCAGTCGTGCCAACTTAGCTTGACAAATGTTGCAGATACCAAAGATGTAGGTGCTGCATCTCAGTTTTTTGAATCGTGGTGTCTTCACTTTTGATGCGGCTTGCTCAATGGAAGAGTCTTTCAAATCCCAAATCTTGTTGCATCCAGTGCAGATGTAATGGTGATGTGCAGGTACTTTATATGCACATTCATACAGGGTGGCACCTTCTGTCTGATGATTGTACAAAAGCCCGCACTTGACGAGCAGAGCCAATGTGCTGTACATGGTGGAACGGCTGACGGGGAAATTGTCTGGCATCATCTCTAAAATCTGATCAGCACTATGATGACCTTTCATTTGCATGACAACCTTCAAGATGGCATGTCGCTCCTCTGTATTGCGCATGCCTCCTTGTTCCGTTATGTAGCGACTTAGAATGTCATCCGGGCTTTCTTTTGATTGCGTCCCTTCTCCCTTTTTCATACAACCTTTGTACAATACGGGCACAAATTTACTGTTTTTCTTTGGCTGTCACAAATAATCTGCCACTTTTTTGACTTTCCGTGCATTATCTTCATTCAAAGAGGCATATATCTGTAGTGCCTTTATGGCATATCGACAGTCTAACGATGCCCCTGCCTGATCCAAGAATTCTGCCTCGGCTTCTTCACTGAACTTGTATTTTCTCATCAAATGGCACAGAGTTAGATAACCACAATTCTGTACTATCCGCTCCTCGCGGGCTATCCATTCGAAAGCCTTCGTGCTGGCATACGGCAACCTTTGTACAAGGTAGAGACAAAACATCGTTGCAATCTCTTCTGTCCGGATGTTTTCCACCCAGATGTCGCACACCTCTTCATCCATCTCTTGGACCGGCATTAACATACATGCAAGAATCTTGCATTCTCGCGTGCTTTCATTCCAGAGAGCCTGAGCTAAAGCGCGTCTTGATAGTTCCTTTTCATCGCATAGATGTCCGATTTCATCGGATATTATCCCTAATCGTGGTAGCTCTACCCCCCAATTGATGCGATAGTCTTCTGTCTGTCTTGCATGCGCTGAAGCCACCCCGTTCATGTTGGCTCTCAGATCCTTCTTGATATCGTTGATGAGATTATTCATTGACGAGTGGCAATGTGGCGTAATCCTTGCTGTAGCGCAACATCTGTTCCGCATAGCCTTCTGTGTAAGAAATCTTCACATCTGTAATGTTACCTTGTGCATCACGGACTGCAGTATAGACGGGATTGATGAAACCTTTATAGGGCGCAATGTTGAGTTTTGCGTATCGGTCAAGAATTTCTTTGTGAAGTTCTGGATCAATCTTCACGCCATAAGATTCTACGAGTGCTTGAGCGCCCTTGAAATCGCCCGTTGATTTCACACGCTGAATCTCTGCTAGTAATTCGCCAAAGAGATGACGAAGTTTCTGGTAATCATTAATTTTAACGTAAGTTTTTCCGTCTCGTTTAACAAGTTCCATCACTTTGTCGTCCTTTCCATGCTCGTACGCCCAACGGGCAATCAAAGCACGGTTGCGCATGTGTGCCTCTTCGATATTGTTAGCTAAATTGATGCGTACTAATTGTGTCAATAAACCATTCTGCATTTGGGCGATGTAACTTGCCTTATAGGCCTCGGCATTGGGCACCAATCCTAACTCCACCAATTTGGGGTCGGCTAAATAATAGAGGGCAAAGAGATCGGCACGCGCTTCTTCAATCGTGCTACCGTATGCTTTGAGGCTGTCACCATCTACACCTTCCAACAGTTTACCGCTCCCATGTCCTAAACATTCATGTAAATCGGTATGCAAATCATCGGTTAAATCGCCATATTTCTCAATTAAATCTACTTCTTCCTTTCCATAGGCAAATTCTTGTAACATGCCATTTCCTTTGGCGGCTTGGTTGTAGGCGTCTGTCAAATTACCGATCGTCACAGACTTCGAACCATGTTCTGCACGCACCCAATCGCTGTTAGGTAAGTTGATGCCAATAGCTGTAGGTGGGTAGAGGTCACCGGCGAGGATGGCTGCTTTGATGACCTTCGCGGTAATTCCCTTCACCTTTTCCTTCTTGAATTCAGGAGCAACCGGACTATGATCTTCAAACCATTGCGCATTGGCACTCAGTGTTTCCGTGCGCTTGGTGGCTTCTATGTCCTTGAAATTTACAATGCTTTCCCATGAGCACTTCAAACCTAATGGGTCACCGTAACATTCGATGAAACCATTGACAAAGTCCACCAACGGCTCCGTGTTTTCCACCCATGCAATTGAATATTGGTCGAACGTTGCCAAGTCCCCTGTTTCATAATAAGAAACAAGCAGGTCTATTACCTTCTGCTGCTGTGCATCCTCAGCATAGGGACGTGCCAATTTCAGGTTCTCCACTATTTTCTTGATGGCATCGCCATAAAGTCCATTGATAGTCCACTTCTTTTCGATGAAATCGCCATTTTTTGTTTTGACAAGGCGCGAGTTCATACCATACATCACGGGGTGCAGCGAATCGCCCTCCGCCTTCTGTTTGGCGTAAAAAGTTTCAGCCTCTGCTTGAGTCACGTTCTCATAATAGTTGCTGGCACTCGTTTTGATTAAATCTTGTCCTTCTGTCAGGTTCACGCGCTTCTGCAATATGTTGGGGTTGAAGATGACATCCGCGATTTCATCGGAACAATTAACGGTGTCTTGCAACCATTTGCGTGTGAATCCCGGTACAAATTTCTCACTGCCATAATGATGGTGGATACCATTAGAAAACCACATTCGCTTGAGGTACTCTTCTAAGGCTTTGAAGTTTTTGCTTTCTTTGTCACCTTGGTAATTCATATACACATCTTCCAGCATTTTGCGGATGCGTAAGTTGTACTTGCCATTTTGGTCGAAGAGGATATCACGTCCATAGAGAGCTGCCTCTTGCAAGTAGTAAATGAACGTCTTCTGCTTTAGGGAGAGGTTCTCAAATCCCTCCACTTTGTAGCGGAGCATCTGCAAGTCGGCAAACCGCTCATTGCTGTACTCGAAATTCTTTTCTTTCTTACCATCCATGGACGATGGAGTGTCAGGCTGTCCGGCATTCGTTGTTTCTGCCGCTCCAGCTATCAGTGCGGAAATCATCATTGTTTTTACGATTGTCTTCATTATAGTTGTGATTGATAATTGGCGTCAAATATAGCGTGCTTAGCTACATGAGGCGGTATTTTTCAGGGGTGGTTCCTGTGGCCTTTTTGAAAGCGGAGAAGAAAGATTGGCGGTTTTTGAAACCGACCATCATGCCGATGTCATCTACGGAGTAGGGGGCAAACCGTTTATCTTGCAGATGACGCATGGCATCCTGAATGCGATGGGAATGTACGATCCCTGTATACGACATGCCATAGGTCGCTTTGAGGAGGCGCGAGAGGGCAAAAGCCGAAATTCCAAGACGGTCAGCCAATTGCTGAGCGGAAAAATCGGGGTCGAGATAACTTTTTCCTTTAATGAGGATGGCGTCAATGCTTTCTTTATAGATGTTTTGCTTATCCATTTCGGCTACAAAGTTAAGGATTTTCTCTTGAATGAAGAAGGGAACAGGAGAAAAAAGTGAGTGTACTTAGGCGCTTTATATTATATAATAATGTGTAAGACTTTCTTCGATGCTCCCCCATGAATAATTTTTCATTTTTCTCAAAAAACTTTCCAAAACATTTTGCCATTATCGAAAAAGGTCGTACCTTTGCACTCGCTTTCCGAAAGGGGGCACAAAAATAGATCTTTGACAGACTGCGAACAGAAACAAGACAAGTAGCGCATGCATATTGTTACAGTATGTATGCACAAGCATAAGTCGATTCCGACAAACATAAAACTTTGACGAGAATAAAGCAGGATGAGCCTGGCCGGTCAGGCAGATTACTAGAATACAAATATTACAGTGAAGAGTTTGATCCTGGCTCAGGATGAACGCTAGCTACAGGCCTAACACATGCAAGTCGAGGGGCAGCATGTCGGTAGCT
>ONDH01000036.1 GCA_900316505.1 uncultured Prevotellaceae bacterium
GGAATGACTTGTTGCTTGGCGCATGCATATACACATTATATTATATACGCTGCGCGCTGCTTGTCTTGTTCTGTTCGCAGTCTGTCAAAGATCTAGTTTTGTGCCCTCCCTTTCGGAAAGCGAGTGCAAAGGTACGACCTTTTTCAATACTGGCAAAATGTTTCAGCAACTTTTTTAAAGAAAAATGAAAAATAGCGCTTTTTGAACAAAAAAGAAGCAAAGAAAACGGAAAAGTCACTACTAATTAGGTCAAAAACCGTTATTTGAGGAGGTGGTCATCGAGGTAATTTTCGATACGTGTAATGAGGTGTCGACGCGTATTGCCTCCACTGATATTGTGGTTTCGGTTGGTGTAGAACTGCATGTCGAATTGGTAGCCTGACTGAACGAAAGCTTCAGCCAATTCTGCGGAGTTCTGGAAATGCACGTTATCATCTGCCATGCCATGAATGAGGAGCAAGTCACCCTTAATCTTCTCATAGCGATGGAGGGGCGAACAATCGTAGCCAGAAGGGTTCTCCTGAGGTGTGCGCATGAAACGTTCCGTATAGACAGTGTCGTAGAAACGCCAATCTGTAACGGGAGCCACTGCCACACCGCAATTGAACACTTCCCTACCTTCACACATTGACATGAGCGTGTTGAAACCTCCGAAGCTCCATCCCCAGATGGCAATGCGGGACTTGTCCACATAAGGAAGTTTTGAGAGCCAAAGCGCCGTCTCCACCTGGTCATGCGATTCGAGGTCACCCACCTTCAGATATGTGCATCGTTTGAACTCCGAGCCTCTTCCGCCCGTTCCACGTCCGTCCACACACACGACGATATAGCCTTTGCCTGCCAGATGCTGTTCCCACATCAGTCCACTCATGAAACCGTTATTGTAGGAGTTGAAGACCATCTGATAGCCAGGACCACCATATTGGTACATCAGCACAGGGTATTTCTTGGTGGCATCGAAATCATGCGGTTTCACCATCCATCCATTCAGTTGGATGCCATCGGCTGTGTTGACAGAGATGAGTTCCACCGTTCCCAAAGACAGCGCATCACGTTGGTTCTTCAAATCCGCATTGTCCTCCACCACCTTGAGTGCCTTACCCGATGCGTTGCAAAGGGTATAGACAGGAGGAGTGGTCAAGTTGGAATAGGTGTTGAGATAATATTGGCAGCCATTGGCAAACACAGCTTCGTTCCAGCCCTTTTCTGTTGAGAGTTTCGTCTTCTTTCCCGAAGCATCCACCTTGTAGATATATTTCTCCAGAGGGCTTCCCTCGTTGCAGGCATAGTAGAAATTCTTGCCCGTGGCATCGGTACCATAGTAGTCTATCACCTCATATTCTCCCGAAGTGAGTTGGCGCACCAACTGTCCACCGATGGTGTAGAGATACATGTGTTGGTAGCCGTCGCGTTCGCTGAGCAAGATAAATTGGTCGCGCGAAAAGTCGATGTCAGCATAGGCAGGCTCATCCACATAACGCTTGTCCTCCTCGCGAAGTATAAGCTGGGCAGTCGTGCTACGGGCATTGACAGCATAGAAGTCCAGCCGATTCTGATGGCGATTGAGCGTGAGCACCATCAGTTTGTCCTTTTCACCCGCAAACTGGATGCGCGGAATGTAACCGTCAGCATCAAGTGGCACCTGCATCGTGCGTGTCACACGACTCTTGATGTCATAAGTCAGCACTGACACCTTCGAATTCTCCTCTCCCGCTTTGGGGTATTTATATTCATCATTCCCCGGATAGAGCTTATATTCCTCCTTAGCAGGCCATGAACCTTGATACCAAGGGAAGGAGAACGTCTTCACATTCGACTCGTCGAAACGAATCCATGCCAGCATCTCGCTGTCGGCAGAGAAGTCGAAAGCGCAGTTGAAGGAAAACTCCTCCTCATACACCCAGTCGGGTTTGCCATTGATGATTTTGTTGCGTTCTCCATCCTTCGTGATCTGGCTCTCCGCATTGTTGAAGAGCAGTTTCACCAAGAAGATGTTGTTTTCCCTCACGAAAGCAATCTGGTTGCCATCAGGAGAGAACTTCGGGCACTCCTGCGGACCACCCTGCGAGAGTGGTGTAAGAGTTTTGTTCTTTATATTATATATATAATGTGTAGCCGTATATGAGCGACGGTATATCTGCTGACGGTTTGTCTCAATCAAGATATTCTTCTCATCGGGCGAGATGATGTAGCCTTCCACAGCACGGATGGTTGCGCCACGAGCCTCTGAAGCGTCAAAAAGAACTTCAGTCACCTCACCTGTCTTGAACGAATGTTTCTCAATACTTTGTCGGTTGTCACTCACACACGAATAGCTCTCGCCATCCGCCATCGGTTTCACGCCCCGAACAGACTTGGGATAGTATTTGTAATTAACCACATCATCCAACGTGATTTGCTGAGCAGAAACAGCCGCCACAGTCAGCCAAAGAGCCACCATGGCAAACATCTTATGAGTCATTATATTCTTCATTGATTAACCAGTTTAGTTTTCTGTTACAAAGTTACACATTTTTCCTCACATCGCAACATTCTTCGACGTTTTTTAATTATTCGCATTGCGGATATGTTATTTCATTGGGTTGAGAATACCACAAAGGCGCTACACCGCAATAGAGAAATGAGAGAATGTGGACAGGAAATGGTGAGGACTGAAAGAATCGTTGGGAGTTGAGTGGGCAATTCACAAATAAGTGTATTCCACAAGCGCATGTAAGTCTTGCCCACAAACGAGTGTAAGTCTTGCCCGTAAACGAACGTAAGTGTCCCTCACAAACGAGTTGCAAAACGTGGAATAGTCTACATTTTATGCCAAAAGTGTAGATTATTCTACGTTTTTCAGATTTTCGTAGACTTTTTTGTTTGCATGAAAAAAAAGAGGTATCTTTGCAGTTGTGAACATGGTTCCCTTTATGTTGAATACAGTTGGAATGAGACATCTACACATTATATTATATATAGGGATGCTGGCAACATTGTTGGGCGTCACTTCATGCAACAGCTGTGGCACAGCGGGTGAGGAGGACGTGCCAAAGGTGGAGTCGGTAATTTTGTCGCGCATCAAGCAGAAGGCTGACTTGGTGACGACAGAGGTGAAGGTGAGAAAGTTGGCGATTTATGATTCGAGCAAGCATGAGAAGTTTGAACTAAAAGACCCGAGGACATGGAAGTATGGGGAGAGGAAGTGCATTGTGCCGGTGGATGTGACAATTAAGTACGGGTATGACTTGCGCGACTTGACGATAGACGATGTGAAGCTGACGGATGACAGTACGGCTGTGGTGATTCTTTTGCCAGAACCGAAAGTGATTGATTCGGGTTATGAGGCGAAGGTGGAGGAAGGCGCTGTGGTACGGATGTCGTCGGGTATGAGAGACAAAATCAGCCATGAGGAGGTGGACCAACTGATGGTGCAGGCGTACAAGGCTGTGATGAAGGAGGACTTTTCGGCAATGGTGAACAGGGACATCGAGAACAACGCAAAGGTGGTGTTTGAGGCGATAGTGCGTGGAATTGGGATGAAGAATGTGGAGGTGATTGTGCAGAGCAAGAGTTTAGGGCTGAAGATTTAAGGTTAAGAATTATGATTGAGCAATGAGAAATAGAGGTTGGATTATAGTGGCATGTGTTGTGGTGGTGGGCATTGTGTGTGCGATGCTCATCAGAGGGTGTGTGCAGAGGGGTGTGGAGGAGATTCCGATGGAGGAGACGATGGCGAGCATTGAGGAGATACGTCCACGAGGAGAGATTTATGTGTGCAGTGCGATGATGGAGGATTTCACTCTGCAGCGTGCGACAGAACGGAATTTCATCATGCCTGATGAGGAGCATTCGTGTGTGCAGACAATGACGCAGAAGTGCAGTTACAAGATTGACCTCGACAAGGTGGAATATGAGGCAGTGGATTCAACAAAGACGATATATGTGAAGTTGCCCGATGTGGAGTATGTGGCGACCACACAGAGCACGTCGTTCCTGTCGGATGACGGGAACTATTGGGCAGAGCATTTGCCAAACACGAATGCGATGAAGAGGAAGGTGGAGGGGCAAATCAAGAAGCGCTTTGACACGCCCAGCAACAAACGGAAAGCGGAGAGATATGCAGAGGATGCGATTAGCGAGGTGATGAGGAAGTTGGGATATGAAGTGGAGTTTGTGAGGAAGTTGGAGAGGAGGAGGGAGTGAAAAAAGCTGCGAGGAAAGAACTGCGGGAAAACCGCAGTATGCAAGTCTTCAACGGGAAGCATGAGGAAGGAGAGTAGGGCTATGCTGAAGAAAGGCAAAGGCGTCCTTGATGGGTGTTTCTTGTTTGCATACGAACACGAAGGCGGTCCACAAATTCGTGGTTTTTCAAGCCCCATCCGGGAAGGGCAAGAAGACTGGAAGGAGATTGGGAAACAAAGCGTTCGAGAATAAGGTCTGGACGCAAGCGTTCTATGAAATCAATGACAAGGTCAATATATTCTTCGGGGGTGAAGAGATGGAAGTCGGAAGGTTGCTCCGCAAACTCTTGCGCCATTCGGGTGCCCTTGATGAGTTGGAGCTGATGGAGCTTGAGCGTGGTGAGGGGAAGAGCGGAAAGAATGCCGGCTTCTGCAAGGATAGCTTCCCTACTCTCTCCTGGGAGTCCAAGAATGAGATGGGCACCTGTGCGAATGCCACAAGCAGCAGTGCGAGTGACGGCATCGGCAGTTTGGGCATGGGTGTGACCACGGTTGATACGCGACAACGTCGCGTCATAGATGGATTCGATGCCGTATTCGACGAGGAGGAAGGTGCGATGATTGAGGTCGGAAAGATAATCGAGGAGGTCGTTGGGCATACAGTCGGGACGAGTGCCTATGACGAGGCCTATCACATCGGGGACGGAGAGGGCTTCTTCGTATTTGGCTTTGAGATTTTGGTGGGAATCGTAGGTGTTGGTGTATGCCTGGAAGTATGCTAGATACTTCATGTCAGGGTATTTGCGAGAGAAAAAATGCTTGCCCTCCTCCAACTGTCGCGTGATTGACTTGGTGGTGACACAATAGTCGGGATTGAACGTCTGGTTGTTACAATAGGTGCATCCACCCGTACCCACCCTTCCGTCACGATTGGGACAGGTGAAACCGGCGTTGAGAGAGATTTTCTGCACCTTCACACCCAGCTGTTCTTTCAACCATAAACCATATTCGTTGTATCTTCCCATTTTACAAAAACGCACTTTTCAGGCACAAAGGTAAAGATTTCTTCAAAAAGTGTCAAAAAAACAAAGAAAATGATTGCCACTTTTGTAAAAAGTCGTACCTTTGCAAGCCGATTTATATCGAGAGGTGGCGAAAGTCGCCTCGTGCTCTGTGTGGATAGCATCGCTCACATAGGTGGGAATGCGGTCCGTGAAACGCAGAAAACCCAAAGGGAAACCGATGGGCACAGTACGTCAGTCGCACGGCAACGTCGAGCTGGCAGCGAACACACATTATTAATTATTAAAACCAAAAGGTTAAATGCAATCAAACAGTTTCAAGACAAGCTACATCACCCCTGAAGCAGCAGAAAAGAAGTGGGTGGTAGTGGATGCTGCAGGACAGACTCTCGGTCGTTTTGCATCCAAAGTAGCACAGGTACTTCGCGGTAAGTACAAACCCGTCTTCACACCCAACATGGACTGTGGTGACAATGTAATCGTTATCAATGCCAACCAGATTAAGGTTACTGGTGCCAAGGAGTCTCAGAAGGTGTACATCACTTTCTCTGGGTATCCAAGCGGTCAGCACAAGGCAACTTATGCTGAGATGGTGAAGCGTCCAAACGGATACGAGAAAGTGCTCCGTCACGCTGTGAAGGGCATGCTTCCAAAGGGCATCCTGGGTAGAAAAGTTCTGAAGAACCTCTACATTTTCGAAGGCGCTGAGCACGACAAGGAGGCTCAGAAGCCAGTAACACTTGATATTAACACCCTCAAATAAGCATAAGGTATATGGCAGTAGAATATATCCACGCAATTGGTCGCCGTAAGAGCGCCGTTGCTCGCGTGTACCTTACAGAAGGTACTGGCAAAATCACCATCAACAAGCGTGAACTTGCTGATTATTTCCCATCAGAACTGATTCAGTTCGTTGTGAAGCAGCCCCTCAACCTCCTCGGCGTTGTTGAGAAGTATGACATCAAGGCTAACCTCACAGGTGGCGGTTACACTGGTCAGAGTCAGGCACTTCGCCTCGCTATCGCCCGTGCACTTGTGAAAATCAACGAAGAAGACAAGAAGGCACTCCGCGCTGAAGGCTTCATCACACGTGATGCACGTGCTGTTGAACGTAAGAAGCCAGGTCAGCCAAAGGCACGCCGTCGCTTCCAGTTCTCTAAGCGTTAATATTACTTGGAAGACCAGAGAAACCAAGATTATTGGGAGAATCTGGTCGACCAGCATATCATATCATCGTTTAGTATCTAAACTTGCAGGCTCTCTCACACAAAGGGCGACCTGTGGGTTGGTTAAACAAACATTAACTCAAAAAGAAAGTAAACAAACAAAACAATTATGGCAAGAACAGATTTTGATTCTCTTCTCGCAGCAGGTGCACACTTCGGTCACCTCAAGCGTAAGTGGAACCCCGCTATGGCTCCTTACATCTTCATGGAGCGCAATGGCATTCACATCATCGACCTTCACAAGACAGTCGCAAAGCTCGATCAGGCTGCTGACGCTCTCAAGCAGGTGGCAAAGAGCGGCAAGCGCATCCTCTTCGTCGGCACTAAGAAGCAGGCACAGGAAATCATCGCAGAGAAGGCACAGTCAGTAGGCATGCCTTACGTGACTGAGCGCTGGCCAGGAGGTATGTTGACCAACTTCCCAACTATCCGTAAGGCTGTGAAGAAGATGGCTAACATCGACAAGCTCTTGAGCGACGGTACATACGACAAGCTTTCTAAGCGTGAGAACCTCCAGATTCGCCGTAAGCGTGCCAAGTTGGAGAAGAACCTCGGTTCTATCGCTGACCTGACTCGTCTTCCTTCAGCCCTCTTCGTGGTTGACGTGATGAAGGAGCACATCGCAGTAAGCGAGGCTAACCGTCTGGGCATTCCTGTGTTCGCTATCGTCGACACCAATTCTGACCCACGCGACGTTGACTTCGTTATCCCAGCAAACGATGATGCAGCTAAGTCTATCGAACTCATCCTCAGCGTTGTATGCGGCGCCATCAACGAAGGTCTTGAGGAGCGCAAGGTGGAGAAGGCTGATCAGGAAGCTAATGCTGAGAAAAAGGAAGGCAAGGTTCCTGCTGTAGAGGCAGAAGAAGAGGAAGTTGCTGAAGAGGCACCAGCTGAAGAGGCTGAAGCTCCAGCAGCTGAATAATAAACAGTAAATTGTAATTTTAATATCGTAAATCATTATGGCAATTACCATACAGGAAATCAACGAGCTTCGCAAGAAGACTCAGGCAGGTCTCATGGACTGTAAGAAGGCTCTTACTGAGGCTAACGGTGACATGGAAGCTGCTATGGAAATCCTTCGCAAGAAGGGTCAGCTCGTGGCCGCTAAGCGTTCTGACCGCGATGCAGCAGAGGGTTGCGTACTTGCAAAGGTAGATGGCAACTACGGTGCTATGATTGCACTGAAGTGCGAGACTGACTTCGTAGCAAAGAATGCTGACTTCGTGGCACTCGCCACCAAGATCATCGACGCTGTTGTAGCCAACAAGTGCAAGAGCATGGATGAGGTGAACAACCTCACCATCGATGGCGAGAACATCAAGGACGCTATCACCAACCGTTCAGGTGTGACTGGTGAGAAGATGGAGCTCGACGGCTTCAACTATGTGGAAGGCGAGGACATCGTTGCTTACAACCACATGAACCAGAACTTCCTCTGCGCTCTCGTAGTGCTGAACAAGAAGGGCTTCGAAGAGGCTGGTAAGGGCGTAGCTATGCAGGTTGCAGCTATGTCTCCCATCGCACTCGACGCTGATTCTGTTCCACAGGACGTGAAGGATGCTGAAACTCGCAACGCCGTTGACAAGGCTAAGCAGAACCAGATTGGCAAGGCTGTTGAGAACGCACTGAAGAAGGCTGGCATCAACCCTGCACACGTTGACTCTGAGGATCACATCGAATCTAACACTGCCAAGGGTTGGATCACTCCAGAAGAGGCTGCCAAGGCTCGTGAAATCAAGGCTACTGTTGCCAAGGAAGCTGAGGCTAACCTGAAGGAGCAGATGATTGAGAACATCGCCAAAGGTATGGTCGCTAAGTTCTACAAGGAGAACTGCCTCCTTGAGCAGGCTTACATCGATGATAACAAGGTTTCTGTTGCTCAGTACCTCAAGAGTATCGATAAAGACCTCACTGTTACAGACTTCAAGCGTTTCACTCTCCGTGCAGAGTAATATGATTCGCACATTCAATAAAGCGGGATGCATTCATTCGAGTGCATCCCGCTTCATTTTACTTCTTCAGCTTCCGCTCAAAGAACCGTATCTTCGTAAGTGTCTTCTCGCGAGTCTTACGAGCGATGTCGAGGTCATGCATAGCTTTGGCGAAGGTGAAGCAGCGGTGAACATCGTCACGCTGCCGTGCGGAAAGTCCTGTAGGCAGGAGAGACTGATAGTCAGAACTATCAAGATTCACTTCTGTGAACGTGTAGCGCCGCTTCCCATCAATATTGACAAGCAACATCTTACCACTTTCCTCCACTTCAGGGAAGAACGTGAAGCGCTCCTTGCTCCCTTTATATGCAGGCAACACCCAATAACCCATGGTTTGATACTTCTCCTGTTTCTCGAACACAAAATGCCGCTTCTCATCCTCCACATTCAGAGTGGAGAAAGTGATAATACTATCAAGTTTTGTCAGTTCTGCTTGAGCTTGAGCAAGTTCTGTAGAATCTTTCTGATGGATAGCCTCGCGAAACTCCTCGGCTCTATCGGTTTTCCGTTCTTGACATGCCAACAAAAGCAGCACAGCCAGCAATAAGATGATGTTTCTTGTCATTTCGGTTATAAGTTTAGGATTCTGCTTGCAAAGTTACGAAGAAAATATGAGAAACTGACATCCTATTCGGTCATTTTCTCTCTTGTTTCTTGCCAAATATTCAAAAAAGACAGCGACTTTAGTTCCTTTTTTCTCATTTTTCTTTAACTTTGCACTATCAGAAAAAAAATCACTCATGAAGATACTCACTCATGACGACATACTCAAGCAGCTTGACCACCCCTTCTTCCGTCTCATCTCCGATACAGCAGAAGAGTTGAAGTTGGATTGTTATGTCATCGGAGGATGGGTAAGAGACCTCTATTTGGAGCGTCCATCCAGCGACATTGACATCGTGGTGGTGGATGAAACAAAACAGACCAAGCGACCGGGCATTGCGCTTGCCGAATCCTTGCGCCACAAATTAGGCAAGAAAGCTCACATCGCCATCTACAAGAACTTCGGCACGGCACAATTGAAGCATAAAAGTTTGGAGATTGAGTTCGTTGGAGCAAGAAAAGAAAGCTATGACCGCAACTCGCGAAAGCCTGTGACGGAAGACGGGACATTGGAAGAAGACCAGAACCGTCGCGACTTCACCATCAACGCGATGGCACTCTGTCTAAATAAAGACCGATTTGGCGAGTTGGTCGATCCTTTCGATGGACTAGCAGACATGGAAGACAAGACTATCGCCACCCCACTCGATCCAGACATTACTTTCAGCGATGACCCTTTACGGATGATGCGTTGCATCCGGTTTGCCACACAGTTGAATTTTCACATCGAAGAAGACACGTTTGAGGCTCTGAGCCGCAACAAAGAACGCATCAAAATCATCTCAGCAGAACGTATTGCGGAGGAACTGAACAAGATACTGCTCTCCCCCGCTCCGTCTAAGGGATTCGTTGAATTAGAACGCTGTGGGCTGCTACCGCTGATATTCCCAGAATTGGCATTGTTGCAAGGCGTGGAGACGAAAGACGGTAAAGCGCACAAGGACAACTTCTATCACACGTTGGAGGTGCTTGACAATGTAGCAAAAGCCACAGCCACCCCTGCAGACATATCAGAAGGGAACGGCAATTGGGATTCACCGAAAGACCACATCCTTTGGCTACGCTGGGCAGCACTGCTACACGACATCGGCAAACCCAAGTCCAAGCGCTTTGACCCTATTCAAGGCTGGACATTCCACAACCATAACGACATCGGCGAGAAGATGATTCCAAGTATCTTCCGACGCATGAAACTCCCCATGAACGAAAAGATGAAGTTCGTGCAGAAGCTCGTGCAGATGCATATGCGTCCTATCGCCATTGCCGACTCAGAAGTAACCGACAGCGCAGTGAGAAGGCTGCTCTTCGACGCAGGAGATGACATCGACGACCTAATGTTGCTTTGCACCGCTGACATCACCTCAAAAAATGATTTGAAGAAGAAGAAGTTTGCAGACAACTATATCACCGTTCGCACCAAGCTGGTGGAAATAGAGGAAAAAGACCGTATCCGCAACTTCCAGCCACCTATCAGTGGTGAAGACATAATGGAGATGTTTGGCTTGAACCCCTGCAAGGAGGTGGGTATTCTAAAGACTGCCATCAAAGACGCGATTCTCGACGGAAAGATTCCTAATGAATACGACCCTGCAGAGGCATTGCTCATCGAGGAAGCAAAGAAGCTCGGACTCAACACAATAACTACTAACTAAACAACGTCTATGATCAAGTATTTTACAACTTTCTTTTTCTATATCATCCTGACAGTACAAACAGCCACAGCACAATCTGTCACCGATGAGAATCGAGCAACGGGGAAGCAACTCCTAGCAGAACTTACTGCTGCCATCACGAAAGTCAATGACTATTGGCAGAGCCATAACTCGCCCAAGTGCCGCGCCTTCTGGGACAATGCCGCCTACTTCACAGCAAACCAAAAGGTCTATCAGCGGACACACAAGAAGGAATATCTTGATTATGCCATCCAATGGGCAGAATACAATCATTGGCAAGGAGCTACACAGAAAGACAAAAGCAAGTGGCAGTACAAGACCTATGGCGAAGGCATGGATCATGTACTTTTCGCCGACTGGCAAATCTGCTTCCAAGTCTATATCGACCTCTACAAACGGGAACATCGTGCTGAGCGCATCGAACGAGCATTGGAAGTGATGTGCTACCAGGCATCGACCCAAGAGAAGGACTATTGGTGGTGGTCGGATGCCCTCTACATGGGTCTGCCCATCTTCTCGAAGCTCTACACCGTCACCCATGACCAAAAACTGCTCGACAAACAATACGAGTGCTTCAAATGGACGGACAGCCTGCTCTTCGACACCGAGGCACAACTCTATTATCGTGATGCAAAGTACGTCTATCCAAAGGTAAAGACCGCCTGCAACGACGGCAAGTCCTTCTGGGCACGAGGCGACGGATGGGTGCTCGCAGGCTTGGCACAAGTGCTGGAAGATCTGCCACGGGATTGCAAATATCGTCCGTTTTATATTGACCGTTTCAAGAAACTAGCTGAAGGAGTTGCTCAATGCCAACAGCCCGAAGGACATTGGACACGCTCAATGCTCTGTCCCGACGATGCCCCAGGCTATGAGACCTCCGGCACCGCCTTCTTCACGTACGGTATTCTGTGGGGCGTGAACAACGGCATTCTCCACCCTGACCAATACAGAGAGACCATCAAGAAGGCATACAAATATCTGTTCGAAGTGGCACTCCAACCTGACGGCAGCATTGGCTACGTACAGCCCATCGGTGAGAAACCCGACCCAACCAAGACCGTCAATGCCAAATCGCAAGCCCCCTTCGGCACAGGTGCATGGCTCTTAGCCGCCTGTGAATTTTATAATTATTTCATCGACCTCAGTTTGGCAGGACGAACAGCTGGAAAGAAGTAAGCCCAAAACTCTAAACCCTAAACTCTCAACTCTAAACTCTAAACCCTCAACCAAAATGGAAGGCGACCACATCAAAATCAACTACTGGCTCCTGCCGCTCTCATGGCTCTACGGGCTGGTAGTAAGCATCAGAAACCTGATGTTCGATGTCGGTATGCTCAAATCCAAGACCTTCCCCCTGCCTGTCATCTGCGTTGGCAACATCACCATGGGCGGAACAGGTAAAACACCACACACTGAGTACCTTATCCGACTGCTGTCGGAGAAGCATCAAGTCGCTGTGCTCAGTCGAGGATACAAACGTCAATCGGAGGGCTATGTTCTTGCCACCCCAACAACACCCATGACAGACATCGGGGATGAACCTTACCAAATGAAGCACAAGTTCCCACAGATACACATGGCTGTGGATAAAGATCGCTGTCATGGCATTGCTGAACTGATGAAGAAAGAAGTGCAGCCTCCTACAGATGTAGTCATTCTGGATGATGCTTATCAGCACCGTTATGTGAAAGTTGGACTCAATATCCTGCTCATGGATTATCATCGTCTCATCTATCTTGACAAGCTACTGCCTGCAGGACGATTGCGCGAATCCTCGTCTGGAACAAAACGTGCTGACATCGTCATTGTCACAAAGTGTCCGCGCGACATCACACCCATCGAGAGAAAAGGTATTGAGCGTTCTCTAAACATTGAGAATTGGCAGAAGATATTCTTCTCCACTTACACCTATCCAGACAACATGAAGGGAATCGGGAACAATCCGTTACTCGTCACTGGCATCGCTTCACCTGAGCAAATGATATATGATCTCCAGAAGATTGTACCAGAATTTGATGTGATGAGTTTCCCCGACCACCATCACTTCACTGAGAATGACATCAATAACATTCGCACCCGGGCAGCAGGACGCACGATCCTCACCACTGAAAAGGACTCAACCCGTCTGCATGGACTTGAAAACGTAAAAGTCATCCCTATTGAAGTGGAGTTTATTGACGGGAAAGAAGAGTTTGACAACATCATCAGAAACTACGTAAACACTAAAAAATAAATGGCAACAGAAATAGCAACCCTCGGTGAGTTTGGGCTCATCAAACGACTGACTCAGAACATTGAACCGAAAAACCCCGAAACTAAATATGGGGTGGGCGATGATTGTGCAGTGCTGAAATATGGAGAAGACAAGGATGTGCTCGTGACCACCGACCTATTGATGGAGGGAGTCCATTTCGACTTGACCTACCTGCCCATGAAACATCTCGGCTATAAAGCGGCGATGGTCAATCTCTCCGACATCTATGCCATGGGAGGAATGCCGAAGCAAATCACTGTCAGTCTTGCACTGAGCAAGCGTTTCAGTATCGAAGACATGGACGACTTTTACGATGGGCTGAAACTGGCTTGTGAAGCACATGGCGTGGACATAGTAGGAGGCGACACCACCAGTTCCCGCACCGGACTTGCCATCTCGATCACGGCTATCGGTGAAGTGGAACACGGAAAAGCCATCTACCGCAACGGCGCCAAAGAGACAGACCTCATTTGCGTGAGCGGAGACCTTGGAGCAGCATATATGGGCTTTCAGCTCCTCGAACGTGAAAAGGAAGTCTATTACAAGCAGATTGAGACAGCCAAGACTGACGCCGAGCGCATGGCGATTTCACAACCAGACTTCAGTGGACGTGAATATCTGCTTGAACGTCAGATGAAGCCAGAAGCACGACGAGACATCATCCTCCAGTTGCGTGAAGCAGGCATTCAACCAACCGCCATGATGGATATCAGCGACGGACTTTCTTCTGAACTGATGCACATCTGCACACAAAGTCATTGTGGATGCCGCGTTTACGAAGAGCGTATCCCCATCGACTACCAAACTGCAGTGATGGCGGAAGAACTGAACATGAACCTCACCACTGCAGCCCTCAACGGAGGAGAAGACTACGAGTTGCTATTCACAGTGCCCATCGCTGACCACGAAAAGATCGAGCAAATGGAAGGTGTGAAACTCATTGGGCACATCACAAAGGAAAGCCTTGGATGCGCACTCATCACGCGCGACGGTGCCGAGTTTGAGCTGAAAGCACAAGGATGGAACCCTCTCAAACAGGACAAATGACATAAATCATTATAATCAACATTAGTATTAACCACTAAAACAACAAAAATCATGAGAGTAATTATTGAACCCGATTACGACTCCCTTTCAAAATGGGCAGCCAACTATGTGGCAAATCGTATCATCGAAGCGAACCCAACACCCGAAAAGCCTTTCGTTCTCGGATGTCCTACAGGTTCATCACCACTAGGTCTGTATCGCAACCTGATAGAAATGTGCAGCGCAGGTAAAATCTCCTTCCAGAATGTCATCACATTCAACATGGACGAATACGTGAAACTGCCAGAAGACCACCCTGAAAGTTACCACTCTTTTATGTGGAATAACTTCTTCAACCACATCGATATCAAGCGCGAGAACGTGCACATTCTTAACGGAAATGCCCCAGACCTCATTGCTGAATGCAATCATTACGAAGAACTCATTGCTGAAGCAGGTGGCGTTGATCTCTTCATGGGTGGTATTGGTCCTGATGGACACCTCGCTTTCAATGAGCCAGGCAGTTCGTTGTCTTCACGCACACGCGTCAAGACACTGACCACTGACACTATCCACGCTAACAGTCGCTTCTTCGACAACGACCTCAGCCTTGTGCCCAAGCAGGCCTTGACTGTCGGCATTGGTACTGTGATGGATGCCAAAGAGGTCCTCCTCGTGTGCAGCGGTCACAACAAGGCACGTGCCCTCAAGCACTGCATCGACGGTGACATCAGCCACAAGTGGACATCATCCATGCTGCAGATGCACCCACACGCTATCGTGGTTTGTGACGAGGCTTCTTGCGACGAGTTGACGGTCGGCACATACAAGTACTATCTTGACAAAGAGCGTGGTAATTTGTAAACCCGCATAAACACAAAAAGAGGGACACCCTTTCATCGGGGTGTCCCTCTTTTTTATTGCCATTGCCTTTGTCTTCTAATCTGCCAAGAAATCCTCCACCAAGGCACGAGCCTCCACTTTTGCAACCTCAAGGTTATCATTGATGACCACCTCATCAAAATGTTCTGCTTGCTCAAGTTCATACTTGGCACGCTCAACACGCTGGGCAATCACTTCAGGAGCATCAGTGGCACGTTTTTCCAGACGATCACGAAGCTCTTCAATGCTGGGTGGTTGGATGAAGATGGAAAGAGCGCGTTTGCCATAGAGTTTCTTGATGTTCATGGCGCCATTTACATCCACATCGAAAATAATATTCTCTCCATTAGACAACTGTTTATCCACCTGCGACTTCAACGTACCGTAAAACTTGTCGGTATATACCTCTTCATACTCGACAAACTCATCATTGGCAATCTTCTGACGGAACTCTTCTGGTGTAAGGAAGAAATATTCCACGCCATTCTTCTCCTCGCCACGGGGAGCACGTGAAGTGGCAGAAATCGAGAAATGGAGATTAAGATCTTCTGCACCCCCATCTGCCATAATACTGTTGATAATCGTTGACTTACCCGATCCAGATGGAGCGGCAAAAATAATCAGTTTTCCTTCCATACTTACATTACATTGAGCACTTGCTCCTTAATTTGTTCAAGTTCGTCTTTCATCTTCACCACGATGTTTTGCATCTCCGCCTGATTGGACTTTGAGCCAGTGGTGTTGATTTCGCGACCCATTTCCTGAGCGATGAAACCCAGTTTCTTTCCCTGTCCATGACCTTCTTTCATTGTTTCAATGAAGTAGTGGAGATGATTGGTAAGACGCTGTTTCTCCTCGGAGATGTCAAGTTTCTCTATATAGTAAATCATCTCCTGCTCAAGGCGGTTCTTGTCGTAATCAACGCCAATATATTGTTCTAACGCATCTTGAATACGCTGACGAATCTTCTCGGTACGTTCCTTCTCATAAGGTTCTATGGAAGCAAGTAATGCAGCGATGTTGTCAATCTTTTCCTGGAATTTCTTTGCCAAAGCAAGTCCTTCCTGTTTTCGGAAAGCCACCAGTTCATCTACGGCACCTTCCACAGCTTGGCGGGCTGCGTTCCACTCCTCTTCAGAGAGTTCTTCCACTTCGGTATGAGTAAACACATCTGGAAGGCGGAGCAATGTCCCATACCAATCCACTGGCTGAGGAAGAGACAAATCATTCTGCATCTGCTCAATTTGCTGCTTATAAGAACGCACCAACGCCATATTGAGAGGGGCAGCCTGTGAAGCCTCATCTTTCTCAATCCAAAGTACAAAATCCACCTTGCCGCGTTCCAATTTCTGTTGAATGATTTGGCGTATTTCCATCTCTTTCTCACGATAGATCGTGGCAATACGTGCCGTCATGTCAAGTGCCTTGCTATTCAGCGACTTCACCTCTGCATGAATCTTCTTTCCATTATACGCTACGACGCACTTGCCGTAGCCTGTCATTGATTGTATCATGATATAGTTTGTTAATTTTCGTGCAAAAGTAATGATTTTAATTGACAATTGGCAACTTTTTCGTACCTTTGCACATATTTTATATCTATGTGGACATCAGATGTCAGTAATTTTACATATTGAGACTGCAACAGACTTATGCAGCGTGGCGGTGAGTCAGGATAGCGCCATCATCTTTCAGACAGATAACCTGCCGAAAGAGGGAGAGGAGCCGAAGCAAGCAAAGGGAACAAACCACGCATCCATTCTCGGCACGATGGTGGACGAAGCCCTTTCATTCACAGACAACCACGCCATCCCATTTGATGCCGTGGCCGTAAGTGCCGGTCCTGGCAGTTATACAGGTTTGCGCATTGGCACATCGATGGCAAAAGGTGTAGCATACGGAAGGAACCTCAAACTTATTGCAGTATCTACATTGGAAATACAATGTGTACCCATCTTATTGGTGCATGACGACCTGCCTGAAGATGCATTGCTCTGTCCCATGCTCGATGCACGTCGAATGGAAGTGTACACAGCTTTGTACACACGGGCATTAAAGGCAGTCATGCCTACACAGCCAGTTGTCATTGACGAACACTCATTCGAGCAGCATCTAAACGAGCACCCTGTTTATTTCTTTGGCAATGGCGCTGAAAAATGCAAAGCCATCCTTCAGCATCCCAATGCCCATTTCTTCGACGGGGTTCCTTTGCTTGCCAAGTACATGTCTCCGTTGGCTGAAAAAAGGTTTTTACGTGAAGAGTTTGAAGATGTGGCATATTTTGAGCCAAACTACCTGAAAGAGTTTCAAGCAACCGTAGCAAAGAAATTATTATAAATGGACTACAATACAAAAAGAGAAAAACTCATCATGCCCGAATATGGGCGTGGAGTACAACAGATGGTGGAACACTGCAAGACCATTGCTGACAAGAACGAGCGGATGCGGTGTGCTCAAACCATTATCAGCACCATGGCAAACATGGCTGAACAGACATCGGACAGAGAAGATTTCCAAAAGAAGCTGTGGAATCATCTTGCAGCCATGTCACAATACGAACTGGACATTGATTATCCTGTTGACATTGAGCGTATGGATGATGAAGAAGCACGTCCAGACCGGCTGGTTTATCCTCAACATCGCATCAAAAAGCGCAATTACGGCACCATTGTGGAGCAGTTCGCAGAGCATCTCGCCACAATGGAGGAAGGACCACAGCGTGACGATTTAGCCATAATGGTGGCTAACCACATGAAACGCGACCTCTCCAACTGGAGCACTGATTCCATGAGCGATGAAAAGGTGGCTGACGACATGGCGCACTATACTGACGGGAAGATACAGTTAGACATTGACCGCCAACCGCTCATCAGTGACGGTGAATTGCTCAGCACACGCGTTGCCACCAGTCTCAAGAAGAAAAAGAAGAAGTAATATGGCATCTTTCATCATCGAAGGCGGGCACAAACTGCATGGTGAGATTACCCCTCAAGGGGCAAAAAACGAGGCATTGGAGGTCATCTCAGCCATCTTACTCACCGCTGAGCCAGTCATCATACGAAATGTTCCAAACATCCTCGATGTCAACAACCTCATCGGTTTGCTCAGCAAGATGGGTGTGCGTGTGACAGATTTGGGAGACCACGCATGGCAATTCCAAGCCGACCATCTTGACATGGAGTATTTGGGAGGTCAAGAGTTTGTACAACGTTGTCAAGCCTTGCGTGGCAGCATTCTTGTACTTGGTCCTCTGTTGGCACGTTTCCACAAAGCATGTGTGGCAAAACCAGGAGGTGACCAGATTGGTCGTCGCCGATTGGACACACACTTTCTGGGCATTCAGGAGTTGGGAGCCAAATTCAATTACTGTGTCGAGCGTGGTGTTTATGAGATTGACGCCAACGAACTACAAGGCACTTACATGTTGTTGGATGAAGCCAGTGTGACAGGTACTGCCAACATCATTATGACAGCAGTCTTGGCAAAAGGCACCACAACCATCTATAATGCAGCCTGCGAACCCTACATCCAGCAACTCTGCAAGATGCTAAATGCCATGGGTGCCAAGATTTCAGGCATCAGCTCTAACTTGCTGACTATTGAGGGAGTGTCTGCGCTACATGGCACTGACCACACTATCCTGCCCGACATGATTGAAGTGGGTTCCTTCATCGGCATGGCAGCCATGACCGGTAGTGACATCACTATCAAAAATGTCGGCTACGAAAACCTTGGCATCATTCCTCAGGCTTTCCGACGTCTGGGCATCACCCTCGAACGTGTCGGTGATGACATTCACATCCCAGAACATCTGCACTACGAAGTATCCTCCTTTATGGACGGCAGCACCATGTCGATTGCTGACGCACCATGGCCAGGACTCACACCTGACCTCCTCAGCATCATGCTCGTAGTTGCCACACAGGCAAAAGGCTCTGTACTTATTCACCAGAAAATGTTTGAGAGCCGTCTATTTTTCGTTGACAAACTCATTGACATGGGTGCACAGATTATCCTTTGCGACCCTCACCGAGCAGTGGTTGTCGGACATGACAATCAGATGAAGCTGCGTGGTTCCAAAATGTCAAGTCCCGACATACGTGCCGGCATTGCCTTGCTCATTGCCGCCATGTCTGCCAATGGGGTGAGCATGATTAGCAATATTGAGCAGATTGACCGAGGCTACGAAAACATCGAAGGGAGACTGACAGCACTCGGTGCAGCTATCAAGAGAATCAACTAATTTACAATTTGACAATTTACAATGTACAATTTATTGGGCGATTGAATCATTTGACAGTTTCTCCCCAGCCACATGGTAAATTGCCAAATAACCAAATGAATAAATAAATGGCAAATTGTACATTGTAAAATTGTACATGAATAGATGATTAGAATAGAAGACGTATATCAGATTGGCAGAATGGGCAAAGCACACGGGCTGAAAGGGGAAATCAACTTTCAGTTCACTGACGATGTGTGGGATCGTGCAGAAAGTGACCACATCATCTGTGAGGTTGATGGCATTCTGGTACCCTTCTTTATCGAGGAATACCGCTTCCGCAGTGACACAACTGCAATCATGAAGTTGGAAGACATCACCAGCATTGAGGAAGTTCAGATGTTGGTCAACAGTCCTGTATATCTTGAAAAGCATTATCAGGAAGAGTTGGATGAGGATGAAGTTTCTCTCAATTATTTCATTGGATTCAAGATGTACGACGGTGACAATGGCAACGAGATTGGCACCATCAGCGACATAGACGACAACACGGACAATTGGCTCTTCATTGTGCAGCGTCCTGACGGCAGTGAAGTGATGATACCGGCTCATGAAGAGTTCATTGCAAAAATCAATCAAGAAGAAAAGACAATGGTGATGGATTTGCCATTGGGATTATTAGACTTATGAAGAAAAAAATATGCATCTTAGGTTCGACGGGAAGCATTGGCACACAAGCGCTGGACGTCATAGGGCAGCATAGCGACCTCTATGAGGCGTATGTACTGACAGCGTACAACAATGCAGACCTGCTCATCGAACAGGCAAGAAAATACAACCCTGAAGCGGTGGTCATCGCCAAAGAAGCCAACTACGAGAAAGTGAAGGAAGGGCTTGCCGACCTGCCCATCAAGGTTTATACAGGTGCAGAAGCACTTTGTCAGGTGGTGCAGGATGACAACGTGGACATCGTGCTCGCCTCCATGGTGGGATTTGCAGGGCTTGAACCGACCATTGCTGCCATCAAGGCAAAGAAGATGATTGCCCTTGCCAACAAGGAGACACTTGTTGTGGCGGGCGATCTCATCACCCGATTGGCAAACGAGCATCAAGTGCCTATCCTGCCTGTAGATTCTGAACACTCCGCCATTTTCCAGTGTTTGGAGCCTGGCAACAGGATAGACAAGATTCTGCTCACATGCAGCGGAGGTCCTTTCCGCCACTTCACGAAAGAACAACTGCGCACTGTGACGAAAGCAGACGCTCTCGCCCACCCCACTTGGAACATGGGTGCAAAAATCACCATAGACTCTGCCACACTGATGAACAAAGGTTTCGAGGTGATTGAAGCCCGTTGGCTTTTCGGCGTGAAGCCCGAGCAGATTCAGGTGGTGGTGCATCCACAGTCGGTCATCCACAGTGCTGTGCAGTTTGAAGACGGTGCTGTAAAAGCGCAACTTGGTGTACCAGACATGCGTCTGCCCATCCAGTATGCATTCAGCTATCCGAAGCGCCTCACGCTCAATGGCGAGCGCCTCGACCTCTTCAGTCTGAAAGACCTGACATTTGAAAAGCCCGACATGGAGCGTTTTCGCTGTCTGAATCTGGCATACGAAGCGTTGCATCAAGGTGGCAACATGCCCTGCATCGTGAATGCTGCCAACGAGGTGGCAAACCGTGCCTTCATCGATGACAAGATTGGCTTTGAAAAGATTGCCGACATCATAGAAAAGACGATGGAGAAGATTGACTTCACCACCGTATCAACATTAGAAACCTATTTACAAACAGATAAAGAAGCGAGACAGTACGCTTCCACATTATTATAAATGGACACGATTCTCATCAAAGGGCTGCAACTCATCATTGCCCTTGCCTTGCTTATTATCCTGCATGAAGGAGGACACTTTTTTGCAGCAAAGATTTTCAAAGTTAGAGTAGAAAAGTTTTACCTCTTCTTCGACTGGAAATTCAGTTTGTTCAGCACCTATAGCAATTGGTGGCGAAAGTTGACAGGCAAAACACCTGCGAAGAAGAAGGAGAACGGTGAATATGAATACGAAGGCACGGAATACGGCATCGGTTGGATTCCGTTAGGTGGCTATGTCAAGATTTCAGGCATGGTGGACGAGTCTTCCTTCAACGAAAACGACAGCCAGAAGAGTTTCTGGAAGCAATTGCCACAGCTGATGAAGAACATCATCATCAAGAATGAAGACGTGAAGGGTGAGAAATGGGAGTTCCGCACCCACCCTGCTTGGCAACGTCTCATCATCATGTTGGGAGGCATCATCATGAACTTCATCACAGCCTTTGTCATCTATGCAATGGTGTTGTTCACATGGGGTGAAAGCTTCGTGAAGAGTGAAGACATGACGTATGGAATGAAGTTTTCAGAACAAGCAAAGGCTGATGGTTTCCGCGATGGCGACATCATCATCAAGACTGATGACGAGCAAGTGGAATCGTGGAGCACATCCGTATTGCAGAGCATGTCCAATGCCAAGACCGTGACCGTCTTGCGAGAAGGCAAGGAAGTGGTCATCAACATGCCCAAGGAGCTGTCCTTACTCGACATGATAGAGCAACCCCTCTATGCAGCCATGCGGGCACCACTTACCATTGACAGCATCATCCCAGGCTCACCTGCCGAAGATATGGGACTAAAAAAGACAGACAAAATCTGTTCTGTCAACGGCATTCAGGTAGAAGATTTCAACGACTTTCAGAATGCCCTCATCGCTTTGCAGAAGGAACTGCCTGAAAAAGCAAACTTTGGCGACAGCCTCAAAGCACGTCAAATCACCTTGGTGTTGAATGATTCTGTCACCAAGAAAGTGACACTCACACCTGAATTCACGTTAGGTTTCGCCAATGCCATGCCTTATCAAGACAACATCACGACCAAGACATACGGCTTTCTTGAGTCATTCCCTGCAGGTGTAAAATATGGTTGGAACACACTGACCAGCTATGCAGACCAGATGAAATACATCTTCACAAAGAAGGGAGCACGTCAAGTGGGTGGCTTCATCAGCATCGGCAATATTTTCCCCGATGCCTGGAACTGGCAGCGCTTCTGGCTGCTCACTGCCTTCCTCTCCATTGCGTTAGGCTTTGTCAATGTGTTGCCTATTCCCGCACTAGATGGTGGACATGCACTTTTTGCCACCTTCGAACTCCTCACAGGCAAGCGTCTGAATGACAATTTCCTGTTAGTGGTGCAGTATTTCGGCATGTATTTGCTGCTGGCACTCATGGTACTGGCACAACTGAACGATGTATTAAGAATATTCGGACTATAAAGCATGAAGATACTTGCTGTCGGCATGAATTATGCCAAACATATCAACGAATTACATACTAAAGAGGAACAAAATTCGTTATTACACACAGAGCCGGTCTTGTTCTCCAAGTTCGATTCGAGCATCATCCAGCCAGGCAAGCCCTTCTTTGTGCCAGACTTTGCAGCCCGTTTCGACTATGAGACCGAGATTGTGGTGAAGATAGCCCATGTTGGCAAGGACATCAGCGAACGCTTTGCCCATCGCTACTACAACGAACTGACCGTCGGCATCGACTTCACAGCACGTGACCTCCAGAAGGAACTGCGGGATAAAGGCATGCCTTGGGAATGTTGCAAGGGATTTGACGGCAGTGCCGCATTGGGTAAGTTCATCACCAAGGAAGAACTGGGATGCGACGTGCAGGACATCCATTTCCACATGGATATGAACGGCGAACGCAAGCAGACAGGGCACACGGCAGACATGATTCACACCATCGACCACATCATCGCTTATGCCTCCAAGTTCTTCACGCTCAAGACAGGCGACCTCATCTTCACAGGCACACCTGTTGGGGTTGGTCCCGTCAAGGAAGGCGACATCATTGAAGCCTACATCGGTGAAAGGAAACTACTCAATCTGAAAGTCAAGTGAGGCGAGAAGTGTGAGGTGAGATAAAAGATGAAATGATGACACGAAAACTATACACCCTATTCCTGTTGATGGCATTGGCAATCACCGTCAATGCCCAATCTCGTTATGCGGCACATTCCAAACTTGCCACAGGTAAGTGGGTGAAGATTCGTGTGGCAGATGAAGGGGTGTACCAGCTCACCAGCGCCAACCTCAAGAGCATGGGATTCAGCGATCCCGCCAAAGTGTGCCTCTATGGTTACAACATGCCCGTTCTGCCAGAAGCGAACATTGAGAAACTCAACGACGACCTCACGGAAATTCCGCTCTATCGCAAGACGGACGGCACAATGCTCTTCTACTCATGTGGCACCACACAATGGACTCGTCCGAATGAGACAAGCGCTTACACACACCGAAACAACCCTTATTCTCAACACATTTACTACTTCCTGACAGAAACGACAGGAACACCTGCCACATTCAGCAAGACTGATGCGCAGACCACATCTGCCAACATACAGAAAACTTACTATGCGCATGCACTCCATGAAGAAGACGCCTTCTCCTTCATCAATGCTGGTCGCACCTTCTTTGAGGCATACGACTATTCCACCAATCCGCAGAAGTCCTACCAGCTGACTTTCGACAACGCTACAAGAGGTGACGTAACCCTTGATGTGCAGTTTGCTGCGGCAGGAAACAGCGCCTCCACCCTTAACGTGATGGTGGGAGATAACACGTTGGGCACACTCGCCTTTTCCAGCCTGCCCGATTATTCCTATGCACACGTAACCTACAAGTCTTTCACCCTCTACGACCAGACAGCCACCTCGCTCACTGTCAAACTGAAACACACACGCACATCTGGCATCACAGGACATCTTGACTATATCCGTGCCACTGCAGAAGCACAACTCGCGATGACCGGAAAGAACTTTGTCGTGTTCAGCCCCAACAACAATGATGTCAGCGGCTTTGAGTTGCAGGGAGCCAGTGCTGCCACCAGCATCTGGGACATCACCATTCCGACATCGACACATGAATTGTCCGGCACACTCTCAGGTTCCACCTACAAGGCAGCATTCCCTGGTGCCAAATTCACCAACAAATACGTGGCAGTGAACACCAGTGCATCCTTCCCCACTCCTGAAACGGTCGGGAATGTGATTCACCAAGACCTCCATGCCCTCGACGGCATCAATCTGCTCATCATCGTCCCATCCAACGGAAAACTGACAGAACAGGCTCAACGCCTCGCTGCCGCCCACACCCAGATTGATGGCATCAAATGCGCAGTAGTCGAAGCCAATCAGGTCTATAACGAGTTCTCGTCAGGCACACCCGATGCTACAGCATACCGACGCCTGATGAAGATGCTCTATGACAAGCAATACACATCTTCCCCACTCACGGGCACTCAAAAAGGAAGCCTCAACATCCTTTTGTTCGGCAACTGCATGTGGGATAACAGATTTGTCACCAACGGGCTCACCTCCAAGTCACAGGACGACTACCTGCTTGCCTATGAGTCCGAAAACTCATGGTCACACACCAACTCTTATGTGGCTGAAGAATATTTCACACTGCTTGCCGACGGCAAAGGTGTTTCTCCTCTCAAGGAACTGCCCGATTGCGGTGTAGGTCGTCTTCCCATCTCCACCGAAGTTGACGCCAAGAACGTGGTGGACAAACTCATCAACTACATGTTCAACATCTATGCAGGCGCATGGAAAAACACCATCTGCATGATGGGTGATGATGACAAGACCAACATCCACATGGAAGATGCTGAGAACGTGCTGACCAACACCCAGCAGAAATTCCCCGACTATCACTATAAGCGCATCTATTGGGACAGCTACGCCATGAAGCAGACCGCAACAGGCAACGAGTATCCCGAAGTCTATGCCGACATCAACAAGGTCATGCAGGAAGGTGCGCTCATCATGAACTATACAGGTCACGGCGCTGCCTATCTCCTCTCCCATGAGAAGGTGCTCAAGACATCCGATTTCCAGAACTGGACATCACCACGCATTCCCATCTGGATTACTGCCGCTTGCGACGTGACACCATTCGACATGAACACCGAGAACATCGGCACCGAAGCGATTCTCAACAAACAGGGAGCAGCGGTGGCATTCATCGGAACAGCTCGCACGGTCTATTCATCACCCAACCGTGTCATCAACCGCAACTTCATGTCGCACGTGCTCGACACCAAGAACAATGGCGAACGCTACACCATCGGTGAGGCACTCGCACAGGCAAAAGCAGACATCATCGAGTCGAAGGGCACTGGCTACTTCTCAAGAATGGACTCCATCAACAAAGCCCACTTCGTGCTGTTAGGCGACCCTGCCATCAGACTCATCACACCCACCCACAAGGTGAAGATTGACAAGTTCAACGGACAGACCATCGACACAGCCAATCCTCCCACCATCTCGGCAGGCAAGACCATCACCGTCGAAGGACACATTGCCAACAGCAAGGGAGAGAAGACATCCGACTTCGAAGGCACCGTTTCTGCCATCATCTTTGACAGCAAGCAGCACATCGTCTGCAATCTCAATGCTGGCGTGGACATCGAACCCTACGAATATGACGACCGCACACGTGTTCTTTACTCAGGCACCGACTCTGTGAAAGCCGGCACCTTCAAGTTCACGTTCCCCGTTCCGCTCGACATCAACTATTCCGACTTGCCGGGACTCATCAACCTCTATGCCATCAACACCAACAATGACATCGAGGCAAACGGCACCTTCGAGGACTTCCTCATTGGCGGTACAGCAGTAGAGGAGCAGACCGACACCGTAGGTCCTACCATCGCAGCTTTCTCCAACGGACGCAACGTCAAGGACATCAGCTACACCAACGAAACGCCGACCATCCACATCGAACTCAGCGACCAGAGCGGCATCAACACCACAGGCAATGGGCTTGGACATGACATCGTGGCAATCATCGACAATGACGAGGCAACCACCTACACACTCAACAACTATTACTCACAAGCTGTAGGCGATTACCGCTCCGGCACTGTCACATACACACTGCCCACGCTGCCAGCAGGCAAGCACACCCTCGTTGTCCGTGCCTTCGACACCCTCAACAACATGGGAGAGCAAGCCTATTCCTTCGAAGTCGTCACAGGTCTCATCGAAGTATATGACATCTTCGACATGACAGGACGCAAAGTCCACAGTAGCAGTGAGCGCAAGCCGACCTTGCCACCAGGCATCTATGTGCGTCGCACACGCCTCACCTCACCTAAAGGCGACATCACTTCCTCCTCAGAAAAGTTCATCAGTACACAATAAACAGCCCCTTCTCTCGTTTCTATTAGAGGTTGTCAGGATTTTCCCGAATCATCGAGACAATCCGCATGATGAGGCATCCTCCATAAAAACTCAACAATAAGATGAAGAAAACGCTATCCATACTCACCCTCCTTGTTCTTGCCCTCACGGTGCAGGCACAAGACGTGAAGAACCAACTCAACCCCATCTACCATGGTGCCAACTCGCTTGCCATCGCACCCGATGCACGCGCCGGCGGTCTTGGCGATGTGGGTGCAGCCACCGATCCTGATGTGAACTCACAATACTGGAACCCCGCAAAATATCCGTTCTGCATCAGCCGTGCGGGTGTTTCGCTTAACTACACCCCTTGGCTTCGCAAAATCACCGATGACATCGACCTTGCCAACATCACAGGCTACTATCGTTTAGGTGACTACGATGCCTTGTCAGGCTCACTCCGCTACTTCTCGCTGGGTACCGTGTACGAAAGCCTTGATGACGATGCCAACACCTTCAAGCCTTATGAATTGTCTGTCGACGTGGCATACTCGCGCATGCTTTCCGAAACCTTCTCGGCAGGTGTAGCCCTCCGCTTCATCTACTCCGACCTTGCCTACAAAGGTGAAGGCTCTGACGAACTGAGACCAGCCTCCGCTTTCGCGGCAGACATTGCCCTCTACCACAATGGCTACATCAACCTTGGCGGTCATGAGAGTCAGCTCGGATGGGGTCTCAACATCTCCAACATCGGTTCAAAACTGTCATACGACGAAGGCAACACCTCAGAGTTCATTCCCACCAATCTGCGTTTGGGAACCTCGTTGCTCATTCCGTTCGACGAATACAACACCCTCACCATCGCAGCCGATGCCAACAAGTTGCTGGTGCCTACACGTCCCACGATGGATCAATACGTGAAGCACATGGTTGATACAGAAGGTGGCACCTCTCAAGACTATGAGAACGACTATGGCGGTTATCGCACATGGCTCGAAGGAGAAGGTTATTTCAACGTGTCACCCATCAGCGGCATCTTCAAGTCCTTCCACGATGCCCCCAACGGCTTCAAGGAGGAGTTACAGGAAATCCAATGGAGCGTAGGTCTTGAATACGCCTACAACAACCAGTTCTTCCTCCGTGGTGGTTACCACTACGAGCACCCCAACAAGGGAAACCGCAAATACTTCACCGTAGGTGCAGGTTTCAAGATGAACGTCTTCTCGCTCGATGCTGGCTACGTCATCTCATCCGCCCCCAGCAATCCGCTCGACCAGACCATCCGTTTCTCCCTTGCCTTCGACATGGACGGCATCGGTGAACTGTTGGGCAAGAGAAGAAGATAATTCCATTCACCAAATAAATTGTACATTGTCAAATTGTAAAATAAGAGTCGGATTTGGTTTTGATGTTCACCAGCTCGTCGAAGGTCGTGATTTATGGCTCGGTGGCATCAAGATAGAGCACACCCTTGGACTGCTTGGTCACTCCGATGCCGATGTGCTCATCCATGCCATTTGTGACGCCATCCTCGGTGCTGCCAACATGCGCGACATCGGTTACCACTTCCCGCCCAAGAAAGGCAACGAGTTTGAGAACATCGACTCAAAGATACTCCTTAAGAAAACTCTCGACATCGTAGCAGAGAAAGGATACACCATCGGCAACATCGACTGCACCATCTGTGCAGAGCGTCCGAAACTCAATCCTCACATTCCTCAGATGCAAGAAACACTTGCCAACGTCATGGGCATTGACCTCGATGACATCTCCATCAAAGCCACCACCACTGAAAAACTCGGCTTCACAGGGCGTGAAGAAGGCATCAGTGCCTACGCAGTAGCATTGTTGGAGAAGAACCAATAACCCACATCCCGTTTATCCTTCCAAAATCATTTACAATTTAACCATGCGCGGCGCTAAATGATAAATGATTAATAAAAAATTGAGGCAATGAAAATGAGGAAATGAGCGAATAAATGGGGGTGTACTTTTTAGGGCTCAAAATTCATAAGACGCTATGGTTCAACATAATATGCAAACACTCAAAGTGCGTAAAACGTCATTTTGTCATTTTGTCATTTCGTCATTTTTCATGTTGCGTTGGGGGGTTATATAGGGGGTATTTATTATATATATTATATATTATATATTAGCCGTCCTCGAAAAATCGAAAAAATGACAAAATGACAAAATGACAAAATGACAAATTCCATGCAATCCCCATTTTTAGGGGGATACTCTTGGAAAGATGACTGGAATACTCTCTCGTGTGCTATCAGGGCAAAGTCGTGCGAGTTCACCTCTGTGACACATGCGAGAGTGCCTCGCTCATCTGTGAGTTGAAAAAAACATGAAACTTTTTTCTGCACTTCTATTGACGAAGGTGTATCCCATGTGTTACCTTTGCATCGTTTTTATTGTTTAACTTTCTAAATCATTTTTCAACATGGCACTTTATCTTCGTAAGCAAAAATGCGCCTCACGTTTCTGGAGAACAAGCCTATCGTCTATAAGGCACAAGTGGTTCGGCTTGATTCGTGTAGAGATTGTTGAAAAAGAAGGTGGGCGTGAGCCCCTTCTTTTTGTCATTTTGTCATTTTGTCATTTCGTCATTTTTCATTGAACGAAGTGCAAAGTTGAGTAATCTTATTCCGAAAGAACTAAGCCACTATGTAGCAGCACTCCAAAGGCGAGGAGGACACCGAAAAGACTCCGAGCTATCAAGTTTCAGGTTTCAAGTTCCAACTGTCAATTAGCTTCGCTGAGGTTTGGGCGCGACTCGGTATAGTTCAAGCAAGCTTAACTCTGCTCTCGCTCTACAAACATTGTCAACTCTAACTCTCAACTGTCAACTCTCACCTGTCAACTGTCAATTGTCAATTGTCAACTAAAAACTAAAAGGATATGCGTTTTTCGACGTTTTCCTCTTTTATTTGGATAAAAATCTGTACCTTTACACCCAAGTAGCAAATACATTCGAATTTCCATGAACAAAAGAAACATCCTATTCCTTCTCTTGCTGTGGCTCATGATTGCGGTAGCCTCAGCACAAACGTATAGGCTGTTTACTACTGAGAATGGATTGACGAGCAGTCTTGTAAACTATATCTTTGAAGATAGATATGGTTTGATTTGGATTGCTACAGAGGATGGTCTTAATAAGTATGACGGTGTTAAGATTACTTCATACAAGCATAAAGAAGGGGATGAGACATCGTTAGCGAGCAACTATGTAAGTACGATTATTGAGGATGCCAAAGGCAATCTGATAGTAAGTACATATAAAGGCTTGCAGATATACAGGCACGACACAGACGATTTCTCGCCCGTGGGTGCCACCCCCGATGGACAGTTGATGAAGGTAAACATTAACAGACTGATGTTGGAAAAAGATGGCAGATTGTATGGAACGGGAGATGTTTCGTGTGAAATAAGGACAAAGGGGAAGGATAAGATAGAGGTTCTAAGAATGGCAAAACCATACTTTTCAAGCCAGACAACAAATGAGTTGAATGAGAAACGAGACATCCGGACCACATTGCGATATGACAGCAGTCATTTGCTTTTAGGAACTGATGGAGATGGGGTGAAACTATACGATGAAATTAAACACACGTACATAGACTATCCACTTGATATACCGAATATTCCTCAACAGTTGCAGAAAGTTCATCACCTTATGCGTGACAGAAGCGGAAACCTATGGATTGCACTCTATCAGAAAGGTATAGTGATGATGTCACGCCATAAGGGCATGTTCGGTTATATCGGTTCAAGAATATCTCAGAAGAACCTTATAGGTTCACATTGTGTACAATCAATTGTGAAGAGCCGTAATGGAGGCATGTGGGTAGGCACAGACGGCGATGGGTTGTATTATCTCGAAGGTAACAAGTCGCAACACATATCAGAAGGTGTGCCCCCAATGATAAATGCCTTGATGGAAGACTCTGAGGGAGCACTTTGGATTGGTTCGTATGGCTATCCTTGTTATAGGCGTGTCAATGGAGTATCAGGCAAGGTTCAGGGACTCCCCGATTTCCCGCGTGTTTTTTGCATCAGGGAAGACAGCCAGCAAAGAGTATGGCTTGGCACTATGGGAAATGGCCTATATTGCTGTGATCTAAACAAGCACAGCATTACGCATATTGACTATAAGGGAATGAACCGCTTTGTAAATTGCATCTGCTTACTGTCAAACGGGGATGTCCTCGTAGGAACATTCAACGGCATATACAATATCGACAAGCACCAGAACCTATGCCCTAAGATAATAGTTTATACCATATATGAGGATACCAGAGGAAGATTATGGATAGGAACATCTGAAGGCTTGACGATTATTAACAAAAACAAGCAGAAAACATATACCACATCCGATGGAATGGGGGCAAATACGGTCTTTGCCATCTCAGAGGATGAAGAAGGAAAGATTTGGTTTTCCACAAACACGGGTCTCTCATGCTTTGATGAGCATGAAGGTGTCTTCACGAACTATTCAGCAAGAGATGGGCTTCAGGGTAATGAGTTCTCAAAGGGTGCTGTTGTCAGGGACGAAGATGGTACGCTTTGGTTTGCCGGAAATGAGGGCATAACGTATTTTTCATCAAGAAATGTCAGTCAGATTAGTTTCAGTCTACATCCACGCATCACAGCTCTATACATCAATAACGAAGCTGTAAACACAAAGACACTTACGGGAGGAAAGAACGTGATTGACAGCTCCATCTTAGATTCTCGAAATTTCAGCATAGCCTACGAGAATAATTCATTCAGCATAGAACTGTCAACCGTAGAGATTGACCGACCTGCAGGATGTACATACTGCTATTCGCTTGATAACGGTGGGTGGATATCCATTCCTGATGGTGGACATATCATTTCATTCAGTAACCTTGATACGGGCTGCCATTCTCTGCGTTATGCAGTGGAATATAATGGCAAGCTTTCCGAGGTAAAAGAGGCAAACATAGAAATCCGTCATCCATGGTGGGGAAGCATTTGGGCTAAGAGTGTGCTGTGCCTTATCGTCGTGGCAATAGCTACATTGATATATTTCTGGATACGCAGCAGGGAAAAGGTCAAGGCACTTGCCCTGATATCACACAAGATTCGCACGCCCATGTCGCTCATTATCAGTCCTCTTATCCAACTCATAGACAATGATTCTGACGAACAACGACAAAAGACATACAATCTTATGCTTCGTAATGCCCAAAGACTCCAGCATCTTGCCGCTCAGGCAACGGATGAAGAGCCGATAGGGCCTATTGATAGTGTTGAGGCTAAATCAGATACCGCTACTGGTTTACAGCAGTCGCGCACCACAAGGCATCTCGTCATTGTAGAAGATGATGACGAGGTAAGGAAATATCTTTGCGAACAGCTTTCAGCCGATTATCATGTTCATGAGGCGACAAACGGAAAGCAAGCCTTGCAACTCATATTTGAGAAAAAGCCAGATGCCATAATCAGCGATGTCACCATGCCACAAATGGATGGTATCACGCTATGCCGAAAACTGAAAAAGAACATTCAGTTAGCCCATATTCCCGTCATTCTGCTTACTGCGCGTGCTGACGAGGAGGCAACGCTTCAAGGTTTGGGAATCGGAGCAGATGCCTATATCACAAAGCCTTTCAACATCAAGATACTGCGCCAAACTATTGTTAATCTCATTCAACTTCGTCAGCAGCTTCGCAATACATATCAAGGGAAACAGTTGCAGGAAGATAAACTTGAGAGCATTGAGGTAACTGACTATGATGATCAATTCATGGAACGTCTGATGAATGTCATAAACAGACATATCAGCGATACAGATTTCTCGGTAGATATGCTATGCGATGAGGTTGGAATCAGTCGTGCAAGCCTACATAGAAAACTTAAAGAGAAAACAAATCAGTCCACAAGTATTTTTATTAGAAACATCCGACTGAAACAAGCCGAGACACTTCTTATTGAAACGAATCTCCACATTAGCGAGATAGCTTCACAGATTGGTTTCAAGCAGGCTTCATATTTCATCAATTCATTCCGCGAACTATATGGAATGTCTCCAAACGAATGGAGAGAGCAAAAACAAACACATTTGTAAATATCTTTCCGTCAGGTTATTACACAACACAACAATAATTCTGAAACAATATTGCAACTATCAGAAACGCCATTTTTAGTAGGATAGTAGATATTATTGCTATTTTTGCAAAAAATATCGCACATCACCTCAAAGACAGGAAGTATTGTTCTATCTTCAAATTAGGTGGTCATGTTTTCCGCAACGGAGAAGTAAAAGCATTTACTCAACTTTCGGAAGTCATAAAAACTACAGATTCACGGATTCTTTTTAACAACGCATAGAACTAATGAAACGAATCTTTTTTCTTTTCAATGCCGTGAGACGGCAACGAAGGAAAACGAATGGCTGGCGTTCCACATTCGGAGAAATCAGAAGGATTTCATTCGTCGGGCTTGACCATTAAAAACGATTCGCCACATTCGGGAAATTGGCTACGCCTAAAGGTTCGTTGTTGAAAAAAAACCGAAACTCAAAGCATTTAGAATAAAAACGTATGGGTATTAAGACAAAGTATTTTATACTTCTGATTGCAGTAGTATTATCCTTGAGAGGGAAGGCGCAGACAGAACGTTTCTGTATAGCCAACAAAGGTATAACGGCAAGTATTATTGTGGATGAAAACGACTGGAAGGGCGTTATTCGTGCAGCCCATGATCTGGGTGACGATGTACGTAAGGTAACAGGATTTTCATCGCAGGTAAGACTACTGTCATCAGACTCACCAGGGATGAAGCAGCCGAAGAGCATTATTGTCGGCACAATAGGCAAAAGCCGAATCATCGACAGAATCATAAGGCAAAAGAAACTAAATGTGAGCAAAGTAAAAGGGCAATGGGAATCGTATATCATCGATATTGTCGATGGAAACCTTATCATCGCGGGAAGTGACAAGCGTGGTACTATCTACGGCATTTACGATATTTCGGAA
>ONDH01000002.1 GCA_900316505.1 uncultured Prevotellaceae bacterium
ATTAATACAAATATGGGGCTTACTGAAAAGGAAAAGTCACTCAACTCCTGGGTTTCAAGGGGTAGAGGGACTTTCTATGATGTTTAGCGGACAGTAATAATTCCGAATGAGGAGTTAGGAGTTAGGAGTTAGGAATGAGGAATGAGGAATGAGGAGTGAGGAATTGAATGTGACAGGTGACAGATGAGAGCAAAACAAGGGCGTAAACAAATCTTCGTTTACGCCCTTGAGGGTATGGCATGGGGGAAAGGCTTCAAACTGGTATACCTGTACGCATCACCTCACGATAGATAGGTGAATCCTCTCCATTCTCCAAAAGAATCGGCTCAATAAGCAAACTTACTTTATCAACGTCACGACCAAGTGACACAGACGTGTCAAACCACGTGCCTTTTTCTATCTTTGGTACAATAACAGCCACATCAATATCGCTCCAAGGATTGGCATTACCCTTCGAGTAGGAACCAAACATCATCACCTTCATCTCTGAACCGAAACGAGGGGATATCATATCCTTGTATCGACGGACAAGGTTCAGTGCTTCGTCTTTTCGGAGAACTTTTGGAGTATCCATGCATGCATCTGTTTAGTGGTTTCTAAAATATATTTCGCTCTATCACTGTTAAGTGAGGTTGCCAACTCGTCTTTATATTCTTGATAACGAGCTTCAATATTCATCTGTTTAATTTGGGTGAGGAATTCCTTCTGCTCGTCGCTCATCTTTGTATAGAGTCCGCACCCTTCTGCTATTCGCTTATGGTCATGAATGAAAGGGGGATCGTCATCTCGACATACGCACCAATAAGCCTTCAGCACCTTCTCCACAACCTGATGGCACATGAATGCAACATACAGCCAATGCTTGGTCTTGTACAAATCTTCTGCACACTGAGGTCTTCTGCTACGATTCCAAGCCATTTTGTAGCTCTTTCTTCATTCACCATATTTGTATTCTCTTTTGATTTACAATGTGCAAAGATACACATTTTTTTTAAATGAAAGAGTAAGAGAATGAAAAAACGAAAAAAATGAATGAGTTGAATGTCGATGGACAACTTTTCATTCCTTTATTCTTTCATTTTAGCGAAATGCAGTTGACAGTTTTTTGAAATGGGTGATACTTTACGTGGAGATGTGAGAGATTAAAAGGGGGTAAAATGATGTTTCAGTGCATCAAGTGGTGTTTGTGTCGGATTTTTTTCGTACCTTTGCAGCGCCGTTGATGGGTTTCAGTTGCTTTTATTCGCAGCACTGAGGTAAGTGAGATTTCTGAAATGGCTTGATTTTGAGCGTTTTTATTGCTCGGTTACTTATAAATCATAATGAAGAAAAACAAAAGTGCTGCCAAATTCAAGAACAATATGAAAAAGTTTTTTACATGGATGTTGGTCACTATGATGACCTGCGGTTTTGGATTGATGCAGGGCTCGTGCAGTAGTGATGACAATGAAACAAATGGGAAGAGCGAGGAGAATGTGCCAGATGCCTCTGGACAGGTTGTCTTCATGTACTATGCTGTTGGTGGTGGCAATTTGGATTATTCCACGGAGCGTGCATTGGCCAACATGGGGGTTGAGCAGCAAAAAGTCAAGGGTGTGCGCAGTTTTGTGCAGTATAAATTCTCGAAGACTCGGGATCCTAGGATTACTAACAGTTATGAGTTCAGCGGCGAAAACGGCTGCGTCTATCGTTTTGAGATAGACAAGAATTCGCTCAACCCTAAATTTGATGACTATCTGTATGAGGTAAAAGCCTTCACTGGCAAAGGTTTCAAGAAGTTTGCGGGCAGTGACTTCAAGATGTATGATCCTGACAACTTGGCGGAGTTCATCAACTGGTGCATGGAGCAAGCTCCCAATGCCAAGGCTTATGTGTTGGCATTCGGTGACCACGGCGGCGCATACGATGTTAGCAACGACTATAACAAGGGGATGAAGACGCGCGGTGTGATGTACGATGACAACTTGGAGGGCGAACCTTGCATGTCACCCACAGAGATTGGCATCGCCCTTGACAAGTTGACGAGGAAACCCGATATGATTTTCTTCGACTGCTGCCTCATGAATACCCTCGAAGTGCTTGGTGAGCTGCAGGGTAAAACGAATTTCGTTTTTGCCTCTGGTCACGTTGTATATCAGTCGCCACTTGACGAATTGGTGCATTCGCTGGCAGGCATTGCCAAGGCGGACAATGTGTCGGAGGGCATCAAGAAGTATATGAGTGAATACGTCACCACCATCACAAAGAAAATGGAGAATAAGTTGCATGACAATGAGGGCGAACGTATTAAACGCAGCATAAACTTCGTGCTCACTGACATGAGCAAGCTGCCTGCCCTCTTCGCCAGCCTCAAGGGTGTGACTGACTTCCTTGATAAAACTGACATCTCTGGCATGGAAATTGGTTTGTTCGATGATGCAGCCAGCGGATGCTATCACTATGTCGATAACCGTCCATTTTTTGACATGGTAGATTATCTGAATCAGTTGAAGAAGATTGTGTTCAAGGACAATACCGAATTTGCCAACCTCGTCGGTCAGGTGGAGACGGCTGCCAAGGCTTGCCAGATAGCTCACGACGAGTTCAGCTACGACTCGAAAGGTACGAACAAGAAATATGATTTGAGTTACAGTGTGACTCTCGGCTTCTCCAGCAGTCGCTTTATTTTCGACGGTGACACGAAGAAGATGGCACCATCTGAGCCACAGGGTGTCATCATGAGCGTCATCAGGGCTGGCAAGGGAACATCTGACAGCCCTTACTACAACGACTACCTTCTGGAGAAAGGCGACAACTTCCTGGCTTCATGGATTGCAAGTGAAAAACAGGAGGAGAATATCATAAACATCAACAGGTACTATAAAAAAGGAAGCGGTGTGCACCAGAGTTGGGACAACACTTACCGCACCCTACAGTTTGACAAGGCTGTCGGTTGGTCGCGCTGGATGAAGAAGAACCCTGGTATTCATTACGATAATCCACCGTACGATGAAGAGTACAGTTATGTCTTTGAGGATCCTGATTTCGATGATTTCATAGAGGATACTGACTCCATTGACTAAAGGGACTCTGCTCCCAGAAGTTGAAATGGGGAGTTGAAAGTGAAGTTGAAATGACTGAAAGAGAGACAAGGCGTAAACGATGATTTGTTTACGCCTTGTTTTGTGCTTGAGGGTAAGACATTCAACGGATTTAAGAGGGGGAAAAGTGGATTTATCGTGTCACGAATAGGTCATGTGAAAAAAAAGCCGTACCTTCGCACTCGATTATGAAAAAAGAAGAGAAATCGCCCGTTTATGGTCGCGACGTGATGGAACTGGTCACGGTGGCTGTGGAGTATTGCGCATTCCTGGAACAGACGGAAGGGAAGACGCGCATGAGTTTTGTGGACACACTGATGAAATTGCTTCCCCTACTCTATCTGAAGGCTGCGCTGCTGCCTAAGTATGAAATTCTGGACAATGATTATTATGCGGAGGATTTTGTGACGGAGGAGAATTATGACATCGTGCGTGCTAACATCAGTATCGTGATGGGAGAGAAGGATGACTACCTGGATGTGTTCATGGAGGACATGAAGTACAGCGAGACGCCCATCTTGGCTACGGTGAGTGAGAATCTGGCTGACATCTATCAGGAACTGAAGAATTTTGCAATGGCATACAAGAACGCCACTGACGAGGAGCAGATGATGAATGCGCTTGCGGAGGTGAAGGAGGGGTTCCAGTTCAGCTGGGGACAGAAACTCGTGAATGTGCAGCGGGCGCTGCATGAGGTGCGCTATTCGGAGGAGGATGAGTATTAAGCATGTGAGCATGAGGGTAATTCAAGACAAATACGATAAGAAGAAAATACAGACACTGCCTTGTATCCATTTTGAGGGGAGAATCATCGTGGTCTTCACGGAAAGGGAGACGGACAAGGCGGTGGATTATCTGATGCAGCAGCCCATTCTGGGTTTTGACACTGAGACGAGACCTGCCTTCAAGAAAGGGCAGATGCATCAGGTGGCGCTGCTGCAGGTTGCCACGCACGACACTTGCTTCCTCTTCAGGTTGAACAAGACGGGGCTGACAGATTCGGTGGTGAGGTTGCTGGAGGACAAGAGCATCACGAAGGTGGGGCTGTCGTTGCAGGATGACATGAGGGCGCTGAATCAACGGAGGGCTTTTGAGCCGGGCACATACGTGGAGTTGCAGAAGGAGGTGAAGGACATCGGCATTGAGGACAACAGCCTGCAAAAGATTTATGCCAATCTTTTTGGCAAGAAAATAGCCAAGGGGCAGCAGCTGTCGAATTGGGAGGCAGACATCCTGAGCGAGGCGCAGCAACGGTATGCGGCGACGGATGCTTGGGCGTGCATCAAGATTCACGAGGAGGTGAAAAGGATGAAGGAGACGAAGGACTTTTTTGTAGAAAAGATAAACATTATCAGCCAATGAAGAGCATTTTTCTGAAACGAGGCAAGGATGAGTCTCTGAAACGATTTCATCCGTGGATATTTTCAGGAGCCATCCACCACATGAGCGAGGAACCCGTAGAGGGAGAGACAGTGGCGGTGTACACGAGCGAAAACGAATACATCGCGACTGGACATTACCAGATAGGCAGCATCATGGTAAGGGTGCTGTCGTTTGAGAATGAGGAGATTGACCAAAGTTTCTACGAGCGGAAACTTGCCATTGCGAAGGATGTGAGAGACCGCATCGGTGTGACGGGTGAGAACAACAACACCTATCGCCTTGTGCATGGCGAGGGGGACAATCTGCCCGGACTGGTGATTGACATCTATGGCAACACTGCCGTGATGCAGGCGCACTCTGTGGGTATGCACACCGACAGGAAAACGATTGCCCAAGCTCTGAAAGCCGTGATGGGTGATACGCTCAAGAACATCTTCTACAAGTCGGAGACCACCCTCCCCTTCAAGGCTGAGCTGGGTCAGGAGAACGGTTTCCTGATGGGTGGTGACACGGATGACGTGGCGATGGAGAATGGGCTAAAGTTCCATGTGGATTGGTTAAGAGGACAGAAAACGGGATTCTTTGTGGATCAGCGTGACAACAGAAGTCTGCTTGAGCGCTATTCGAAGGGAAGGAAGGTGCTGAATATGTTCTGCTATACGGGAGGTTTTTCTTTCTATGCCATGCGTGGCGGTGCTGAATTGGTGCATTCTGTAGACTCTTCGCAGAAAGCCATTGACCTGACAAAGGCGAACGTGGAGCTCAACTTCCCGGGTGACACAAGGCATGAAGCGTATGCTGAGGATGCGTTCAAATTTCTGGAGCAGATGACAACACCATACGACCTCATCATCCTCGACCCGCCTGCCTTTGCCAAGCACAAGGATGCCCTTCGCAATGCGCTGAAGGGCTACACGCGTCTGAACAAGAAAGCGTTTGAGAAGATACAGCAGGGTGGCATCTTGTTCACCTTCAGCTGTTCACAAGCTGTGAATAAGGACCAATTCCGTGCTGCCGTCTTCACTGCTGCAGCCCAAGCAGGCAGGAATGTACGCATACTGCACCAACTGCACCAACCAGCTGACCACCCCATCAACATCTACCATCCGGAAGGGGAATATTTGAAAGGACTGGTGCTGTATGTGGAATGAGAGCGCTGCGCTGAAATGAGAAAATGAAAGAATGAAGGAATGAAAAAACTTTCAACGGGTTTTCAGTAAATCTTCCAAACGGATGACTTCCTGCTTGTACTCTTCTGCCTTGAGGAAGTCGAGTTTTTTGGCGGCTTCCTTCATCTGTTTGCGATTGCGATCTATGGCTCGACGAAGTTCGTCGGGAGTCATGGCATTGTAGATAGTGTCCACTTCTGATTCTGCTGCCAGAGAGGCGTTCTCCTCAATATAGGCTGTACCTTGATACTCAACAGGCTTGTGCTGGCTGATGGCTATCTGGGCTTTCTGTATCTGTGTGGGTGTGATGCCATGCGCTTCGTTGTATGCCATCTGTTTGGAACGGCGACGATTGGTCTCGTCGATTGTCTGCTGCATGGTTTCGGTGATGGTCTCTGCATACATGATGGCAAGTCCGTGAACATTGCGGGCTGCACGTCCTATGATCTGAACAAGAGAACGGTGGTCGCGCAGAAATCCTTGATAATCAGCATCGAGAATAGCCACGAGGGAGACTTCGGGAATGTCGAGTCCCTCGCGAAGAAGGTTGATGCCGATGAGCACGTCGTAGGTGCCTGCACGGAAGTTGTTGATGATGTCCACACGGTCGAAGGTGTCCACATCGGAATGGATGTAGTTGGCTTTGATGCCCACACTGTTGAAAAAGGATGACACCTCTTCTGCCTGCCGCTTGGTGGAGGTGATGACAAGGGTGCGCTCCCCCACCTCATTGCGTTGATGGATTTCTTCGATGAGGTCGTCCATGAAGTTGAGTTTGGGGCGCACTTCGATGGGTGGGTCGAGCAGTCCTGTAGGACGAATGAGCTGTTCAACTATCACACCTTCAGCACGTTCCAGTTCATACTCAGCAGGGGTGGCGGAGACATAGATGGTCTGTGGAGTCAATGCTTCGAACTCTTCAAGACGAAGGGGACGATTGTCAAGTGCGGCAGGAAGACGGAAGGCGTAATCGACCAGATTCTCTTTGCGACGTCGGTCACCTCCCCACATCGCTTTAACCTGTGGAATGGATTGGTGGCTCTCATCGACGATGAGCAGGTAGTCGTCGGGAAAGAAATCAAGAAGACAATAGGGACGTTCGCCTTCCTTGCGCCCATCAAAATAGCGGGAATAGTTTTCAATGCCAGAGCAATGACCTGTTTCGCGAATCCATTCGAGGTCGTTGGTCACCCGCAGCTCTATCTGTTTCGCTTTCTCCATGTCGCCCAGTTCCTCATAGTAGAGGATGCGCTGGTGAAGGTCATCCTCGATGTCGTGGATGGCTTTCTGAGTCTGCTCCTTGGTGGTCATGAAGAGGTTGGCTGGATAGATTTTGTATTCATCGTAGGAGGCGATGGGATAGAGTGTCTGCACGTCCAGTTCCTGTATTTCGTCTATGGAATCATCGAAATAACAAATGCGCAGAATTTTCTCATCATAAGCAAGATATATATCGACAGTCTCTCCCTTCACGCGGAATTGTCCACGCTCCAGTTCGTCGGGTGCAGCAAGGTCATTGTTGGTATAGAGCATGTCCACCAGTTTGCGGCGAAGAGTCTCTTGCGGAAGGTCTTGGTCAACGTGGATGGTGAGGATGTTTTCAGCATAGCTGGTGGGTGCACCCATACCATAGATGCAGGAGACAGAGGAGACAATGATGACGTCTTTGCGACCAGAAAGCAAAGCTGATGTAGCTGCCAAACGACGACGGTCAAGGTCTTCGTTGATGGCAAGGTCTTTCTCTATGTAGGTGCCGGTGGAGGGGATGTACGCTTCGGGCTGATAGTAGTCGTAGTAGCTCACATAGTACTCAACGGCATTGTTGGGGAAGAAGGCTTTCATCTCGGTGTAAAGCTGGTGCGCCAAGGTCTTGTTGTGGCTGAAGATGAGGGTGGGCTTGCCGATGTTCTGGATGACATTGGCCATCGTGAATGTCTTGCCTGAACCCGTCACTCCCAACAGCACTTGGGCAGGCAATCCATCCCTCACTCCCTGCGTCAGCTGCTCGATGGCTTGAGGTTGGTCACCTGTGGGCTGAAACTTTGATATAAGCTGAAAATCCATCTGTTTTCCTTTTAGAATGCAAAATTACAACTTTATATCGGCAAATCTTTCTTAAATCAACGGTTTTTTTCTTAAGTAAAGTGAAATTATTCCCTCTCCCTGCTCCATCTTCCCGAAAAATGTAGTAACTTTGCATCCGAAATTGTCATTAAGAATGAAGAAAGCATTAACAATCGCGTTGATTTCGGTACTGATGTTGAGTTCTTGCAACTCTTACAATGCATTGCTGAAATCGACTGATTATGGTTATAAATACGAAGCTGCCAAGGAATTTTACATGGCAGGACAATACACCAGATCGTACCAGTTGCTGGAGGAACTCATCATGGTCATGAAAGGCTCTGACCGTGCGGAGGAATCGCTCTTCATGCTGGGCATGTGCTTCTACAATCTGCGTGACTACGAGACTTCAACAATGTATCTGGACAGATATGCCAAGACCTACCCCAAAGGGGAATACACGGAATTGGCACGTTTCTATAGCGGCAAGGCTTCGTACATGCAAAGTCCAGACCCAAGACTTGACCAGTCACCCACTTACACTGCCCTGAACAAGTTGCAGGAATTCCTTGAGTACCATCCCTACTCCGACCTTCGGGAAGATGTGAACGACATGATGTATGATTTGCAGAACCGTCTTGTGCAGAAAGAGTATGACAGTGCGCTTCTCTATTACAATCTGGGCACTTACATCGGCAATTGCTTCTACGGAGGCAGCAATTACGAGGCTTGCATCATCACAGCAGAGAATGCCTTGAGAACGTATCCGTACACCCGTTTGCGCGAAGACCTCTACATGATGATTTTGCGTAGCCGCTACGAACTGGCTCAGCGAAGTGTCATTGAGAAAAGCGAGGAACGATATTTGCAGGCCATCGACGAGTATTATGGCTTCAAGAATGAGTTTCCTGACAGCAAGTACATGAAAGAGGCAAACCAGATTTACAAGCGCTGTTCAGCGAAAGTAAGAAAAGAGGATGACAGCAAGGATTTGAATTAAGAAGGAAAAAACAAACAAAGCATAATTACAAAAACTATGGATTTCAAGAAAACCAATGCACCAACGACAACTGTGACACGTAACTTGATGGATTTGTGTCGTGACACGAACAATGTGTATGAAAGCGTTGCCATCATCTCTAAGCGCGCTAATCAGATTGCTGCTGAGATGAAAGACGAACTCAGCAAGAAGCTCGTTGAGTTTGGTTCACACACCGACACGCTCGAAGAGGTGTTCGAGAATGAGGAGCAGATTCAGATTTCCCGTTACTACGAGCGTCTGCCAAAGCCAACCCTCATCGCCACTCAAGAGTTCCTTGAGGATAAGGTTTACTACCGCAACCCTTCTAAGGAAGCTGACAGATCCATCTAAAATCCATGATCCAGCGAATCCAAACAGTCTATCTGGCACTGGTGCTTATTTTCTCATTCGTGGGACTCATCTCCACCATAGGAGAATGGACAGTAGCAGATGCAGTGGTGGCACATTTCAGCAACTTCACGTTTGGAGCTGAGGGAGCGTTCAAGGAATTAGACTCCACGAGTGGTCCCTGGTGTTTGGGTGTGCTGCTCATCATGGTGATGTTCCTGACACTCATGAGCATCATGCTGTTCCGCAAACGCATGCGCCAGTTACGCCTCACCATCCTCAGCACCATTCTGCTGGTTGGCTATGTGGCAGCATACGCCGTGTTTGCCTACTACTACCATTTGAATCTCGACTTGTGCGCGTTAACAGCGTATGAGAAAGGTATAGAGGGGTGCATATCGCCAACTTTCCATCTGAAATTTGCAGCGGTTTTGCCGATACTAAGCATCATCCTTAATTGCCTTGCCATCCAAGGAATCCGCAAGGATGAAGCATTGGTGCGTTCCCTCGACAGGATTCGATAGAAAGGTGCTTCTGACCCACCCTTCTTATATATAATCAATGTGTAAGGAGAAGCGTCAAAAAGAAAAAACATTTTCAAGATATTTTTTTCCTGAAATGTTTTGTCAGTTTGAGAAAAAGTAGTACCTTTGCACTCGCAATCGGAAAAGCAATGCGGAAATAGCTCAGTTGGTAGAGCACAACCTTGCCAAGGTTGGGGTCGCGAGTTCGAGTCTCGTTTTCCGCTCTCCTGCGACAAAACAGGAAGCTCTTTGAGAAAAAGCTTGCCCACGTGGCGGAATGGTAGACGCGCTCGTTTCAGGTGCGAGTGTTGAGAGACGTGCAAGTTCGATTCTTGTCGTGGGCACCAAAAGAATGGAGAGGTGGCGGAATGGTAGACGCGCTACTTTGAGGGGGTAGTGGGCTCAGCCCGTGGGAGTTCGAGTCTCCTCCTCTTCACTCAGAAAACCGACACTCAGGAAGACTCTGGAGAGAGTTCCTTCGACAAATATTGAAATAAACATCCCTGCGGAAATAGCTCAGTTGGTAGAGCACAACCTTGCCAAGGTTGGGGTCGCGAGTTCGAGTCTCGTTTTCCGCTCTAAAAATAATGGTTCATAATAAATTAAGGGATTATTTGTGATTCCTGTTTGCGAAAATAGAAATCACGTGTGCGGAAATAGCTCAGTTGGTAGAGCACAACCTTGCCAAGGTTGGGGTCGCGAGTTCGAGTCTCGTTTTCCGCTCATCATTTAGACATTCGTTTTTTCATAGCATTTTGTGTATCAGAGGCCGCGAGGTTTCTGATACATTTTTTATATCTCCACCTTATCACCAGCAGCACCAAACAACACAACGACACTCTACTAAGACTCAGGAGACACTGACATTGAGTATTCATTACCAGCAACAGGTAATACAACGACGCCCTACTAAGACTCGGGAGACACTGACATTGAGTATTCATTACCAGCAACAGGTGATACAACGACACTCATCAAAGACTCGGCAGACCTTGAATGGCACACATATTACTAACATCAGGTAATACAACATCCCTGACGACCTCCAGCCTCATTTCACAGTTTCCCCGCCGTATTTCCTCACCCACCTCACAATATCCCCATATATCGCAAGAGAGAGCCACTTACGTGACTCTCTCCAGATAAAGCATGGAGGAAATAGAGGAAGATGAACCAACTTCGTTGATAAAGTCTCTTTCGTGAAAGAGCAGCCAAAATTGATTTCCGTGAAAGAATTGCTAAAGGTTTTTCGTGAAAGAGCTGCACGATGACGAACACTCAGGATTCTAACTACTGGGGCTCTTCCACTTTCACTCATAACGCAAGAAAGAGCCACCTACGTGACTCTTTCTTTGCGGAGGGAGAGGGATTCGAACCCCCGGTGCCTCTCAGCACGACGGTTTTCAAGACCGTTGTAATCGACCACTCTACCATCCCTCCTAAAATGAAAGGGATTTTGATATTGTCTCAATCCCTTTCCTTGTACGCCCTCAGGGGCTCGAACCCTGGACCCATTGATTAAGAGTCAATTGCTCTACCAACTGAGCTAAGGACGCATCTTTATGTTTGGCGCTTCAGGATGGGCTTGAACCAACGACCCCATGATTAACAGTCATGTGCTCTAACCAACTGAGCTACTGAAGCATTTTTATCTTGGCGTTCCTTGTGTGAAGAGGAGGAGACTCGAACTCCCACGGGCTGAGCCCACTACCCCCTCAAAGTAGCGCGTCTACCATTCCGCCACCTCTCCATTGAAGGATTTCTATGTTTTTGACCTTTGCCGGAATGAAACCGCCTTGAGTCTTTTTTAGAGCCTCTTGTCGGAGTGACTTTGTCGATCCGCCAAGTGTCTATTTTAGAGCCTCTTGTCGGATTCGAACCAACGACCCCGAGATTACAAATCACGTGCTCTGGCCAACTGAGCTAAAGAGGCAAGCATCGGAAGTTCCGATTGGAGAGCGGAAGACGGGGCTCAAACCCGCGACCCCCAGCTTGGAAGGCTAGTGCTCTATCAACTGAGCTACTTCCGCGACCTAATCCTCATTTTCTCTTTTAGTGTTTCCACTATCTAATTGACTTCACTTTCGTTTCGTCTATCCGTGGACTTCACCATGATTGACTACACTTTCGTTTCGTCTATCCGTGGGCAGGGACGGATTCGAACCGCCGAAGCCGCAAGGCAACAGATTTACAGTCTGCCCGTTTTAACCACTTACCTACCTACCCGAAGCTTTAGTTTACACTATCGCCTATTAGATGTGACTCGCACAGGATTCAAACCTGTAACCTTTTGATCCGTAGTCAAATGCTCTATTCAGTTGAGCTAGCGAGCCAAATGAGTCATACTGTCAAAGAAATGGGCACTGGTTGGGATATTGAAAAGATGTCTTCGACAAACTTTCATCTTCACCAACGTGGGCGCTGACGGATTCGAACCGCCGACCCTCTGCTTGTAAGGCAGACGCTCTGAACCAACTGAGCTAAGCGCCCTCTTGTCCCACCGGAAAGTCCCTTCAGAATGACGTGGTCTCACGCGACTTTGTCATGTTGCTTCCTCTGTTCCTTCCCGAAAGCGAGTGCAAAGGTAGAGACTTTTTGGCAAACTGCCAAATAATTCAAGGTTTTTTTTCCAACTTTTTTTATTTAGCCTCGTTAAATCACTGATAATCAGCAAAGCCTTTTTCACGCACTCATCTGTAAGACAGAGTTGGAGAGCATTATTTGTTTGTTTTCACATTCACCTTCATACCCTCCGTATGACCTCCAAACTGCTTGGCATAGACGCACTCGACAGTGGACACACCCACTTGATATGAGCCTGCACGGACAATGGAATAATCCATATCGACCGTAGAACTGCCACGGGTGAACCAATCGAAGAACATGTCGAAGTGAGAATCGTGGATGGACAAATAGCAACCTCTGCCACCCATATTCTGATAGCCAGAGAGATGTCTCAGTGGTTCAAGACAAGCAGGATGCTGTGCCGACACACGCACGAAGTCCATATCGCGGTCTGCCGTAATGATGTGGCGAATACGCACTTTGTCCCCCACCCTCAGTGGTTGGTTTGGATTGAAGTCTTCCCACTTGGTGCTCCCTGCCTGCTGAATGTAGAGTTTTCGTTCAATCTTCAGTTCGTTCGTTGCATAGAGTTTCAGGCTGCCCACATCCTCAAGGAAGGTGGCATAAGCAGCACCCCAAGACACGCCTGGTGTCTGCTTCTTCACTTCAAGTTGCTGTACACCATCTTTCAGCACCTCTTCAGGTGTGTCTGCCAGCACATTGCCTTCAAGAAGAAGATTCGCTTCACGTCCTTCCAATTCGTCACGTTCCGTGTTGATAGTGCCATAGTCCATCTCTTTCAGTTCTGTGCCATCCACCACCAAGACAGGCTGCTTATTCTCATGGAAGGTTTCCAAAGGTGACACTTTCAGCAGGAAGTCAGCCACATCGATCGTGTTCATTGGGTTGTCCCACTTCTGCACCTGCTTCTGAGAGATAAGCCATAACTGCATTTCGTTCAGGAATGGATCATTCTTGTCCTTCTGATGGATTGCCTGCATTGCTGCAATCTGGGTTGGAATTCGATAGTCCATCCATGAATAGTAGGCAGCGTCAGTGGCATAGAAACGTCCTTGTCCAGGCTTCTCCACTGTGTAATCCTTTAAGAAGTTCACGAACTTATCAGCAGACTTCGCATGTCCGAAAGCACGCAATGTGTATGCAGTGTTTGCCACACCAAAGATGGTCAAGTCACGAGGTGCCTTCTCCAACTTGGAAAGATATTCCTCACGCATCTTCTTGACATTGCTGTCCACCTCCCTGTTAGGCATCTGAGCTGAAACATAGAGATAACGGATGTCGCTGTCGTATGGCACAATCTTCACCTTGTTCTTCTTCGCCTTCTGATAAGCTTTCAATTCATATTGGTCTAGATACTTCATACCCGCATCCAGCATCTTCTTGACTTGTGCATTCGGATTTGGCAATTTAGCTAATTGGCCACAAACAGCCAGTGTGGTGTAGAAGCTGCTATTCATACCCTTAAACCAACTCCATCCACCATCAGCATTCTGCAAACTTGCCAACTTCAACTCAGCCCGCTCGGTACGCTTCTTCAGGTCTGCGCTATTCTCCTGCTTTTCCAAGACAGGGAATGTCTGCATCAAATCCACCAGACGCGAGTTGGCATAGAGCGAAGTGGAGAAGTCGATGGCATCGTCCACTGGAGGATTCTTCACACTGCGCAAAGCCTCGATGCACATCCATGCAGGATTATCAGTGTATTCCACTTTCAGCACACGATTGGTGGCAGTGGCGGAATTCCCGTTGTAAAGCTTGCTCAAATCCATCGTCTTTGTCACCTCTGAGCCATCAGCCTTACCAATAATATAATAAGGTACAGCCTCCACCATTTCCTTCTTGGTGGTAAGGACGGGCAGATGATTCTTCTCACCGTCACTCACATTACCCGACATGGCAATGATTTCACAGTCAAGGTCTGTCCACTCTTCTTTCACATCGAAATTGAAATCGACGCCCACCGTCTTGCCTGCTTCCACAGCAAAAGCCTTCTCCACCGTCAGCACCACCTCTTCCGTCTTAGGATCAAGCAGACGCATCCGCACAGCACCATTCAAATCCTTTTCGCTCTGATTGATGATGGACGATGCCACCACCGCATTGTCACCCCAACGCACGAAACGTGGCATGTTAGGTCTGAGCATGAATTCTTTGCGTGCCTGCGCTTTTGCACGAAGCATTCCATAATCCACATCCTTCGTATGTGCAAAGCCCATGAACTGCCATTCAGTCAATGATTCCGGCAAAGTGAATTGAATACTTACATTACCCTTCTTGTCCGACACAAGATGTGGCAAGAAGAAGGCAGTCTCTGCAAAGTTTTCACGAATAGTAGCTTTATCAAAGTTCTCCTCTGGAACAACTTCTTCTGGAGCAGTTTCAGCTTCAGGCGACATCATCTTTGCAGACATCACTTCTGGTGCATTCATGACCATGCCATCCTCGTCAGCCACCACCCTCATGGCTCTGCTCTCATATACCATCATCGCTCCCTTTCCTCCAGCCATGCGCAAATAACGATCATGCATAAAGATATTCAGCATGTCATAAGTTCGTGAATAAGAATGTTCACGAGAATATGGTCCACTCATACTGAATGAGGGGAAAGAGAAGCGGTCAGAGCAACTCACATTTGCATTTGGAATGTATCGGGGGAAACCTAATCCGAAACTCCAATAGTGAGAATAGATGCGGTCAAGCGATGCGTCATACAGCACAGCCATCATCTCAGCACCACTCACACGCTTGCCATCCTTGTCTGTCACCGTCAATGACCACTGTTCCTGCTGACCAGGCTGCAACTTGTCGCGGAAGGTAGACCATTCCAGTTTCAGTTTCTTCTCTGGACGTACCAAAGAGAAGGTCTGCGACATACGTGAGAATTGTCCATTGCGCACATACATGACACACACCTCAATGCCTTCGCCCCACTCTTTCTTGTACGGCAAACGCAGATGCTTCATGGTGCCGTCTGTCACACCCACTTGATGGTCAATCAGTCCTGTGGCGTTATACACATTATAAATTACGTATGCATCTGTTTCGTCTGTCGTGAAATAGAGATCCACAGCCCCACCCTCTGTAAAGACGGAGTTCTCCGTATAGAGGAAGTCTTTCTCCACCTCCTTCTTCTCAGGGCGGCGCTTTTCTCCCAAACCCAATCGGGCAATTTCTGTCAGTGGCAAGGAGGAGTTGAAAGGTGTACAAGATGCCACATCCGTCACCTCGTAACCCGTTGACTCTTGTGCCTTCACTGAAATATAATAGGTGACGCCAAGTTGCAAGGTCTTTGGCAATAGAATAGAATCGCCAGAGGTGAAATAGCCTTCATACAACGTGTCTGAATTGTGTTTGATGGCGTATTGACCTTTCACCGTCACCTTCTCACGATTCAAGTCGAAAGCCTCCACCTTGAACGAGGCATCTTTTGCCAAGTCAGCCACATCGTCAACCCGCAAATCCAAGGCAAACTCACGCTTGCTGGCATTGACCGTCCATTCTGCATCATGACTTTCCCCTGCCACATCCGTCACTGTTGCTTTGATACGGAAGCGTGTCACATCACTTCCGGGGGTCAGGTGTTCATCTGTCAGTGTGACAGGCACACGGAAATGTCCCTCATCATCTGTTGTCAAGTCACCCTCCGTCATGTGAATCCAACGGGTTGAAAGCCACCAGCGCTTGAATTCTGCGGTTGCATATTCAACTGTATAGTGTACTTGCGCGCCTTGTACAGGAACGCCGGCAAACATCATGGCAGTACCCTCTGCCTCCAACACCTCACCAAAATGTCCTGTTTGTTTGCCGTCAAACGACACCTCGTAAGTTGGGCGCTTATACTCTTCCACTCTCACCGTTTGCGTTTCAGTGTAGTCATCAGCACTGACTCTCAAACGCAAGGCACCCACTTCGCAATCAGCTGGCAAAGCCACTTCAAAGGATGCTGTACCGAAATCATTGGTCACAAGATCCAATGTCTTCAGACGTTTGTTCTTCGCATCATCCACCATCAGTTTCAGTGTCCTGTCAGGCATCACTCTCACCTTGTCACCCTGCTGATAGTAGAAAATCACGGATGCCTGCACCGTCTGTCCTGGGCGATATATGCTTCGGTCAGTCATGATACGGAAAGACATATGAGTATTAGGGCTATAAGGGTCGCGCCAGTTATTGACTTTTCTTTCCCATTCAGTAAAGTCGTCCTTGCTTCTGACGGCACGTACATAGTAGTTTGCATCCAATTCCACCATGCCGTCGTCGCCCGTCACTTTCTCGCCATCAATGTCACGATCTTCCCATCCTTCCGTACGCTTATCCCTGTCGGGCAAATCATTGCGCCACTGCACTTTCACGCCCTTCAAGGGACGACCCGTTTCATTGTCAAGCACATACACATGATATGCGTTGCGGTCATTATCTGTCTTGACAATGCGGATGGTGCTCACCTTGAACTCTGAGGCGCTGGTATCACCAATACCTTCTGCCACCATCACATATCTGCCAGGAGCCAGCTTCACGCTCGTCTCTGCATTCCCTTCCACAGGCAAATCCTTCGCTTTCCTTGCTAAATTCGTCGAATCCATCTCCAACGCAACCTCTTTCCTTTCCACCACATCGCCATTCAGAATCAGTTTTGTTGTACCATTCTTGTCCTGTGTTCTTCCCACATACTTACGCACTGTCACCGTGGCACGTTCGCAGTTCCAGAAATGCAGTCTGAGAGGACAAGAGCGGTAAGCCATCAGATTGTCCACTCGCGACATGTTGACAGTAGGTCGGAGAAGCTCATCCAATGCCTTTTTCACCTCACTCTTCCTACGCGAACCACCCACATTGTCCACTGCCCATTTCAGGAACGGGATGTCCTCGTCACGCCAAAGGTAAGAACTGCTATATTCGAGTGCCAAGTCAGCACCCACCTCCTCTTTCTTCAGTTCCATCAGCAACTGGTAGAGGCTGTCCTTATGCTGCTCATACGTCAGACTTCCATATTGAGCCTCCACATTTTTCTTCGCCTTCAGCCATTTACTCTTCATCAAACCATAGGCATTCAGGTTGCCACGCTTACGGTAGATGTTGAAGGCCTTCTCGTATATCTCTGCCTTCTGTTCACTCCGCAAGGAGGCATTGTCTTCCAAGAAACGAATCAGCACCGACAGCATGTCATTTCCAAACAAATCGTTGTCTTTACCCTTCGATTCCATCAACACAGCATAGCCATTTGCTTTCGTTTGCGCCAAAGCCTCCATGTTGTCCAACACATGTGCATAATGCTCGTCACGTTTCACATCATAGTCATCACGCGTCTCCTCATCGTAGTCGGTGATGTTCGTCCATTTCATCTCTTGATAGGCAGAACCCAACATTGCGTGCATCACACTTCTCTCCACAGGATCCTTCCTTCCACCCCAATCTTTTTCCAGTTGGGCGATGTTCTCCTTGAACGTGTCAGGATCTTTATCCGCTTCCCTCTGCACTTTCTCCAACGCGGATTTCACTTTGGAAGCAAAATCCGAGCCTTGAGCAAAAATATTCAGTATTCCCATTGACAGTAAAATAGTTAATACGGTAATAGATAGAAAACGATTGTTATTATTCATATTCGCCAATATTTTGATTTCACAAAAAAGATGCCAACGTTAGTTGGTTTTGGTGGCAAAAGTACATCCAAAATCCTTCTTCGCCAAAACTTTGGTATTAAAAAAACAAAAAAGAGGGCTTTTTGCCCCCTTTCCTATTGATAAAACTCTGAATACCATTCTGCAAATGCTCTTAAGCCATCACGCAGCGAAGTGGAAGGTTTGAAACCGAAATCCCGTTCCAGCGCGGAGGTATCAGCATAAGTGGTCGGCACATCGCCTGGTTGCATGGGAACCAATTGCTTGTGGGCATCGAAGTCATAATCTTCGGGCAACACTTTAGCGCGAATCAGTTCCTGTTGCAGAATATCCACAAAGTTCAGCAAGTTTTCAGGACTGTTGTTTCCGATGTTATACACCGCATAAGGAGGAAGTGGCAATCCATCCTCACCTTGCTTCTTCTCAGGCGCTCCCTGCATGATGCGCACCACACCCTCCACGATGTCATCCACATACGTAAAGTCGCGCATGCAGTTGCCATAGTTGAAAATCTGGATGGTGTCGCCCTTCACCAGCTTGTTCGTGAATCCGAAATAAGCCATGTCGGGGCGTCCTGCAGGACCATACACCGTGAAGAAGCGCAAACCCGTCGATGGGATGTTGTAGAGTTTGCTGTAAGCATGCGCCATCAGTTCATTGCTCTTCTTCGTGGCAGCATACAGACTCACAGGATTATCCACCTTGTCGTCAGTCGAATACGGCACCTTCTTGTTCGAGCCATACACACTTGACGAACTGGCATACACCAGATGTTCCACAGGATAGTTCCTGCATGCCTCCAAAATGTTGTAGAAGCCAATCAGGTTCGACTGGATGTAAGCGTCAGGATTCGTGATGCTGTAACGCACACCTGCCTGAGCAGCAAGGTTCACCACCACGGCTGGCTTGTACTGCTCGAAGATGCCGTCAATCGTTGCCTTGTCGGCAATGTCACCCTTGATGAATTGATAATTGACGCCTTCAGGCTTGGCAGCCTCCAATTCCTTCAATCTGTACTCCTTCAGACTTACATCATAGTAGTCATTCATGTTGTCGATGCCCACAATTGTGGCACCCTTCACATCTTTAAACAGACGCTTCACCAAGTTCGAACCGATGAACCCTGCCGAACCTGTCACAAGGATTGCCTTGTTATCTAAACTTATCTTTTCCATAATCCACATTTATTACATACTGAAGCATTATCCGAATCTCCTCACAGCCTCCTCATACGTGTCCAGACTTCCGATATCGAACCTTCCTGCCGACATCTTCCATGCATGCATTACCGTATGTTCCACCATGTAATGCGCCAAATTGCCCGGAGCATCCTTTCCGCACCCGTTCTCCACAGCATGACGCACCAAATCGAGGTCTCTCTTCTTATATATATAGAAAGGAGGCACTGCCCAATGCGACTTTGGCACTTGAGGTTTCTCCTCCATACCCAGCACCTTCATCTCCGCATCCAATTCCACCACACCCGTCCTTTGCAGTTTCGCCAATTCGGGTTGCTCATGGCACATGATGCACGAAGTTCCTTTTTCTTCTGCAAAGTCCACAAATTCTTTGAACGAGAAGAACAGCAGGTTATCTGCAGCCACCACCAACATGTCATCATCTATTTGCAACTTCTCCATTGCATATAGCAAATCACACACAGCACCAAGCCTTGTCTCGTTTGTTTCCGTACCATCATCCACAATCGTGACAGGCTTCGCATAGTTCTGTGCCGCCTTCCATTCCTCAAAAATCGGAGCAAACTTATGATTCGTGATGATGATATGCTCATCAATCTCCGGAATCCCGTCGATGTCATCCAACATCCTGCCCAAGATAGTGCTCTCCCCTATCTTCAGCAATGGCTTCGGAAAGTTCTTCGTCAACTCCCCCAACCTCGTGGCATATCCTGCCGCAATAACAATATTCTTCACTTTTATTAAATTGAAAATTGAGAATTGAGAATTGAGAATTATTTTAAATAACGTGAATTTTCAACATCTTTGGAGTAAAATTATTTTCCTTCATCAGTTACTTTCAAGCTCTTGATGATAGACGTTAGAAGCTTTATCAACTCAGAGCAATCTGTGTCAATCGATTCATACTGTTTATCGTCTATATAATCTGTTGCATGAAGAAGATCTAGCCAATAGGCTGTTTCATCAGCCTCTTTCAATGCTATATTCAATTTATTTAGAAAGTCCATACGCGATTGGGCGTTTCGGCTCTCCCTTGTATTTGCGCCAATACTTGTTCCACTTCGCAACAGTTGTTTAGACATCACATATTCCCGTTTCTGCTCCACGAGATATCTGTAACAACCGATAACACGTATCGCAAAATCCTTACTTTTCTCCTGTATCGCATTTGCCATAGTTCCTATTTAAAAATTATCATTTACCAACACTCCGCATGGCAATTATCAATTCTCAATTGTCAATTCTCAATTATCTAAGAATCTCGCGCCATCATCAGGCTTCACAAAATAGCACTTGAAGGTCTTTTCGTATTCGGGGAACTGTTCCAGATAGCGGGCAGTGAGTTCCTTCTCAATCTGCTCCTTGTAGGCAGGATCGACAATCGCGATGCAGGCGCCTTTGAAACCGGCACCGCTGAAACGTCCACCCCAAATGCCGGGCAACGTGCGCATGATATCGTAAATGGCAATCAGTTCAGGGCTTCCACACTCGTAGTTATGGATGGAACTCTCACAAGAATCGAAACTCAACTTGCCGAAAAGTTTCAAGTTGCCCGTTTCCCATGCCGTCACACCCTGTCGTACACGGCGATACTCGCTGTAGAAATGCTCCGCACGACGGGCAAACCTCGCAGGCATCGCAATCTTCGTCTTGTCAAATGTCGCCTTCGGAATGTCACGCAGGAACGTCTTGTCAAACGCCTTTAGAGGTTGATCCGTGTATGCCAGCATGTTCCATGCAGCGGTCTTGCACTCATACACGCGCAGGTTGTAATCGCTGTTCACCAAACTCCTCGTCAAGCCTGAAAAGAAAATGCCCAATTCAAACTCAGGCATGTCGGGGTTCTTCTTGATGACACGATATTCATTGCTGTCACAATCCAAGAAAAGAAGCCCATCCTTTTTACCCAACGCGATGCATGCTTGATCCAGCAGGCCATTGTTCAGCCCGATATACTCACGCTCAGCCTCCGAAGCAATCTGCACCACCTCAAACGGCCGCAATGTGATTCCGTTCGCCTTCGCAAATGCCATCACATAGGCAATCAGCACTGCAGCGCTCGACGACAATCCACCCACAGGCAGACTTCCCTGAATCACGCCATCAACTCCCCTCTTCAACTCAAACCTTTTCCGCAACGCATACTTCGCACCACGGGCATAGTCACCCCAATGGTGCTCCTTCACCTGTGTGGGCGCATCAAGCTCAAAATCCACCTCACCCTCAAACGAGCGAGAAGCCAGATGCACATGTGCGTCCTCCCTCACGTTGAACCACAAGTCCACACCCTTATTGATGGCGAAACCAGTCACCAACCCATGTTGGTGATCCACATGCGCCCCCAGCGGACAGACTCTGTACGGCGAATAGATATGATACTGATATTCCTTCATGTTCTTTCTTATTTTGCTTTGGATTGCAAAGTTAACACTTTTCTTCATACCCACCAAATTCTTTCGAAAAATCTCACTTCTGCCAAAGGATATTCTTATTCCCATGTAGAAGCCTTTCTCAAAGAAGATGAAAAAAACAGGGAAAATTGTTGTGATGTAAAGAAAAATGTGTATCTTTGCCACATCAAATGACTACACAATCGAAAACCTTCAATCTCCAAGGGACGATACTGGCTAAGAAAAACAAAAGAAGTTTGACTTTCATCCACCGCTCAGTATCAAAATAGAATATAGACCAAGACCTACAATGAAATATCGGTTTATTTATATCTTTGCGGCATTGTTTCTCATCGTTGGTATAAGACCAAGGGGTGGAGAAATTGGTGTTCGATGCCACTAATCTGACCTACCTTTCCAGTAGTGGAGTCCGTGTCATTCTTTACTGCAAGAAATACCTGAGCAACAATCTCGAGATTGTATTCGTGAACTGTAACGAGGATATTCTTGACGTGCTTGACTTTGTCGGTGTACGCCCCTACATTACCTTTATCAATCAATAGTTCAACATATTATCATATATGAAAGTCACAGCGCCTTTAACTAAATTGCAATATGGCATCTATGCCGAATGTATTGCTCATCAAGGTGAGGTTTGTTATAATCTGCCTTATCTCTTTGTACTCGACGGTAGTCTGAATGAAGAAACACTCAAGACAGCAATTGAGACTGCCGTCAGGGCACACCCCACCCTGTTCACACGCATCGCTTTGAACGAACAAGGCGACCCACAGCAGACCATCGATGACAGCGAGACGTTCACTCTCCAAGTAGAACACATTGCCGACATTGAAGCAGAAAAGCGGAAGATGGTTGTGCCGTTTGACATCTACAGCGACCGGCTTTTCCATATCCGACTGTTGAAGGATAGCAATCATTTCTATCTTCTGCTCGACATCCATCATCTCATCTGTGACGGAGTAAGTCTGAACGTGATGCTTACAGACATAGAGTCAGCCTACAGCGGCAAGGCGCTGGAGTCCGAAACAATGACGATGCAGGAACTTGCCATCGCTGAAGACGAGGTGCGTAAAACACCCGTTTTTGAGGATGCCAAACAATGGTATGCCCGGAACTTTGACTGCGGTGACACATTCACCCAGCTCATTCCCGACCGTGACGAGCCAGAACGCTCGGAGGCCAGCCTGACTCGTGTTCTCAGCACCAACAAAGAGAGGGTTGAAGCCTTCTGCAAAGCGAACGGTCTCTACAAGAACACCCTGTTCACAGCTGCATACGCCTTCCTCTTGGCAAAATTCAACAATGAGCAGGAGTCGCTTTTCACCACGGTTTACAATGGCCGCACCGACCAACATTTCCTCCATTCGGTAGGCATGACAGTAAAGACATTGCCTGTTTACGCCAAGTTTACCGACGAGACCTCTGTACTTGACTTCCTAATGGCCACTCAGACACAGATAACCGGTTGTCGGGAACACGACATCTATGCCTATTCCGACCTGATGGCCGACCTTAATCTGCAAAGCAACTCCATGTTTACATGGCGGGGAAATATGTTTGACGACACCTTATTTGCGGGCAAGCCCATGCAGACCGTACAGCTCCGTAACCTCACTTTGGAAATGTCGCTTTGCTTGATGGCTTTCAATGTCGGCAATCAATGCCGTCTCAAGGCAGAATACAAATCCAACGAATACTCCGAGATGCTAATCAGCCAGTTCATGGAAAGCTATGAGGCCGTGTTAGAAGGATTCCTCACTGAAACGTATCTGCGCGACATCAATATGACGACGGTTTCACAGATAGAGCAACTCGACAGCTTCAACCAGAACGATGTGCCCTACGACACCACGCAGACCATCGTCTCGCTGTTCCGCCAACAAGCCAAAGCGACACCCGACAACATCGCTGTGGTCTATAAAGACAGACGTTTCACCTACGCTGAGGTTGACCAGATGAGCGACCGCATAGCCGGACACATCGCCTCAAAGGGGCTGGGAGAAGAAGATGTCGTCTCTGTTCTGATATCCCGCTCAGAGTGGATGGTCATTGCCTCGCTCGGTGTTCAGAAAGCCGGCTGTGCCTACCAGCCACTTGACTCCTCCTATCCCAAGGAGAGGCTCAACTTCATGATGCAGGATGCTAACGCAAAACTGCTCATTGCCGACGAGGACCTGCGTCCTATCGTGGACGAATATCAGGGCGAGGTTCTCCTCACCAAGGAATTGGCAGGTCTTCCTGCCGTCACCCAACTGCCCGAAGGTCCCAAGCCCAGCAGCCTCTTCATCATGCTCTACACATCGGGCTCGACGGGTGTGCCAAAAGGCTGCCAACTCACCAATGGTAACTTAGTAGCCTTTATCCATTGGTATCATCGCTATTACGATCTGAAGTCTGAAAGCAGGGTGACAGCCTACGCCAGCTACGGCTTCGATGCCAACATGATGGACATGTACCCTGCCCTCACGTGTGGCGCCACAGTGTATATCATCCCCGAAGAGATGCGTCTCGACCTGATTGCCCTGAACGAATATTTCGAGCAAGAGCACATCACCAATGCCTTTATGACGACTCAGGTGGCTTACCAGTTTGCCACGAGCATCGAGAACCACTCGCTGAAGCACCTCTCTACTGGCGGCGAGAAACTGGCTACGCTCACACCGCCAAAGGGTTATAAGATGCACAATCTCTATGGACCGACGGAAACGACGGTTCTTGAAACCAGTTATCAGATAGACAGGAAGATGAATAATATTCCTATTGGCAAGGCCATTGATAATATGCGCCTCTATATCGTTGACTCTCAAGGCCATCGTCTGCCCGTAGGTGCTGCAGGTGAATTGTGGGCGAGTGGTCCTCAGGTAAGTCGAGGCTACCTGAACCGCCCAGAGAAGACCGCCGAAGTATTCATCCCCAACCCGTTTGCTGGCGATTCCGAGAAATACGCCCGCATCTACCGCACGGGCGACATCGTCCGCTATCTGCCCTCTGGCGACATAGAGTTTGTAGGCCGTAAGGACGGACAGGTGAAAATCCGTGGTTTCCGCATCGAACTGAAAGAGGTGGAAGCTGTCATCCGCGACTTCCCGGGCATCAAGGACGCCACCGTACAGGCTTTCGACGAGGAAGGTGGCGGCAAGTTCATCGCTGCCTATATCGTCAGCGACGAGCAGATTGACATCGAGGCGCTGAACAATTTCATCTTAGACCAGAAACCGCCATACATGGTTCCTGCCGTGACGATGCAGATTGAAGCGATTCCATTGAACCAAAACCAGAAGGTCAACAAGAAAGCCCTCCCGAAGCCCGAGAAGAAAGCCACTGAGGTGGAAATGGACACCAATGTTCCGATGAATGTGCTGGAGAAGGAAATCCACGGCATCATCTCACGAATCATCAACACCGAAGAATTTGGCGTGACAACCGTGTTAGGCTATGTAGGGCTCACGTCCATCATGGCCATCAAGTTGGCTATCCAGATTAACAAGCGCTTTGGTGTGACATTGAACTCCAAGGCTTTGGCAAAGAAAGGCAGCATTCAAAGCATTGAGAACGAGATTCTGACGGCAATGATGAGTGGAGGCGCTGCAAAACAGGAGGAAGCCGATGCGGCACATGCTGACATGAGCAGCATTCCGCTGTCGTACGCCCAGATGGGTGTGTATGTGGATTCCATCAAGAATCCCGAATCCACCATCTATAACACACCGGTCATTGCCCGTTTCCCCAAAGATGTGGACATTCCCCTGCTCACCAAGGCTGTCAAGACACTCGTCAAGACGCACCCCATGCTGCAAGCTCACTTTGGAAGTGCAGGAGCAGACATCATCCAAATTGTTGACCTCGAACAGCCTGTTGAGATTGCTCAAAGCCAGTGCAAGGAGGAGGACATCCCCCATTACAAATGGGAGTTTGTCAAACCGTTCAATCTGAGACAAGGACCGCTCTACCGCATGGAGATTGTCACCACCGAACAATGTGTGTATCTGATGATGGACATCCATCACCTCGTGGTCGATGGCGGTTCCTTCGACGTGCTCCTGTCGCAGTTGTTTGACCTGCTCAACGGACAGGAGATAGAGCCGGAAACCTTCACCTACGCCGACTTCGTGGCAGCCCAGAAAGCCGCCGAGAGTAGCGAGGAATATGCCGCAGCACGCGACTTCTTCCAGACTCGTCTGGGCAAAGTGGAGGGCGTCACGGAGATTCCGTCAGACCTGAGCAACCCCGTGGAGCAAGGCACGGTGGGCACATTATACACGCCATTGGATTTCGCTGCCATCGACAGTTTCTGCCGTCAGCACAACATCTCTCCGGCACATCACATCCTCGCTGCCACCTTCTATGCACTTTCACGCTTCGCCAACAACGAGCAGCTGTGCATCACCACCATCAGCAACGGGCGTTCCGACTTGCGCATCAGCAACACCGTCGGCATGTTCGTCAACACGCTAGCACTGAGTGCCACCATTGGTGAGCAGAGTGTCATGGAATTCATCAAAGACACCAGCAAGAATTTCGACGAGACGCTGCAGCACGAGACCTATCCGTTCACGCGCATCGCTTCCGACTACGACCTCACGGCTGAAATCATGTTCGCCTATCAGATGGGTGTCATTGACGACTATCAATACAAAGGCGAGAGCATTGCCGTTGAAACCTTCGAATCCGACACGCCGAAGTTCCGCATTGCCTTCTTCATCATGAACGATGAATCGGGCAAGCCGAGCATCTGCCTGCAATATGATAAAGGACGCTACAGCCACAAGTTGATGGAAAGTTTGTCACAATCCATCTGCAATGCTGCCAATGCCTTCATCAGCCATCCTGCTTCACCCTTGAAGAGTGTGTCGTTGCTCGACACCCAGCAGGTGGCACTGCTCGACAGCTTCAACCAGAACGACGTCGATTACGACAATACGCAGACCATCGTGTCCCTGTTCCGCCATCAGGTTGAACTGCATCCTGACAACATTGCCTTGGTCTATCACGATGTCCATCTGACCTACAAGCAGGTGGATGAACAGTCAGAGCATATTGCCCAATACGTTCAGTCATTAGGTCTTGGCACCGAAGATGTGGTTTCCATCCTGATTCCACGCAGCGAGTGGATGGTCGTGGCATCAATGGGTGTGCTGAAAGCCGGTTGCGCCTACCAGCCACTTGACCCCTCCTACCCTGCCGAGCGTCTGAACTTCATGATGCAGGATGCGGGTGCCAAACTGCTCATTGCCGATGAGTCACTGCGTCCCATCGTGGATGAATACCAAGGCAAGGTGCTGTTGACCAAGGACATTGATGCCTTGCCAAAGGCTACGGAACCCGTCAAGGCAACCATCACACCATCCTCCTTGTTCATCATGCTCTACACCTCCGGTTCCACAGGCACACCTAAGGGTTGCCAACTGGAACATGGCAATCTGGTCTGCTTCTGCCACTGGTACCATCGCTACTACGACCTGAAGCCTGAAAGCAAGGTAGCAGCCTATGCCAGCTACGGTTTCGACGCTTGTATGATGGACATGTACTCCGCTCTGACCTGTGGTGCTGCCGTCTATATCATTGGCGAGGACATCCGTCTCAACCTGCCCGACCTCAACGACTACTTCAACCGTGAAGGCATCACCCATTCGTTCATGACCACGCAGGTGGGCTGTCAGTTTGCCATCAACTTCGACAACCAATCCCTGCACCATCTCTCCGTCGGTGGCGAAAAGGTGCTGCCGCTCACCCCTCCAAAGAACTATCAGTTCCATAATGCATACGGACCTACCGAGTGTACCATCTTCACCACCATCTATCCAATGCACGAGTTCGAGCAGAACGCCCCCATCGGCAAGCCGCTCGACAATTTCCGCCTGTACATTGTGGACAAGCAGTTGAACCGCTTGCCCGTAGGTGCTGTGGGTGAACTATGGGTCAGTGGTCCACAAGTGAGTCGTGGCTATCTCAACCGTCCCGAAAAGACCGCAGAGACTTATCTGCCCAATCCGTTCACAACCGACACGAAATACAGCCGTGTCTATCGCACGGGCGACATTGTCCGCTATCTGCCCGATGGCAACATCCAGTTTGTAGGTCGTCGTGACGGACAGGTGAAAATCCGTGGTTTCCGCATCGAACTGAAAGAGGTGGAGGCAGTCATCCGCGACTTCCCGGGCATCAAGGATGCCACCGTCCAAGCCTTCGACTACGAGACAGGTGGCAAGTATATTGCCGCCTATGTGGTCAGCGACGAGCAGGTGGACATCAAGGAACTGCATGCATTCATTGGCAAACAGAAACCGCCTTACATGATTCCTGCAGCCACCATGCAGATAGACAGCATCCCGCTGAACCAGAATCAGAAGGTGAACCGCAAGGAACTGCCCGCCCCTGTCATTCAGGCAGCTGACCACGAATATGTGGAGCCACAGAACGAGGTGGAACGCATGTTTGCCAAAATCTTCGGCGACATCCTGTCGTTGGACAAGGTAAGTGCCACCGACAACTTCTTCGAGTTGGGCGGCACCTCGCTCATGGTGACCAAGGTCATTATCGAATGCGACAAGGCTGGCTACCACGTCATCTATGGCGACGTGTTCACCCATCCCACACCACGTCTGCTGGCTCAGTTTGTGACTGGAGATGCTCCTGCTGAAGAATCAGATGTCGAATACACCAACTTTGACTACTCAGGCATTGATGCCATCCTGAAGCGCAACAACATTGCGACGTTCCTGAAAGGCGAACCTCAGCAACTCGGCCATGTCCTCCTCACCGGTGCAACAGGTTACTTAGGCATCCATGTGCTGCGCGAACTGATTGATTCTGATGCTGCAACCATCACCTGTTTGGTACGCGGTAAGGATCAGCCTTCCGCTGAGCATCGCCTCAAGAACCTGATGTTCTATTATTTCGAAAAATCATTCAAAGAACTGTTCGGCACCCGCCTCTTTGTGGCGAATGGCGACGTGACACAGGAAATCAAGGTGGACCGCCCTATCGACACGGTCTTCAATTGTGCCGCCAACGTGAAACACTTCTCCAAGGGCACAGACATTGAAGACGTGAACATTGGCGGTGCACAGCGCTGTGTGGATTTCTGCATCAAGAACGGAGCACGACTGGTGCATGTCTCCACCACCTCTGTTGGCGAAATCTGGGTGATCCATAACGAAGGAGAGCAAGTGCCCATGCTGACTGAGAACAAGCTGTGGTTCGGACAGTTCCTCGACAATCGCTACATCAGTTCCAAGTTCTTGGCTGAGCGTGCAGTGCTCGATGCCGTTGCCCACCACGGATTGAATGCCAAGGTGATGCGAGTAGGCAACTTGGCACCACGCAGCTATGACGGTGAGTTCCAGGCAAACTTCAACAGCAACAGCTATATGGGACGCCTCAAGGTCTTCCACGTGCTGGGCTGCTGTCCTTACGACAGTTACGACGAACTGACCGAGATGTCCCCTATCGACCAGACAGCCAAGGCAGTGGTTGCCCTTGCCGCCACCCCCAAAGAGTGTACCGTGTTCCAACCCTTCAACAACCACACAGAATTGTTGGGCGATGTGCTCCAAATCATGAAGAAAGTAGGCAAGGAAATACGATTTGTTGAAACTGACGAATTCGAGAAAGCCATTGCCGAGGCAGGCAAAGACCCCGAAAAAGCCAAGTTGCTCTCAGCCATTCTTGCCTATCAGGATGTTGCCCATGGGCAAAAGGCTGCCATCATCGAGCGCGACAACCGCTACACCTGCAATGTCCTGCACCGCCTTGGTTTCCATTGGCGTGACACCTCATGGGACTACGTGGAACGTATGCTGACCGCTATCGCCGGCTTTGGTTTCTTCGAATAAACAAAAAACAAGAATTTAACAATTTAACACCGAAAATTAGGATTAGGGAAAATGCGGGTGAGTGACATGTGAACACCTACGTGTTACCCACACATCCGTACAGGTGTTACCCACACATCCGTACAGGTGTTACCCACAAGCACCAACATCACTGTTCCATTGTGTGAAACTTGGCTATTCCACACACCACAAGTTGCGTATTCAATAGACCAAGTAAAAGAAAGCCTTCGGATATGAACCCAAAAGCTTAGGGTGGTCATCCATCAGCTTTGGTTTTGCATCCAAAGGCAATGGATAAAGATTTTTTGGAGATTTAAGAAAAAAACTGTATCTTTGTCACCAAATTCGAGTGATGCACTCGATTTAGTGCAAAGTTAGTGACTTTTTTTGAAATATACAAACATTACACAGATTATTATTATGGAATATACATTTAGGGAAATGCCCGACATGAACGGGACAGGAAAGCGGAGAATGTATCCGAAAGTGAATCACTGCAACTTGATGAGCCAGAAGGACTTCTATGAGCTGGTGGAAAAGATTACTCACCTCAATCGCGGAGTGACTGAAGCAGTCATCACTGGGTTGGCCACTGTCATCGAGACTGCATTCATCAGCGGCGACTCCGTGAAGGTGCCAGGATTGGGCGTATTCTCCTTGGCATTGGGCATGAAGAAAGGAGCAGAGACACAATATTTGCAGAAGAGGGGGGAACACTACGACACGCAAGACGTGGAAATCAAAACCGTGAAATTTCTGGCTGACCGTCAGTGGGTGAAAGGAATGCGCCGCGGCTTGGATTTGGTGAAAGCAGACGGGGTGAAAACCATACGAAAAACGAAGAATACGGAAGAGGAACGCTATCAGATGGCGCTGGAGTTCTTGGAGTCTCAGCCATACATGACAGTGCATCATTATGTGCAGTTGACAAAGTTAGGACGCACAAAGGCTGCAGAAGAACTGAAGGCATTTGCAGCCGATCCTGAACGGAAAATCAGAAGAACAGGAAGGGGCAGTCATGTGCTGTATGTGAAGAAGGATGAGACATAAAGACAATTTTTCCTATTTTCTATATTTTTTGAAAAAAATCAGTTTTTTCTTTGCAGGGAAAAAATAAATGTGTATCTTTGCGAAATAAATCTTAAATACAATTGACAAAAACCTTCAATCTATGCGTGTAAAATTAATACTTAAAGTTTCGCAAGTGCTCAACTTTTTTGGAGTTAAGGAGTTATAGGAGTTATCGCTTCGCTTAGGAGTTAAGCCATTAGCTGTATCCGGGCGTTTCCCACCTGCCTGAGTATCGGCTTAACTACTTAACTACTGACCACTTAACTACTTCAGAAAGTTGAGTTAAAAACTATACCATACCATGATTCGGTTCAAGAAGAAATCCAAAATCTTTGACATTGTCATCACAGCCTTGGCAGGAATGTGCTCGGTGGGTGTGACGCTCTATGGTGTCTGGCATTTCGGATTGGAAGAGTCGTACGAGGAACTTGTCTTGAACGTGTTTTACTTGGCATGCCTCGTCATGATGTGGATGTACTTCTTCAACCGTCTTGAGGCGCAGCGGTTCAACTATTGGTGTTCGGTGTGTGTGGGCATCACGGTGCTGTTGCGCGACATCCTCTTTCCCCCACCCTTGGCTTTTCAGCCTCTCCAATTGGCATGCCTCACCCTCTCGGTGCTCCTGCTCCTCATGCTCACCTATTTCTACGCGCGCAAAGACTGGCAGAGCTACACCAAGCGCAACCTTTGGGCAATCTTCATCATCGACTTGCTCATTGCCGCACTCTACAATTACGATATCTATCTGGAACCCATCAATAAATATACCGATTATCTGCTGACCGAAATCTGGATTCGTCCCACCATCACCTATGGGCTGGTGACTTGTTTCGTGTCGGAAACGGAAAGTGAAAAACTAAAAAGTGAAAAGTGAAAAGTGAAAAATCTAAGTAACCTTGCACATAAGGAGTTCCCATCAGCATATCATTCGGCTTTAACTCCTAAGCGTAGCGATAACTCCTTAACTCCCGAAAGAAAGAAATACACATATAATACTACCAACCTAAAACTATCTATTATGAAACACACCTTACACATTTTGCGCCACGCTGCTTACCATCTACGGTCGTAGCGCAGGAGAATCAGTGACGCTGAAGTGTTATGATGCGACATCAGAACGTTTATTCACCATCGCCAATGTCATGAAAATGTAAAAGGGATAGCGAACAAACATAAACTACCTATAACAGCCACTTACAGAGATATCTCAAGATAAATCCGTAAGTGGCTGATATTTTGTGACCACACGAGTTCCGAACAACACAATTCAAAAAGGTGTACTGCTGTCGGGGTTCTTCTTGATGACATCAATATTGAAATGACCCCACAAAGGTACAACATTTTCCCATACCCACAAATCTTTCACAAAAGACTTTCTCACCACGTTCTCCAAAGGCATCACACAAAGTGAACCCCAAAAGCATTCTTCTTGCCTCTGGGGTCCACATTTATAGTCGGTTAGTAGGACTTCTATTTATAGCCTTTACCTTTACAATATTTGCATTTACCTGAACCTCCACAGAAGCCGCATTTACCGTTTCCAGGGGTATTCCTGCTGCTATTTCCTGGTATATCGCAGTTGGGGCACATCACCTCATTACCTGCAAACCAATAATAACCTCTTCCACTACAAGTCTGACATGTGCCAGTGCCGTAACAATGCTGACTATCGTAACTGGTGGACATACATTTGCCGGAACCTCCACAAACGGCACACGTTCTCGTCGAACTATTGCTGCCTCCTGACGAACTGCCGCCCGATGAGCTACCACCAGAAGATGAACCGCCAGATGAACTGCCTCCACTGTTATTCGAGTAAAGGTATCCTCGCCCGTCACAGATGATGCATCTACCTGTACCTTCGCAAGCCCAACATTCGTATGAACCGCTCCTGCCCGTACCATTGCATATTGCGCAGATACCTTCTCCATCACACGAATAACACTTGTAAGCTCCTGAAGGAATTCCTCCGCTACTACTTCCTCCGCTGCTGCTGCCAGTGTAAGGCGTTCCGTCGGCATAAATAGCCTCAGCGGTTGGAAGAGAATAAACACGCTCAGTTGTAAAACGATCTCCATGATATTCGGGAGTGCCATAATTGTCGCACAAACAGATTTCGTGCTCATTGTCAGATTCGTTATGATAGAGATACATTTGGTGCCCCTCTACAGCAGTCTCCGTGGGGTAATACCCCTGAAGAAATATATTATACAGAGTAATGGGCTTTGTGTCATCCTTGCTAAATGTAATATGCCATCGTGCCGTCAAGGTGTAATAATGTTCATGTCTGTTGTTATCGTACTTGTCGTCATCCGTTGAAAACAACATCTCCTCCCCAGTGTCATCATTATTAAACGACAAAAAAATCAGCGACGATTTATAGTTCTCAGATCTTTCAGAATCCCAAGCCCAATTCGACAAAAATTTCCACATGGTTCCGTTTACTGATAAATACTGATTTTGATTTGTTCCATTGTCGTCTCCGTCGTCCTTGCTGCACGACACAACCATTGCCAAGCCCATTAGCATAGCGATGAGCACTGAAGCAACTTTCCATAATTGTTTTTCTTTCATAGTAGTTTGGGTATTAAGTTGTTAAATTACAATGCATAATTAGCTTCTCGAAAGTGGTTATTTATAGCCCATGCCATTACAGCTTGTGCATTGACCTGTGCCATGACAGAATCCGCATACACCGTTGCCAAGGTCTTTGCTAATCTCTTTGTCGCAATACGTACAACCAATGTAACCAGATCCAAATATGTAATTAAGCTGTCCTGTTCCACTGCACGGTCTACATTTCTTGTTCCCTTGGCAGTACAATTTAATATTGTCAGATGATTTAACGTTCGAGCATTTTCCTGAGCCACCACACTTCTGACACCTGCTTGTATAGTTAGAACTGCTTCCGCTACTGCTCCCACTTCCACTGCTACTGCTGCTACCACCAGAACTAGACTTCACCCATATATAACCATTACCTTCACATGTTTTACATTTACCATCACCATTTGTGCAATTCGGACAATAGGCTTTACCTCCACACGACTTGCAGTTGCCCGTGCCATTGCATTCGGGGCATCCACCGCTGCTGTCACAGATGGAACACTGCATTGTCACGGCACCATGGCAGATACTGCATATACCTGAACCTTTGCAGGATGTGCATGTGTAAGAGGTTATAAAGTGTTCTATCCCTGTTCCGTTGCAAAAGTGACACACTCCACTGCCATCTTTACACCATGTACATTGATAGGTGCCAACACCCTTGCACCAATAGCATTTTCCATTTCCTTCACATCTGGTACAATTTCCTGTACTGTTGCATGAGTAACACCACCTGCCACTCCCATTGCATAAATTACAATCACCTTTACCAGAGCATTTTGTGCAAGTGGTCTTTACATAACCTTTGCCAGGAGAACCATCGCTATTTTGACCACCACCATCTTCATCGTCCTTGCTGCACGACATAACCATCGCCAAGCCCATCAGGAGTGCGATGAGCAATGAGGTTAACTTGAATAAATGTTTTTCTCTCATAATCATATAGGTTAAGTGTTAATATTAGGGACTCTTCAAGTTCAGGTGCAAATTAAAGATATTTTTCATTATCTTCCAAACATTTTCCGATATTTCCCAAAAAATTTTCATTTTTCGTTGGATTGTAATAGAGAATACTGTATCTTTGCAAGCGAAACAATATACGAGGAATGACGGAGAAGCACAAGATACAGCGTGTATGGGTGGATGACACCAGCGTTCATGCACTCACGGTGGATGGCTTGCAGGCAAGTTATCCCTTCTCCATGTGGAAACGCCTTGCCAACGCCACGCCTGAGCAACGCCAGAATTTCTACCTTTCCTACGCGGGCATCCATTGGCGCGACATTGACGAAGACCTCAGCTTTGAGGGCATGTTTGCCGATGCGGGATTGTGCGAACGAACTCCAACCGAAGATTCCGTCTATTATGAATTGAACTATCAGAAGAAAGCTGGAGAAGATGAAGAATTCAGCAGGGTGGCTGAAGATGAATCCAATATAAAGTATAATTAAACCTTGAAGCCTATGGGATAGGAAAGGCTTATATTTAAGGACATATAGGATGAACATCCACTTTTGGATTTTTGCATTATTTGTTACCTCGGGGCTTTTCCCTGTTACATAGGGGTCTCTCCCCCTTATCCCTCGTATGGAAAATATGGCAGTCCACGGATTATTGTTTTCGTAGCAAAGATACACAGTTTTAAGAAACTAATCTGAATAATCTGAATAATTTTGTCCACCAATACCTATAATTATAAATATTAGTGAGTAGAATTATGCATATTATGGGAATTGGTTTAAAGAAAGATTCGTATCTTTGCAAAGTTAAGTAAATACATGAAGTATGATGAGGATTCATTTCAACATAGAGTATCGCACCCGATGGGGAGAGGATTTGCGCGTGCAATTGTGGACTGTGGACAAGCGCGGTCAGAAGACGGCTGTGATGGAATTGCCATTGGCAACGCAAGATGGCAAGATGTGGGATGGAGAGATGGTGCTGGAGGAGCAGCTGAAGGGAAAGGAGGGCATCGAGTATAAGTATGCGATGTATCGGGATGGCAAACTGGTTTGGACAGAATGGGAGGTGGCTCCCCACAAGGTGAAGTTTGATGGTGCCACCAACAATTATGTGCTGAGCGACAGATGGCGCCCAATTCCAGAAGACTTACCACTGTTCTCGTCTGCCTATACGGAATGTATGGGTGCGGAGTCTGACGGGTGTGAGGCGACAGACACGCTGTACTCCTCCACCCTGCAATTGCGCGTGGTAGAGCCCCGTCTGCGAAAGGGTGAGTTTCTGGCTGTGTGCGGCAGTTCGCCACAATTGGGCGAATGGCAACGTCCTAAACGGATGTCGCTCATCAACCTGCAAGAGTGGGCTGTGAACATTGATGGAGAGTTGATGTATGACGAGGTGGAGTATAAATATGTCATCGTGGATGCAGAAAACCAGATTCTGCACTGGGAGGAGGGCGAGAACCGCCAGGTGCGCTGTCCGAGACTGGAAGCGAAACAGATGTGGATTAAGACGGACGAACGGCTGACACTAACGAGGGACAGCTGGAAGGTGGCAGGTGTGGTGATTCCTGTGTTCTCGCTACGCTCAGCAAAGAGTTATGGCGTGGGTGATTTCGGTGACTTGAAGGCGATGATTCAGTGGGTGGTGAAGACGAAGCTGCATGCCATACAGATTCTGCCCATCAACGACACAACCACGATGGGCACATGGCAGGATTCGTATCCTTACAACGCCATCTCGGTGTTTGCTTTGCATCCGCTTTATTGTGACTTGAATGCCTTGCCAAGATTGAATGACAAACTGGCAATGGAGAAGTTCATGATGAGACAGCAGCGGGTGAATGCTCTGAAAGAGATGGACTATGAGCAAGTGATTGCACTGAAGATGGATTATCTGCGGATGGCTTATCAGCAGGAAGGTGACGAGGTGCTGAACAACAAGGGATTCAAGGCTTTCTTCGACAGCAACAAAGACTGGTTGGTGCCTTATGCCGTATTCTCATACTTGAGAGACCTGTATGGAACTGCTGAGTTCGGGAAATGGCCGAAACACAGCGTCTATAATAAGCGGGCTGTGGATAAATTGGCAGGAAAGAGTGCCGAGGATTACAAGAAGGTGGCTTTCTTCTATTATGTGCAGTACCAACTTCACCTGCAGTTGCTGGAGGTGAGGAACGAGGCGAGGAAGAACGGGGTAATCATCAAAGGTGACATCCCCATCGGCATTTCGCGCGACAGCGTGGAGGCATGGTCGGAACCGCATCTGTTCAATCTGGATGGACAGGCGGGTGCACCACCGGATGATTTCTCGAAGAACGGGCAGAACTGGGGATTCCCCACCTACAATTGGGAGGCTATGGCACAGGATGGTTATCGGTGGTGGACACGACGGTTCCAAAAGATGGCTGAGTATTTCGATGCCTACCGCATTGACCATGTGCTGGGCTTTTTCCGCATCTGGGACATTCCGCTGCATTCTGTTCATGGTCTTTTGGGACAGTTCTCTCCTTCCCTTCCCATGACGGTGGAAGAGATTGAGAGCTATGGCATGCGCTTCAATGCGGAGTACATGACACGTCCGTACATCACTGACTGGACTTTGGGACAGATTTTTGGTTATCGCACCGACTTGGTGAAAGCCATCTATCTGACACCCCGCTCGGACGGGCGATATGACCTGAAAGAGGAGTATTCCACCCAACGCAAGATTGAGGCTGCCTTTGCCACAAAGACGGATGAGGACAGCATTGCCATCAGAGACGGGCTATATGACCTGACGTCGTGCGTGCTTTTCCTGCCCGACAGGAAACAGCCCAACATGTACCACCCGCGTATCTCGGCACAGAAGGATTATGTGTATGAGTCACTGCTGCTGCATGAGAAGGAGGCGTTTAACCGGCTATACAACGAATATTATTATCACAGACATAACAAGTTCTGGTATGACGAGGCCATGAAGAAACTGCCTATTCTCACCCAATCGACGAGGATGCTGGTGTGTGCAGAAGATTTGGGCATGGTGCCTGAGAGTGTGGGATGGGTGATGAATGACCTGAAGATGCTGTCGCTGGAGATTCAGACGATGCCAAAGTCGCCATACCTGCAGTTCGGACATCTGTGGGAGAACCCATACCGTTCGGTGGCGACCATTGCCACTCACGACATGCCGCCATTGCGCCAATGGTGGGACGAAGATGCTGAACGGGCACAGCAATTCTACAACAATGCCTTATATAAAGACGGAACAGCTCCCCACCCTGCTCCAGGATGGCTGTGTGAGGAGATTGTGTCGGCACACTTGTTCTGCCCGTCTGCGCTGACTTTGCTGTCGTTGCAGGACTGGCTGTCGATGGATGAGGAACTGCGTTTGCCTGACCCGAATGGGGAGAGAATCAACATCCCTGCAAGACCAAGGCACTACTGGAGATACAGAATGCACTTAACGATTGAACAGTTGATGGGTGCAGAACGATTCAATGTGCTGGTGAAAGAGTTGGTGGAGAATTCAGGAAGAGGATGAGAAAGTTAATGCATAATTCATAATGCATAATTCATAATGAGAGAAAAGGGAAAGTATAGTCAGTGGAAATTCATTGCTACCTTTGTGGTGGTGATGGGATTGTTCGCGAGCGTGAAGTATGGGTTTGGCATTGAGGTGCCAGTGAAGGTAGTGGAAAGAGGATTGAGGGCTGAGGCGAGATTTGCGAATATAAAGGAAGAAGTGATGGAGGAAGAGAAAGTGGTTGAAGAGGAAATGGTGGTGTTAGATGATATAGAGAATACGGAGGATGAGGTGTTGTATGAGGAGGAGAAAGAGGACTCTGTGGTGTTGCCTTTTGTGTTGAGCGGAGCACACAGGGTAAGGGGTGTGTGGAGCTATTCGGAATGTTTTCCTGACAGCCAAAGTGTGCAGATTGAAGCGGCACAGAAGTATGGCATCACACCTGTGCAGAACAGGATGGAAGCGGAGGTGCTGGTGAAAGAGCATAGGTTAGTGAACATCTGCCACTCTCCGTTCTATGCCATTGATGACCTCACCCACTCCATCCCCTATTTGGTGCCACGAGCACAGCATCTGCTAAACACGATTTGCCTTAATTTCATCGATTCGTGTCAAGTGAAGGGTTTGCCCATTCACCTGCCTATCGTAACTTCGGTGCTGAGAACGACAGATGACGTATCGAACCTGCAGAGGGGAAACAAGAATGCGACAACCAATTCATGCCACTGTTACGGAACGACGGTGGACATTGCCTATAACAAATTCATGCCCATGACGGGAACGTATGAATCACGGGCGGCCCTGCTCCGATGGAACGAACCCATGAAACGGGTGCTGTCAGAGGTGTTGAACGACTTAAGAATGGAGGGGCAATGCTACGTGAAGTATGAACGAAAGCAAGGTTGCTTCCACTTGACGTGCAGATAAGGGCGCATCAGATTTAGCGACGACGAACTTTGGGAAGCAAGCGCTGGGCAATGAGTTCCACTACATCAACATTGACAGCATTGCCTAATGCCTTGAACTTCTGCACCCTTGACAGGTTTCCATAATTCAGTTCCTGCATCGACTGGATGCGAGCAGCTTCGTTGTGAGAGATATAGCGTCCCCACCGGAAATCTTCAGGCGAGTAAGGATGCCCTTTCTTGTCCACTGCCCCCTTGGGAGGATAAGGGACAAAGGGGAGGATGGGCGTGGCTGTGGTGCAGAGTGTAATGGTGGGGATATAGTTCATCGAACGGATGCGAATACCAGAAGGACGAAGCTGGATGACATGATGTTTGAAGTCCCAGTCTTGATTGGTGCTCCACTCAAGCATGCGCTGGGTGCGTGGGAACTGCCTTATTTTTTCCAGCCAAGGATCAATCCAATCTTTGTGGCGCTGATAGAGTTCACGGTTCTGACGAATGAGGATTTTCTTGAACTCTGGATAGGTGTCTTCATATTTGGTCTTCCGCATATAGAAAGGAAGTCCTGCAATGAGTTCCTCACGTGTGTTGCCTTCAAGCACTTGACCATAATTGCCACGACGCCCCCGCAGACGTTCAATGGGTTGGAAGGCCGGAGGCGTGTCTTCAAATTCATAATCAGCACCAAACTCCATCGTGAAGATGCAATGAGAAGGCATATAGCCATCGCGTCGCGTCACATTATAGACAAATTCCTGCCAAGCATCGAAGACGGGGTGCAAGTCACGACGCACAGCCTGCACCCTGTCGTTGTCTGTCATATCGACAATGGTGCGCACATCGCTGATGACATCTTTCTTGATGCGCATGAAATGGAATTGATGCATGCCGCTGACACCTTGCTCGTTGCGCAACATGCCCACGATGTAAAAGCGTGGACGATGCTGGGGTATGCCAAAATCATGGGGAGAATAGATGTGGCTGCGGATGTCATAGCCCAGTTCATCCAATTTTTGGCGAATCACTTTCCATGTGCGTCCTCCATCATGTCCAGGGAGGGCTGACACATTTTCCAAGAAAATGTATTTGGGATGATGATAACGTAGGATGCGGCATATCTCGTCGAACAAGTTGCCACGTCCCAATTCATCTTCAAATCCCTGCTTCTTACCCGAGAAGGAGAAGGGCTGGCATGGAAATCCTCCACAAAGAATTTCATGAGGCGGAATGTCCTCTGCCTTAATTTTTGTGATATCACCATAGATGGGGACATCGGGAAAATTGATCTTGTAGAGCTTTTGCAGTTTGGGCTGTATCTCTGAGGCAAAGACGCATTCATGCCCCAAACGGGACAAGGCGAGGTGGAAGCCTCCAAGACCGGCAAACAAATCTATAAATCTCATATTGTTATCTTTCTGTGTGAGACAGCCCACAAACCCATGAAAGTGAGAAGTCCATTGAACATCAGCATTTCATACCCGAACTTATACCCCGTGAACTGCAACACAGCTGCATCGATAACATAGCAGATAAGAGGTGATGCTATCGCTATGTAGGGTACGTATTTCTCGCGTGGCTGACACTTTGTGAACATGCCAAATGCAAAGAGTCCCAACAGGGGTCCATAGGTGTAGGACACAAGGGTGTAAATCAAATCCATCACACTGCCTGAGCCAATGGCATTGAATGCCAACGTGACCAGGAAGAATGCCAAAAACATGCCGAAATGAACACGTTTCCGCATCTTCTCATCTTGTTCCTTGCCTAAGATGTCAACACAAAAACTGGTGGTCATGGCAGTCATGGCTGAGTCGGCAGAAGAGAAAGCACTGGCAATGACTCCAATGGTGAAGAAGATAAGGCACGCCGTACCCATCGTACCATTGAGAACAATGCCGGACAACAAATCATCCCCTTTCTCAGGAAGCGGTAACCCTTGTTGCTGATAGAGCAGCAAAAGGAGGATGCCCAATGCAAGAAAAAGGAAATTGACTGGAACAAAGAGCACACCATAAGAACACATATCTTTTTGTGCAGAACACAAGTTCTTGCAGGTGAGGTTTTTCTGCATCATGTCCTGATCAAGACCCGTCATGACGATGACAATGAAGATGCCTGAGAGAAATTGCTTCCAGAAGTTCTGCTTAGAGGCAAAGTCAGAAAACTCAAATATCTTGGCATGCGAATCATTCCACACCGTTGCCATTGCCTCAGAGAAATTCATATGGAGCATGTCGGTCACCTTCACTAGTATCAAGATCATCGCCAGCAAGAGGCAGAGCGTCTGGAGGAAGTCTGTCCACACCAACGCACGGATGCCACTTCTGCGTGTGTAAAGCCATATCAGCAGCAATGCCACCAGCACCACCACAATGTAAGGCACCTCAAAACTATCTCCCAGACACATCTGAAGGATGCGGCACACCACATAGAACTTGGCAGCTGCCCCCAACAATTTGCTGAGGATGAAAAAGGAAGCGCCTGTTTTGTAACTGACCGAACCAAAACGATGCGCCAGATAAGTGTAGATGGAGGTGAGCCTCAACTTGTAATACAAAGGCAACAAGACAAACGCCACAATTAGATAGCCTACGATGAAGCCGAGACACATCTGAAGGTAGGTCATGTCAATGCTCGTCACCCACCCTGGCACACCAATGAAGGTGAGTCCAGAAATGCTGGCACCAATCATGCCAAATGCAACCAATGGCCAAGGAGACTGACGATTGCCAGTAAAAAAAGCGGCATTGCCACCTCTCTTGTCCACCAGATGGGAGAGAAGCAGCAATACCGCAAAATACACTATCACTGTGATGAGAACCAACATCCCTTATTCTTCCGTCGGTTTCTTCAGATAAGCTTCACCGTAAAGCGAGAATTTGGAACCATATCCAGCCTTACTCTCAACTTCCAATTTCAGATCCATGCCGTCTGCCATTTTCTTTGCCACATGCAATCCAAGACCCAGACCTGGAATGAAACCGTCATCTTTCCAGAACAAGCCAAATGCCAATTGCTGTTTTTCTTTCGGTATGCCACAACCTGTATCGCACACAAAGAATTCAAACTCATCAGTATTGAAGTGATATTCCGTACCAATGGCAATTGAGCCACTCTTCGTGAACTTCACTGCATTGCTCATCAACTGACTCAAAATATATTTGACACGTGTACGGTCATTGTTGATGATGATGCCTGGCAAAACAGGAATATCATAAAACACCACCCCTTCTGGCACCAAGTCATGCCATTCGTGTACCAACTCACGCACCAATTCTCCAGCATCAAATTCATTCTTCACATATTGAATACGTCCACTCTCAATGCGCGAGAACATCAGGATGTCCTCAATCATGGCAGAGAGGCTCGTATTGTTCGCCTTGATAATCTTAGCATACTCGGCCATTTCCTCTTCCGTGAACGAATCGGCAGGCATGCTGACCAATACATCACTGAATCCCACCACAGCATTCAGAGGTGTACGTATTTCATGACTGATGGTTGTCAGGAAGTCTTCCTTTTGCTTCGCTTCTTCAGCCAAGAGCATCGCCTTACGCAAATTCTCTTCATACCGCTTGGTTTCATCGATGTTAATCAAGATACCATCCACATTCTTCTTACCCGTCTTCGTATCGAACTGCACGACAAAACGCAACTGCCACCAGCGGTAACTATCTTTCTGGTCAACATCAGCATAAATCTCATAGCTATGCATGCCTGCAATGTCAATTGCCTGCATGATGAGCGGAATCTCGCTGGAGTTGTCAGGATGCACATGAGAGATGATTTCCCTCAAATTTGCTTCTGTACGCACCGTGTGGCTATCAGCACCATGTAATGCCATCTGACGCATCTCAGCCCGTCTCGTCACACCGTCAAGCAGTATCTGGGCCGTCCTGCTCTTCCATGATTGAAGAACCAAGATGATGGATGCAATAGCAACGATGAAGATGGTGACGATGATAATCCATGTGGCATAGGTGTAGATAGGAGATATCTTCTCCATCGGCGCACCGACGATGATGAAACGGCTCTCATAGTCCTTGTATTCCATGCCCAGTTTCTCCATCGCATCATAGTCCATGTAGTATTGCTTCTGATGCGTCATACCCACGAAGGAAGCCATGTCGGCACCTCTCAAAATCTCGGAAGCAACCCTTGCCATGTCGGCTCCCACCGTCTCGTAGTTGGCAAAATATCCACAAAGGTACCTGCCCTTGCCATCAGCAAATCCAGCCTTCACCGCCGTATATTGCGGACGTCCTGTCTTATCAACAATGGCAGAGCTATAGAGGTCTCTCTTCACTGCTACAGATGGATATTGCCAAGAATGCACATAGATACGTCTCAAGGCTTGGTATCCATCCTCACGATCCTGTTCGTTTGCCACATCATGATTCTGGGCAATTGCCGAATTGCGTTCCGGTGACTCAGTGGAATAAACCAGCACCACGACACTATCTTTCCATATCGTATGGAATTCTTCATCACCATTAATATGCACATGGAAGTCAGAATTGTCAACGTATGGAGGACGTGCGATTGCCTGTCTCAACTCATTTCGAATCATCGAGTCCTGTTGGAAGAAATCAAGTTCTATCTCCACACAATTCTTGCCTGACATCTCAGCAGCCAAATTGATGTTCGCACAGTAGTCGATGGGGTCATTAATAACCACCATGTTGTTGTGTTTTCTGATGTATTCCCATTTAGGATGGTGCAAACCACCCATAATGATTGGAATAGTGTCATACTCCACCAACTCACCTTCCTCACGCCATGCAATCAAATCACAGGCAGCACGGTCACCTTCTGTCATCACAACATCTGGTATCCACTTCTGAGCTTTAAGGGAATCCTCCATGCTAATATGAATTCTTCTTGTATTGTTGGAAGGATTCTCCAAATTAAGATAAACATGCTTGATTTCTGCATTGATGCCATCGCTACGGAAAGTCTGCAATATCTTGTCATTAAAGTCTCTGTAACCGCCATAAGCCTTATCATAGCTATGGTATATCAGCACTTTTGCTGTCTTCTCTTGTCTGTCAGAACCGGAAGAGCATGAGGATGAAGACAGCAGTGCTACACCCATCGTAACAATCAACAACAAGCACTGGACTATCTTTGACAAGCGGAAGAAGAACTTACTACCCTTTCCTAACTCACTTTCCACACCAATCGTACCGCCTTGCTTCTCCATGATCGTCTTACTGATGTTCAAACCAAGACCTGTACCCTTATCCGTCTCATTGACCTTAATGTAGCGTTCAAACAGCTGTGCCTGTTTCTCTGGTGCGACACCGATACCGGTATCCCGCACATACACTTCCACCTTATCCGGATCGTCTTCCATATACTTCCATCCCAGAGTGACACTTCCTTCTGCTGTAAACTTGAAGGCGTTGCTCAAGAAGTTGTTCACCACCTGCTTCGTACGTGTGACATCAATATTGACAGTGGCATCAGGCTCTGCAGTCTCCAACTTAAACTCAAGATGTGTCGGAGCAATGATGGAGTTAGTCTTGTAACATTCATCCACCAACTTCTGAATCGACACTGGCTTTTGGATAATTTCCAAATCACCAGTCTCAATTTGCGCCTTCTCCATCACACTATCAATCATATTCAGAATCATGTCTGTGTTCTGGTGAATCACCTCGCCATACATTTCACGTTCACCCTCTTCAAAAGTCATGCCCGGAGTGGTCAACATAGTGGAGAAACCTGTGACAGCGCCCAGAGGCGTGCGGAGGTCGTGACTGATGTTGGCAAGGAAATTCTCTTTCAGAGCCACCTGACTCGCCAGAATCTGTGCCTGCTCCAACTTTTCCTCCGTTTCCTTCTTCGTATCAATATTCAGCAGCAGACCATACAACTCACCCGTCTTCGCGCTCTCATCCGTCGCTGTGTACATTGCTTCAGCCCAATACCATGTTTTTCCCTGGTCGGGTGAAAGACGCAGACGCACGGTCTTTCTTCCCCGTTGATTTCGGAAGTTCATCAAGAATTCAAACGACACCTTGCTGTCCTTATGCACAATGGACTCCATTTGCTCAAGGGTCAAGCGGTTCGGCACATTGAAATAATCAGAGAACTGCTGGCTCAGTGTGAAAGCATTGTCCTTGAAAAGCCAGTAGGTGTCTTTCGAATCAGAGAACATCAAGTCATGCACCTTCTCCTCATATTGCAATTCATCCACCAAGTTCATCTGTCCCTTCCATTTCCATCGCAACATGGTATACACAATTCCATAAATAATGAGACCAATCAACAAGATGAGGACACCCACTTCAATGGCGAACTGCAGAGGCTTCTCCAAATAGAATGGGGCATTGACTATTTGGAATTCATTGCTGTAGTTGTTGTACGACATTTTCGGGAACATCATCTGCATGGCGTTCCAATCGAGATAGTAGCCGCTCGAATGCATGCTGATAGGCAAAGATTTCGGTTGTTCACCCTTTAATATGCGAACAGCATAGGCGACCTGATCTTCGACCTGCGTTTCCGTACTGGTGAAATAACCACCCAGGAAACGAATGTTTTTGGGGTTATTGAACTGCTCACGCACGCATGTGAATTGGGGGAATTCTGTATGGTCAATGATTGCATTATTGACTATACCATCGCTCCTCACCTGCAATTGCCACATGCTTTTTGCCTTCTGGTAGAAAAGACCCGTTATCGCCTTACCAACCGAATCGGGTTGTCCTTCAACACAATTTTTATAGGGGAAGCCACAAGACACAAAATTCACCACTGCAAGACCTGGATAGTTTCTCTTCAGATAAGCCTCATCAAAATTCATCACCTTGAAGTCGGAATTGTTCACGTATCTCGTGGAATCACGGAGTTCTTCATACAATTGTCGACGCAATCTATTGTCGCTTGCTTTGAAGTCCAACTCTATCGTCACACATTGCGTCTTGGCAATTTTCATCATCAGCTCAATATTACGTCCTAAATCTATTCTTGCCTCATAGCCCGTCATCTTGGGGAAACGGTGCAGCGAGTCACGCAACAACGAATTCACACCGGCAAAAACGATAGGCGTGTTCAAAAAAACCGAATCGATTTCCTCACGTCCGAACAGCCATTCCACAATCGGATCATCATTCAGCAGAATAACTTCCGGTTTCCAATCCTTGATCTGCTTTGAATATTTTGGCCAATCAAATTTCGTAAAGACATCATTAGGACGATGAATCATGTTGGCATAGATATGGTGTATTTCCACAGCCATATCATGATCTCTAAAGGCTTTTTCCATACTTTTGGAAAAGAGTTCCTTCTCTTCCCCAATACTATCCCATGAGTGGATGACCACCACGCTATGACTTGGCCCTGACGGCTTTGAAATATTGCTCACCTTACTGCACGAACCGAACAGTGTGATGAGGACAACAAACAGTAAAGGTAATATTTTAGACATATTATTATTTTTCATCTTCTTTAAGATTATGCTTGCAAAGATACAAAAAAAACTATCGCCACAAATAAAAAACAAAAAAAAAGCATAAAAAGATAATTTTTTTTGAAAGAAACCCCAATTTTTCCGCAAAGAGTGGCTTAAAATGTCAAATCAGCGCAACAAAAAGAACGTTATCACCTTCCCCAGATTTTCTTACGCATGAAAGTCTGACAAATTCCTCTCGTTGCAAGATACACCACAAAGGCAATCCACAGTCCATGATTACCCAACCAAGGTACCAATGTGAAATAAAGCAAGAAGAAAACCACCATTCCTGATGCCATCGAGATGAGCATCCCCTTTGTAGCCGTCGCCCCAATATAGATGCCGTCCCAGATAAAAGCAGCCATACCACACAAAGGGAACAAAAGTGTCCAAGGCTGATACACATGGGCTGTATCCAGTACTGCCGCATCATTGGTCAAGAGAGACAGGAATGCTCTGCCAAAGAACAAATACGCCAAAGTGAAAAGTGCAGCCACACCCCACCCCCAACGGAAAAGCCGACGCACCGTTTCGTCATAGATGCCGCGCATGTTACCACCGATAGCCTTTCCAACCATCGCCTCACCTGCAAAGGCAAAACCATCCATAATGTAACTGTAGAGCGTGAACAACTGCATCAGCATCGTATTCACCGCCAGTTCCTTATCACCCTGCTTGGCTCCTGCCGCGATGAAGAAGAAATGCACGAGGATGAGGCAACAAGTTCGGAAGAAAATGTCTTTATTGAGCAGAAAAAACTTCAGCAGCGCCTCTCTGGTCAAGATGAACTGGCGGCACAGATACTTCCTAAGACGAGAATAATACTTGAAAAGTAACACGACTGCCACCAACAACCCGATGTATTGTGCTATCACCGTGCCCATTGCCACTCCTTCAATCTTCATGCCAAGCCCATACACCAGCACGAAGCTAATCACGATGTTTGCCACATTCTGAATGATGGCAACCGCCATCGGAATTTTCGAGTTCTGCATACCCACGTACCATCCCGTCAGAGCAAATAGTGCCAAGGCAGCCGGTGCACCCCATATACATATATTAAAATAAACACGCGTATAAGCAGCCACTTCTTCCGACGGCATGATAATGGACAGAGACAAGTCCCTCACTGGCACTTGCAGACACAGCATCACGCCCGATATCATCACCGACACCAGCACAGCCCTCAACAACACACTCACCACTTCGGGAAAGTTCCTTGCACCAAACGCCTGTGCTGTCATACCGCTCGTACCCATACGCAGGAATGCAAACATCCAGTAGATGATGTTGAACAGCATTCCACCCACCGCGATGGCACCGATGTATGCAGCAGAACCCAGATGTCCCGTGATAGCCACATCCACCAGCCCCAACAACGGCACTGTGATGTTCGACACAATGCTCGGCAGGGCGATGGTTAATATCTGCTTGTCTCGCCAGTTCATCCTTTCATATATTCCGCCAGCATCTCAGCGCACCGTTCTCCGTCCACACCCGCACTCACAATGCCTCCTGCATATCCAGCACCTTCTCCACAAGGGAACAATCCCTTCAAGCGGATGTGCTGTAAAGTTTCCCTGTCACGCAAGATGCGCACAGGGGCTGACGTGCGCGTCTCCACACCTATCATCACTGCCTCGTTCGTCAGGAAGCCGTGACACATCTTGCCAAAATTCCGAAAACCCTGTTGAAGCCGTTTCGATACAAAGTCAGGCATCCAGAAATGAATCGGAGTGCTGATAAGTCCTGGTGTGTATGAAGATGTCGGTAGGTCATAGCTGCCCTTACCATTCACAAAATGAGCCATCCGTTGTGCAGGTGCCGTCTGTTTGCGATTGCCCTGTATCCATGCCGTATATTCAAGACGTTCCTGAAACTCCATCATCGCCAATGCCCCACCTTTCGTATCCATATCGGGAACGGGAGGAAGCTCCATCAACGAGCGGTCTTTCAGCAAATCTTCCACATGAAGTTCCACCACCATGCCCGAGTTGCTCCATGGGCTGTTGCGCTGCGAATTGCTCATACCGTTCACCACCAATTGTTTGGGACCGCTCGCAGCTGGCACCACCGTTCCTCCCGGACACATGCAAAAGGAATAGACACCGCGTCCATCCACCTGAGTCACAAAGGAATACTCTGCTGCAGGAAGATAATCACCTCTCCCCTCCTTACGGTGATACTGAATCTGATCTATGAGTTCCGAAGGATGTTCCAGACGCACTCCCACCGCAATATCTTTTGCCTCTATTTCAATGCCCTGTGCATACAGATAGCGATAGACATCGCGGGCACTATGCCCTGTCGCCAAAATCACAGGTCCCTTGAACACTTGATCGCCACAACGAACACCTTCCACCCTATCCTTCTCCACCAAAATCGCATCCATCTTCGTTTCAAAATGAACTTCACCTCCACAACGGATAATCGTGTTGCGCATCGCCTCGATAATGTTTGGCAATTTGTCTGTTCCCAAATGCGGATGGGCGTCTGCCAAAATGCCCGTGTTCGCCCCATGCTGACAAAACACGTTCAGTATCTTCTCCACATTGCCTCGCTTCTTGCTGCGCGTGTAGAGTTTTCCATCCGAGAAAGCACCTGCCCCTCCCTCACCAAAAGAGAAGTTCGATTCGGGGTCAACCTGCTGTGTACGGGAAATCTGTGCAATGTCCTTCCGGCGCTCATGCACACTTTTTCCCCGTTCCACCACGATGGGGCGCACCCCCAATTCTATCAGTCGCAATGCGGCAAACAGTCCACCAGGTCCAGCACCTACCACAATTGCCTGCGGCTTATCCTCCACATTGGGATAGTCCACACGCACAAACCCCTCGTCAGCCGGTTCCTCATTCACATACACCCGTACTTTCAAATTCACAAAGATGGTGCGCTGACGTGCATCAATGCTCCTTTTCAGCACCCTCACCGCCGTCACCGTCTCCAATGCCAGCCCCTTTTCTTCGTGCAAGAACTGCCTGATGCCTTCTTCAGTTGCCGCCTGTTGGGGCTGCACCCTTATTTGGTATTCCTCCGTCATAGTTTTTTCTATTTTATGTACAAAGGTAAGAATTTTTTTATTAACTTTGCAAAAATAATTAGTAGCAACATGGAAAACTATATTGTTTCTGCACGGAAATACCGTCCGGTGACGTTCGACACCGTGGTGGGACAGGGATCTCTGACCACCACACTGAAGAATGCCATCCAGAGCGGACGTTTGGCACACGCCTACCTGTTCTGCGGTCCACGTGGCGTGGGCAAGACCACATGTGCCCGCATCTTTGCAAAGACCATCAATTGCTTGAATCCCCGCCAGGATGGTGAGGCATGTGGAGAATGCGAGTCGTGTGCCGCTTTCAACGAAGGACGCTCATACAACATCCACGAACTGGATGCAGCATCGAACAACTCGGTGGAAGACATCCGTGTACTTATCGAACAAGTGAGGATTCCACCTCAGATTGGCAAGTACAAGGTCTTCATCATCGACGAGGTGCACATGCTCTCGCAGGCAGCTTTCAACGCCTTCCTGAAGACACTGGAAGAGCCGCCCCAGCACGCCATTTTCATCCTTGCTACTACTGAGAAGCACAAGATTCTGCCTACCATCATGAGCCGGTGCCAGATTTACGACTTCAAGCGGATGGGTGTGAACGACATCGTGGGACATCTGAAGCATGTGGCTGAGCAGGAGAACATCAAAGCTGAAGATGCCGCCCTCAACATCATTGCACAGAAGGCAGATGGAGGCATGCGCGATGCACTTAGCATTTTCGATCAGGTGGCATCATTCTGTGGCGGTAACATCACTTACCAGCAGACCATCGAGAACTTGAACGTGCTCGACTACGATTACTATTTCCGTCTGACAGACTTTTTCCTTGAAGGGAAAATTACAGAATGTATGCTGACCTTGAATGAAATCCTTGCCAAGGGTTTCGAAGGGCAGTATTTCATCACAGGTCTTTCAAGTCACTTACGCAACCTATTGGTAAGCCAGGATGCACAGACGGTGGAACTGATTGAGACAAGCGACGAGGTGCGTGCCCGTTATAAGGAACAGGCACAGCGTTGCCAACCCAAGTTCCTTTTCCGTGCCATGAAACTGGCAAACACCTGCGACCTGAACTACAAGCAGAGTCCGAACAAACGGTTGCTGGTGGAACTAACCCTCATCGAGATGGCGCAACTCTCCTCCGATGACGGGGAGTCTTCCGGGCTTTGCCCTACGAAGATTCTTAAACCCATATTCCAGGCATTGCGGGCACAACAGGCTCCCCAAAAGGTTAGTGCTCCTCATGTCGTTCAAGAGAAAGCAGCAAGTGACCAAACGGCTTCAACAAACACACCAACAGAGGTTGCTGCACAACCCAAACGCGTCAATACTCCCCACAGTGCCACCATTCCCTCTTTGGGAGGTGGGGGGCTGAGAGGTTTCTCCATCCGACACCTACAGGAGAGCAATCAGAAACAGCAGGAGGCAACCATACAGGCTGCTGTGGAAAAGCCCACGTATGAGAACCAGCCCGTCAATCCGATGAACTTGACGGTGGCATGGAGAGAGTTTGCCCAAAACCTGCCTCAGGAAGACAGAGCCATGTCATTCCAGATGGACAACATGGAGCCTCTCCTGCAGGAAGATGGACACACTATCCTCGTAATTGTGGAGAACCCTTCCGTGCAGGGAGAACTCCAAAAGATGCAACCACGCATCGAAGCATACCTGCGCCAACGTCTCCAAAACAACATGCTACATCTGATCACCCGACAACGTGAAGCAACAGAAAAACAGCATTTCTTCAGCCGTCGGGAAATATTCAACATGATGCTTGAACAGAGTGAGGCGCTACGGAAACTAACAGAAGAATTTGAATTGGAACTCGCATAAATGGGAAAAGGAAAATTAGCGAAATTTGCAGAGATGGCGGTGAATCCACTGGTGGTGGAATGCCCTTTCTGGCAACTGCAACAAGAAGGTTTTGCTTTGAATGGGAAATGGCATAAGGAATTCTTCAAGAACCCCAACCCTATCGTACTTGAACTGGGGTGCGGACGCGGAGAATACACGATTGGATTGGCTCGTCGTTTTCCCGACAAGAACTTCATCGGCATTGACATCAAAGGAGCACGTATGTGGCATGGGGCAAAGACAGCCATGGAAGAAGGTCTTCAGAACGTGGCATTCCTGCGCACTAACATCGAAATCATCGATGCCTTTTTTGCTCCCGACGAGGTATCAGAACTTTGGCTCACCTTCTCCGACCCACAGATGAAGAAAGCCACCAAGCGTCTTACCTCCACTTATTTTATGGAACGCTACCGCAAGTTTCTTGTGGATGGCGGCATCATCAACGTGAAGACGGACTCCAATTTCCTCGCCACCTACACGAAATACATGGTGGAGAAGAACGGACTTCCGATGAGACAATGCACCTTCGACCTCTATGCTGAGAAGAACGTTGACCCCTCTTTGACAGATATCCGCACCTACTACGAAGGCATGTGGCTCGAACGTGGCATTCCCATCAAATATCTGCAATTTGAACTGCCCCGCCGAAACACCCTCGAAGAGCCCGATATCGAGATACCCGTCGATGGCTATCGCTCCTACAACCATCAGGTTGTCAGCACAAAAAAGACTGGGAAATAAACATTGTAAATAGTAAACTGTTCATTTGTCAATAAACACATGACTATATATCCAAAACTCATCCACGATGCACTCTCCACTGTGCGCTATCCGGGCAACGGAAAGAGCATCATGGAAAACGAAATGCTGGAGGACGACCTCCGCATCGACGGCATGAAAGTGTCCTTCTCACTGATTTTTGAGAAGGAGACCGACCCTTTCAAGAAATCCGTAGTGAAGGCGGCTGAAGCAGCCATCAAGACATTTGTACATCCCGATGTGGAAGTGACTATCGGCACGAAAGCGAAGACGGCACTGCCACCAGAGCCTGACAAGTTGCTGCCCGGCGTGAAGAACATCATCGCTGTCAGTTCCGGCAAAGGCGGAGTGGGCAAATCCACAGTCACCGCCAATCTTGCCATCGGATTGGCAAAACTGGGCTACCGTGTGGGACTGCTTGACACCGACATCTTCGGTCCTTCCATGCCTAAGATGTTTGGGGTGGAAGAAGAGCGCCCCTATGCTGTACAGGTGGATGGCAGAGATCTTATCGTGCCCATTGAGAAATACGGAGTGAAACTCCTGTCCATCGGTTTCTTCGTCAATCCAGACCAAGCCACTTTGTGGCGTGGCGGCATGGCTTCGAATGCACTCAAGCAGCTCATTACGGAAGCCCAATGGGGAGAACTCGACTATTTTATCCTTGACACACCTCCTGGCACCAGCGACATCCACTTGACACTGTTGCAGACACTGGGTATCACGGGAGCAGTCATCGTCTCCACTCCCCAGCAGGTGGCTTTGGCAGACGCACGAAAGGGCATCAACATGTACATGAACGACAAGGTCAACGTGCCCATTCTCGGATTGGTGGAAAACATGGCATGGTTCACGCCTGCCGAACTGCCCGAGAACAAATACTACATCTTCGGAAAGGATGGCTGCAAGCAGCTTGCCGAAGAGCTCAACGTGCCTCTCTTGGCACAAATTCCTCTCATCCAGTCTGTCTGCGAGGATGGTGACAAGGGCGAGCCTGCCGTGCTCAATCCCGCCTCTCCGGAGGGCATTGCCTTCATGAGTCTTGCAGCCAAGGTGGTCACGCAGGTGGACAAACGGAATGTGGAGATGGCACCCCCCCAACGAATTGAGGTGAGCAAATGATGCTGCATCCTCTCCCAAAAGAGGCAGAAGGCATTCCCTCACCCACCCAGTTCACCTATCCTTTCTGCTATCGTCCCCACCCTCTTTGTCAACTGGCGGCAAAGGAGGTGATAGACTACTGCTACAACACCCCAGACATGTACCCTCACGAAGGGAAAATGTTTGGTGTGCTCATCGTGGAGCATGAAGGAAAGCGCTACTACCTACGTGCCTTCTCTGGCATCTGCAACGGCACTTGTCACCATGAGGGTTTTGTGCCTCCCATCTACGACCTGCAGCAAGGCTATTTTCGGGAAGAAGAACAACGCATCGTCGAACTGACACACCAAATCAACGATTGCGGCAATGAGGAAGAGAGGCTGAAACTGAAGAAACTACGGAAAGAGAAATCGCAAGATCTCCAGACATGGACGTTCCACCAATTCCGTATGAGGAATGCCCAAGGAGAGGAAGCAGACCTCATCGATATCTTCAAGGACTACAAATCGCCCTTCCCTGAAGAAGAATACATCGCCTATAAGGAAGGACGCATCACCACCAAACCCAGAGGAAAATATGGCGTTCCACCTGGCGGTGCAGGTGAATGCTGTGCGCCCAAACTTCTTCAATACGCCTATTTGAATGGTTTGAAGCCCATCTGCATGGGAGAATTCTGGATGGGTCCATCAATGGGAAACCAAATGCGTATAGAGGCTAACTTTTACCCATCCTGCCAGCACAAGTGCGTACCCATCCTTACCTTTATGCTCAAGGGGCTCAACGTGGAAGAGAATCCCCTCGTCCACCGTTCCATGCAACTGCTCAAGCAGGTACGCATCCTGCATGAGGAAGATGACTTTCTGATTGTCTATAAACCCTCTGGGCTACTTTCCGTGCCTGGCAAGAATCATGGTGAGCCGTCTCTCATGGAATACCTCTCTAACCTCAATCCCAACTATGTCCTCATGCATCGCCTTGACCAAGACACGTCGGGTGTGATGATAGCCGCCAAAAACCGTGAAGCATGCCATTGGATTCAGCAGCTCTTCATGGAACACAAGATGATCAAGAAATACGTTGCTATTCTCGACGAGCCTTTGAAAGAAGAGCACCTTGCAAACAGTTTCCCAAAAGGCACCATCACCCTGCCCCTCTCAAAAAATCCATTCGACAGTCCGCGTCAGGTGGTTGACCATCGTTTTGGCAAACCCGCCTTCACCTATTATGAGTTCACCTCGCCCCAGCGCATTGAACTTTTCCCTGAAAGCGGCAGAACGCACCAGCTCCGTATCCACTGTGCCCATCCAGAAGGACTCGGCATACCCATCAAGGGGGACATCCTCTACGGGAGCGCCTCCGACCGTCTTTACCTCCACGCCGAAAGCCTCTCCTTCTGCCACCCCCTTACCGGCAAATGGATGCACTTTGAAGACAAAGCCTTCTAATTATTCACTACCACCTTCTTACCATTGCTTAGCACGCTGCAGCACCTGCGTCATGCAGTGGGCAGCACCATAACCGTCAATGAGGCTTTCCAGTGGAATCCACTCCACAGTAACACCCGCATCGCGGAAACGCTGTTGCAGTTCTTCACTCTGACCACCCACTGCCATGATGTGACGTGGAGCGATGGTCAGGAAGTTGTTGGCATAATGCATCTCGTCATCGTAATCGATAGGGATGATGGTGAAGCCTCTGCTCTTGATATACTCCACGAAGGGTTTATCCTTCTTCCACAGCGAATACTTCACCTTTCCAGGCTTGCGCACCCAAATGTCGCATGTGTTAAATTCCGGCTGTCCGGGTTTCGCCTCCAAGCAGCTTCGCACCATAGTGCAGAGGTTGCGGTCAATGATGTTGAAGTGCGTGTCAAGGTGCATCTGCATCTGCCAAAACTTATGGTCGCGCACCACCACCACAGTGTCATGTCCGAAAGCATCAGCCTCCAGCAACTGTCGGATGCCCTCATCGTTGGTACGCATGCCACATCCAATCAGTGAGATAGTTCCAGCAGGTATATAGTCACCCCCTTCCAATTTGCCTTCACCTTCGACGCGGAAGATGGGTTTCAGTCCAAGATGTTCATAGCAGAGGTTGATGATACGGGTTTCCGGCGCACGCTGACTGGAGTTCATATTGCAGATGATGTGGCCACGAGGCGTTGTGATGCTTTGGTCGCGCGTAAAGTAGAGGTTCATCAGTGGATTCTGGATGTACTGCGCCTCATAGCCTGTATTGTTGTCCGTACGTGAGAGCTTCACCACCGGCTGCAGCAAGATACAGCGGATGAGGTCGGCACGGCTCATCTTTGAGAGCACGTCCTGTCGGTACTCTTCAGTGGCTTCCTCACTTTCATTTTCGATACTGCTGATGTCATAGACAAGCACACTTGCCGCAAGAGCACGCAGACTGTCAATGCCCACCTCTGAAAGGATGTCAGACACGCGGTGTACGCAGATACCATTCCCCTCAAGCATCTTGATATACTCGGCATGCTCCTCTGCTGCCTTGTCCACATCGAAATAATTTTCAAAAAGTCCTGCTGTAGGGTGAATGACCCCGTTGAACAGTTCCTGTCCGGGCGTGTGCATCAATATGTCGCCTGCTTTCGCCCATTCAGCTTGTGGATAAACCATGTCAGATGATTCCTGGGCCTGTACTGTTGTGCCGCATACAAAGATGGCGGCAAGCACCCATTGTGTGATTTTCTTCATATAGACCATATTTGTTATAACTCAACTTTCGCAAGTTCAGCTTGCTTGAGTAGATAAAGGGAGATAGAATTAGATAAAAGGAGATAAAAGACTTGTGAGGGACACTTACGTTCGTTTGTGGGCAAGACTTACGTGCACGAGTGGAAGTCACTTATCGCTGACTATAGGAGTCCCCCCTTTCTTTTTGTTATAATATTCAGCTGTCGCTGTGAAGAACACGTCACCACTGGAATTAAGTGCAGTCTCCACACTGTCTTGGACGACACCAATGATGAAGCCGACAGCAACAGCCTGCATGGCGACATCATTGCCGATGCCCAAAAACGAACAAGCCATCGGAATGAGCAATAGAGAACCGCCTGCCACCCCTGAGGCACCACAAGCACCCAATGTGGCAATGATGCAGAGGAAGAGTGCCGACATGAAGGACACCTCAACGCCCATGGTGTTAGCCACAGCCAAGGTCATCACGGTGATGGTCACAGCAGCACCATCCATATTGATGGTGGCTCCCAGCGGAATGCTCACAGAATAGAAGTCCTCATCCAGTTTAAGCCGCTTGCACAAGGTCATGTTGATGGGGATGTTTGCGGCTGAAGAACGTGTGAAGAATGCGTTAATTCCACTTTCCTTCAAGCACGTGAAGAGCAGTGGATAAGGGTTCTTTTTGGTCACAAAAAACGAAATGAGCGGATTGAAGATAAGCGTATTAGCAAACATGCACCCCACCAGCAGCAACACCAGATGTCCATAGGTGGAGAACACGTTGAGTCCGCCCTCTGACACAGACGAGAAGACCAAACCCAAGATACCGAAAGGGGCAAATTGGATGACCCATTTTACGACCTGCGAGACGACCTCTGCAAAATCGCTCACCACATCAATGGTTTGCTTGTTGGCACATGCCTTCAATGCAATACCCACCAGAATAGCCCAAAACAAAATGCCGATGTAGTTGGCTGATGAAACGGACATCAGCGGGTTGGTCACCATATTGGTCAGCAGGTTCGTGAACACATCGTTCAGCGCACTTGGCGCATTGCCCTCCATCATATCATTCAGTTGAAGCGTGACAGGAAAGAGGAAACTGCCAACCACTGCACACAAAGCAGCGATGAATGTACTAAGTACATAGCAGAAAATAAGCACACGGAAACGGGGACCCAATCCACCACCAGCCTTGGCTATGCTTGCTGCCACCAATACCGCCACCAACACGGGGGCGATGGCTTTCAGCGCACTCACAAACACCTGTCCGAGAATGGAAAAGCCTGTCCATTCAGGCACGACCATTCCAAGAACAGCACCAATCACCAGACCTATTAAGATACGGAGCACAAGGCTAATTTGGGTCCAACGTTGAAACAATTGCAAAAATGGTTTCATCATTTTATGGTATTAATAAAGTTTTATACGATAAATCAAACTGAGTTCAATGCGGTCGGTATTATAGTCCTTCAAACCGCATGCTTTCTTATAGTCCACTTTCTTCCCCACATAAGCCAGGGAGATTTTAGCATCCTGCGAAAGGTCAGGAATCCATTGCACAGCAGCCTGATAGGTGTAACTTGTACGGTAGTTCTTGAAAGTGGCATCGTCTCTCATCGAGGCTGTTTCCACCCCACCCTTCACAAAACAGTTCCAATGGGAAGCCGGCTGATAATGCAGTTCGCTAATCACGCTGTTGTAGTTCACGTTCCGAGCCACATCACCCGTCTCGCCTGACACAAGTCCATGACGATCCACATTCTCCCATGCTGCATAGTAATCGACAAACCACTGCCAGCGTTTCAGATTCAGTTTCTGACCCAGCATGAGATAGTGGGTATCTGTCCGATGGGCTTCATGCATATAGGTGTAAGCCCACAATGTCTGCAACTTTCCGCCCAGCATGTCGCCTGTCCAATTGAAGGTAGTGCCCAGCGGATGCTTGGAACGTTTCAGGTCGGCTCCAGGATACGCCCTGTTCAAACTGTTGTTGTTGGCGTTGAACACCTCCAACTGCAAATCGTGCCCTTTCACGGGCGTGAAGGCAACCTGTGCACCAACATGAAACTCAGCCAAGCCATTGACAAAGTCCGAATACTCAATCACCTGAATCGGATTGTAGTCGAACTCAAAACCACCAAGGCTCAACTCCTTCTTGCCTGCCGTGAGACGCCAATGGTCATTCACCTTGTAGTTGACCTGCATGAAGTCTATATTGTTCGAGAAATTGTCATCCTGATGTTCACCTGGTCTGTTCAGCCGATAGCGCAAACGATAACTCCAGTGGTCGTCAAATGCGCCTTTCATCTCCAAGCGCAGTTGGCGTCCCTTGAAGGAGCCCCCTTCTTCGTCGCCATTAAACCGCTCCTGATAAGATGTGTGCATATTCAGGAAAACATTGAACGCATCCGAATGTTTCTCTACTTTCAGCAGACGTTCACTCAACGAGGTCACTCCGCTGTCGTCACCACCCAATCGACTATTATTGCCTTGAGCACATACAGTTCCTGTGCCATACAAAAAGACGAAGGCCATTGTCAGGAAATTGCGCCCACAAGCCTTAGAAATCTCTTTCTTCATATTTTTCACAAGATTTATAGAGGTTAGGAATGAGGAGAGACGAAGGCTGAACGAAGGCTGACAACAGACAATAGACAACGGTCATAGGAATGAGGAGTTGGCTATCCAGTTGTTCCCTCATCAGGAGCAAGCCGCATGGCAATTCCTCATTCCTAAATCCTCATTTCTAACTAATTACAATCCCAAGTCCTTCTTGATGGCATCCACCTTAGCAGCAGCCTCGGCAGTGGCAGCAGGATAGCACTTCGGACACTCCATCTCGCCCTTCACCTCCACATAGAACTTAATCTTAGGTTCGGTGCCTGATGGACGCACAGAAATCTTGGTGCCGTCAGCAGTGAACCACTGGAGCACGTTGCTGGTGGCTGGCATGTCAAGTGCAGATTCCTTGCCGTCGCACACCTGCTTCAGCGTCTTGTAGTCCTTCACGCACACCACAGGGCTGCCACCCAGCGATGCAGGAGGATTCTTACGGAAGTCTTCCATCATCTGCTTGATTTCGTCAGCACCGCTCTTACCAGGCTTCGTCACACTGATGGCATTCTGATAAGCAAAGCCATAGTCGAGGTAAATCTTCATGAGCAGGTCATACAGCGTCATGCCGTTATCCTTTGCCCATGCAGCAATCTCGCAGAGCAAACAGATGGAAGCAGGGCTGTCCTTGTCGCGCACCTTGTCAAATGGGAGGTAGCCAAATGATTCCTCACCTCCGCCAATATACTTCTTCACGCCCTCAGAGAGCTTGATTTCACGTGCAATCCACTTAAAGCCAGTATAGACGTCACGAATCTCCACGTTGTTGCGCTTAGCGATTTCAGCGATGGTCTCCGTTGTCACGATGGTCTTCACCATGAACTCGTTGCCCTTCAGCTGACCCAGCTTCTTCTTGTTCTCAATAATATAGTAAGAGAGCATCAGCGCTGTCTGGTTACCATTCAGGATGCACCACTCGCCCTTAGGATCACGGCACACCACAGCCAGACGGTCTGCATCAGGATCAGAAGCCAGCACGAGGTCAGCATTCAGCTTGGTGCCCAACTTCATGCCCAGCGTCATCGCCTCAGAGTTCTCAGGGTTAGGAGAAACCACTGTTGGGAAGTTGCCGTCAATCACCATCTGCTCCTTCACCACGTTGATGTTCTGGAAGCCCCAAGTGCGCAGAGCGGCAGGGATAATCACGCGGCCTGTTCCGTGCAGCGGAGAATAAACGATACAAAGATCCTTCTGACGGTTAATCACATCTTGGTCAATCAGCGCCTCATGCACAGCGTTCAGATAGTCGATATCCATCTCACCACCGATAATCTGGATGAGGTCATTGTTAGGCGTGAACTTCACTTGGTCAATCGTCACCTTGTTCACCTCATCAATGATGCCCGTGTCATGTGGAGCCAGCACCTGTGCACCATCGTCCCAATAAGCCTTGTAACCGTTATACTCGCGTGGGTTGTGGCTGGCTGTGATGTTCACACCTGCCTGAGCACCCAACTGACGGATAGCAAATGAAATCTCAGGAGTAGGACGAAGGCTCTCGAAGAGATAAGCCTTAATGCCATTAGCCGAGAAGATGTCAGCCACGGTCTCAGCAAAAAGGCGAGAGTTGTTGCGGCAGTCATGACCCACCACAACACTGATGTCCTTCTTGCCAGCGAATGCCTTGTTGATATAGTTGGCAAAGCCTTGAGTGGCCATACCTACAATATACTTGTTCATGCGGTTGGTGCCCGCACCCATGATACCGCGCAAACCGCCAGTACCAAACTCCAGATTCTGATAAAATGCGTCGATGAGGGCAGTCTTGTCCTCTGCATCGAGCATAGCCTTCACTTCAGCCTGTGTCTCGGCGTCAAAAGCGGGAGAAAGCCACTTCTGAGCCTCAGCCGTACACTGCTTAATCAGTTCGTTGTCCATAATTATTAGAAATGTTTAGTTGTGAGTTGCCTCATAGTTGATGTCAAGCCCCACATGTGGGCTGGTTGCAAAGATAAAACAAAAAATCGAAAACAGAACCATGCTCTCAGTTTTTTTTCTTCTCCACCCCCAAATTCTCACACAAAACGCAGGCAACACCTCCCCAAATGTGGCATTATTTGCACTCAGCCATCCGGCCAAGCAAGTGGATGGTGTAGCGCCAGCAGTTTTCAATAGTGGCAATCCCCACATGCTCGTTGATGGTGTCTTTCTCAGGTTCTCCAATTCCTTCCCAACAGTTATTGAGGTATCTCACCCATACAGGTGTCGGTGTCTCACCCATACAGGTGTCGGTGTCTCACTCATACAGGTGTCGGTGTCTCACTCATACAGGTGTTGGCGTCTCAACCATACACCCAACGAGGTCTCTCACACACACCTCATAGCAATTATTGTGATTAGCATAGGCTTCTCAATGAGATAAGTGGAGAGAAAAAGCAGGGGCACTTCGTTTGAAGCACCCCTGCTTTATTATATATATATGTATATCCCTTACGAGAGGAAACCGAGCAGGACACCAGCTGCAACAGCAGAACCGATGACACCTGCTACATTGGGACCCATAGCGTGCATAAGCAGATAGTTGTGTGGGTCTGCCTTCAAACCTTCGTTCTGCGAGATGCGGGCAGCCATTGGGACTGCTGACACACCGGCATTACCAATGAGCGGGTTAATCTTCTGGCTCTTCGGGAGGAAGATGTTCATGATGTGAACGAAGATGACACCGCTGGCAGTTGCCACCACGAATGCACATGCACCGATGATGAAGATGAAGATGGTGTTCCATGTGAGGAACTCAGATGCCTGAGTAGAGCAACCCACGGTGAGACCAAGGAGCATCACGATGATGTCGTTGAGGGCACTGCCTGCTGTCTTGGCAAGACGTGTGGTCTTGGTTGACTCCTTGAGGAGGTTACCGAAGAACAACATGCCGAGCAGGGGCAGACCTGACGGAACGATGAACGTGGTGATCAGCAGACCGACAATCGGGAAGAGCATCTTCTCTGTCTGGCTAACCTGACGAGCTGGCTTCATCTTGATTTGACGCTGCTTCTTGGTGGTGAGCAGTTTCATGATGCCCGGCTGAATCACAGGAACGAGTGCCATGTAGGAGTATGCACACACAGCAATAGCACCCATGAGGTTAGGACTCAACTTGCTGGAGAGGAAGATGGCGGTAGGACCGTCAGCACCACCGATGATGGCGATACCAGCAGCCTGATTAGGTTCAAATCCCAGAGCAAGTGCCACCATGTAGGCTCCGAAGATACCAAACTGGGCAGCAGCACCAATGAGCATAAGTTTCGGATTGGCAATCAGCGCCGAGAAATCGGTCATTGCACCAATACCCAAGAAGATGAGAGGAGGATACCATCCCTGGCGCACACCCTGATAGAAGATGTTGAGCACGGAATTATCCTCGTAGAGACCTATCTCAAGACCAGCATCCTTGAAGGGAATATTTCCCAAGATGATGCCGAGACCAATCGGAATGAGAAGCAGCGGCTCGAAATCCTTGGCAATAGCAAGCCAGATGAAGAAGGCACCCACAGCAATCATGATGATGTTTGCCCACTCCACATTGGCAAAGCCTGTGTATGTCAGGAAATCCAGAAGCTTCGTTCCGATGAAGTCCATTGTAGAAACACTTTCGAGTAACATCATAGTTGTTTACAATTTGAATGATCCATTGACTATTTTGTTACGCGATAGTGATAAGGATGGCGCCTTCCATCACGGTCTCGCCACGCTGAACCTTCACTTCCTGAACCTTACCGTCGCGGTCGGCATCGATGTTGTTCTCCATCTTCATGGCTTCGAGCACAACAACGGTTTCGCCCTTCTTAACTGCCTGACCGACAGTGACCTTGATGTCGTTGATGGTACCTGGCAGCGGTGCGCGAACGGCAGATACACCTGCCTCGACTGCTTCGAGCTTCTCTTTTGGAGCCTCAACAGTCTTGACGGGAGCAGCCACAGCACGTACGACTGGCTTGGGCTGAGCAACAGGCTTTTCGAGTTCCACCTCGAACTCGATACCGTTCACTTCAACTTTTGCGATGTTCTCTTCAATGCCGTTGATTTTCACATTGTAAGGAGCACCCTTTATCTTATAATTATATTCTTTCATGTTGTTTTTGATGTTTTAGTTTGCTTGATGATGCTGTGGAGTGACACGAAGTTCGTGGCTCTTGTCTGCCCACGTGGTTTGAGTCTGATTGATGGTCAGGATGCCTGACTCAAGGTCGTGCGTGCCACCAAAGTACTCGTGGAGTGCCAAACCGATAACGGCTGCATAAGTCTCCATGTCGATACCCTTGGTTTCAGTGGTACCCTGCTTGGCCATTTCAACCACACGAACAGCCTGCTCATGAATGGCACGGATGGCACGAACTCGAGCCAGCTTGGCAGCACGGTTCATTGCCCAACCAAAGATGTGGAAGAACACGAACAACAGGATGAGACATGAGAACACCACACCCATACACATGAGCGTCATAGCTATGCCGTGGGGGTCTTTCTCCTTGAACTCCTTGATCTTGTCGTTGCTGAAGGCAACATTGGGAGCGTTAGGAGTCACCTTGTCTGCTTCCAGCACCTGCCACTGAGCATCCTTGACACGTGCGTAGCTGGAACCAGCCGGAAGGGCTTCCACACGCACTGAGTCGAGCAAGTCAACTGCATTGCCATCGAAGAAATAAATGGTGAAAGGTTCACCAACAGGAAGTGTGAAGTTCAGGTGAAGCGTACCACGATTCACGTGGCCATCAGCAAAGAATGTGATGCGTTGCTTGGCAGCAAGCGATGTACGCGGGTCTCCTGCAGGAATGAGCGACATGAGCTTTTCACGCTCAGGCGCTGACATAGTCTTGTCAAGCACAGCCGGATTGATGGTGAGGAAACAGTTTCTTATGTCATGAGTAGAATAAGAAATGTTCTCAATCTCAATCCATGAGGTTGGCTGACCATATTCATCCACATAGCTTGCCTGCTGCTCGCACGTCTTGGTGGAATCACCTTGACAGCATGCAGGAGTGTAAACATAGACTTCGTTGAGCTTGAAGTCGTGTGCGCCCTGTGCGAATGCGGCAGATGAAGCGATGAGGAATGAAATAACTGATAATATCTTTCTCATAATGCTTACAATGGAATATTACCGTGCTTCTTAGCAGGATTGGTAAGTGACTTGTTGGCCAGCTGCTCGAGGGCGCGGATGACGCGGAAACGAGTGTTGCGTGGCTCGATGACATCGTCGATGTAGCCGTACTTGGCTGCCTGATAAGGATTGGCGAAGAGCTTAGAGTATTCCTCCTCCTTCTCGGCGATGAATGCCTTGGCATCACCACCCTCTTCCTTAATCTGCTTAGCCTCACGGGCATAGAGCACTGCGGCAGCACCGCTGGCACCCATCACAGCGATTTCAGCTGATGGCCATGCGTAGTTGATGTCGCCACGCAGTTGCTTACAAGACATCACGATGTGAGAACCGCCGTAAGACTTGCGGAGGGTGACGGTCACCTTTGGCACAGTTGCCTCTCCGTAAGCGTAGAGGAGCTTAGCACCATGCAGGATGACGGCGTTGTACTCCTGACCTGTTCCAGGAAGGAAGCCTGGCACATCCACGAAGCTGACAATTGGGATGTTGAAGGCATCGCAGAAACGGACGAAACGCGCACCCTTACGAGAAGCGTTGCAGTCGAGCACACCAGCGAACTTAGAAGGCTGGTTGGCAACGATACCTACCGAACGGCCATTGAAACGAGCGAAACCGACAATGATGTTCTGCGCATAGCGTGGCTGCACCTCGAAGAACTCGCCGTTATCGACTGTAGCGGCAATGACCTTGTACATATCGTATGCCTGGTTTGGATTGTCAGGAATGATTTCGTTGAGTGAATCCTCCAAACGGTCGATTGGGTCTGTGCATTCCACACGTGGAGTCTCCTCCTGGTTGTTCTGAGGAATGTAAGAGATGAGTTGCTGAATCATCGCCATCGCCTCTTCCTCAGTAGAAGCTGTGAAGTGAGTCACACCAGACTTGGTAGAGTGAACAGAAGCACCACCAAGGCTCTCCTGATCCACATCCTCACCTGTCACAGTCTTCACCACAGCAGGACCTGTGAGGAACATGAACGAGGTGTTCTCCATCATGAGCGTGAAGTCGGTCAATGCAGGAGAATATACAGCACCACCGGCACAAGGACCGAAGATACCTGAAATCTGAGGAATCACACCTGAAGCCATAATGTTACGCTGGAAAATCTCTGCGTAACCAGCCAAGGCGTTGATACCCTCCTGAATGCGCGCACCACCTGAGTCGTTGATGCCGATGACAGGAGCACCCACCTTCATGGCCATATCCATGATCTTGCAAATCTTCTGGCTCATCGTCTCGGAGAGAGAACCTGCATTCACCGTGAAGTCCTGAGCAAAGATAAACACGAGACGACCGCCAATCGTACCAGAGCCGGTCACAACACCGTCGCCCAGATACTGCTTCTTCTCCATACCGAAGTTCGTGCAACGGTGGAGCTTGAACATATCATACTCTTCAAAACTGCCCTCATCAAGGAGCATGGCAATACGCTCACGTGCCGTGAACTTGCCCTTCGCATGCTGCTTGTCGATAGCCTTCTCGCCACCGCCAAGACGTGCTTTCTGTCGGAGTTCAATCAACTCCTGTATTCTTTCTGTTTGCTTTGACATATTTTTTTAATTCATAATTGATAATGCATAATTCATAATTTGCCATGCGGCTTGTGCTCAATCGACACATCGCGTCAGCCTAATTATGAATTATGAATTGTGAATTATTAATTATTTCTGTGGTTCACAAAGTTCTGTCAAAATACCAGCAGTTGACTTAGGATGCAGGAAAGCGATAGACATCTGCTCAGCACCTGGACGTGGAGTCTTGTCAATCAGACGAATCTCCTTACCTTCAGCCTCAACGAGTGCCTCAGCCACACCGTCCTCAACAGCGAAAGCCACGTGGTGAACGCCCTTGCCACCCTTTTCCAGCCACTTTGCAACAGCTGATTCAGGAGACGTTGGCTCCAGGAGTTCCAGTTTCACTTCACCAACCTTCAAGAAAGCAGTCTTCACTTTCTGGTCAGCCACTTCTTCCACTGCATAGCACTTCAGGCCAAGCACATTCTCGAAATAAGGGAGCACTGCGTCGATGCTCTCCACACCTATACCAAGGTGATCGATTCTTGAAATCTTCATAATGAATTTTCTTGATTTTATTAAATAATGAATGTTGTTATGTAATTTTTCATCACAAAAAGAATAGGACACGCCACTGACGGCATGCCACAAAAACTTTACAAAGATACAGCTTTTTATCGGGAAGGGAAAAACAAACACAAGAAAAAACGCCCCTTCCCACAGAAAAAGACAAAAACCACTCAAAAACACCACTTTCGCAAACTCCACGTTTCAACCCCACCCTTCCCACTCTTTATTCCACTTCCGCCACGGCCCTCCTTGCACAGTTCCATCTCGCAAATTTTTGATAATTCATTTGGAAGTTTCAATTATATTGTTTACCTTTGTACCCGTAATGCTTGGTCAAGCCTCTGCTATCAAAGCACGTAACCAAGTTTTTGAATACCCGCCACTATCAAAGTTGGCGGGTTGTTTTTTGTACCATGGTACTGGTTGCAAAGATACGACTATTTCTTCATTCCACCAACTATTCCTTTTGTTATTCTTTGTATTATACATCAGACATCATCTTTATTCCACCTCCACCACTTCCCTTTATTCCGCTTTCACCACTTCCCTTATTCCGCTTCCGCCACCACCCTCCTTCCACTGCCCCTAAATCGACGTCGTCGACATCGGCAAGTCGACATCGACGACATCGGTTAACCGACGTCGACGACGTCGATTTAGAGGGTGTTGAACAAAGGGGAAAGAGGATATGCCGCTACCGCACTTACATTTACGTCGCTGCCATAATTACCCCAACGGCAGTTCCGTAATTACGACAACGACGTTCTATTAGAAAGGACTTATACATCTTTTCTTTCCTTCATCCATAACAGCATCAACAGAATCGCCACAATCACATCAACTACATTCCAGATTGTGCGCCCAAGGGCAACTTTGATGAAAGGCTGAAACAACAGGGCAAGGGAGGCAAAGGTGACGGCCAATGCCACCTTGCTCTGTGTGTAATAACGATAAGCCATCACTCCGAATGCCACCATCGACACGAAACGGACCAACATGTAGTAACATAAGGCATCGGAAGGAGGCAAAGGAGGAGGATTGCTGATAATATGAGATAGAGATATTTCGTTATGTATTACGATTATGTATTTATCTCTGTGTTCGATGCTGTCGTATTATCTATAAGTAATTTTGAAAAAATTATCATAAGCAAGTCGAATAACATAGGGATAAGCATGAAAGAGCCGAATTCATACTTGGCAAAAAAAATCAAAAAATTTATAATAACGAGTGCATAAAGAACAATGTTGATAACATATAAGACATGTAAACGGATATGGAAAACCTTATATACCCAGTTCACAATTATAATAGCTATAGGTAAAAACAGAAAGGCAAAAAAGCCTCCTTCAAAATCCTCCATGTAATCATATATATGATAACCGTCATCGTCAACTGGAATAATGTACAATATTATAAGTAGCAGAACAGGAAGGATGGTGTTTATCATAGAATAATACTTTTTCAAACTAATTAGTATTTTCATGGAGTGCTTTTGTGACCATCTTTCCAATCCATTTGCTCGTATAAGTTTTTCCTCTACCTGAATAATCGAGTTCTTTTTGTTTATCATACTATACTTATACTTATCCTGAAGGTTCCGAACCCCTTTTTTCACACTTGGAGTAATCGCAAACAAAATTGCCATAATAGTCAAGGTGCGTATCCTCATCTCATCATATGTACTAATACCACCCCTCATAAAAAATGCGAGAAGAAAAGCCATCAGATAGCATCCCCCTATTTTACACATATACAACATAACCATATCATTCATATTATCTTTTACTGATAATGTAGAACATCGCCTATACTTCTTGTAAACTAAGCAATATCCTAATATATTCATTAATATGATAAAAGGTAAAAACCACACTACACCAAACAAAGCACCGATAAAAGATAGAAATGCCGAAATATAGATAAAAACAGAAATACATATGTATGATGTCCTCGTCATCGGATTATTTATTGTTTCCATTTGAATGTTTTTACGGATTTAAACAAATCTTTGAATTCTAAAGAGTCTTTATCATGGTAAGCCATCATCATTTTGACAGCTTTATCATCATTCTGTATAATGAAAATATGCACTGAAACAGGACCATCACCAGTCAAGCCTTTTCTCCGATAATAAGTATCCAATATATTTGCATATTCCGGAACAACTTTATCCCGATTCCACCTATTCGTAGGAAACATATCAACAAAAGGACCATTCAAAATCAAATCTTTGTCTTCAACCTCATCATATGCCATTTGCTCAAGCTGTCGCATTACATCAACATTATAAACATCGTCTTGAGGCTTAGCAAAAGTACCAGCTGTTCCCCTCATATAGTCAATATATACCCGAACATAATAATGCTCTTTCTTCTGTTCTGTTAGGAATCTTCCCCAATCAACACTATCATTCTCATAGCAAACTGTATCCACATAAGAAAAGTTTGTACCTCTTTTTTCATCAATTACATCCCATCCATCCATCTTTGTCTGTCGCATGTTAGGAGGCATCATGATACTACATGCTCCATCCATTAAATCATATTCTTTCCAATCATCTGGGACATCATAATCATCAAAATCCATAATACATATAAATGTGTTTCCATATAGCTCGACCTCGTTTACCTTACGATTAGAGCAAGAAGTTGTCATGGTAACAGCTATAATTAAAAGAATCACGAGTGCTTTATTATTCATAATCATTCTTGTTTGCGACACAGCAAAAAGAAAGGTGCGAGACTTTTCCGATTGCTATTCCGAGGCATCGCCAAACGCCCATACACATACAAACATGAAGCCCACACCTTACGATGTAAGCATTCACTTTTATTGCGATGTGTATTCTTTGATTTGGCGAATTTCGGAATACATCAAGTAAAAGTAAACACTTTCTTTTCCTTATGTCAAGTTAAACAATTTATACCATATACTTTATTTTAGTTTGTTGAATTATTATCTTTCCACTTCGTTTCATCCATTCTTCATCAATGTCCGATGGATTGTCACGATGTAGTCTTTCATCCTTTTTGTTTTCAATTTTCGTTTGCAAATATACAATTTATTATTCGCTTCCAAATAATTTTACAAGTTATTTTTGAGAAACAACAGAAAAAACAAGGTTGCTCGTCATTTACTCATACCTCATCCTCCTTCTGTTTAAATTCTGCAATCCATTCTCGCAATTTCTGTTGAAGCACGGCTTTGTCGGGAAGACAGAGTGCATATTGCTGTGCATAGATGTTGGCATCCTTTGGCAACGTGAGTTCAACAAGAGCATCATTTTTGCGCTCGCAGAGGAGAATGCCAATAGTTGGTTTCTCAAAATCCTCTTTTACGAAGCGGTCATAGTAGTTGACGTACATCTGCATCTGACCGAGATCCTGGTGGGTGAGGTCATCCATTTTCAGGTCAACGAGGACATAGCATTGAAGTAGTCGGTTATAGAGCACAAGGTCAACATAGAAATGTCGCTCCTCAAAGGTGAACCGCTTTTGTCTTGCCTCAAAAAGAAATCCCTTTCCCATTTCGAGAAGAAAATCTTGCAGGCGACTGATAATGGCTCCTTCAAGGTCACTCTCGCTATAGGATGCATCAGGCTTCAACCCTATAAATTCCAAAACCACAGGGTCTTTGATGATGTCAGATGGTTTCTCTACCACCTGTCCCTCTGTAGCCAGTCGCATCACTTCGTCTTTATCACAACTAAGCGCCAGACGTTCATAGAGCCCGCTGCCTATTTGACGTTGCAGTTGGCGTTTGCTCCATTGCTGTTTGAATGCTTCTATCTCATAGAAACGACGTGCGTCAGAGTCCTTGACATGAGTCAGTATCAAATAGTGTGACCACGGCAAAGTAAATCTTTGATTTAGTGACCATTGACTATCGCTATCAGTTGATTTATAGATTTCCGAACCACTGGTTTGGATTTTTGGAGATTGAATTTCCAAACCACTGGTTTGGATTTTGTTAATCGGTGATTGCCCATGGGAATATAGTGTATAAAACTTCCTCATCAGGCGCAGATTCTCTTCCGACCAACCTTTGCCTAATCGCTCCGTAAGTCGTTCAGATACTCGTTTCAAAACTTTCTTACCATATTCAGCGCGTACCTTTCCACCTTGTTCGTCCTCAATAATATATCTACCCACTTCGTAATAGGTGTACACCATGGCCACATTGACTGTTGAAGCTATTTTCTTTCTTGCTTCAACAACTAATGCCTCAATGCGTTCAGCCAATTGTTCGGCTCTTGACTCGATAATATGGTTGTTCTTTTCTATTTCGTTCATTTCAGTTCCTCCCATGTTTCATTTTTAAAGTTGTTCATTACTTACAAGGTCACTCATCTAACCTGTTTCTCCTGCTTCCATTTCAGCAGATTGTCGTATATCTTCCTCTTCATACAGAATAATACTAATTACACATTTCCGCGATTATTGTTATTCGCTGGCAAAGTTACGAACTTTCGATTCAACGAGAAGAAACAATATCAGTTCTTTCCGCTTTGCTGCCCACGGAAGTACTCTTCTATTTCGGAGTTCAACATGGCATAATCGCGGTCATAGTCCTTGAGGATGATGCCATGTTCGAGGAGGGTGATACGGGAACAGATGTCGAGGGTATGAGTCAGGTTGTGGGATGACACGATGATGGTGGCTTTTTGTTCCTTGCTGTAGGTCTCCAGCAGATACTTCATCGCCAACTGGGAGGTGGGGTCGAGGAAATTGAACGGCTCGTCGAGAATCAGCAATTTGGGATAGTGCAGCATGGCACCAATGATGCCCACCTTCTGCTTGTTACCCATAGAGAGGTTGCGAATCAACGTCTTTTGCCCTAATATCTCACCATTCATGAAACCATCGAACTGAAGAAGACGGTCGTGCAGGACTGCATCTGAGATGCCTGAAATCTTGGCAATGAAACGGAAGTACTCTTCGGGAGTCAGATAATCTATGAGAAATCCCGTATCGACAAAGGCTCCTGTGTATGCCTTCCACGCTTCGCTCTTTGACGTGTCACACGAAACTGGCTGGCCATCCACCACACCATCAATGGTCACACACCCCGTGTCGGCATGCAGCAAGTCGAGAATGATACGGAACAAAGTGGTCTTCCCTGCTCCATTATTGCCCACCAGTCCAATCGTTTCTCCGCTATGAATGGCATAGTGGTCAATGTTGAGGGCTTGTTTCTCCCCAAAGGATTTGGTCAGTTTTTCGATTGTTAAGTTCATCTTTATATTTTCAATTTAGCCATTTACAATGTACAATTTATTTTTTCATTTGGTGATTTAGCAATTTACGTACAACCTCATGGCAAATCATTAAATAACTCAATTGCCAGATAAATTGTACATTGTAAATTATCAAATAGTACATGTTATTATCGACTGTTCCTGAATCCGTCCATATTGTCATACCGACGTTTCATAAATCGTTTGTATATATTACGGAGCCACAATGGGTGCAGCAGCATCCCAGTCAGTCCGATGGTGATCATCGAACAGGCAGCCACATGGTCGTTGAAGCATTGCACCAACGCATACATGATCAGCATGGGCAGGAACAAGGCTCCGCCAGCCATCAGCATCTGCACTTTGGTGTCGCGTCCTGTCTTCGTCAGTTTCTCATTCAAATGGATGGTTATGTCGTTATAGACCGCCAACTGGAAGATGAAGGGGAACACGGCGCCTGCCGTAAACAACAGGCATCCCAATGCAGTCAGCCACGTGATTTTTCCCTCCATGATGGGCATCAACGAGAAGAGCAAAGGGACAATCAACATCAAGCACTGATAATAGTACTTCGCCTTGAGCAAAGACAGCACCGTTTCTCTACGCACCATCAAGCCATCAATGTAATTGCCCTCCACACACATGACGGTCGTCAAGGTCATCACCCCAAAACAAGTAAAGCAATACATGCAGATGAACACCTGCATGAATGGCCAGTCGTCATAAATATCGGAAAAGGAGAAAAGTCCGCACAGCATCAACATACATAACGAGCCCGTGATGAATTGCTTCCTCACAACCAAGTTGCGCACCGTCGATTTCATCTCCAGTTTCAGGTACTCACCTATCACCCCGAAACGATCCAGGAACGTCATGTTGTGTGTCTTAAACTGCTTGACCACCTCTGTCTTGGCTATCTCCACATAGATGGCGACCTTCTGCAAACGGAAATTGATGATGTACAACGGCACGACCAACACGACAAAGAACAACCAGCACAATGGGTTCCATTGACAGAAACCACGCATCAGACGAATCGTCCCTTCAAAAAGCCATTGATTCTCCTCGTCGAAGAAGATGCCGAAATATGCCAATGCCCCATACGTGAGCAAAGGAATGATGACAAAGAAAAAATTGCGATTCAACAGGGTGCGCCAGAAAAGATACCAATAGCTGTTCAGCACATACATGAGCCACCAACCCATGATGAAACCGACAAATCCCATGATGCCGTAAAACTGAGGAATGGCGCGAAGTCCGAAAGGCACAAAGAAGAACGCCCAAAAGAGGTTGTAAGGCTGCATTCCCATACGCAGCAGAAAGGTGTGCAAGAGAAAGCCCGTGGGAATGTTGTGAAGCTTGTACTGTTTGATGTTTTGGGCAGGCGTTTCCTGCATGGAGAAACGGGAGAGAAAATCGACAATGAGGAACCAAATCATTCCTCCGTCAATCCAGTCGAAAGCCTCCAATGCAGAACCTTCAAAATACGAATAAGCGGTGAAGCCCAACATGACCAGATAGACTGCCCAAAAGGCGATGAAGATGTAACTCAGAATCTTCATTGCCAACTTCTTCTCAAACATCGGATGGCGACGTGCCTGCAACCGCTGATTGTGAGAAACAAGTTTATATAACAGCTGAATCCTTGAAAGCTCCACCTTCTTCTATTTCGTCATGTATCATCGCAAATCAATGACCTCCACGCCCGGATAGTTCTTCTTGTTGAATCGGAAAGTTGAATCTTGGTATTTCTGATTCTTCAGGAAAGAATTGCAGCGAATAGTTGTCACAGCGTCCTTGGAGGAAGTCATTGTGATGACTGTCGGATATTTTGTCGATTTGTTGATACGCACCACCACCTTTTTAAAAGGGCTGCCACTCTTCCCTGTCAGCACAACCTCAGACTCCTTCGCCGTTCCTTTTCCCACCTTGGCTGTGTAACCCTTTTTGTAGAATGACAGGAAAGCATACGGATTCATCTTCGCCACAGCATCAGCAGAAGGAGTGGTCACATTCACCTCGTCATTCGCCTTCACATAAGTCCACATGGTCTTACCGTCAAACCACGTAATCGTTCCTCCCATGTTAATGACAAACTTCTGACGCTGCAGTTTGATGTAGCCTGCAGAAGAACCGCCATCCGCTTCCAGAGTAAAGGCAATCTTCACATTTCCAGCAGCCCGCAACGTGGCTGCCGACTTATCCAATATCTTTGTTGCCTCCTGTGCCTCAGCAAACAGGGAAACCAATAGACAAATCCATATAAATGCTGTCTTTTTCATTCTCTTACATTTTACATTTCACTTTCTCAAAGCGAGTTCAACAGACTCTCCAACGTCATCGGGTCTTTAATCAACACTTCACGAGGTTTGGCACCCACTTGTGGTCCCACCACGCCCATACGTTCCAGCTGATCCATAATCTTGCCCGCACGGTTGTAACCAATAGAATAGTTGCGCTGAATCATCGAGGTCGAACCACTCTGGTTGCTCACCACGAACTTTGCCACATCTGCAAACATCGGATCAAGTTTACCCTTATCCATCGGACCCATAGCTGCACCATCACTGTCCGGATCAGCCACCTCTGGCAGATACAACGGATGCAGGAACGACTGCTGCTTGGCAATGTAAGAACAGATGTCATTCACCTCTGGTGTATCGACAAATGCACACTGAACACGCACTGGTTCTGCACTGCCCAGATAGAGCATGTCACCCTTACCAATCAACTGATTGGCACCCGGACGGTCAAGAATCACACGAGAGTCTATCATCGAACTCACCTTGAAGGCTATTCTTGTCGGGAAGTTTGCCTTGATGGCACCGCTGATGATACTTGCCTGTGGACGCTGAGTGGCAATAATCATGTGGATACCCACTGCACGAGCCAACTGAGCAATACGACAAATAGGCAATTCCACTTCCTTACCGGCTGTCATGATCAAGTCGCCAAACTCATCCACAATCACCACGATGTATGGCATAAACTCATGTCCATGTTCGGGATTCAGTTTACGGCTCTTGAACATCTCGTTATATTCCTTGATGGTTCTTGCATGCGCACGCTTCAAAAGGTCATATCGAGTATCCATCAGCGCACAAAGAGAATTCAGTGTCTTCACCACTTTCTGAACATCCGTGATGATACATTCTTCCTCGTCTTCCAGACGTGCCAAAAAATGATTCTCAATCGGGCTGTAAATGCTGAACTCCACTTTCTTCGGGTCAACCATCACAATCTTCAACTCTGACGGATGCTTCTTGTAGAGCAACGAAGTAACGATAGCATTCAAGCCCACAGACTTACCCTGACCCGTCGCACCTGCCACCAACAAGTGAGGCGCTTTCGCCAAATCGAACATGAACACCTCGTTACTGATGGTCTTACCAATTGCACAGGGAAGTTCCATCTTGCTTTCTTGATAGACACGGCTGTTGATGACACTCTCCATCGACACAATGCACTTCTTCTTGTTAGGCACCTCAATACCAATGGTACCCTTACCAGGAATGGGCGCAATGATACGGATACCCTCTGCCGCCAGCGACAGAGCAATATCATCCTCCAGATTCCGGATTCGACTGATACGCGTACCTTCTGAAGGCACAATCTCATACAGTGTGATGGTTGGACCAATCGTTGCTTTGATGCTCTTGATTTCCACGCCAAACTGTTTCAACACCTCAATGATGCGGTTCTTATTCGCATTCTGCTCAAACATATCAATCTGAGGGCCCTGGTCATCGGCTTTCTTCAACAGATTCAGTGTCGGATATTTATAGTGTTCCAAATCCAGTTTCGGGTCATAAGGCGTGTTAATGTCGCCACGCTGAATCTTCCCTGTCCCCACTTCTGTTTCATTCGCCTCAATATCCATCTTTGTTTCATCATTCTTTTCCTCTCCGCCCATCTTCACATCTTCTTCTTCCTTTTCCTCTTCCACTTCAACTTTCTCCTCAACATCCTTCTTTTCTTCCATGATGGTTTCATCAACAGGGAACACCAACTCCACCTTCTCATCCACGTCTTTGCCCTGAACGATATTTTCATTCTCATCATCATCTTCACCTTCTCCTTCTTCCTCGCCTTTCTCGTATTCCTCTTCCTCATCATCCTTGTTCATCAGATGCTGCCACCGTTCGGGTTTCACTTTCTTCAGGAAATTCAAACGGAACATATTACGAATCACCTCAATGGTCTTTGCACTCAGATAAATGAGGTACAACACAGCCGTCACCACTAACACAGCCAGCAATCCTGGTGTACCCACCAATTGCGTCAAATACTTAACCACCTGAATGCCGTGATTGCCTCCAAGCTTCACGAAAGAGCCCTCAAAAAACGGAAACAGGTAGCCAAATGCAGCAAGGAACACGCTCGTCCACAGCATCAGCACTGTAAACAAGATGAATTTTCTGACCAATGTAAACTTGAAGATGCGCATCATTCGCATTGCCAGGATAATCAAGTAAGGAAGCAAAATGAATGAAGCCAATCCAAACAAATCATTCAAGAAGAAAAATGCAACAATGGCACCCCACGAACCACACACATTTTTGTAGCGCAATTCACTATTCAACGGATCGGTGTGGCTCTCCAGCAGACTATAATCCGCTTCGCCCGTAAAAAGGTAGGAAACAAATGCCACCAACATGAAGATGGCAACCACACCTATCAACAAACCCACACAGAACGAAAAAGTTTCCCATTTGCCAAAACCAATAAAGAAATCACTCGCCGACAACTTCTCCTTTTGAGCCGTGGCGTATTTGTTGTTCTTCTTATTTTTAGATTTAGTCTTATTATTTGCCATTCGTCACGTCAAATGAATTATCAATTAGAAAGTTTTGCAAAGATAATATAAATCAGGCACAACACAAAAACAAATCTCCAAAAAACTCACTTTTTCCAATATATTTTGTGTTATTCTCTCGTTTATTTCGTACCTTTGCACCGTTTTTACGTAAAATATGGTAAAAAGATATTATTATGAATAAGATTGTTAAGAAAGAGCAGTTCAGCGAGAAGGTTTTCAAACTGGTTGTTGAGGCACCTTTGATTGCTAAATCTCGCAAGGCTGGTCACTTCGTCATCGTCCGTGTGGGCGAACAGGGCGAGCGCATTCCACTCACCATTGCAGACTCTGATGTTGAGGCTGGCACGATTACACTGGTGGTTCAGACAGTGGGTTATTCTTCCACTAAACTCTGCAGCCTGAAAGAGGGCGACTTCATCACTGACGTTGTAGGTCCTCTTGGTCAGGCTACTCACATCGAGAAGTTCGGTACCGTTGTATGTGCCGGTGGCGGTGTGGGTGTGGCTCCAATGCTCCCCATCATCAAGGCGTTGAAAGCTGCTGGCAACAAAGTCATTTCCGTATTGGCTGGCCGTACAAAAGAACTCATCATCCTCGAAGACGAGGTTCGCAAACACTCTGACGAGGTCATCATCATGACAGACGATGGCTCGTATGGTCAGAAGGGTGTGGTCACTGTCGGCATTGAGCAGGTGATTCAACGTGAGCAGGTGGACAAGTGCTTTGCTATTGGTCCTGCCATCATGATGAAGTTCTGCTGTCTCTTGACAAAGAAATACAACGTGCCTACGGACGTGTCACTGAACACTATCATGGTGGACGGCACGGGTATGTGCGGTGCCTGCCGCATCACCGTGGGTGGTAAGACGAAGTTCGTCTGCGTAGATGGCCCAGAGTTTGATGGTCATGAAGTGGACTTCGACGAGATGTTCAAGCGCATGGGTGCTTTCAAGCCTATCGAGATAGAAGAAATGAAGAAGCTGGAGGATCACGTGGAGGGAATCACCGCCACGAAGAAAGAAGAGGCTGTGGCAGATGCTTCAGGCTTGACCACCGACACTCCCCTCTCCGAACTTCTTGACCGCAATGCTGCATGGCGTAAGGAATTGGCAGGCAGCATGAAGGCAAAGGAACGTGGCGAGATTGAGCGTTGCGTGATGAACGAGCTTGACCCTGTCTATCGTGCCACCACTCGCACAGAGGAGGTGAACATGGGTCTCACCACTGAACAGGCACTTACTGAAGCTAAGCGCTGTCTCGATTGCGTGAAACCTTCTTGTATGGAGGGATGCCCTGTCAGCATCAATATCCCATCATTTGTAAAGAACATTGAGCGCGGTCAATTCCTTGAAGCTGCCAAAGTGCTCAAGGCCACTTCTGCCCTGCCTGCTGTGTGTGGTCGTGTATGTCCACAGGAGAAGCAGTGTGAGAGCAAGTGCATCCACTTGAAAATGGGCCACAAGCCTGTGGCTATCGGCTATTTGGAGCGCTTTGCTGCTGACTTTGAACGTCAGTCAGGTAAAATGGCATTGCCTGAGTGCGCTCCCAAGAACGGCAAGAAGGTGGCCATTGTGGGTTCAGGTCCTGCAGGTCTTTCTTGTGCCGGCGACTTGGCAAAAGCAGGTTATGAAGTGACTGTTTTTGAGGCACTGCACGAGATTGGTGGTGTGCTGAAGTACGGTATTCCTGAGTTCCGTCTGCCTAACGCTATTGTGGATGTGGAAATCGAAAATCTCCGCAAGATTGGTGTCACTTTCGTTAAGGACTGCATCGTAGGTAAGACCATCACCATCGAAGATCTTGAGAAGGAAGGCTACAAGGCTATTTTCGTTGCTTCTGGTGCAGGTTTGCCAAACTTCATGAACATTCCAGGAGAAAACAGTGTAGGCGTGATGTCTTCCAACGAATACCTCACTCGTATCAACCTCATGGATGCCAGCAACCCTGCTTCAGACACGCCTATCGTGAAGGCAAAGAACGTGATGGTTGTGGGTGGTGGCAACACGGCAATGGACTCTTGCCGCACGGCAAAGCGTCTGGGCGCAGAGCATGTGTTTATTGCTTATCGTCGCAGCGAGGCTGAAATGCCTGCACGTCTTGAAGAGGTGAAGCACGCCAAGGAAGAAGGTATTGAGTTCTTGACTCTCCATAACCCAATCGAATATATTGCAGACGAAAAGGGCAATGTCACTCAGGTTAAACTTCAGGTAATGGAGCTTGGTGAACCTGATGCTTCCGGTCGTCGTTCTCCAATTCCTGTGGAGGGCAAGATTGTCACTCGTGACATTGACCTCGCTGTTGTAGCAGTTGGTGTTTCTCCTAACCCTATCGTACCTAAGTCTGTACAAGGTCTTGAACTGGGTCGCAAGAACACCATTGCCGTGAACGACCAAATGCAGTCGAACATCCCAACCATCTTTGCAGGTGGTGACATTGTGCGTGGTGGTGCAACAGTCATCCTTGCAATGGGTGATGGTCGCAAGGCTGCTGCCAACATTGACGCGATGCTGAAAGCGCAAGCATAAACAAGCAAAATCATTCATAATGAACGAAGGGCTGTACCTGTTGGTACAGCCCTTCGTTTTTATGACATATCGTCCAGATGAAAAATTAAGCCAAATGTCTTTCGTCTGTCAGAAACCGCTTAATTGCTGCGAACACTGTAGTTCGGTGCTTCACTAGTGATGATAACCTCGTGTGGATGGCTTTCCTGCACACCGGCATTGGTGATGCGGGTAAACTTAGCATTGTGGAGGTCAAGAATGTTAGCTGCACCACAATATCCCATACCAGAGCGAAGACCACCAACGAGCTGATAGATCACCTCCTGTACCGTTCCCTTATAAGGAACACGACCAGCAATACCTTCCGGCACAAGCTTTTTGGTCTCAGTCACGCCACCTTGGAAGTAGCGGTCTTTCGAACCGTTCTCCATCGCTTCGAGAGAACCCATACCACGATAGCTCTTGAATTTACGTCCATTGAAGAGAATTGTCTCACCAGGAGCCTCTTCTGTACCTGCCACAAGAGAGCCAATCATGACACAGTTGCCACCAGCCGCCAAAGCCTTGACCACATCGCCTGAATAGCGGAGTCCACCGTCAGCAATAAGAGGCACGCCTGTTCCTTCAAGTGCTTTTGCCACATCATAGACAGCACTCAACTGAGGAACACCCACACCTGCCACCACACGAGTGGTACAGATAGAACCTGGACCTATGCCGACCTTCACAGCATCTGCGCCAGCCTCAACGAGAGCTTTGGCTGCCTCACCTGTGGCAATATTACCCACCACGATATCTACATCAGGGAATGCCGCTTTTGCCTCACGCACTTTCTCAATCACACCCTTGGAGTGACCATGTGCCGTATCAATAACGATAGCATCCACACCTGCCTTCACGAGTGCTTCCATGCGTTCGAAAGTGTCGGCTGTCACACCCACACCAGCAGCTACTCGCAAACGTCCCTTGGAATCCTTGCAGGCATTGGGCTTATCCTTTGCCTTTGTGATGTCCTTGTAAGTGATGAGTCCTATAAGTTTATTGTCGGCATCGACAACAGGAAGTTTCTCAATTTTATGTTCAAGAAGGATGCGCGATGCACTCTCAAGGTCAGCCTGTTGGTGAGTGACCACAAGATTATCCTTTGTCATCACATCATCAATCTTCTTGGAGAGGTCTGTCTGGAAACGGAGGTCACGGTTCGTCACAATACCTACAAGCGTATTGATATCATCCACCACTGGAATACCACCAATATGATACTCCTGCATGATAGCCAACGCATCTTTCACCGTAGAACCGCGTTTGATGGTGACTGGGTCGTAAATCATACCATTTTCTGCACGTTTTACAATTGCCACCTGACGAGCTTGATCCTCAATGGACATATTTTTATGAATTACACCAATACCTCCCTCACGGGCAATGGCAATCGCCATCGGAGCCTCAGTGACTGTATCCATGGCAGCAGTCACGAAAGGAATCTGCAATTCTATGTTACGTGAAAACTTGGTAGCGAGGGTCACCTCGCGCGGAAGAACCTGTGAATATGCCGGAATAAGCAGCACATCATCGAATGTCAGTCCCTCCATTACAACTTTATCTGCAATAAATGACATAATGATTGGGTATTTATTGCATGCAAAGGTAAGGTATTTTTATGACGTGACAAAGAAAAAGAACTAAAAACTAAAAACTAAAAACCAAAAGTTTATTATACTCATCTCGATGGTGAGTGATTTTCACTTTTAGTTTTTAGTTTTCACTAATTCTTGGACAACCATCAGTTCGCCAATTCGCTGATGAACTTGATGCGCACCAACCTCACATCTTCTTCATAGATGTCACCGTCAAGGTTGTCAAGCGCTGTGTCGAGATCGTCTGTCTCACTTTGACGGAAATAGTCGTAGATTTCATCTATGACGTCTTCATCCATCTCGATGTCCTCAAAGTAATAGTCGATATTGAGTTTCGTTCCACTATAAACGATAGCCTCCATCTCGTCCAACAATTCGTCAAAGTCAAGTCCGTTGCTCCTTGCAATATCCTCAAGGCTCACCTTACGGTCGATGGCTTGTATGATCTTCACTTTCACTTTCGACTTGTTGGCCACTGTCCTAACGCGCATGTCAGTCGGACGAACGATGTCATTGTCCTCGCAATGTCGCTGAATAAGCTTGCAGAACTCGCTGCCATATCGTTTTGCCTTACCTGCACCAACACCAGGGATGTTCTGCAACTCCTCTTCGTTGATTGGATAGAGGGTGGACATCGATTCAATCGATGCATCCTGGAACACCACATACGGGGGTACATTATGTTTCTGAGCAATTTTTTTACGAAGGTCTAAGAGCATGCCATACAGCACCTCGTCAGCCACACCGGTGCCGCCTTGGTCAGAACTGTCATCGAAATCGCCGTCGAAATCATTGTTCTCCACCACCATGAATGGCACAGGCTTCTTGATGAACTTCTTGCCAGCCTTAGTTAGTTTCAACGAACCGTATGATTCCACTTCCTTCTCTATGTAACCATCCAAGCTGGCTTGAATGAAGATGGCATCCCACATTGTTTCTTCCACGTCAGCACCTGCACCGAACTGCTCCAACTTCTCGTGCTTATGGCTCAAAATCGTCTCGTTCTCCTCACCACGCAAGATATTGATAATGTATTCTTTCCTGAAGTTTTCCTTCACAGCCAAAATCACCTGCAATGCAAGCAGCAGATTCTCCATTTGGTCGGTCTTGGTCTTCGGATGCAAACAGTTATCGCAGTTTCCACAATTATCCTTGTCATATTCCTCGCCGAAATAGTGCAGCAACATCTTACGACGGCACACAGACGATTCACAATAGGCTGCTGTCTCACTCAGAAGATGCGTGCCGATGTCCTTCTCTGCCGGTGTCTTGTCCTTCATGAACTTCTCCAATTTCTCGAGATCTTTGTGACAGTAGTAGGTGATACATTTACCCTCACCACCATCTCTTCCTGCACGACCTGTCTCCTGATAATAACCTTCAAGGCTCTTCGGAATATCGTAGTGAATCACGTAGCGCACATCAGGCTTGTCTATACCCATGCCAAAAGCAATGGTGGCCACAATGACATCCACACGCTCCATAATGAAGTCATCCTGGGTCTCGTTACGGTCTTTGTTATCCATGCCAGCATGATAGGCAGCTGCTTTGATGTTGTTGGCACGAAGCACTTCTGCCAAATCTTCCACCTTCTTACGGCTGAGACAATAGATGATACCACTCTTGTTGGGGTTCTGTTTGATGAATTTGATGATATCCTTCTCCACTTCTGCCGTTTTCTGGCGCACTTCATAGTAGAGATTTTGGCGATTAAAGGAAGACTTGAAGTCCTTTCCTTCAACGATGCCGAGATTCTTCTTGATATCGTTGCGCACCTTGTCAGTGGCTGTAGCAGTCAAGGCGATGACAGGGGCATCATATATCTTGGACGAAGCCTCCATAATCGCCTCATCAGAAGGGAGATCCGGCAAAGCCATTACTGCCGGTTCATCAGCCATACGCTCTCTCAGTGCCTGATAGTCACGACGGATAACTGGCATCATCTCCAATAAGGAATCCACGAAACGGGCATCCAATCGAGGACATTTGTCCGACTTCTCCTTAATTTGTTCCTTCATCTCCGCCATGAAGGCAATGACCTCAGCCAATCCCTTCACGCTTCTCTCCAATGCTTCCAGCTCTTGTTCATCCACACGATCAGGAAATTGTTTGAATTCCTTGTTCATCTCCTCAAACTTCTGCTTCTTCGCACGATACGTGTCGGTCAATCCCTTGATGACCATGAATTTCTCCCGAGGCAGGAAGAGTTCGATGACAGGAGCCATTGCAATCCAGTTGATGACTGGACGAATCTTGCGGTATTCAGGGCGGAAATCATGTCCCCACTCCGAAATGCAATGGGCCTCATCGATGGCAAAGAAAGAAATCTTCACTTGACGGAGAAAATCCACATTGTCTTCCTTCGTCAACGATTCAGGAGCCACATACAGCATCTTGGTCTTTCCAGCCATGATGTCAGCCTTCACCTGATCAATGTTCGCCTTGCTCAACGATGAATTGATGAAATGCGCCACGCTATCCTCTTCACTAATATGCTTGATAGCATCCACTTGGTTCTTCATCAAGGCAATCAACGGAGATATCACAATCGCCGTTCCCTCCATCAACAATGCTGGCAACTGGTAGCACAACGACTTACCGCCACCAGTTGGCATCAGCACAAAGGTGTCCTTACAATCAAGAAGGTTTTTGATGATAGCCTCTTGGTCGCCTTTGAATGTATCAAAGCCAAAGTAATATTTCAGCGCCTGCTGGAGTGTTGCGAATTTCTTCATTAGATGTTAGAAAATTAGATGTTAGAGAGCATTATCTGAGGGGACATTACGCATTCTATGAACAAAGTTATGATTCTGTTTTGTATTATCAAAGAAAAAACAAGAAAAGTGTGACAATTTTATGAAAAAATCACATTTATTTATCCTCTGTACTTTCTTTTAGCACTGCCATGTTTGCATTTTCCACCTGTTGGCGTGCAAAATCGAGTGTCACCGTAAACTCATGCACGTCTGTCGATGGAACCTCAAACATAGGCTTCATCATGATGACTTCAATGAGCGAGCGCAAACCTCGTGCACCCAATTTAAACTCTATGGCTTTGTCCACCACATAGTCCAGCACTTCCTCCTCGAAGGTCAGTTTTACGCCATCAATCTCAAACATCTTCTTATACTGCTTGACAATTGAGTTTTTCGGTTCCGTCAGGATGGAGCGCAATGCCTGCCTGTCCAAAGGTTCAAGATGGGTCAGAATCGGCAGACGCCCAATGATCTCAGGTATCAGGCCAAATGACTTCAAGTCCATTGGTGCTATATACTGCATCATGTTCGACTTGTCAATCTTCGCCACGTTTCTGGCAGCATCAAATCCCACAACATGCGTGTTCAGTCTCTGAGCAATACGTTTTTCGATGCCATCAAAAGCACCGCCGCAGATAAAGAGGATGTTTCGTGTATCCACCTGAATGAACTGCTGTTCAGGGTGCTTTCGTCCACCCTGAGGCGGTACATTCACCACGCTACCCTCCAAGAGCTTCAAGAGACCCTGCTGCACACCCTCGCCACTCACGTCTCTCGTAATACTCGGGTTGTCACCCTTACGGGCAATCTTGTCAATTTCGTCAATAAAGACAATACCCTTTTCTGCTTGCTTCACATCACCATCGGCTGCTTGCAACAAACGAGACAGAAGGCTCTCCACATCCTCGCCCACATAGCCAGCTTCTGTCAGCACCGTCGCATCGACTATGGCAAAAGGCACCAGCAACATTTTTGCGATGGTCCTTGCCAGCAACGTCTTTCCTGTGCCCGTGCTACCCACCATGATAATGTTCGACTTCTCCAACTCCACATCATCCGTCTCACCACGATGGTTCAGACGTTTATAATGGTTATACACAGCCACAGAGAGCGCAATCTTGGCAGCATCTTGTCCTATGACATACTTGTCCAAATACGCCTTGATTTCCTGAGGCTTTGGCAGGTTCTGCAACTTCGAATCCTTACTCTTCTTCGCCTTTGCTTCCTTGACAATTGCACCAGCCTGTTCCACGCAATCCGAACATATATACCCGTCAATGCCGTAAATCAGTAAGTCAACTTCGCGTTCTGTACGTCCGCAGAACGAGCATTTATTCAATTTTGCCACTTATTTCTTCCTTATTATTATATATAATGTGTAACCTCCCCTACAAGACTAAAGCCTTATGACCAGAGCCTTAAACTTCAGTCTCTTCAACTCTCAAAATCACACCTTCCTCGCCAGCACTTCATCCACCATGCCATACTCTTTCGCCTCTTCAGCTGTCATCCAGTAGTCACGGTCACTGTCTGCCCACACCTTGTCAAAAGGCTGATGGCTATGGTCACTGATGATGGTATAGAGCTCCTTCTTCAACTTCTGAATCTCACGGGCTGTGATTTCGATGTCGCTTGCCTGACCTTGAGCACCACCCATCGGTTGATGAATCATGATACGGCTATGAGGCAGCGCACTGCGCTTACCCTCCTTACCTGCCACCAGCAACACAGCAGCCATGCTTGCCGCCATGCCTGTGCAGATAGTCTGCACATCGCTATTGATGAACTGCATCGTGTCGTAGATACCCAACCCTGCATACACGCTACCACCGGGAGAGTTAATATAGATGCTGATGTCCTTAGTGTTGTCCACACTATCCAGATACAGCATCTGCGCCTGCAGCACATTCGCTGTATAATCGTTCACCTCCGTACCCAAGAAAATGATTCTGTCCATCATCAAACGAGAGAAAACATCCAGTTGAGTGACATTCAGCTGTCTTTCTTCCAAGATGTAGGGGTTCAGATAACCAGCTTGAGATTTGATGACATCATCAAGCACCATACTATTCATTCCCAAATGCTTAGTAGCATATTTCTGAAAATCGTTTATCATAAAATTCATCATTAAGTCTCTTGAAAAATCATTTTGAAACACAAAGGTATAAAAAAAGTGGCAAGAACAAAAATTCTCGCCACTTTTTTTTCTATTTTTATGAAATGTATTACTGCTCAAACATCTTGTTGAAGTCTTCTGCGCTGACAGTGCTCTCTTTCAGAGTCACTTTTTCCTTGATGGCTACGCCCAGCTTCACCTCAATGCAACGGTCAATCAAGTTGTCAACCGTCTCACGCTTCTTCAGCATCTCCTTCACTGAATTCTCCAGATACTCGTCTGGGATGTTCAACATGCCATACTGAGCAAACTGCATGCGAGTCACTTCCTTTGCCATGTTCTTCACATCCTCATCGTCCACTTTCACCTCGTTCTGTTCCACGAGCTTCTCCTTGATGAGATGCCAAGTCAATTCCTCAATGCTCTTCTCAAACTGAGCATCCACCTTAGCTTGGTCGCCAGTGTTAGCAAGAAGAATCTTCTTCAGTTTCTCCTCTGGGAACTCCAGTTTGCCCACCTTCTTCGTCACATGCTTGCGAACATCGAGCAAGAACTTGTAGTCGCTGTCCTTCTTGAACTGGTCAGCAATCAACTCCTTCACTTTCGCACGGAAATCAGCCTCTGTCTTCACCTCACCACCAGGGAACACTGTGTCAAACAACTCCTGATCCAGAGGTCCTGGCACGAAGCGGGTAATTTCTGTGATTTGGAAGTTGAACTCGCCCTTATGGTTCAAGGCATCCTCTTTCTCCACCTTCAACAGTGAAGTCAGCTCAGCCTCATTATTATTGTAAGCCACAGATGGGTTGAAAGTCACAATGTCGTTCGTCTTCACGCCATCGAACAATTTCTTCTGGTCGTCATTCTTGAAATACTTGGGCAACATCACCACATTCTCAGCAGTCACAGGATTCTCCACATCCAATTCTGTGATGACACCCTTAATCATATCGTTGTCCTCGTAAGAGTCCACCTTCTCATACTTGCCACCACGCTGACGATACATGTCCACCTGGTTTGCCACCATCTGGTCTGTCACGTCCACATTGTAGTAGTCAATCTTATCCTTCTTGGTCAGGCTCACCTCAAACTCAGGTGCGATTGCCAAGTCAAACTTGAAAGTGAAGCTCTCGCCTTCCTTCAATTCCACATTATTGTTCTCTTCAGTAGGAAGAGGTTCGCCCAACATGTTAATCTTGTTCTCACGGATATAGCCGAAAAGACCTTCCTGAAGAATCTTGTTCACCTCTTCAGCCAGAAGGCTCACGCCAAACTGCTTCTTGATCAAGCCAACAGGCACCATGCCCGGACGGAAACCCGGCATGTTCATTTTCTTCTTTGCATCCTTCAGAGCCTTCTCATACTTCTCCGTATAATCAGCAGGCTCAACCACGGCTGTAATCACCGCATTTACCTTGTCAATGTTCTCTACTGAAATATTCATATTTTTACCTTAATTATTAATTTTCACACAAATAATCAGCAACTGACCTCTTGACTATCAGTTGCCAATCTCTCAAAATCGGCTGCAAAGTTACTACAAATTCCTCAATATCACACTATTTTTACTGCATTTTTTACCGATTTTCTCACACAACCCTGACGAATCCTCTGCAATTGAAGTACAAACAATAAAGTTTCGCAAGTTCAATTTCTTTTTTCGTGTTAACAGCGCATATCATTTCGTGCTGAGCGCTCTTCTTTGATAACCGTTTACAAATAATGAAGAAAAAAGAGACAATAACAATAGCATGTATCATGCTTGGTCGAAAGGCAATCTGTAGGTGCATCCTTCCTTCCAACGGGAACAGCCGTATGCTGTTTTTCCTTTGATGATGTGACCTTCGTGACAGATAGGACAAGGCATGCCTATCACTTCGTCGGGATTATGCTCGGCTTTCACTTCTTCCGTAGTTTTAGGTTTTTGAGATTGAGCATTACGAGGCTTTGAACTTCTCCCTGCACGTGGGTTCGGTTGGAAACCTGCTGGAGCATTGAGATTTGAGGATTGAGAGGCTGGCTTTGCTTTCTTTTTCTTCAAATCGGCTTCTGTCGTGACGGCAACGCGACGATTGGAGTTGTCATTGCGCACCTGATTGATGATGTCTGTGACCATCTGCTTGAGTTCTTCGATGAAGGTCTTGGCATCATATTGCTTCTTTTCTATCTCACGGAGTTTCTTCTCCCAAATGCCCGTAAGTTCAGCACTCTTGAGAAGTTCCTCGTGTATAATGCCGATAAGTTCCACACCTGTAGGAGTGGCAACAAGGCTTTTACGTTCCTTACGGATATAGCGGCGTTTGAAGAGTGTTTCGATGATGGCAGCACGGGTGGAGGGACGTCCGATGCCGTTCTCCTTCATGGCATCGCGAAGCTCCTCATTATCAACAAATTTTCCTGCCGTTTCCATCGCACGAAGGAGCGTCGCCTCCGTATAGGGTTTAGGAGGTTGTGTCCATTTCTCGGAAAGAGAAGGAAAGTGAGGGCCAGACTCGCCAAGCCCCCACCCAGCCTCCCCCAAGGGGGAGGAGTTACCATCCGGCGTGTTTTCGTCGGATTCTTCTGATGGTGTACCTTTATATAATATTTTCCAGCCATCATCAATAATTACTTTTCCGCTGGTGCGGAACAACACCCCGGATGGCTCTCCCTCCCCCTTGGGAGAGTCGGAGGGGGCTTGCTTTACCTCGCCAAACACCGTTGTTGTCTCAAACTTGCAATCGGGATAGAACACCGCAATGAAGGCACGTGCGACAAGGTCATAGACGCGTCGCTCCATATCGGTGAGACTGATGGCGGGCACACCTGTAGGGATGATGGCATGGTGATCCGTCACCTTAGAGGAATCAAACACTTTCTTCGACTTTGGAAGGGGTTTTCCTTCAAGGGGTTGCGTGAACTGCTCATACCCCTTCAAGCCACGAAGCGTTTGAGGACATTTGGCATAAATATCATCACTTAGAAAAGTGGTGTCAACACGTGGATAGGTGGTGAACTTCTTCTCGTAGAGGCTCTGAATAAGTTGTAAGGTCTGTTCTGCGGAATAGCCGAACTTACGGTTGCAATCCACCTGCAAAGAAGTCAAATCGTAGAGTCGAGGCGGTGCTTCCGTTCCCTTCTTCTTCTGAATATCAGTCACCGTAAAAGGTTGCCCTTCAATAGATTGGAGAACTTCCCTACCCTCTTCTTCCGTCAAGAACTCTATCTGCTTGTAGATAGGGCCCTTGCTCTTGATGGTCTTGCCTTCTTCTGCAGCAGCCTTCACTTCTGCGGCATCCTCTGCTTCCGCTTCCTCATCATGAGCGATGGCGGTGAATTTGGTGTCGCGGTAAAGTGTGGAGAGCACCCAACTTTGTTTGGGCACAAAACTCTCTATCTCCTGTTGACGACGCACGATCAACGCCAATGTGGGTGTCTGCACACGTCCGACAGAAAGTACCTGCTTCTCCTGACCATACTTGAGCGTGTAGAGACGTGTGGCATTCATGCCGAGTGTCCAGTCACCGATGGCACGGCAAAGTCCTGCCTCATAAAGTGACTGGTATTCAATTTGGTCTTTCAGATTGTTGAAACCCTCACGGATGGCTTCCTCTGTCAACGAAGAAATCCACAGACGTTTGACAGGACATTTCGCCCCAGCCTTCTGCATCACCCAACGCTGAATAAGTTCACCCTCTTGCCCGGCATCACCGCAGTTGATGATACTATCAGCAGCCTGCATGAGCTTCTCAATCGTGGCAAACTGACGCTTCACCCCGTCATCATCCTTCAGACGAATACCGAAACGTGCAGGAATCATCGGCAGGTCCCATAAATCCCAACGTTTCCAACGCTCAAAATACTCATGGGGATTCTTCAGCTCGCACAAATGTCCGAACGTCCAAGTGACCTGATAGCCATTGCCCTCAATGTAGCCTTGCTTCATGTCTTTGGCGCCCAACACGTTGGCAATGTCACGTGCCACACTCGGTTTCTCCGCTATACAAACAATCATAATCTCATTATCATTCGAAGTGAAAAGTGCAAAGTGAAAAATCTATTTTACCAGCCATGCGGGTTGCTTGTCGTTTGATAAAGTAACTTAGATTTTTCACTTTTCACTCTTCACTTTTCACTTACATGGTTCTGTTGGTCGTGCAGTTCCTTCGCCTGCCGCAAGATGTCGCTGGCAAAGATGAAGTCTTCCAGTTTCTTGTTGGTGGCATCCATGATTTCCTTATTGCTGCCCTGCCATTCGGCACGTCCTTCGCAGATGAAGGTGATGTTTTCACCAATGCCCATCACGGAGTTCATGTCGTGGGTGTTGACGATGGTGGTGATTTTATCCTCATGCGTGATGCCAGCAATGAGTTCGTCAATCACGATGCTCGTCTTAGGGTCAAGACCTGAGTTCGGTTCGTCACAGAAAAGATATTTCGGTTGCAGCACAATGGCACGCGCGATAGCCACACGCTTCTGCATACCACCCGAAATCTCGCCGGGGAACTTGTTTTCAGCTCCTTGCAGATTGACACGCGCCAAACAATCAAGTGCCCTGCGTTTGCGGTCTTCGTAAGCATCATACGAAAACATGTTTAAGGGAAACATCACGTTGTCCAACACCGACATGGAGTCGAACAGCGCAGCACTCTGGAAAATCATGCCCATCTCACGGCGAAGCAAGATTTTCTCCTTCTTCGACAAAGACACAAAATCACGGTCATCGTAGTAAATGCTTCCCTTGGTCGGTGTGAGCAATCCCACGATGTTCTTCATCAGCACCGTCTTACCGCTACCACTCTGACCAATGATGAGGTTCACCTCACCATCGCGGAACGTGGCATTGATGTCCTGAAGCACTTCCCTGTCCTCAAAACTCTTGTATAAGTGTTCTACTTTTATCATGTCAGCATGTTTGTCAAGAAAATATCAGAAAAGAGTACAAGAATACTGCTGGTCACCACAGCATCGGTGCTCGACTTACCCACTTCCACACTGCCGCCTTCCACTGTGTAACCCTTGTAGGCAGAGACGCTGGTGATGATGAAGCCATAAACAACCGCCTTGATCATACCGCACCAGAAGAACCATTGGTTGAACTGATAACGGAAACCCTCATCCAGTTCAGGCACAGTGGTGGTTCCCATCAACGAGGTGGCATATGCACCCATGATACCCGCCGCCACACTCAATGTAACCAAGATGGGCATGATGGTCATCAGCCCTACTATCTTAGGCAGTATGAGGTAATTAGCAGAATTGACACCCATGATGTCAAGCGCATCAATCTGCTGCGTGATGCGCATGGTGCCAATCTCCGAAGCAATGTTCGACCCCACCTTACCCGCAAGAATCAGACACATGATGCTCGATGAAAACTCCAGCAACATAATCTCACGCGTCGTGTAACCAACCACCATACGTGGCATCCACGGACTCTGAATGTTCAACTTGATTTGAAGACAAATCACCGCACCGATGAAGAAGGAGATGATGAGCACGATGCCAATCGAATTATATCCCAATTGATACATCTCCGTGACATATTGCTTCAAGAACATTCTCCATCTGTCTGGCTGTGAAAGCACACGCCCCATCAGCATGACATACCTACCCAGATGGGTTAATCCACTCTTTACTGAAAGCACTTCTATTGTGATTTTAATGATTTATAAATGGCAAAATCTTGGCAAAATTAGTCATTTTTGTTCAAAAGAACCGCTTTTAACATAGTTTTTTCTTTTATAAAGTGACTAATCGCCAAACAATTCGTACTTTTGTAACTAATTTGAATTGATATGGAGCTAAATAAACAATCCATAACCACCAACGCGGGCGATGAGAACATACCAGAGTTTTCTGACGAACGGAACACACTCTATACTCGTGATCTTGTCAAGATATACGGAAAACGCACTGTGGCAAACAATGTGTCCATCAGTGTGCGTCAAGGAGAGATTGTAGGACTGTTGGGACCGAACGGAGCAGGAAAGACCACGTCGTTCTACATGACGACGGGATTGGTGGTGCCCAATAGCGGACGGGTGTTCATCAACGATGAGGAAATCACCAAAGACCCCGTTTCCACCCGTGCCAAGAAAGGCGTGGGCTATTTGGCGCAAGAGGCAAGCGTGTTCCGCACCATGAGCGTGGAAGACAACATCATGACCGTGCTGGAGATGAAATACAAGTCCACCGAAGAGCAGCGGGAGCATCTCGAACGGTTGCTCGACGAGTTCAACCTGCAGAAAGTGCGGAAGAACCGCGGAAATCAGCTGTCGGGAGGTGAGCGACGACGTTGTGAGATTGCCCGTTGTCTTGCCATCGACCCCAAATTCATCATGCTTGACGAGCCGTTCGCCGGTGTGGACCCTATCGCAGTGGAGGACATTCAGTATGTGGTGTGGAAGTTGAAAGACCGCAACATCGGCATTCTCATCACCGACCACAACGTGCAGGAGACCCTCTGCATCACCGACCGCGCCTATCTCCTCTTCGAAGGGCGCATCCTCTTCAAAGGCACACCGCCCGAGTTGGCAAGCAACCCCATCGTGAAGGAGAAGTACCTCGGAAGCAATTTTGTGCTTCGTCCAAAAGACTTCCAGATGATTGAAGAGAAGAAGAAAAGAGAGTTGGAGGATAATTAACACATTAATATATTAAATGACAGAAACCGAAAAGTTAGTGAAGTCCTGCATCGCAGGCATCCAAGAAAAGAAGGGAAAGAAAATACGTGTAGTCAACCTCGAAGGCATTGACGATACTATCACCAAATATCTCGTCATCGGCGAAGGCAACTCGCCCAGTCAGGTGGCAGCCATCACAGAATCTGTGCGCGATTTCGCTCGCAAGGAGCAGAATGCGCGTCCGTCGGCATTGGACGGAACAAGAAACAACCTCTGGGTTGCCATCGACTTTATTGATGTAGTGGTGCATATCTTCGTACCCGATGCACGCGAGTTCTACGATGTTGACAACCTTTGGGAAGACGCTGAAATCACTGACATTCCAGACATTGATTGACGAAACATGAGTACAAACAACAATAACAGCAACAACAAACTGCAAAAGCCACGTTTCAACTTCACGTGGCTCTATATCTTGCTCATTGCAGGATTGGCATTCATGATATTCACACGCCACGACACATCGGCTTCACGCAGTGTCGATTACACCACCTTCAAGGAGTTTGTGAACAAGGGATATGTGGCTGATGTAACTGTCAACAAAGACAACAACACCCTCACCCTTGCCATCGATTCCAAACACGAGAAGCAGGTCTTTGGTGCTGTGAGCAAGAACAAGAAACCCGCCCGCATCAAGGTGGAGTTTGGTTCCATTGACAATCTGGAGAGTTACCTCGACGCACAGAACAAAGAGGGCAACTTCAAAGGCAAGGTCACTTACGAACGCGATAACGACTTCTTTACGAATCTCTTGTGGAACTTCGCGCCCCTCGTCATCATCATCCTCATCTGGTTCTTCATCATGAGAGGAATGGGGGGCGGCGGCTTTATGGGAGGTGCTGGCAACATCTTCTCCGTAGGAAAGTCGAAAGCGCAGCTCTTCGAGAAAGACGACAAGAACTCTCCGCAAATCACCTTCAAGGACGTGGCAGGACAAGCTGGTGCCAAGCAGGAAGTGCAGGAGATTGTCGATTTCCTGAAGAAGCCCGAGAAATACACCAACCTCGGTGGTAAGATTCCAAAGGGAGCCCTCTTGGTAGGTCCTCCCGGAACTGGTAAGACACTGCTTGCCAAGGCAGTGGCAGGCGAAGCAGGTGTGCCCTTCTTCTCCATGTCAGGTTCCGAGTTTGTCGAGATGTTCGTAGGTGTGGGCGCCAGCCGTGTGCGTGACCTCTTCCAGCAGGCAAAAGCCAAAGCACCTTGCATCATCTTCATCGACGAGATTGACGCCATTGGTCGTGCACGCAGCAAGACCGCAGCCATGGGAGGCAACGACGAGCGCGAAAGCACCCTCAACCAGCTCCTCACCGAGATGGACGGCTTCGGCACCAACAGCGGCATCATCATCTTGGCAGCCACCAACCGTGCTGACATCCTCGACGGCGCCTTGCTCCGTGCAGGTCGCTTCGACCGTCAGATTCATGTTGACCTGCCAGACCTCAACGAACGTAAGGAAATCTTCATGGTGCACCTGAAACCGCTCAAGATAGACGAGACCGTGGAAGTGGCACAGCTGGCACGCCAGACACCAGGTTTTTCTGGTGCCGACATCGCCAACGTCTGCAACGAGGCAGCCCTCATCGCAGCCCGCAACAACAAGGAGTGGGTGGACAAGCAGTGTTTCCTCGATGCCGTTGACCGCATCATCGGTGGTTTGGAGAAGAAGACCAAACTGCTTACTGCACATGAGAAACGCACCATTGCCCTTCACGAAGCAGGACACGCTACCATCTCATGGTTCCTCGAATATGCCAACCCATTGGTGAAAGTCACCATCGTGCCACGTGGTCAAGCCCTTGGTGCTGCATGGTACATGCCAGAAGAACGTCAAATCTCGACGAAGGAAGAGATACTCGACGACATCTGTGCGACACTCGGTGGACGTGCTGCCGAAGAACTCTTCACGGGACGCATCTCCACAGGAGCCATGAACGACTTGGAGAAAGTCACCAAGCGCGCTTACGGCATGATTGCCTATGCAGGTATGGGCGACAAACTGCCCAACCTTTGCTACTACGACAATCAGGAGTACCAGTTCAGCAAGCCTTATAGCGACAAGACTGCCGAGGCCATCGACGAAGAAGTGCGCACCCTCATTGCAGGCGAATATGAACGTGCCAAGAAAGTGCTTTTGGAGCACAAGGACGGTCATGCACAACTGGCACAAAGACTCATAGAAAAAGAAGTCATCTTTGCTGAAGACCTCGAAGACATCTTTGGCAAGCGCCCATGGACCTCACGCACCGACGAAATCCTCGCATCCAATGCCGAAGACGAGCAGAAAGAAGGTGAGCAACCCTCCAGCGGTACCGACCACAAGAAAGAGAACGAGGAAATCATCCGTCAGAAGATTGTGCAGGCAGTCCTTGAGAAGGCAGAGAAAGCCAAAGAGAACGGACAGGATTCCGACAATCCCCCCTCCGACAAACCAACCGAAACCGACAAACCAAAAGAAACGTGAAAAATCTGATTATACGTGCCATCACGGGTGCACTATTCGTCATCGTCCTTGTGGGCGGAATCGTGTCCAACCCCTACTCTCTCCTGATTCTCTTCACCGTCATCACAGCCTTGACGGTGTGGGAATTCACTACGATTGTCAATCGTCACATGCACCTGCATGTCAACCGTTTCATCACCACCGTTGCGGCAGCCTACCTCTATGTCGCCGTGTGGGCATTCAACACCAACATCATGGGCGCGGAGGTCTTCATCCCCTACCTCATTTCCATCATCTACCTGTTGGTGTCTGAAATCTACTTCGACCGCCCCGAAAACATCCAGAACTGGGGCATGACCTTCATGGCACAGCTCTACATCGCTCTGCCATTCGCATCGCTGAACACACTTTGTTTCATCAGCACACCAGCAGGAGTGACCTACTACTACTGGTACGCCCTGTCATTGTTCATCTTCCTGTGGGCAAGCGACACCGGCGCCTACCTGTTCGGTTCATGGCTGGGCAAGCACCACCTCTTCCCCCGCATCTCTCCCAAGAAATCATGGGAAGGCAGCATCGGTGGAGGCATCACAGCCATTGCCGCCTCACAAATCATTGCCAGTTTCATCCCCTTTGCCGAGACACTCTCCGACACCACAAGCCGCCTCCTGTGGGCAGGACTTGCCGTGCTCACCGTCATTGTCGGCACATGGGGCGACCTCGTCGAGTCATTGCTCAAGCGCCGTCTCGGCATCAAAGACTCCGGCAACATCCTACCAGGGCATGGAGGCATGCTCGATCGCTTTGATAGTTCACTGCTCGCCATTCCCGCAGCAGTCGTCTATGTCTATACAATTATGCTTAATATAATTCACTAAACAACTATGACTGAAATTCAGAACCCCACTGAGGAACCTGTAGTGGAACCTACAGCCGAACCTGCAACCGAACCCGTTGCAGCAGAAGAAACAGCAGCCGTTGCAGAAACTGCAACCGAGCCAGTAGCCGAAGAAGCCGCTGAGCCAGTAGCCGAAGACGCTGCCGAAGAGCCTCAGGCAGAAACCTCAACTACTTCTTTCGCCACCTACGAAACCGAAGCAGAAGTCGTCAACCGTCTCCGCGAGATTTCAGAAAGCGACGAAGAGGTCACTCGCCAAGAACTCGACAGCCTCAAAAGCAACTTCTACCGCATCCATCGCCAAGAGGCAGATGCCGCCTACAAGAAGTTCATCGAAGAAGGAGGTGCTGCCGAGGAGTATGCTCCAGAACCCGACCCCGAAGAGACCGCCTTCAAGGAATTGATGGCAGCCATCCGCGAGAAGCGTGCAGCCATTGCTGCCGCACTGGAACAGGAACGCGAGGCAAACTATCAGAAGAAACTCGAAATCATCGACAAGATAAAAGCGCTCACGGACAATCCCGACGAGATTAACCGTGGCTACAACGACTTCAAGGAACTTCAGCAGCAGTGGAACGACATCAAGGAAGTGCCAGCAGAACACGCCACCACCCTCTGGAAAACCTACCAGCAGGCAGTCGAGGCATTCTACGACACCCTCAAGCTGAGCAACGAACTCCGCGCCTACGACTTCAAGAAGAACCTGGAGCGCAAGATCGCCCTCTGCGAGGCAGCAGAGAAACTGGCAGAAGAGACCGACATCATCGTCGCCTTCCGCAAGTTGCAGCAGCTCCATCAGGACTACCGCGAGACAGGCCCAGTGGCAAGCGAACTGCGCGAGGAAATCTGGACACGTTTCAAAGATGCCTCCACCGTCATCAACAAGCGCCATCAGGAATACTTCGAAGCCCGCAAGCAGAAGGAAGAGGAGAACCTCGAAAAGAAGACCGCCATTTGCGAAACCATCGAAGGCTTCGACATCGAAGGACTGAAAACCTTTGCTGAATGGAACGCCATCTCAGAGAAAATCACCGCCTTGCAGGCAGAGTGGAAAACCATCGGCTACGCACCCCAGAAGATGAACACCAAAATCTTCGAGCGCTTCCGTGCCGCATGCGACCACTTCTTCACCCGCAAGAACGAATACTTCCAGTCAGTACGCGAAAACCTCAACCAGAACTATGCCCTCAAGCTCGAACTCGTCGAGCAGGCAGAAGCACTGAAGGACAGCACCGACTGGAAAGCCACCACCGACGCACTCGTCGAACTGCAGAAGAAATGGAAGGAAATCGGCACCGTGCCTAAGAAGTACAGCGACCAGATTTGGGAGCGCTTCAACGCAGCCTGCGATGCCTTCTTTGCAGCCAAGAAAGAGGCAAACAAGGGTGCAAACGAAGAGCAGCACGCCAACTTGGAGAAGAAGCGCGCCATCATCGACGCCCTCACAGCCATCGTGCCCGAAGAGTTCGAAGGCGACCTCCGCACCCGACTCCGTGAAGCACAGGACGAATGGAACCAGATTGGTCACGTGCCCTTCAAGGAGAAAGACAAGCTCTACAAGCTTCTCCGCGAACAGATGGACCGTCTTTATGGCTATGCCAACGAACATGCCGCCAAGCGTCGCATCGACCGCTTCAAGGAGAGCATCAAGGGAGGCAACGGAGGTGATGTACGTTCACGCCTTCTCCGTCAGCTTGACATCCTCAACAACGAGATCAAGACCTACGAGAACAACCTCGGCTTCCTCACCCTCAGCAGCAAATCCAAGCAGGGCAACAGCCTCATCGAAGAGCTCAACCGCAAGATGGAGAAGCTCAAGGCAGACAAGGAAGAAGTCAGAGCCAAACTGAAAGCACTCGACGAGCAGTAATGCTCACCGTATCATACCAAAAGGAGGGTTGCCACCAACGGCACACCCTCCTTTCTTTTTGCACTCCCTCATGCGAATGAGAAAACAAAAATTTAACCATTTCTTTGAAAATGAAAAATGAAAGAATGAGAAAATGAAATATCTACGATGTGTCTGTCAACGCTAAACTCTCAACCTTTAACATTATACATTATCACTCAATTCTGTTTCATATTACTCATGGTGCTCCATTAGGGTTAGCACTAAACCTATCCTGCCACTCTCCATTTGTTCGCTCACAGTCGTTGAGGTATCTCACCCATACAGGTGTTGGTGTCTCACCCATACATGTGTCGGTATCTTACCCATACACCCAACGAGGTCTCACTCATAGATGTTCCTTTACTCCTCCTTTAGTGCTCCTTGTGTTCGTAGTGGTAAGATAGTGGTAAGGTAGTAGGTTCGTAGTGGTAAGGTGGTAGGTTGGCTGTAGTTGTTAACTGTCAACTCAATAAGTTCTTCCCGTTTTTTTGTCTCGTGGTTCTTACATCCCGTATGGCAATTCCTTATTTCTAATTGGCTTCGCCGAAGATGCTCACGCTCGGCATAGTTCAAACAAGCTTGACCTCTGCACTCGCTCAACCGCATCTTTCCTCATTCCTAATTTTCATTGAGGCACAAAGTCCACCACGGCTTTGTGCCTTTTGGGTGTCTTAACAAAAAAAGTTCCCTAAATGTTTGGTTGGTTAAGAAAAATGTGCTTAATTTGCAACCAAGAGAGTGCCTTGTGTGCTTTCCATGCGGTGTTTCGATGCCGTGCCTTATTGGATAAATAGAAGCGTTATGCTCTTTCTTGTGGTAAAAACAGATAAATCAGAGAAAATAGAATAGTTATGTCGTATAGTCAGATGGCACAATTGGAATTTCTGAATGCTTTGAACAGCATCAAGTCCGAGGCTGAACTCATGGAGTTCAAAAACCTTGTGGCACATTACTTCGCTCAAAAAGCACAAAAAGGAATTGATGCGCTTTGGGACAATGGTAGTATCAATGAAGAGACAATAGAACAATGGGGCGCAGAGCACATGCGCACCCCCTATCGCTATGCGTCGCATCGTTCTTGACACGAATTGCCTGTTGCAATCATTGCCCAGTTCCAGCCCATATCATAAAATATGGACAGGTGTGTTGGAGGGAAAAATAAGTTTATGTGTCAACACGGAGATTTTGGACGAATACGAAGAAATCCTTGCGGAGAAAACCGATAAAGAGATAGCACATAACGTCGTGGAGGCAATAGCCCGTTTAAGTACCACTACCTATCAGGAGGTGTATATTCATTTTGACCTTATAAAAAGCGATGTAGATGATAACAAATTCGTGGATTGTGCCGTAGCAGCTGATGCTGAATATATTGTCACCAACGACACTCATTTCAATATTCTTCAAGAAATCCCCTGGCCCAAAGTAAACATTGTCAATATAAAAGATTTTGTAATAAATTTGGAATGATTCATTATTATACTCATCCATTCTGTTAGGCATAAAGTCCACCACGGCTTTGTGCCTTTTTGTGTCTTAACCAAAAAAGTTCCCTAAATGTTTGGTAGATAAGAATAAAAGTGGTTAATTTGCAAATGTTCTTCGTAATATGCCATTTCTGTGTAATTAGTAATCTTTATATTGTATGCCGCAGATTAGTTTTTTTATGGAATTTACATTTGGATGAACTTTTCAGATCATCAACCACCACATTTTCATGCATAGTATGGTGACTATAAGATTATTGTCAACATCAAAGATGGCATTGTGAAGGGCGAGATGCCAAGCAGGGCATTGCGTATGATATTGGAATGGCTTGAGGAACATCGTGCAGAGTTGATGAAGAACTGGGAGAAAGCACAGAAGGGAGAACCTCTTGATAAGA